>NZ_CANNCR010000032.1 GCF_947503125.1 uncultured Metabacillus sp.
TCGAGAGGTGGATCGCTGGCCTTCCTAGTTATATCAAGGCTTATTTGCCGATCTCACTCTGCGAAAGTTGAGTTAATTATATAAAACAATATGAGCCGGAGTATGTGCTTATTCTATCAGGGGATCACATTTATAAGATGGATTACAGTGAAATGCTTGCTTACCATATTGAAAAAGAGGCAGATGTCACAATTTCAGTTATCGAAGTACCTTGGGAAGAAGCAAGCCGTTTCGGTATTATGAGTACAAATGAAAGTTTGGAAATTTTGGAGTTTCAGGAAAAACCGGATCACCCAAAGAATAATTTAGCCTCAATGGGCATTTATATTTTTAAATGGTCTATTTTAAACAAGTATCTCGAAATAGATGCGCACGTCCCAAATTCGAATCACGACTTTGGAAATGACGTCATTCCTTTGCTTTTAGAACAAAAGAGAAAGCTTTTTGCATATCCGTTTAAAGGATACTGGAAAGATGTAGGGACTGTGAAGAGTTTGTGGGAGGCAAATATGGATTTACTATCGGTGAATTCACAGCTGAACTTATTTGAACAATCTTGGCGCATTTACTCTGTTAATCCAAATCAGCCTCCCCAATATATCGCCCCTGCTGCTGAGGTCGTTGAGTCCTTAATTAACGAGGGTTGTATTGTAGAAGGAAATATTTATCATTCCGTACTGTTCCAGGGAGCCCAGGTTGGAGAGCATTCGGTTGTCAATAAGTCTGTCGTAATGACGGATGCTAAAATAGGAGCTGATGTTTATATTGAAAATGTAATTATTCCTCCAGAGATGCATGTTCCAGACGGTACAATCATTCGTGCTGATTCAGAAAAGGATGAGGTTATTTTAGTTTCCGAAGAATTGCTTTCTGCGTTATAAGACGAGACAATTAAGCAAACGAAGGAGATGAACGCAATGAATAAGCAAATGTTGGGAATTATTGATGCATCACCATACACAGATGAATTAAAACCTTTAACAACTCACCGTACATTCTCTGCAATTCCGATTGCGGGAAGATACCGTTTAGTTGATTTTATGTTATCTAATCTGGTTAACTCCGGCATCTATAGCGTTGCGCTTTTTCCGAAAATTAACTCCCGTTCGTTATTAGACCATCTTGGTTCAGGCAAGCAATGGGATTTGGCTCGGAAAAGAGACGGTCTCTTTGTTTTCCCCCCAAGGGCAGATTACCCATTAGATCAATCTTCCATCGTTTCCCTATTGCGTTACCATATTGATTACTTTTTGCGAAGCAAGCAAAAATATGCGGTCATTACCAATAGTTGCACGATTTGCAATATTGATTTTAAGGATGTTCTGGATCATCATATTCGCTCAAATGCTCATATTACAGAAGTTTATCACAAAGAACAATCGCTTCATCTGTACGTTTTAGAAACAGCTTTATTGATTGATTTAATTCATCAAGAAAGTTTCCATGTGAAAACATTAAGTGAGTTCCTTCAATCTTTTTCTTCGAAATATAGCTTTTCCCGTTATGAACATGAAGGCTATACAATGGTTATATCCGACATTTCTTCCTACTTCAACAGCAGCATGGATATGTTGAATCGGCCAATCTGGGACCAGCTATTCGCAAAGGATAGACCCGTCTACACAAAAGCAAAAGATGAGCCTCCAACGCGCTATACGAAAACAGCTGTTGTAAAAAATTCCATGATTGCCAATGGGTGTGTCATTGAAGGATATGTAGAAAACTGTATTATCTTCCGCGGGGTAAAAATTGAAAAAGGTGCAATCGTTAAAAATAGCATTGTCATGCAAAAAAGCTGCGTTGGAGAGAAGGGCTTATTAAACTACGTTATTTTAGATAAAGACGTAAAGATAGAAAGAAATATACAATTAGTTGGTGATATTGAGAATCCTAATGTAATCCCAAAAGGAACCGTACAAGGCTCTTTGATGAATTTGTAATTGCGGCATTTGTCGCATCAGGATGAAAGCCGTTTGTAAAACAGGAAGTTTAGCGAATGTTCTAGGAGCTCAAAGATATGAATGAATTTAACTCCATTTTAGGCAGGTTTCACTTCATGATAGGTTACCGACCTAAGGTAATTCAACGAAAAAACGCTATCCTTTGTAATAGAATAAAAAGGATAGTGTTTTTTTATAAGTTTAAGATAATATTAATGCATTACCATTAATATTTATCCACTTGAAAGCGTTTTACAAAAGTGCTTATTTTTTCTTGATACATATTATTATCCTTTTGATAATGTTTATATCAATAGCTTTTGAATGTATTTTCAGAATAAACTTTTAAATTTTCGTTTTCTTTAAAATCGATTATAATTCTCTCATAATGAATAAATATTAGTCTTGTCTTTATTTGAAAGGATGAGGGATTTGACTAGACCAATCGTCATTTTTATTGGTTCTCTATTAATAGCAATAGCCTATAATCAATTTCTGATCCCACACGAAGTGTTAAGTGCTGGAATTAGTGGGATTGCCATAATTGTTGGCTTATTAACACCTTTTGATACTGGGGTAATGAATTTATTATTGAATTTGCCACTGCTTATTTTAGGGATGATGAAGCTTGGAAAACGATTTATCTCCTATACAATTTTGAGTGTTATTGTTCTTTCGGCAGCCCTTTACTACTTACCGGTGTATGCGGTTAGCTCAGACCCAATTCTTTCATCCATTTTTGGCGGAGTATTGTCTGGCATTGGAATCGGCTTAATATTGAGATACTCAGGATCCACAGGCGGTTTTGACATAATTGGAATGATACTAGCTAAGAAAATGGATTTCCCAATAGGAGCTATTTTGACAGGATTAAACGGAATTGTTATTTTGGTTTCAGGATTCCTTCTAAATTGGGATTCTGCTCTTTATACATTAGTGTCAATTTTTATTACAGGGAAAGTAATTGATTCCATTCATACTCACCACATGAAATTAACAGTCACTATTATTACGGACAAAGGCGAAGAAGTTCGTAACAAACTTTTAAGTCAGCTTTACCGCGGAATTACGATTATGGACGGAGAGGGCGGCTATACACAAATTAAGCGCAAGATATTGATGACTGTTATTTCCCGATACGAACTTGCTGATATGAAGCAATGTATTCGTGATGTTGACCCGAACGCATTTGTAAATATTACACAGACTGTTGATGTGATGGGTTTATTTAATCGCGATCAATCGAAAACAGCATTGCAAATGGAGAATTTGTAAACTGGGAGTGGTAATCACATTCCATAAGTTGAATAAAATTTTTTGTTGATTTTGAAAGGAGCTATTGGCTCTTTTTTTTTATACCATTAACTTCTTGTATCTAAATATAAATTGTCTATTCCAAAAATTTATCTTATCGAATTTTAGATGAAGTTGTTGAATACTTACTGGTGATAACATTTCCTTATCGCAACTTATAAATAAGTTATCATTTTCTTATTTTTATTTTCGAATATAGTAATAGTATAAGAGTAAAATCACCATGAATTGGAAACTGATATAGAACAAATTCACTAGCATTTAAGTGAAGGAGGAAAACGATGGATATTAAAAAGGATGTTCAACAGCAATTTGGTCGCAGTGCAAATCATTATGTAATAAGCAAAGGACACCGTAAAGGCGGAGATTTGAAAAAGCTCGTCGAAATGGCTCATGTGACGGGAAGCGAGGAGGTTCTTGACGTAGCCACAGGGGGTGGACATACAGCAAATGCTCTTGCTCCGCATGTTCAAAAGGTAACGGCCTTGGATCTAACACCTGAAATGTTATCAGCTGCTGAAAGGTTTATAAAAGAAAACGGACATGATAATGTTGTGTTTGTTGAAGGTGATGCTGAAAAATTGCCTTTTCCTGACGAAACGTTTGATCTCGTTACGTGTCGTATTGCCCCGCATCATTTCCCAAACATTGAACAATTTATTAGCGAGGTTTATCGTGTGTTAAAACACGGAGGAACATTCTTATTGGATGATAATGTCGCTCCCGAGGATGAGGGATTCGATCAATTCTATAATACTCTTGAAAAAATGAGGGACTATAGCCATTACCGGGCTTGGAAAAAATCAGAGTGGCTGCAAAAGCTAGAATTAAATGGGTTTGAAATACAAGAATGGCATCGTTTCGAAAAACGATTTGAATTTGAGAACTGGTGTGATCGGATGCATTTATCAGATTCGCAGAAAGCCGATTTAAACGAATTTATCCTCAAGACTACAGAAAAGGTAAAACGAAAATTTCGGATTCAAATAAATGATACTCAAATTACTTCATTCATTGGGGAGGCAATTCTGGTAAGTGCAACGAAAGAATAAAACAAATGAAAGTGGCAAGAGGAATAAACATTAATATTTATAGGTTCATACGGCTTGTTTGAAATTATTGTTGGAGCAATTTATTAGATTTATCTTTTTAAGATTAATTGTGGGAGCACTTTTCATAAAAGGAAATATAGATAAAATGCCTATGCAATACGTTTAAATATTGTGCTGCAAAAGAACTTAATTACGATCTTCCAGTATAGAACGTAAATGGTGTATTTCTAGTTTTATAAGTTTTTTAACAGATGGATCATTACATCGTTTAAAATCGCTCATTAAGCGTTCGAGTTCTCTAGAAAAAAGGAAGTAGTCATTTTTATCAAGCATATCCAACCCCCTATTCTTGGTGTTTAGTAGTAAATACCCGTTTATAAACGATTTAAAACCTCATTCAGCAATCCGTTTGTAACAAAAGAAATATTAATTTAATGATTGTGAAAAATAGAGGTTCAACTGAGGGATGAAGACTCTTTTTCAATGAAATAGGGCGCCTTCTCATTGATCATGGCGCCCGAAAATAGATCTTATCTTCATTTTTTAGTTGGATTTTCCCTTTTTAATCAATCCTAGTCATCGCGAGGAGCTTCTATGACTAATACTTAGAACTTATAAGCCCTCTTTCTCCAAGACTGGTCGTAAATTCAAATCGGTCTGAGCAATGAACACCCCGCTCAAAATGATGCTGTAGACCGCAAATATTATTTTCATTATCAAATTGATAAAAGGAAACACCCTTTTTATGTACTTTATTTTTTAAAAAATAGAGATGGTTATAGGAATATATACAATCAAAAGGCGAGAATGATAAGCTGTTAAGCTGTCTAATCAGGCGCATAAAGGTTTCATCGCGAAGCTCCTTTAGCATTTCATCAAGTGCAATAGGCAGCCTTTTTCTGATACGAACGGTATCCCCGCAATTCAATGATGTTAAGCCAAGCTCTGTTTTCACCTTCCCTAACCCCAGCCATTTTCCGGGTTTCCACCCGTGTGGACTTAAAATTTCTAAATAATTATCTTGAATCTCTTCTAATAAATGAAGTTCATCATTCATATCATCATATATGACATATTGTTCGTTCGTTACTTCGATTAAGCCAATAACGTACGAACGTTTTTGATTTAATAATAAGTCTGCTCGTTTAGAAGAATACATTCATTAAACCCTCCAGTGATTGTGAAACATGTAACGATAGTTATGGAAATACTGTTATCAACGTTTTAGACAAAAGTGATCAGGTTTATGCATGAACAGAATTTTCTGGGACAATTCAACAATTGATTAAGATGGGCATACAATACAATCTGCCAGAAGTAATGGGACGTGATGTGTTTAACAAACATGATAATTTACCCTAGGGAGATGATGCATCAATGTGTGGGATCACCGGATGGATAAACTTTAGAGAAAATATCCTTCATAAACAGGATACTGTTAAAAAGATGACAGAAACCTTGGCGAAAAGGGGGCCAGATGACACAAACATATGGGGAGAAGGAAACGTCTTATTTGGTCACAAACGATTAATTGTTGTTGACCCGGAATGCGGCATTCAGCCGATGACCCGGACAAAGGAAGGGAATTCTTATACGATTTGTTATAACGGTGAACTATATAACACAGAGGATATTAGAAAGGTCCTGTTAGCAAGAGGATACACCTTTAAAGGTCATTCAGATACTGAAGTTTTGCTGCAATCCTATATTGAGTGGGAAGAGGAATGTGTTCACCATTTAAATGGGATTTTTGCCTTTGCGGTTTGGGATTCTGCAAAGGAGAAGTTATTCATAGGCAGGGACCGTTTAGGGGTTAAACCGTTATTTTACAAGGAAGCTAACGGATCGCTTATTTTTGGTTCAGAATTAAAAGCGATTTTAGCCCATCCATCTGTTTCAGCAGTGTTAGATAAAACAGGCTTGTCAGAAATATTTGGTGTCGGCCCTTCCAGAACTCCGGGAAATGGCGTTTTTAAAGGAATCGATGAACTTCGCCCTGCTCATGCCCTTACCTTTACAAAAAATGGGTTAAAGAAATGGCGCTATTGGAATGTCGAAAGCAAGCCGCATGAGGATTCATTGGATGAGACAGCTGAAAAGGTCCGCTTCCTATTTACAGATGCCGTGAAACGGCAGCTTGTATCAGATGTGCCTTTATGTACGTTTCTTTCCGGTGGGGTCGATTCAAGCGCGATTACAGCGGTAGCCGCGGAGCATTACAAGCAGGAAGGAAAAGGCAGACTCCATACGTACTCGATTGACTATGAGGACAATGATAAATTCTTTAAAGCAAATGAGTTTCAGCCAAATTCCGATGCTCCATGGATTAATAAGATGAGTGAAACATTCAATACAGTACATCATCGCTGTGTGATTGCCCAGCAGGAATTAGTGGATAACTTAATCGAAGCGACCATTGTACGTGATTTACCAGGTATGGCTGATGTTGATTCTTCGCTGCTTTGGTTTTGCCGGGAGATCAAGAAGGAATTTGTCGTTAGCTTGTCTGGGGAGTGTGCAGACGAAATTTTTGGAGGATATCCATGGTTTCACCGCCCAGATGATTTAGCAAGATCGGCATTTCCTTGGATGCGTTCAACCGATGAGAGAATAAAGCTGTTAAAACCAGAATGGCAGGAAAAGCTAAAGTTACATGAATATGTGCAAGCACGTTATCAAGAAACGGTTAATGAAACCCCGCTTCTTGATGGAGAATCGGAATTAGAAGCTCAGCGGCGCCAGCTCTTTTATTTAAATATGCATTGGTTTATGACGAATTTATTAGACCGTAAAGATCGGATGAGCATGGGAGCGAGCTTAGAAGTTCGCGTTCCATTTGCGGATCATCGCCTTGTTGAGTATGTATGGAATATCCCTTGGGAAGTAAAGATGTATGGTGATCGTGAAAAAGGCATCTTGCGTAAAGCATTAGAGGGAATTCTTCCGAATGAAGTATTGTATCGAAAAAAGAGTCCATATCCTAAGACACATAACCCGGAATATACAAGGCTGGTGAAAAATTGGCTTTCTTCACTTATTGCCAGAAAAGATTCAATCTTACATGTATTATTAAATAAACAGGCACTACAAGATATTATTGAATCAGAAGGAAAAGCATTCCAGGTTCCTTGGTTTGGCCAGCTAATGTCCGGACCGCAGCTATTAGCACACTTAGCACAAATTCATGTATGGTTTGAAACCTATAAGATTAATATTGATGAACGGTAAAAAATGTAAGATTAAAGTAGCGAGGGACTGCAAATATGCAGTCCCTTAGTCTATCCTTCAATTATTGTGTGACGGGTCTCTGAGCAAAACTTTTTGTCATCCAAGCCCGTGATTTCCAACGATGCAGCATAATAATTCCTCGAAGCCATTCATCTGCTATAAATGCAATCCAAACGCCGATAAGTCCTAAATCAAAGTGAATGCCTAATAGATAGGCAACCGGTACACTTACACCCCACATGGACAGCATCCCCATATAAGTTGGAAAACGGATATCTCCGGCAGCGCGGAGTGATCCAATTAAAACCATATTAAAAGCTCTGCCAGGCTCAAGTAATATCGTTAGAAGAACAAGAATACCTCCAATTTCTAAAATATTTTCATTGGTTGTAAAAATGCCAAGGAGGGGATCAGAAAATATACTAAAGATGATGGCCATTAGCGTAGAAATAAGAATCCCTGAATAGAGACTTTTTAATCCCCTCGAATAAGCGGCATCATAATCCTTCGCTCCTATTAAATAACCAATTAATATTTGTGTCCCTTGGCTGACTGCTAAGCTAAACAACATCATAAACATCATGAGATTTTGTGTGTAAATTTTTGTTGTTAATGCCTCTGTTCCTAACATGGTGATAAAAAATGTTATTACCATCTGGGAAGTGTTATAAGAAAGTTGTTCACCTGCAGTAGGTACACCGATATGCAAAAGGTTTTTAATATGGTGTCCTGGCAGCTTAAATAGCTCTTTAAGATTGATCGTAAAGTGAACACGTTTCTTCAATACATAAACGATGACAATTAAACCTATTATACGTGATACAACTGTTGATATCGCAACACCTGGAACTCCGAGTACAGGTAAGCCGAATGGACCGAAAATAAAAAAGTAATTCCCTATAATATGGATAATATTCATCCCAATTGTGATATACATCGTATCCTTCGTATAGCCATAGCTTTTAAGAATGGCACTTGCTGTCATAAACAATGCTTGAATAAAGGAGAAGCCCCCTACAAGCTGTAAATAAATAGTTGCTTCCGGCAATAGTTCTCTAGGAAGATTCATCAGTAATAGAATCTCTTCACTTGCTATGACAATGGCTACACTAATAATCATGCTTATTAAAAAGTTTGCTGAAAGAGATACAGATGAAATCTCTTTCGCTTCTCTAAAATTATTCGCACCTAAATACCTAGCAACAAGAATTGTCGTACCTGTTGCAATGAAACCAAACATGACAATGATCAGAAATAAAATTTGATTTGATACACCAACAGCTGCTACTGCATTATCTGAATATTGACTTAGCATCAGTGTATCAGCACTCCCTAATAACATATGGAGCATTACTTCTATAAAAATTGGCCATGTTAGAGCAAATAATGTCATTTTACGATCTGGTTTTCTTAATGACATTTTCTCTCAACTCCTTCGATTATGCGTTAACAATTCTTACTTAGTTTACAGACGTTGTAGTATAATAGAAAGAGAGGATAACGACAACTTTTGGAGAAATACGACTATAAGGGAGATGCCGGATGGCTTACATTGCATTTAGAGTTCCGCCATTTCCGACCTTAATAAAAGGCGGGTATGCGGTATTTGAAAAGGGAGCCAAACACTTTAAAAGGGTATTTACAGTGTTTGATTTGATCTATGTGAAGTCAGGAGAATTATATATAACCGAGGATCAAACTCCTTATACTGTTGGTGAGGGGCAATACATCATTTTAGTGCCGGGGTTTGAACATTTTGGCCATAAGGAATGCCAAGTAAAGACGGAATATTATTGGTTACATTTTTTAATTCCTTTAGATCACGAGCTTGTAGAGGAAGGGATTGAGAATTGGGCGGATATCCAAGAATCAGAGGGAGACTTTGTGACTCCGGCATCGTATCGTTTTTGCCTTCCAAGTTTTGGAGAAACCCAGAATATGAAGTTTGTAGAAAATATTTTTGATAACTTAATGAGTATAGATCATCAAGCACCTGATTATCAATTAAGGCAGCAGCTGTATTTTCAAGAATTTCTTCTCCATTTGCAAAAGGAGGCCTGCAAAATCCCTTCTGCTGCAGAGCGTGTTGTTGAAGAAACGGTTAAATATATTCAGGAGAAATTTAAAGAGGAGATCAAGATGGAGGATATCGCGAATACCCTTCATTTTCATCCTGATTATATCACACGTTGTATGCAAAAAGTCATCGGTGTCACACCAAATATGTATTTAAATCAATATCGAATGAATCAAGCGAAAAAACTGCTGGCCACTACTGATGATAAAGTGGCAAACATCTCACAGGAAGTAGGGATTATTGATTCAACCTATTTCTCAAAGCTCTTTAAAAGAATTGAGGGCATAAGCCCTCTTGAGTATCGGAAAGTGATTCATAGGAGACAGCAAAGAAGTTGAACTTATTTAGTGATCAGCAAAAAAGTAAAATCATAGGGCTCTAATGTGACGGAAAGCTCGTTGGCATGTGCTGCAAACTCTTCCATCCTCCATAGATCAAGGATGGTTTTATCATGTAAGTCTAGAGGCAAGGGAAGAGTTTGTGTTGAAGGATGATTATTCATGACAGCAATGAAAAGCTGATGCTCATTTTCTTTGCTATAGCAGAGATAATTCCGTTCATTCTCAGCCGCCAAGATGTTAAATGTTCCTTCATTTGCTAAGATAGGGTAGCTCTTCCGCAAGTTGATCAGCTTTTTAAAAAAGTTCATCATGTCATGGTCCTGGTGCTCCATCTCCCACACCATACATTTTCTGCAGCCGGGATCCTGCTCGCCGGTCAGTCCGATTTCATCTCCATAGTAAATAGAGGGGGAGCCAAGAAAGCTGAGCTGAAAAGCTGTCAACAGCTTTACCTTTTGTCGATTCATTCTTGCTAGATTTAATAATCGGGGTGTATCATGGCTTCCAACTAAATTAAATGCAGCCTCATGTACAGGTTTTGGGTATTGATGAAGGCAGTTTTGCAGGTCGTGACTAAATTGTTCGGCACCTATAGCATCGTAAGCAAAAAAGCGGAGAAGATGGTTTGCTAACGGATAATTCATGACTGCATCGAATTGATCACCCGCAAGCCATGGCAAAGCATCATGCCAAACCTCGCCAACAAGATAAACATCCTTATTAATGGCTTTCACTGCTTGCCTAAAATCCCGCCAAAATTGATGATCAATTTCGTTTGCCACATCCAATCTCCACCCATCGATTTCAAACTCCCGAACCCAATATTGTCCAACCTCCAGCAAATACTTTTTGACATCAGGATGCTGGGTATTTAATTTTGGCATTTTCTTTTCGAATGCAAAGGTATGATAGTGCGGTTCACCTTCATGAGTTAAGGAAGAAAAGTGAAACCATTTCTTATATTGAGAGGCATCACGATTTTTTAAAGCATCCTGAAAAGCTGGAAACTCCTCACCGCAGTGATTAAACACAGCGTCAAGCATAACCCTTATCCCGCGTTTATGACATTCGGACACCAATCGTTTAAATGTGTTCTTATCGCCAAATTGCGGATCGATTTCCATATAATCAATTGAATCATACTTATGATTGGAACGAGCTTTGAAAATAGGTGTAAAGTAAATTCCATTGATTCCTAAATCAACTAAATAATCAAGCCGCTCGATAACCCCGTCAAAATCCCCGCCAAAGATTGTGGAAGCTGTTGGTTCCGTGCTATTCCATGGCAGTGTCCCATGCGGATCATTTTCTGGATTTCCATTTGCAAACCGATCAGGGAAAATTTGATACCAAATCGTGTTTTTCACCCATTCTGGAGCAGAAAAACAATCTGACGGGTGATGAAACGGAAAACAAAAATAAGCTGAAAAATCATCATGAACCGTGTCACTAAAGCCTTTTTCCGTGTAAAACAGCTCTTGTTCATGATTTTTTAATTGAAAGGCATAACGTATACGGCGCTGAGGCGGAATGACTTCAACAGCCCAGTAATCAAATAAATCATCATTTCCGCTCTTTTGCATATCGACAGTAGAATGCTTCCAACGGTGGTCTTCAAATTCAAACGGGTCCCCATAATAAAGGGTAATAGAATGTATGTCGTTTCGTTTTGCCTTTAACTGAATATGTAAGGCATGTTCATTAATGGCATAGGCAAATTGATTTTTTGGTCGATGGTAAATAGCCTCTTTAAACATAGATTCCTCCTTTATGAGCCTTTCATAGATTTTAAACTATCAATATAATTGACACATATTAAGAAAAATAACCAATTTCCGTTTGACGTGCGATAAGTGAAAGCGCTACTCTTAACAATAGAGTGAAAAAACCTTGAGTTTAGGAGGAACGGAAATTAAATGGTTAGAAAGGCTTTCATACGATTACTCATTCCGTTTCTTCTTTTTTACGCCTTACCAGTAAGTGCAGCTGAAAAAGAAGAACATCCATGGCAGGAGGAAATCGTTTATTACATAGTTGTTGATCGTTTTAATAACGGTAATCCACATAATGACGGGAAAGATCGAAATCCACAGGATCCCGCTGCCTATCATGGCGGAGACTTAGAAGGGGTTATAAAAAAGCTCGATTATCTGAAAGAAATGGGCTTTACCGCAATCGCTTTATCATCCGTTATGGCTAGTGAAGATTATACTGGAAATCTTGTTGAAAACCATAAACAGGTAGAAGAACATTTTGGAAGCATGGCAGATCTCCAGCGGTTGGTTGAAGAGGCACATAAACGGGAGATGAAAGTCATCTTAGAGTTTGTCGCAAACCATGTTGGACCGAATCATCCTTGGATCGAGGAAAAGCAGCAATGGTTCCATCAAAAAGTTGACTTAACAGATGTCCAAGATCAAGAAAACCGCTTAAACGGTTGGGTTAACGGATTACCTGATCTCGCGACTGAAAACGAAGAAACGAGAGATTTTTTAATTGAAACAGCTGCATGGTGGCTTGAGGAAACAAACGCAGACGGTTTTTACATCAATCATCCTGATACGATTGAAACAGAATTTTGGCAGCTATTTCAAAGTGAGATAAAAAAGGTAAACAACAATGCTTATTTAATAGGTTCCTTGCTAGACTCTAGCAATGAATCGAAGTATCTTGAGTCAGGATTTGATTCCATTCTAAATGAACGATTTTTTCAAGAAGCATCAGACATGTTTGCAAAGGTTGATCTGCCTTTTGCGGCTATGACAGACGTTGTGGAGAATTCATCACCTGCACTGATAACCTATCTTGATAGTGATAATGATGTCCGCTTTACGAGAAAATCAGTTGAAAATAACCAGCATCCAGGCATTCGCTTGAAAATGGCATTATCCTATATGTACACGATTCCTGGAACACCTTTCGTTTATTATGGAACAGAAATTGCCTTGAATGGGGGAGAGCCTCCTGAAAATCGCCCGCTTATGAATTTTCAATCTGATGAGGAATTGATTGATTATATTGGTAAGCTGGCAAAGATTCGCAACAGTCTGCCAGCCCTGACTAAAGGGGATTATCATGTCTTGTATGAAAAAGATGGTATGATCATTTTTACACGGACACTTGAGGACGAAACAGTTATTGTAGCGATCAACAATACATCTGCTTCACAAAAGGTCGTGATCCCTGAGGCTGATATTGCTGAAAATAAAGAGCTTCAAGGATTATTAACGGGTGATACATTTGAAGAAGAAAATGGAGAATATGAGTTTATCCTTGATCGCGAAATTGCTGAGATTTATGAAGTGAACGAAAAAAAGGGCTTGAATCTGCCGTTTATTAGTGTGTTTATTTTTGTACCCGTTTTGTTTATTGTGTTTTTAGTGCTGGCAAAAAAGCGAGGGAAAAGAAAAGAGTAATGGAAAAGAGCTGATCAGGTTGGTCAGCTCTTTTTGACGATCACTTAAGTATTAAAAATGGCGAACAAGAACATTCATTTTAAATTTTCTCTCATCTTTGAGAGAATGCTTCGTAGCTGCAGCAACTCTTCCTCGGAGATATTTTTACAAAGCGTTTCATGAAATTCTTCAGCGATCGGAATAACGTGCTGACTTAATTGCCGTCCAGCTTCAGTTAAATATAATCGCTGAATTCGGCGGTCATTTGGACAGCTGACCCTGTTGATAAATCCTTTTTGTTCGAGGCAGTGAGCCATTCTGGCAATATTTGTTTTATCCTTGTCGAGCTTTTCCGCAACCTCATTTTGACTTAGGCCATCTTGTTTCCAAAGCAGCATCATAATTAAATTTTGTTCTGGTGCAATATTAAGCGGGGCTAGTTTACTTTTAATGTAGCTTGTAAAAATTAAGTCGGATTGATGGATATAAATACTGATATAGTCATCTAATGCTAGGTTCATTTCATCTAAACTCCCAATTATTGTCTTAAAATAAGTTTAGATTGAAGCTATCTTAATGTCAATTTGCCTGATGAAAATGAAAAAAGGCTAACCATTTGATTAGCCTATAGAAACGAACATTAAAATGTATTTGCCGCAGTTGCTGCTTCTCTAAGTCCGTTTTCAATGATTTCATTTGCTTTGTCCGGGTTTTGATTATGCCCTTCAATAATGATGCTGGTCACATCTTTAATACCAAAGAAATCTAGAATCGTAGTTACATAGTTAACAGCCATTTCTTTTGAAGCAGCAGGCCCTTCAGAATAGACGCCACCTCGAGCATTAAGGAGAGCAACTTTTTTATCAGAAAGTAACCCGACTGGCCCTTCCGGCGTATATTTGAACGAAGTACCAGCTTGAGCAAGATAATCCATGTAGGTATGCAGTACAGCAGGAACAGTAAAGTTCCAAAGCGGGAAGGCAATGACAATTTTATCTGCTGCAAGAAACTGATCCAAATATTTTTTAACCGTTTTTGTTGCGGCTTGTTCCTCTGGAGTCAACTCGAGCCCCTTTCCTAACTTAAACATGCCGTTAATCATATCCGTGCTGTAATATGGTAAATTCTCTTCGAATAAATCAAGCTCCATGATTGTATCTTCAGCATGTGACTCTTTGTAGCTTTGCAAGAAAGCATCATATAATTGGACACTAACCGCCTGTGCCGCAGGGCGTGAATTTGCTTTAATAAATAATACGTTTGACATACATCTTCCTCCAGTTTTTAGTTGTTATAGCAACTTTGATTTCCCTCTACACGATTTTTTTAAAAATCTAACAAAAAGGTTGCTATACATACTATTTAAATTTAAAAAATATCATTCCTAAAGTCAAATGATTAAACTTAGGTGTTTCTAACGTATAGTTTATTTGAAAAGCGAAGGGACGTAATCATTTTAATGGAGGATGTTTTTTCCTGATATTGTCGTAAGTCTTTTGGTGTAGTTTTATTTAAGAGGGGAAAGGCTGTTTCAAAATGATTATCTCTTTTTGAAACAGCCTCTTGTCATCTTTCTCTACCCGTTAATAACCTTCCCGCCATTTACATGAAGGGTTTGTCCAGACATATATGAGGAGTCATCACTTGCTAAAAATACATATGCTGGTGCTAATTCTTCTGGTTGCCCAGGTCGTTTCATCGGTGTATCAGCTCCAAACGTGGCAACTTGATCTGCCGGGAAGGTTGACGGAATTAATGGAGTCCAAATTGGACCTGGTGCAACAGCATTTACACGGATCCCTTTGCCCGCTAAAGAAAGGGATAAGGATCTAGTAAAGGTTGTAATCGCTCCTTTAGTTGCTGAATAATCAATTAGCTGCTCATTTCCAGCATAGGCAGTAATCGATGATGTGTTAATAATTGCACTGCCGCCCTTTAAATGGGGAAGAGCAGCTTTTGTTAAATAGAAGAAAGAGAAAATATTTGTTCGGAATGTTCGTTCAAGCTGCTCGCTTGTGATATCTTCAATGCCTTTTTGTGGATGCTGTTCAGCAGCATTGTTTACTAAAATATCGATTTTTCCAAAAGCATTGACTGCCTCTGACACAATTTGCTGGCAAACTAATTCATCTCCAATATCCCCTGAAACGAGTAAGCATTTTTGTCCATGTTCCTCGACATGTTGTTTTGTTTCCTCTGCATCCTTTTGTTCATTTAAATAGGAAATCACAACATCTGCGCCTTCTTTTGCGAAAAAGACGGCAACAGCACGTCCGATTCCGCTGTCTCCTCCTGTAATGACCGCGACCTTGTTTTTCAGCTTTCCGCTGCCAATATAGGTTTTATCCTCAAATGCAGGTGCTGGATTCATAATATCCTCATGACCTGGCTGCACATTTTGATGCTGTGGCGGCATCGTTTGTTTTGGTTGATTTTGATTGTTGCTCAAATTGATTACCTCCTAAATGGAATTCGATTTTTGTAGTATGTGAAAAAATGGATGAAAGTATGTTTTTCTGGAGTGGTTTTGATATTCCCGTATGGCTAGGAGGTTAAACCTGAATTTTCCATTTAAATGAGGAAGGCTATCATTCCGGGTATGAAGGACAAGAAGGGGAAGAGAGTCAAGGAAAAGTCCCTTCATCAGCTCTTAGTTAGGATGTAAAGAAAAAATCCTTCTTCTCGTATGAGCACAGTTCCTCCGTAATTCGTACCTCAAAAAAAGAGCTCTGAAGCAACAGGCTTCAGGGCTCTTCATCATGAATTACATAACATTAAAATATTTCGCGTCTGGATGTGAAACAACTATCGCTGTAACAGAGGCTTCAGGCTCCATCATAAAGCCTTCTGTTAATTGAATGCCGATATCTTCTGGGCGCAATAGGTTAAAGAGTTTTTCTTGATCCTCTAGGTCCGGACATGCAGGGTAACCGAATGAATATCGTTGTCCCTGGTATTTTGCGGAGAATCGTTGATCCATTGTGAAGTCAGGTGCGTCAGGGAAGCCCCAACGGTCACGAATGAGTTGATGCGTTCTCTCTGCTAATCCTTCAGCAAGCTCCAAGGCAAGGGCTTGAACGGCATGGCTCTTTAGATAATCACCTTGTTCTTTAAAGCCTTGTGCCAGCTCGCGAATTTGGCTTCCAGCTGTAACAGCAAACATTGCAACATAATCAAAACCATCGTCCTGTTTAGGGCGAACATAGTCTGAAATACAACGATATGGCATCTTTTCCTGTCTAGGAAAATCAAATGTTTGCAGTATGGTCGTCGTATCATTTGGATCAAGTATATGCAATTTGTTCCCTTCGCTATAGGATGGGAAAAATTGATAAGCAGCAGCTGGTTTAAACCACTGCTTTTTTGCACCATCCTTCAGCAGCTCCTTAACTAGCTCGAATAGTTCCATCGCTTTTGGATCCTTCTTTTTCACCAATTCCTTGACCTTTCCTTTTAATCCAAGGTGGTGGCCAATTAACATTTGCATGTTCACATACGGGATAATTTGCGTTAGGTCAATATCCTTCAAAATGTGACGCTTCGTATCAACAGGCGTGAAGATTGGTGCTTCGCTTAGGTTTCCGCGTTTTTCAAAGAGCTCGGTAACAGCTTTTGTCGGTGCAGCCTTTGGTTTGGCTTCTTCCGTTACCGCTGCTTCTTTTTCAGCGAATAGCTCTGGTGTCGTTCGTAATTGATTCGCTAACGATAAACCATCCATCGCATCCTTCGCATATACAACAGGCCCCTTATATTGTGGTGCTATTTTCATTTTTGTAAATTTCCTTGAAAGGGCAGCACCGCCGACTAAAATTGGCAGATTGCAATTTGCTTCTTGCAAGTCTTGAGCGGTAATCACCATTTGCTGGGCGGATTTTACTAAAAGACCTGATAATCCAATTAAATCAGGCTTTTCATCCTTTACTGCTTGGATTAGGGTTTGAGGTGTAACCTTAATGCCAAGGTCGATAACCTTATAGCCGTTATTGCTTAAAATAATATCTACAAGGTTTTTTCCGATATCGTGAACATCACCTTTTACGGTTGCAAGAAGTATTTTCCCTTTTCCGCTGTCATCTTTTTTCTCCATATATTGCTCTAAAAAGGACACCGATGCTTTCATGACCTCTGCACTTTGAAGTACTTCGGCAACAATTAATTGATTGTCATTAAATAAGGCACCAACCTCAGCCATTCCGGCCATAAGTGGTCCATTAATGATCGATAGAGGATCAGGATACTTTTTAAGTGCCAATTCTAAATCGGGAATAAGTCCTTCTTTCGTTCCTTCTACGATATAATTGGCAAGCCGTTCTTCTAAATTAAGATTTTGAACAGGCTTTTTGTCCTCTTTTTTCTTGCCGCGATAGAAGTTCGTAAACGTTGCTAATGTTTCATCTGTTGTTTTAAACAATAGATCTTCAGCCATCTGAATTTCCTCTTTAGGAATGGAGGCAAATCGTTCTAGTTTTTCTGTGTTAACAATCGCATAGTCAAGACCTGCTTGTGTACAGTGGTATAAATAAACGGCATTTAATACCTCGCGTCCAACAGGCGGAAGACCGAAGGATACGTTACTAACTCCTAGGATGGTTAAGCATTCCGGCAAGCGTTCCTTAATAAGCTGAATGCCGCGCACCGTTTCATTTGCAGAACCAATATACTGTTCATCACCAGTTCCGACCGGAAATACGAGCGGGTCGAATATTAAATCACTAGCTTTTAAGCCATGTTTTTTAACAAGAAGGTCATGTGAGCGAATCGCCACTTCAAGCTTCTTTTCAGCAGTTAAGGCCATGCCGTCTTCATCAATCGTCCCAACAACTAATGCACCGCCATATTTTTTAACAAGCGGGACAATTGCATCAAACCGTTCTTCTCCATCTTCAAGGTTAATCGAGTTGATAATCGCTTTTCCTTGCGAGTACTTTAAAGCTTGTTCGATTACTTTTTCATCTGTTGAGTCAATCACAAGCGGTGCCTTTACTTTTTTTACAACCTCTTTAATGAATGCTTCCATGTCTTCCATTTCATCGCGATCTGGGTCTGCCAAGCAGATATCGATAACATGTGCTCCATTTTTTACCTGTGCTCTAGCAATCTCTGAAGCTTCTTCAAATTTTTGTTCAGCAATTAATCGTTTGAATTTACGAGAGCCGATGACATTTGTCCGTTCTCCAACAAATAATGGACGCATTCCTTCTTCATAAAGAAGCGCATCAATACCTGACACAGTATGACCGTTTGAAACCTCCTCAATTCTGCGTGGAGGAATAGCAGAAACGGCTTCTGAAATAGCTTTAATGTGCTCAGGTGTTGTACCACAGCAGCCGCCAACAAGATTCAACCAGCCTTGTTCAGCAAAGCCAACAAGCTTTTTCGCAAGTGATTCAGGTGATTCATGGTAGTTGCCTTCTTCATCAGGCAGCCCTGCATTTGGATAGCAGCTTACAGCTGTGCTAGCCAATCCAGAAAGCGTTCGAATATGGTCTGTCATAAATTCAGGACCTGTTGCACAGTTTAGACCAACAGAAATTGGCTTCATATGCTCTAAGGAGATATAAAATGCTTCAATATCTTGACCGGCTAATGTTGTTCCCATCGGTTCAATTGTTCCAGATACCATAAGCGGAAGTTCTTTCCCTGTTTGTTCAAAAGCCTTTTGGATCCCGATAAAACCAGCTTTTACATTTAGCATATCCTGGCTTGTTTCAAGGAGAAGAACATCTGCTCCGCCAATGATTAATCCTCTGGCTTGTTCCTCGTAGTTATCGACCAATGTATCAAAGGTTGTACCACCTGTAACAGATAATGTTTTTGTTGTTGGACCCATTGCACCGGCAACAAATCTCGGTTTCTCGGGTGTTGAGTATTTTTCAGCGGCTTTTTTTGCAAGTTTCGCTGATTCAATATTAAGCTCGAGAGCCAGTGAGCCCAATTCATATTCGTCTAAGACTAAACCGGTAGCACCGAATGTGTTTGTGGAAATAATATCTGAGCCTGCTTCGAGGTAGGCTTCATGGATTTTTTCGATTGTTGTTGGAGCTGTTAATGTTAAATATTCATTACAGCCTTCATATTCTTCCCCGCCAAAATCAGCCGGTGTGAGATTTGCAGCTTGAATCATTGTACCCATTGCACCGTCAAGTACAAGGATTCGTTTCTTTAGTTCATCCCTGATGCTACACATGTGTAATCTTCCTTTCAGCCAGTTGTTTTTCCTTTTCATGGATGTAATTTGTAAGCTCCACTGTAAGGTCGTATTGTAGGAATGGAGTAATTAAATAAATGCCATTGAATAAATCAAATGCTGTATCAATCAAATCCTTGGCAATGGCAAGGCCTTCTTGACGTGCTTTTTCTTTATCCGTTCCTGCAGCAGCCATTTTTTCGCGAATGGAATCTGATAATTTAATGCCCGGAATTTCATTATGAATAAATTCAGCGTTACGACTTGAAGTTAACGGCATGATGCCAATATAGATCGGTGCCTTCAGCTCGCGTGTCGCTTCATAAACATCAATGATTTGCTGATTTGAATATAGCGGCTGTGAGATAAAATAATCTGCACCATGGGCAATTTTCTTTTCAAGCCTTACAACTGCTTTGTCTAAGTGGCGTACATTTGGATTAAAAGCAGCGGCAACTGAGAAATTTGTTTTCGCTCCTAATGGTTTTCCAGAATAAGATACACCCTCATTAAATTGTTTAATTAAACTGATTAAATCAAATGATGATAAATCATAAACAGATGTTGCTCCAGGGAAATCGCCGATTTTCGAAGGGTCCCCGGTTATTGCTAATACGTCTGTTAATCCTAAAGAATGCAAGCCCATTAAATGAGATTGTAGTCCAATTAGGTTGCGGTCACGACATGTAATATGAATTAGCATTCTTCCACCGGTTTTTTCTTTTGCTAGTATTCCAGCAGCCAAATTGCTTATCCGCGGAGAGGCAAGCGAGTTATCCGCAAGGGTTAAGGCATCGATACCAGCATTTTGCAATGCTTGTGCGCCTTCAAGGAATACATTCATCCCAAGCTTTTTCGGAGGATCAAGCTCAACAATGACAGAACGTTTTTGCTTAACCATTTCTTGCAGAGGCGGAAGAGTTTCATTATTTTTTGTAACAATCGTTTCTTGCTGTTGCTTAGGAGCTTTCACCTTTTTTTCAGTAACAGGAGCTAAATGGGAAACTGCCTTAGCCATTGCTTGAATATGCTTTGGGGTTGTACCGCAGCATCCGCCTATTAAACGAACTCCTTGCTCTCTAAACTTTTGTGCACTCTCTCTAAAATAACCTTCATCAGATTCATAGACTAGACGTCCTTCATTAAAGGCAGGCAGGCTGCTGTTTGGAAACACTGATAAATAGGCATGACCCAGAAGCGGTACTTCTTCAAGAGATTGAATCATATGATATGGCCCTAAATGACAGTTTAAGCCAATGACATTTGCACCAAGCTCCTCTAGAAGGGAAAAGGCATTTGTTACGGTTGTTCCATCTTGAAGGACACCCGCTTCATGAAGGGATACATTGGCAATGATCGGTTTGTTTGTTTCCTTTTTTGCGATTTGCAGGACCGTTTTCATTTCTTCTAAATCATAGTAGGTTTCTAATAAAATCCCGTCGACATCCTCATTTAAGAGAATAAAAAGCTGTTCTCTGAAGTTTCGCTTAATTTCTTCTAGAGTATGTGCGCTCTTCTTAAAGGTACGAACACCGCCGATTGTGCCAAAGACATATGTTGAAGGTGCTGCTGCCCGTTTTGCGATTTGTACTGCTTGCTTGTTAATTTGTCTAATGTCATCTTCTAAGCCGTAACGTGAGAGTTTAATATCATTTGCTCCATATGTGTTCGTTTGAATGACATCTGCACCAGCTTGAATATAGGCTTGATGAACACGCAGCACGTCCTCAGGCTTTGAAAGATTTAATTCCTCAAAGCAGCGATCGACACCGTGGGTATAAAGCATTGTTCCCATTGCTCCATCTCCAATTAAAATCTTTTTCTGTAAGTCTTCCAAAAAGCTCATTGAAAAGCCTCCGATCTATTTAATAAAGTGGCGAGGAAATAGATTGAATCGATCTCTAATAAAAAAAGCCTTCTTAAGCAGAAGACTGAATGATTCAAAGCTTCCCCTTATCTTTCAAGCATTTTACATGCTTAGCTGGAATTAGCACCTTGGCACTCGGAAGATCTTAGGAGGGTGAAAAGTTGATTGTTTTGAAAAGTTGAAAGAAATGACCCAATCTTAGTTTTGTTTGTTTTCTTTCAGCACCGGCAAGCTTACGCTTGCCAGCGGCTTGGTTAGCAAGCCTTGTGAAAAATAATAAAAAATGCTTCGAACAAACAAGTGCGTTTTGTTCGATTCATTTTTTATTATTTTTCGGTGCTGAAAGAAAACAACTTAGGGTTATTTTCGAACTTTGAGACAATCACCGAATCCTGAGATCTTCACTCGTTGTTGACCGGTTGCTGAAGCTTCATTGGGCCAGTCCCTCAGCTTCTCTTGATAAGATATGAAATTAACATATTTACTTTAATATCTTGAAAAGTGTTACAACTAATTTATCTAATATTGCGAAAAATATCAATAGTTAAATGATTTTTTATTGAAAAATACAGATGGGAAAAGGTGGAATAGTAGTATTTGTGTTAGAAAAAGGCAGCTCACATGCTGTGATACTGCCATTGTAAAAATCAGTCTTTACTTATCGGTAATTAATAAACTGTACATCAATTGGCAGGTCGGCTCCTTTGATTGCGGCAATGACTTGCTGGAGGTCGTCTCTGCTTTTTCCGGTCACACGGATTTGATCATCCTGGATTTGTGATTTGACTTTTAATCCTGTATTTTTAATGATAGTATTGATTTTTTTCGCGTTTTCTTTGTCAATGCCGGAAACTAGTTCAGCTCTTTGACGAACAGTTCCGCCTGATGCATTCTCGATTTTTTTGTATGAAATGTTTTTTATTGGGACATTTCGCTTGATTAGCTTTGAGATCAAAACATCTTTTAATTGCTCAAGCTTGTACTCATCATCAGAAACTAAAATAAGTTCTTCTTTCTCTAATGTAATATTGCTTTTACTTCTTTTAAAATCATAGCGCGTGGCAATTTCTTTCATAGCAATATTGATTGCATTTGAAACTTCAGGAAATTCGACTTTGGATACAATATCAAATGAACTATCTTTCGCCATATTCATCCTCCATTATGTATATAATATGGTTAGATTATAGTAAAATAAGACAATGATCACAACTTTTTACAATCCAAAACGAGACTTGTGTTCTGTAATGGATATGATTAAGATGAGAGATTAGGTTACGTTTTACTTAAAGATGAAAGGATCGATATAAAGATGATGCCAGGTACTTTTGCAACATTAACAATAGATGAGAAGGTCGACTTTGGTTATTTTTTAACGGATGGAAAAGAGCGTGTACTTTTACATCATAATGAAGTGGTCGGGGAAATTGAAGTAGGTGAAGAGGTTGAGGTCTTTTTCGTATTAGATGCACAGGACCGCTTAGCTGCCACGATGAAAAAGCCGCTTATAACAGAGGATACATATGCTTGGGTAACGGTAGTCGATGTTGTCGAGGAATTCGGGGCATTTGTCGATATTGGCTTAAGCAAGGATGCCCTTGTGGCCAAAGATCATCTCCCTTATTTACGTGAGGTATGGCCAAAGCCAGGTGATAAACTTTACTGTACATTGAAGGTTTCAGGAAATGGCCGCTTTTTTGCACGACTTGCAACTGAGGAGATTGTCGTCCCGCTAAGTAAAAAAGCTGATCGTTCAATATTTAATAAAGAAGTAACAGGCACGGTCTACCGTATGATTGTTGCAGGTTCATTTATTTTAACAGAAGAAGGATATAAAGGGTTTATCCATTCATCACAAAGGACAATTGAACCTCGTTTAGGCGAGACAGTTACGGGACGAGTGATCGATGTGAAAGAGGATGGAACGGTTAATGTTAGCTTACTTCCACGTAAGCATGAAGCGTTAAGCGGTGATGCTGAAAGAATCTATGGATATATGCAGGAAAGAGGCGGTGCCATGCCTTATACAGATAAAAGTGATCCAGACGATATTAAGGAACGATTTGGACTAAGTAAGGGAGCATTTAAACGTGCTTTAGGCCACTTAATGAAACATGGCAGAGTCTATCAGCAGGATGGCTGGACATACTTTAAAGAAAACAACGACCAATAAGGTTGTGACGTGGGTTGAGGCTAAGCGGGGGACCGTTACCAATTGTGGATATAGAAAAGACTTTAATCATAGATCTTGCGATTTTATGTCCTACAAAATATACTATTTTTAAAAGAATGAATAGGTTAAAAGTACCGATATAACAGGTAAAAGGATTTGGTATGGGGATGGAAATAAAGGTTCTGGCAGTCGAAAATGGTGTACATAACGAATTAGTCTTAACTAGGGAACAATATAAAAATTTAAAAGATCAAAACTATTTTTTGCACGGTAATCAGGTTTATCATTATGGCAGGATGGATCTGCAAATGAATTGCCTAACCATTTATGTGAGTCCAGAAAAATAATGCAGGATTAAAAAGAGGATGTCTCAAAACTCCACTGAAGAGTTCAGAGTGAGACATCCTCTTTACTATTATTTATGATCCGTTCTCTTAGAATATTGATGTTCGCCTGCTTGGCGGTTTTTTTCGCGCATCATATTTTTTTCGTGACGTTTCGCATTATTATCTTTTGCCTTTTTGTCGTTGTCACTAGTGTGTGGCATGATAAAGCTCCTTTCAAACGAATGTAGCCTTATCATGCCCATATAAGGAAGAACTATGTATTATAGTTCATCATTTAAGAAGAAGACCGCTAGCGTGCCGGGACCTGCATGTGCACCAACAACTGCTCCAACGTAATTGATATAGATTTCCTTTGGTGAGAATGCTTCTTCAATCATTTCCTTCAATTCATTTGCTGCTTTTTCGTCATCACCATGGCTAATTGCTATTGTTTGATTTTTTAGGTTCACGCCCCGTTCTCTCATGATTTCAATCATCCGCTTGAATACCTTTTTGCGGCCGCGAATTTTTTCAAGCGGAACAAGCTTTCCGTTCTCCACATGAAGCAACGGCTTTATATTTAAAAGACCTCCAACAAAGGCAGATGTTTTGCTGATTCTTCCTCCGCGTGCTAAATATTCTAAATCATCAACTGTAAAGATATGCTCCATTTTTGAACAGTAGCTTGTAACGGCTGTTTCGATTTCGCTTAAAGATTGCCCTTTTTCAGATAACTCTTTTGCATATTTAACAGCAAGACCATGTCCAAGTGAAGCACACTTTGAATCAACAATTGATAAATGGAAGTCAGGATATTCTTCCAGCACCTCATTGCGCATCATCATCGCCGTTTGATATGTGCCAGAAAGCTCTGAGGAAAATGCCACATAAAGGCTTGGAATTCCTTTGGTTGCTAAGCTGGTAAATAGTTCCTTTAAACTAAGCGGGGATGCCTGTGATGTTTTGACAACTGTTCCTTCTCTCATAGCATCATAAAGCTGCTTAGGTTTTATTTCTTTTTGATCTGCGAGCTGTTCTCCATTCATTTCTACACTGAGTGGAAAAAATGAAATGGAATGTTCTTCAAAATAGTTGATCGGTAAATCACACGCACTATCGGCTATGATGTGTACATTCATTCAAACACCTCATTTGAGTAGATTTTTGTTCTCATAATTGTGAAAAAATTTATAGTATGTAAGGTTTCATTTTAATTTTATGCATTTTTGTCGCTTTTATTGTGTTCTTCAAGGCGCTTGCGCTTTTCTTTTTAGTTTATCATGCCCCGCCTAAAATACAATCTTTGTATTCATTTCTTATAAAAATGGGAACAACAAGGGTAAGGCATTTTGAATGCAAGGAGGGAAATTTATTCATGGTAAAAGGTGAAGTCAAAAAAATAATTGTTGTCCTTATTGGAGCATTATTAAATGCAATTGCGTTGAATTTGTTTTTAATTCCGGCAAATGTATATTCAAGCGGTTTTACAGGAGTCTCTCAACTTTTGTCCAGCGTAATTGAGCAATATACTCCTTTTTATCTTTCCACAGGTATTCTATTATTACTATTGAATATTCCGGTTGCCTTTTTAGGGTGGAAAAAGGTAGGGAAATCCTTTACCCTATATAGCTTTTTAAGCGTAGCAGCGACAACTGTATTTTTAGAGTTTATTCCAATTGCATCTTTATCTGAAGACATCATCCTTAATGCTGTGTTTGGGGGTGTCATTCTTGCAATTGGTGTGGGGATTACCTTGAAATTTGGTGCTTCCACTGGTGGACTGGATATTATCGCAATGATTCTTTCCAGAATGAAGGATAAGCCTGTAGGTACTTACTTTTTTATATTAAATGCCATCATTATTTTAACAGCCGGTTTGTTGTATGGGTGGGAAAAAGCCTTATATACCCTTGTGACCCTTTATGTAACAACAAGAGTTATTGATACAATCCATACGAGACATGTTAAGCTTACTGCGATGATTGTAACAAAAAAAGCGGATGAGCTTAAAAAGGCAATCCATGCCAAGTTAGTTAGAGGGATTACCACCCTTCCTGCTAAAGGAGGCTTTACAAACGAACCAAAGGATATGTTAATTATTGTCATAACTCGTTATGAATTGTATGATTTAGAGAGAATTATTAAGCAAGTAGATCCAAATGCGTTTACAAATATTATTCAAACAACAGGAATAATGGGCTTCTTCAGAAAGGATTAATGAGGTGAATGGAATGGGAAGGTCGTTTTTGGCTTTCGGTATGATGCTTTTGTTATTACTAGGCTGTGCAAATGGAAATGAAAATCCTGCAAATACCATTGTTGAAGAAGGGGCGGAAGATGTGGAGAAAAAAGAGCTCGATTTTGAAGTTGACGTAAATCCTTTTTCAGATCAAGTCGAATTTTTGCTGACGATCACAAATCATACAACAGAGACGAAAAAACTTGAATTTTCTACAAGCCAAAAGTATGAAATCATCGTCAGGGATGCAAATCAACAAGAAGTGTATCGTTATTCTCAAGGGAAAATGTTTGCTCAGGTGATGGAGTATGCTCTTATAAAACCGGAAGAGAGCATGAAATGGAATGAAGCATGGAATTTTACAGGTCAAGGGATAAAACCTGGTGAATACGAGGCTGAAATAACTATTTTAGCTCGCAATGAAGAAAAACTTGTTGAAAAAGTATCATTTCAAATACCTGAATAAACCTAAAGGTCTGCTCCTTTCATTTAAGAAGGGTCAGACCTTTAGTGATCTAAATAGAATCAATTGTTTTT
The DNA here is from genome assembly GCF_947503125.1 of uncultured Metabacillus sp. Classification (GTDB taxonomy): domain Bacteria; phylum Bacillota; class Bacilli; order Bacillales; family Bacillaceae; genus Metabacillus. The sequence goes on from NZ_CANNCR010000032.1 coordinate 26,677, forward strand.
TGAAACTCTCGCAATTGGGCTCGTTCTGCGTCTGTGCAATTCATATACGCGGAGGATAACGCATTTTTTGCTTTTAAGATCGCTTCGTATTTATCACCTTGAGCGGCTCCACTTGCAATAGAAGCTGCATGTGCAACAGATTCTCGAGCTTGTTGAAACAATTGGTTGCCCATTTATATCCCTCCAAGGGTATCAATCGCTTTATTTGCATTACGTGCTTCAGCTTCTGATAAAGTTGTATGGTAAGGGAACCTCTCATCGTGCTTAGTAACTGTATCTTTGCCTTGTTGAACAAAACGTCTAGACTTGTTACGGTTACCCATTGATAAAGCCCCCCTTTATAAATGGTGACGTTGATTCAACGTCCATATTATTTTGTACGAAATGAAAGGATATATAAATGGCAAATTGTATCTGCGTTGACACCGCTGTTTAAAGGGATAAAACACCTTTTAAATAATGGGCAATTCCATCCTCTTCATTTGACTTAGTAACATGGTTAGCAATCGCTTTAAGCTCATCTATTGCATTTCCCATAGCCACCCCATGTCCGGCATATTGAATCATTTCAAAGTCATTATCCTCGTCTCCGAAAGCAATAATTCTCTCTGCCGGAATGTCATAATAGGCTGCAATCTTTTGTAAGCCGACCGCTTTATTAATTCCTGCCTTTATGATTTCTATAACATGCCATGGTGCTGCCCATCTTCTATGATCAACAATTTCAGCATGCACATCTGATAAATAGGTTCTAATTTTTTCAACATCCTTTTCATCAGCATGAATAAGGATGCTTGTCACATCATCTCCAAGGCTTTCTCGCAAGTCCCCAATTTTAACCTTAGGATTTCCCATGCTAAAGATATCTAAAAGCTTTTCATCATGATAATGGAAATACACATCATCCACTATTTCAGCGAGCATATTATGTATACGATGCTTTTCTGCTGCCTCAATGATTTCTTTTACAACCTTCAGTTCAAGTGTTGTATGATAGGTTCCCCACTCATCGTTTTGAGGGTGATGGACAAATGCCCCATTAAAATTAACAATCGGGGTTGTAAGTTGTAATTCATCGTAATAAATGGAGCTTGATCGAAAGGGTCTTCCTGTCGCAATACAGACAATATGCCCAGCTGCCATCGCCTTTTGAATGACTTCCTTTGAATTCGGTGAAATCGTCTTATCGTCCTTTAAAAGAGTGCCGTCTAAGTCTAAAGCAATTAAGAAGGGTTTCGTTTCCATACAGTCTCCTTTTTATCTTCGACAGATTTTGTTTTTTCTTTTGCGAAATCAAACTGTTATTGTAAATTGTTTAAGTTTTTGACATCCAGCTCCAGCGCCTAGCCCCTCTAGGGTCTAGTCACTCATGAATTGAAGGTAAAGTACACCTTCTATTCATGAGTGGCTTATTTGCCCGAGGCTGATCAAGGCGCTTGCGCTTTAGTAATAGTGTATCTTTTTTCCAAGTTTCATGTCTACATGTTACAATGAATTAGAGGCAAAATAGTAGGGAGGCGCGTTTTAGCTTGGTAATTATTGAAAAAATGAATGTAGCAGACATTCCACTACTACATATTGTAAATCATTCAGATAAGGATAAAAAAACTCCTTTTGTTATTTTTGTCCATGGCTTTACGAGTGCGAAGGAAAACAATTTGCATTATGCTTATTATTTAGCTGAAAAAGGAGTTAGAGTGGTACTTCCTGAAGCAATATATCATGGTGAACGAAGCAAACAGCATGATACAAAGGAATTAAGCATGAGGTTTTGGAAAATCGTTTTAAATGAAATAAAAGAAATTAACATACTTAAAGAGCATTTTGAGGAATGCGGGTTGATTGACAATCAACGAATTGGGGTAGCGGGTACCTCTATGGGAGGAATTACTACCTTAGGTGCTTTAACTCAATATGATTGGATCAAAGCAGCAGTAAGTCTTATGGGCAGCCCTTGTTTTACATTTCTTTTAAAGGACCAGTTAGCGACTTTAGAGAAAAACGGAGTGGAATTGCCTTTATCAAAGGAAGAAATTGCAGAACAGCTTTCGCTTTTAGAACCATATGATTTAAGCCTTCATAAAGAAAAGCTGCAAAACCGGCCATTATTATTTTGGCATGGGGAACGAGATCAAGTTGTTCCATTTGCGCCTACCTTTCAATTTTACAAGGATATCATTCCGATGTATGAAAAAACACCTGAAAATTTAAAGTTTATTGCCGATCCGTTAGCAGATCATAAGGTTTCTCGCGAAGGGGTTTTAGCGTTGGTGGAATGGTTTGACCGTTATTTGTAGTTTCATCAAATCAGGATTCAAGAGGCATTTACCTTTTAATTATAAGGTTTCTTTACTATACTTGATGTACGATCTTAAGAGAGGAGCGGTAAACATGGATGAAGCATTAAAGGAAAATATACTTGGAGCACTTGAAACAGTTGTCGATCCGGAGCTAGGTGTTGATATCGTCAATCTTGGACTTGTATACGACGTTGATATGGATGAACAAGGGAAAACAGAGGTTACGATGACCTTGACATCAATGGGCTGTCCTTTGGCAGGCACGATTGTTGAGCAAGTGAAAAATGCTCTTTATGATATCCCGGAAGTAAAGGAAGTTGAAGTCAATATCGTTTGGAGTCCTCCATGGACAAAGGATAAAATGTCCAGAATTGCAAAAATTGCTTTAGGCATTCAATAAGATAATAAAAAACATCAGTGGAAACATACTTCACTGGTGTTTTTTATTTAAATTCGAATAGAATGATCTTCTTTTATGCAAATCAATGCATATATATAAATTGGCATACAGAGAGAAAAAATTGTTCTTTATCCTATCTTTAAAGGATTTTTTTGAAAAATTCATAAAAATATTTTTTATACGCTTGATTTTATTTTTATACATATTTATAATGAGAAATAATTTAGAAGATATCGAACTTAACAAGAGAAGGTGATTTGGTGAAAGTCGGAATTGTCGGGGCTACCGGTTATGGTGGAGTCGAACTATATCGTATCTTGTCTAATCATCCATATGTAGAGGAGTGTATATTATATTCATCCTCTGAAATGGATGTTCCATATATTCATTCGTTTCCGCATTTAACGGATTTAAGCAGCCATATACTAAATAATATTGACGTGGATGAAATAAAAAACAACGTAAAGGTTTTATTTCTTGCGACCCCGCCAGGTGTATCCAGAACCTTATCACCGCAATTTATTGGATCAGATGTAAAGATCATCGATTTGTCTGGGGACTTAAGGTTAAAAAATAAGAGCGAATATGAAAAGTGGTATAAACGTGAATGTGTAGCTGAAGATGTTCTAGAGAAAGCTGTATACGGTCTTTCCGAATTAAATAAAGCGGACATAACAAAGGCTGATTTACTCGCAAATCCAGGATGTTTTCCAACTGCAACGATATTAGGTCTAGCACCAGTTGTCCGGGAAAAACGAATTCATGAGCAGTCCATTATAGTTGATGCAAAAACAGGCGTTTCAGGTGCAGGACGTAATGCATCACAAGCAACTCATTTTTCTGAAGTAAACGAAAATGTAAAGATCTATAAAGTTCATGAGCATCAGCATGTACCGGAAATTGAACAAGCGCTTCACGCATTAAATGACGCGGTTTCTTATATTTCCTTTAGCACACACTTAATTCCGATGACACGCGGAATTATGTCAACGATTTATGCTAGTTTAACAGATACGCATACGACGGAAAAATTACTAGATTTATATAAAGAATTTTATGCGGACTCTCCTTTTGTCCGCATTCGGAAGCAAAACGAGTTTCCATCAACAAAAGAAGTTTACGGTTCAAACTTTTGCGATATAGGTATAAAAATAGATGAGCGTACCAACCGAGTTACGATTGTATCGGTCATTGATAATTTAATGAAGGGTGCGGCAGGTCAGGCGGTACAAAACTTCAATCTTATGAACGGATTTGACGAAACAACCGGATTATTCCATGCACCAATTTATCCATAATGACAACCAGGGAGGAAAAAGCAGTGTTACAAACAGAGGAAACCCCTTGCTATACAAAAATTGAAGATGGATCTGTCGTTACACCGAAAGGATTTTCAGCCGATGGTGTTCACGCGGGATTAAGATATTCTAAAAATGATATAGGCGTTATTTATAGTGAAGTTCCTGCTAATTGTGCGGCAGTTTATACTCAAAGTCACTTTCAGGCAGCACCATTAAAGGTAACACAAGAAAGTATTGCAAAGGAAGGTCTCCTGCAAGCCATTATCGTGAACAGTGCGAATGCCAATGCATGTACAGGTGAACAAGGTCTTCAAGATGCATACGAGATGAGAGACCGAACAGCGAAGTTGTTTCAGATTGAAAATCACTATGTAGCTGTTGCTTCAACGGGTGTTATCGGCGAATTTTTAAAAATGGATAAAATTCGCCAAGGGATCGACCAATTAAAGCCAGAGGCGACAAAGGAAGCGGCTGTTGAATTCCAACAAGCGATTCTTACAACAGATTTAGTCATGAAAACATCATGCTATGAGGTGATGATTGACGGGAAAAAGGTGACGATCGGCGGAGCTGCAAAGGGTTCGGGCATGATTCACCCAAACATGGCGACAATGCTTGCCTTTGTGACAACTGATGCGAATATCGATTCAGCATCTTTGCAAGGTGCCTTAAAAGAAATTACTGATAAAACATATAACCAAATTACAGTGGACGGCGATACTTCAACAAATGACATGGTGCTTGTACTCGCAAATGGTCAAGCAGGAAATGAGCAATTAAATGAAAACCATCCGCAGTGGAATGATTTTAAAGCTGCCTTTCAAATGGTTAGTGAAGAGCTTGCCAAACAGATTGCCAAAGATGGCGAAGGGGCAACAAAGCTGATTGAGGTTGAAGTGACAGGAGCGAAAACGAAGCAGGAAGCAAATCTTGTTGCGAAGAAAATCGTTGGCTCAAGCTTGGTAAAAACAGCTGTGTATGGTGCTGATGCAAACTGGGGAAGAATTATTTGCGCAGTCGGCTATAGTGAAGCAGCAGTCGAGCCGGAAAACATCGATATTTATCTAGGTGATCTTTGCTTATTTACAAATAATAGCCCACAACTCTTTTCAGAGGAAGAAGCAAGTGATTACTTAAAAAAGGATCAAGTGAAAATTTCAGTTAACCTGGGCGTTGGAGAGGAAGCGGGCAAAGCTTGGGGCTGTGATTTAACCTATGATTACGTGAAAATAAACGCAAGTTACAGAACATAAGGAGATCAAAATGTCAAAAACAGTCGTATTAAAATGTGGCGGAAGCACAGTAAACCAATTGTCAGAATCATTTTTTCAAAGTTTACATGCATTAGTTGAGAACAACTGGAAGGTCATGATTGTCCATGGCGGCGGACCAGATATCACAAATATGCTGAAAGCTTTAAATATTGAGACAGAGTTCGTAGGCGGGCAACGTAAAACAACAGAAGCTGTTTTGGAAGTTGCTGAAATGGTTTTAGCAGGCAAGATTAATAAACAGCTGACAAACCTGTTACAACAAAAAGAACTTAAAGCAATTGGAATATCAGGTAGTGATGGGAGGACTTTACAAGCTGATTATTTAAATAAAGAAACATTAGGCTTAGTTGGTAAAGTGAGAACTGTCGATACCTCCATTGTTTCATTGCTAATGGAAAATGGGTATATACCTGTGATGGCGCCACTTGCACGTACTGTGACAAATGAGACTCTAAATGTCAATGCAGACTTAGCTGCAGCAGCAATTGCCCATGCTATAGGAGCTGAAAAGTTTTTATTCGTAACAGATGTACCTGGAATTTTGGACGGAGAGAAGCAGTTGATTGATAAAATTACGCCATCTGAAATCGAAACACTGATTAACAACGAAGTCATTACTGGCGGCATGATCCCAAAGGTGCAATCTGCTGTTGCAACCTTATCAGATGTATGTAAAGAGGTCATGATTGTCAGTGGACAGCAAGCATTTATCGAGGATGACCAATTTAAGGGAACTAAAATTGTAAACGAGAAGGAGGTTTTGTCATGAGTTATTTATTTCCAACCTATGCAAGATGGAATGTTACCGTAAAAGAAGCAAAAGGCACATGGGTTACTGATGAAAATGGCACTAAATATTTAGATTTTGTCTCAGGGATTGCTGTATGTAATTTAGGTCATGCAAATGAGGAAATTATCCAGGCTGTTCATGATCAGCTCGCAAAATACTGGCATACGTCCAATATGTTTCATCAGCCGATTCAAGAGGATGTTGCGAAGGTTCTCGTTGAGAATAGTGATGGAGATGCTGTTTTCTTTTGTAATAGTGGTGCAGAAGCAAACGAAGCTGCGATAAAACTTGCCAGAAAGCATACAGGCAAATCGAAAATCGTGACGTTCCTTCAATCCTTCCATGGCCGAACATTTGCAACGATGTCTGCAACAGGTCAGGAAAAAATTCAGCAAGGCTTTGGACCGCTTCTTCAAACATTTACCTATTTTCCTTACAATGATGCAGCTGCACTAGAGGAGTTAGAGGATGATGTGGCAGCCATTATGCTTGAGGTTGTTCAGGGAGAAGGCGGAGTTATCCCAGCACAACAGGAATTTATTGGAAAAGTTACGGAAACATGCAAGCGTATTGGTGCTTTACTCATCATCGATGAAATCCAAACAGGAATTGGCCGAACAGGCAAGGCTTTTGGCTACCAACATTACGGGATTTCCCCTGATATCATAACATCTGCTAAGGGGTTGGGAAATGGATTGCCTGTTGGAGCCATGATTGGTAAAGCATCGCTTATCGAAGCCTTTCAAGCAGGGAGCCATGGTTCCACTTTTGGCGGAAATCCAATTGCAATGGCAGCAGCAAAGGCAACTCTAGCAAAAATTTTCAATGATGATTTTCTAAAAGAAGTGAATGAAAAAAGTGACTATCTAGTGAATAAGCTGAATAGAATAATAGGAAATCATCCACTTGTAAAAGAAATACGTGGAAAAGGGCTATTAATTGGGATAGAATGTAAGAAACAGGCTGGAGCTATGATTGATCAGTTAAGAGAACAGCATTTGCTCGTCATTGCTGCAGGTCCAAATGTCATCCGTCTGATCCCGCCTTTAACCGTTTCATATGAAGAAATTGATAAGGCAATTGAAATCATTGATAAAGCTTTTTCTCAGCAAACAGCTATCGCTCATTAACTTGAGCATTTTTTTTACAGGTGATTGAATAAAAATACTTAGTGTTTAATAAATATCCAAATAGGTTTACATCTATGAGGAGCATACGTTTAGAAGGATCATTTAAGACAAACGAGAGGTGCAAACAGATGAAAGGATATCTCCATTTAGAAGATGGTTCAGTATATACCGGTGAGCTGGAACATGGTTCTTCTCAGGATATAAACGGAGAAATTGTATTTTTTACAGGGATGACAGGGTATCAGGAAGTGTTAACAGACCCTTCTTATAAAAATCAAATTGTGGTCTTTACGTATCCGCTAATTGGAAACTACGGGATAAACATCAGTGATGATGAAAGTAAACAACCGCAGGTAAAAGCAGTGGTCATGTATGAATGTACAGACAATTATTCTCACTTTGAAGCAAAGTATAGTTTCAAGGAATATTTGCAAAAGTGGAATATTCCAATCATTCATCACATTGATACACGGGCGATTGTGAAAAAGATCCGCAACCACGGTTCAATGGCTGCAACAATTTCTCAGGTGCAAAACAAAGAAAGCAAGCCTTGTGAAATCTACGAAGATGGTGTGTTTGAAGTAGCGTCAACACAGATGCAAACCTATGGAAATGGTGAAAAGCATATTGCATTAATTGATTTTGGCTATAAAAAATCGATCCTTACTTCATTGCTTAATAGAGGCTGTAAGGTAACAACCGTTCCATTTAAAATGATGGATCAAGTCACAAAATTAAAGCCAGATGGTGTCCTATTATCAAATGGACCAGGGGACCCGGAGCAGCTTTCAAACTATTTTTCACAAATTAAAGAAGTTGTTTCTGCATACCCAACTCTCGGAATTTGTTTGGGCCATCAATTGATCGCTCTTTCTTTTGGGGCAAAAACAAAAAAACTATTGTTCGGTCATAGAGGGGCAAACCAGCCGGTTTATGATACGAAAACGAAAAAAGTATTTATCACCTCACAAAATCACAGCTATGTTGTGGTCGGTGAGAGTTTAAAAGACACAAATTTAACAAAGCGTTTTTATCATATTAATGATGATTCAATCGAAGGATTATCGCATTCTACATTACCAATTTTAACAGCACAATTTCATCCAGAAGCACATCCAGGACCTTCGGATAGTGAATGGATTTTTGATGAATTTTTAGATTTAGTCGCTGCAGCAAAAGGAGAAATACTTTATGTCTAAAAACAAATCAATTAAAAAAATCGTTGTCATTGGTTCTGGGCCAATTGTTATTGGCCAGGCGGCAGAATTTGATTATGCCGGAACACAGGGCTGCTTAGCCTTAAAAGAAGAAGGCTATACAGTTGTTTTAGTTAACAACAATCCTGCAACCATTATGACAGATGAAGAATTTTCAGATGTTCTATACTTTGAACCTTTAACGGTTGAAAGTGTTACAAAGATAATTGAAAAAGAAAGACCTGATGGCTTACTTGCATCATTAGGCGGCCAAACAGGACTTAACTTAGCGATGGAGCTTCATGAAGCAGGAGTGCTGGAAAAATACGGAGTCAAACTGCTCGGTACCTCGATTGAATCGATTCGCAAAGGGGAAGACCGAAACGAGTTCCGCCAGTTAATGTATGATTTAAATGAACCAATACCAGAAAGCTCAATTGTGACTACATTAGAGGAAGCTTTGGAATTTTCCAATAAAATTGGATTTCCGATCATCATTCGCCCAGCCTACACATTAGGCGGTAAAGGCGGCGGGATCGCTAATAATCCCGAGGAATTCAAAAAATTAGTAAAAAGCGGCTTGCAGGCAAGTCCGATTACCCAATGTTTAATCGAGAAAAGTATTGCAGGCTTTAAAGAAGTTGAATATGAGATGATCCGTGATTATAAGGGAACATGTATTTCTGTATGTAACATGGAAAACATTGATCCAGTTGGTGTGCATACAGGGGATTCGATTGTTGTTGCACCATCTCAAACCTTGACTGATCAAGATTATCATATGCTCAGAACGGCTGCAGTAAAAATCGTTTCAGCTCTTGGTGTGGTCGGTGGATGTAACATTCAATTAGCTTTGGACACTAAAAGCAAGCAATACTATGTTATTGAAGTTAATCCACGGGTCAGCAGGTCTTCTGCTCTAGCATCAAAAGCTACAGGCTATCCGATTGCGAAAATTGCTGCAAAGCTGGCAGTTGGCTATACATTGGATGAATTGAAAAATCCATTAACAATGAGTACGTATGCGAGCTTTGAGCCGGCACTTGACTATGTTGTCGTAAAATTCCCAAGATGGCCGTTTGATAAATTCAATAAAGCTGATCGCAAGCTTGGTACGAAAATGAAAGCAACCGGTGAAGTAATGGCGATTGAGCGCAATTTAGAGGCTGCGCTGCAAAAGGCTTGTGATTCTCTTGAGCTAGATAATATTGGGACACATTTACCAGAGTTCAAGGACTTATCAATCGATGAACTTACAGCGGTAATGAATAAAACAGATGACCGCAGATTCTTTGCTGTAATGGAATTGATTAGAAAAGGAATGGCGATTGAAGAAATACATGCAATGACTGAAATGGATCTATATTTCTTGTCTTGCTTTAAAAAGATTGTCGACCTTGAGCAGCAATTGAAACAGCAAACGATTGCTACGTTAGATGCTGATTTAATAACTAAAGTAAAAGAAAAAGGCTTTTCTGATCGAACAATCGCATCTTTGATTCAAGCACCTGAAGCAAAGGTAAGAGCGCTTCGACTAGAGAGTGGAGTAACCGCTGCTTATAAATATGTAGATACATGTGCTGCTGAATTTGAAGCTCGTACAAACTATTTTTATTCTACTTACTTTGGGGAAAATGAACAGCCTTCCCTGTCAGATAAGAAACGAATTTTAATTATCGGCTCTGGTCCGATTCGAATCGGTCAAGGGATTGAATTTGACTATAGTGCAGTTCACGGAATCAAAGCTTTAAGGCAGTTAGGCTATGAAGCAATCATGATCAACAATAACCCTGAAACCGTTAGTACCGATTTTGAAACGGCAGACCGCTTATATTTTGAACCGATCACCCTTGAGCATGTTTTAAATATTGTTGAATCTGAACAAATCGATTCAGTCATTGTTCAATACGGTGGTCAAACAGCGATCAATCTTGCAGAGCAACTAGAAGCAGCAGGTGTGAAATTACTCGGAACAGATACTGAAACACTTGACTGGCTTGAAGACCGTGATAAGTTCTATCAATTATTAGATGAGCTTTCTATTCCACATGCTGCAGGCTTAACGGCAAACAATGCCGAGGAAGCGATCAAAGGTGCAAGTGAAATCGGCTATCCGATTCTGTTAAGACCATCTTATGTAATCGGTGGTAAAGGAATGGTCGTTGTTCATAATGAAGAAACATTAACAAAAATGCTTGCTGAAAGTACAACGATGATCTATCCTGTTTTAATCGATCAGTTTGTTCAAGGGGTTGAAGGTGAAATTGACCTTATTTCAGATGGGAAAGAAGCGTTTATCCCAACCTATATTGAACATGTTGAGCCTGCAGGTGTTCACTCAGGTGATAGCTTAGCGATTCTTCCTTCACAGAGCTTCACAGAACAACATAAGCAGGTCATTGCTGGGTATGCAAATGCACTTGTGAAAAAATTGAATTACCGTGGGATCATGAATATTCAATTTTTGGTGAAGGATGAGCAAATTTATGTGCTTGAGGTAAATCCTCGTGCAAGCCGAACAGCACCAATTATCAGTAAGGTGACAAGTATCCCGATTATTAAGCATGCTACGTATTTATTATGTGGAAAAACATTAAGTGAGCTTGCGATTAAGCCTTCAGAAATAAACGATTGGGTTGCTGTTAAATATCCAGTATTCTCAAGCCACGCCCTTCATGATGTCGATCTGACACTTGGACCGGAAATGAAGGCAACGGGAGAAGGCATGTGTGTCGGTCAAAATGTAGAAAAAGTCTATCGAAAGATTTTTTATAAAGATTTGCAACAAGTAACAAGTGTTTATTTTGATACAATAAATGAGGAAGCAATTGAAGCGACTAAGAAAGCTGGTCTTCAGGCGATTACAAGTGATTATGCTGCATGGGTTGAAGGGGAGAAAGGAATTTTTGTTTCATTAGATGATAGTGAAGCGGCAAAATTAGACCGACAAGCTGCTTTAGAAAAAGGAATGATCCTATTTACAAACCTTTCAACGTATTATGCAAGCATACAAGCACTTACTGCGGACGATGAACATGTATTATCGATTCAGGAGCTAACCAAAAAGGAAGTGGTTAAACAATGAGCAATGTAAATTTAAAAGAAAAAACAGCAGTTGGCAAAAGAGATTTTCTGACCCTGCTTGACTATAGCAAAGAAGAGATTCTTCATCTTATTGACGAGGCATTTAAATTAGAAGAAAATCCCCTGCAGCCGGTTTTAGCGGGCAAGACACTTGCTATGATTTTTGAAAAATCATCAACGCGGACACGTGTATCGTTTGAGACAGGCATGCTTCAATTAGGAGGCCATGCCCTGTTTTTAAGCAGCCAGGACCTTCAATTAGGCAGAGGGGAACCTGTATCTGATACAGCAAAGGTTTTATCAGGGTATGTTGATGCGATTATGATTCGTACGTTTGGTCATGATAAAATTGAAGAGCTTGCAAAGCATGCGAGCATTCCGGTTATTAACGGATTAACAGATTTATTCCACCCATGTCAAGCCCTTGCTGATTTAAAAACAATCTATCGTTTAAAAGGTCAGTTTGCTGGTGTGAAAACAGCGTATTTAGGTGACGGAAACAATGTGGCACACTCATTAATGATTGCCGCAGCAAAGGTTGGCATGGACTTTTCATTAGGATGTCCTAAAGGCTATGAACCAAATCAAGAGATTGTTGAAAAAGCACAAAAAATTGCTGAGGAAACTGGAGCGAAAATTGTGATTACAAATGATCCAGTCGAAGCGGTTCAAGATGCGGACATCGTATACACAGATGTATGGGCAAGCATGGGTCAGGAAAGTGAACAACAAGAGCGTTTAATCGCATTTAAAGATTTCCAGGTAAATGATGAACTTGTGAAGCATGCAAAAGAAGATTACCATTTCCTTCACTGCCTGCCAGCACATCGCGAAGAGGAAGTTACAGCATCCATCATTGATGGTGAGCATTCAGCCGTATTTGAGCAAGCAGAAAATCGTCTGCATGTTCAAAAGGCGTTGTTGAAGGAATTGCTTGCTTAATAATAAAGAGAAAAGAAGGCGTGTAATCATAATTACGCCTTCTTTTTTTGTTATAACAGAAAATCCAATTTTCTACAGAACAGGAAATAAGTAGCGCCCTAATGGGTGCTCATGAAATATATGAGTCAGGAGATACTATACACAAACAAGAGAGGAGGGGGATAGAATGGGCCAACAGCATCGTTTTCGCACAGGTCAGAAGGCACCTAATAATGGGACTTATGTAGAAATAGGTGAAACAGGGGACAATGTGAAAAATCCTGCTCAAATCAAATTAAAGGCGGGAGATCGATTCCCTGAAACGGCTAACCATAACCGACAATGGACATATAAAAGAAAACCTTAATACGAAAAGCGGAAGCGCCTTGCTCAGCGACGTATGAACTGGAGCACTCCGTATGAGATAAAGGAAACACGAAGAGCGTAAGCGATTCGATGTTGACTTATCGTAAGGAGGAGGGGGAAGTTCATTAGTCGCTAGGCGCTGGAGCTAGACACCAAAACTAAGTATAAAAACCATACAATTGTGTACTTACTTTATTTTTCATTAATTGAAAAAACCCTACAACGATGTAGGGTTTTTTGATTGTGAAGTCGAACAATCATTTAATGATGATCATTTGCTGCTGGCTCGTTAGGGATGACTTCCGCAATAATAAAGATGACAACGATTGCAATAACAGAAAGAATGGTTGAAGTCATGAAGTCATAATGACCGCCTGTCATTGAATTAACAACATATGATGCCATATGTATTAATAAAAACCCCCAGAAAAATGTCCAAAAGAAACGCACTGCTATTCACCTCTATTTCCAGACGAATTCTGATTCTATCTTATCACAGATTTAATGAATAGTAAAAGCACCTTTTAAAACGTTCATAAACTATTCAATGTGATATTCGTCTATATTTTGGATAATAGTGATAACGTCCCATTCTTTTTAAATCGGTATACATACATTATATAGAATGTAAAGGAATATGATGTTTTCACAACCTCTTTTCCGCATTCAAAATTTGCAAATGAGAAAGGTGGTGGGCAAGTGATGACAATTACGGAGCGCTTTTTTCAAATTGAAACAGAATGGAATGTTGTTCATTTACCAACAAGACCGAATGGGTTTGGAATTTTAATAATTGGTGACCGTTCAGACTTTGTAGATGAAAACTCAAGCTTTTGGCATCAACATTACGGAAGAAACCAGCTAATTAAAGAGCTTATGAACGAAGGGTATACATTATTTCATTCAAATTTATATGGTAGTAATTGGGGTAGTCCTCGTGCTGTGACAATGGCGAAGCAGCTATACCATTTAATCATGAAAAAGGAAATATTAAATCAGCGTATTCATGTGCTAACAGAAGGTATGGGTGGATTAACAGCATTGCAATTAATGGAAACTATGCCTGATAAGATCCGCTCTGTCGCGATGATGAATCCTTGCCTTGACCTCCAAGCCCATCTCGAAAAGGAAAAAGAGCATAAGTTTTTTTATAAGCGTTTAATGAGGGAAATTTCTGTCGCTTATGAAATAGAAGAAAAAAAGATTAAATCAGTACATCTGCCATCGATGTATGATTGTACGTCTAATCAACCAGTTCGGATTTGGCAAAGAATGAATCTCGCGACTTATTCACCAAAAGATCATTGCAAAAAATATGAAGAAATACGAAAAAAAAGTGGCAGCCCAATTCGACTTATTTATCATTTAGGAGAAAATCCTTACCGAATCAACCAATCCATCATAAAATTTTATAAAGAGAATGAGAGGGTTTTGTAATAAAGTGAGACTTACAGTTTTACTGCTCGTTTAAACACGCCAACTGGAGAATAGCTCCTTCAAAGTTGGCGTGTTCTTTTTTCTGCACAAGAAAGCATAAAAATTTTAGGTTTTCTCCATTAGGATTTGGTACAAGTCGAGTTTTTCTAAACGGACTAATTTTATCAGGCAATGCATACGATACAATATCTTTCTATTTAGGAGGAACGGAATGTTAAACCACGTTATTGTTTTTGGAACACACACATATGTTGGCTTTGCCCTTTGTGAACGGTTGATTAATGAAGGAATAGAGGTAAAGGGGATTTATTCATCCCCAACCAATCCTATAAATAAACATCTATTAAATGAGCGGTTTATGATGATCGGAAGAAATGCTTTATTTCGAAAGGTGGAAGGATATGAAGCATCTGAGGAAGAAAAATCGGCTGACATGATCATCCATTGCTGTGATGACGGAATTGAAGCACCATTGATCGCTGAAGATCGTAAGCAACTAGCCATTTCGGTGAATTTAGCAAAAAAATTAAAGATTCCATATGTTTTTATTACCTCTGATAATAATGGTCAGGATGGATTACGAAAAGAGCATATGGAGTTTTGTGAGCAATATGTTTCAAGTCATTTAGAGAGCTGCACGACGTTTCGTCTTCCTGTTTTATTTGGACCATATCAACCAATAACAGAAGAAATTCATCAATTTTTAATGAAAGACCAACGTGAAGCTGTATTGCATATTAATGAACCGATTCTTTTCATTGAAGATGCCGTTGATACAATATGGGAGTTATTAGAAGTCAGTGTTCAAGGAAAAGATTATGTTTTACAAAGTGAAATGAAACAAGAGAAGGTATCGCTAGCTTCTATGGAAATCCAACTTAATGCCAGCAAGCGACATAATAAAGGTTCTGAAACCTATTTGATTAAAGAAATAACAAGCATGGATGAGGGTTTAAAAGCACAGTTGGAATTTATTAAAAAATACCGTAATATTCTTAGTCCTTAGTCAGATAATACTTGTGTAATCTAACGACGAGATAGTAAGGAAAGAAGGGTGTCTATGTCCAAAAAACTTGGACTTATCTTTCTTTTACTATTTTCGCTTTTGGTTGTGGACAACCATTTAATAAGGAAACAAGGCATGCTCGTTCCTGAAAGGAATGATATTTAAGTTTAGGGAACAAAAGGGTATAAAGGTCTTCAAAAAAATACAAACTGAAACGAGATACTTTCTAAATCAATTGCAATCAGTCTATACAATTTCAATTAGTCATTATAAGATAGAAATGATAAAAAAATAGCTGGAGTGAGAATAATGGAACAACATCCTAAAGCGATGGAATTTATGCAAATCGCAATGAAATACTTACCTGAAGCGAAGCAAAAGCTTGAAGGATCGGGAATTGAATTGTCAATGGAAACAATTCAACCGATGATGGAATTATTTACGAAAGTAATGGGAGAAGCATACGAATTAGGAAAGAAAGACGCACAATAAATAATGGGGGCTGCTTAAAAAGGATCTGCTCCTTTGTTTTAAAACAGCCCCTTCCCTACATTCCTGAGCAGAAGGCAAAGAACACCTTCAAATCTGGAATGTTTTTTAATTTTCTGAGTCTAGAAGGCGCTATTATTTTTTTATTTTGGTTTTAATAAAGTTAATGACTGGAGTAATCTCCTCAAGCATTGGTTTTAGATTATTAATTGATGTCATAATATCATCTAATTGTTCAAATAGAGTAAAATAGTTGACCTCATCTGTTTGATTCAAGTTCTTGTGGGAAGATTGTTGTGAAGGGTTTCGTCTCTGTCTTCCATTTATAGATCTTGACCCGAATAAAAAGGCATTAAAACGGTCGGCTTCTGACATTTCTTCAACTTTTTCAGTTTTTTCAACCTCTTCAAATTCAATTTCTGCCTCATGGGCATTCTTTTCCTCAAATTGATCACCTTGATCCACCGATATCACCCCCATTAAGATGAAATATCTTTCATTTACTATTAAATTATGACTAAGTACTGTACTTGTTCTAGTCGGTTGTCCTAAAACATTATGATTGAAAAAGAAAGGCCAATAAGATAAAATTAGTACCAAGTCATAATAATTGATGATAAAGTCTTGCAAAATAAAACGATACCTAACTTTATATTAAGGGGTTGTACATATGAACGCTGGATTTATAGGCATTGGACGTTACACACCAGAAAAGGTTCTAACAAATGCCGATTTAGAAAAAATGGTGGATACTTCTGATGAATGGATTCGAACAAGAACAGGAATTGAAGAACGCAGGATTGCTGATGATTCTATGAATACATCGGATATGGGATTATTGGCTGCTGAAAAGGCTCTCGAAAATGCTGGGATTGCCGCTGAGGACTTGGATTTAATCCTTGTTGCAACGGTAACCCCTGATCAGCCTTTTCCAACTGTTGCATGTATGCTTCAAGAAAGATTAGGGGCTAAAAAAGCTGCTGCAATGGATATTAGTGCTGCCTGTGCCGGTTTTATGTATGGTGTCATCACAGCCAAGCAGTTTATCGAAACAGGTGCTTATAAGCATGTATTAGTAGTAGGTGTTGAAAAGCTTTCAAAAATCACGGATTGGGAAGACCGTAATACCGCTGTGTTATTTGGCGATGGGGCTGGTGCTGCCGTTATTGGGCCGGTTAGTGAAGGCAAGGGCATTTTATCCTTTGAGCTTGGTGCAGATGGGACAGGAGCTAAGCATCTATACCAAGATGAATACATTATTATGAATGGCAGAGAAGTATTTAAATTTGCTGTTAGACAAATGGGTGAATCAAGTGTAAATGTTCTTGAAAAAGTCGGTCTAAGTAAAGAAGATGTTGATTTCCTCATTCCACATCAAGCAAATATTCGCATCATGGAAGCGGCAAGAGAACGTCTTGAGCTTCCAGTTGAAAAAATGTCAAAAACGGTGCATAAATATGGAAACACATCTGCAGCTTCGATCCCTATTTCGTTAGTGGAGGAAGTAGAAGCAGGCAAAATCAAGGATGGCGATGTTATCGTTATGGTTGGTTTCGGCGGCGGTTTAACCTGGGGGGCCATTGCCCTGCGTTGGGGTCGTTAAGAAATAACTTTTTAAGAAGATTCTTTTATGTTCATACTAAAGAGCAATTACAATACGTCAATCATAAATAAAAACTGATTACGATTAGGCTTTTTAGCAACAGTGGTAAAGTCTAAAACGATCAAAAAAGGTGAGGTGCAATCATCATGGAAAAGAAACGAGTTGTCGTAACGGGTTTAGGAGCGGTTACTCCAATTGGAAATGATGTACAAACTACTTGGGAAAATGCGATAAAGGGTGTTTCAGGAATTGGACCAATTACTCGTGTAAACCCAGATGATTATCCAGCTAAAGTAGCTGCAGAGTTAAAAGATTTTGATGTCGAACAGTTTATGGATAAAAAAGATGCAAGAAAAATGGACCGTTTTACACAATATGCGGTTGCTGCTTCGTTGATGGCTGTGAAAGATGCGGATTTAGAAATTACGGATGAAAATGCTCCGCGTGTTGGAGTATGGATTGGTTCAGGTATTGGCGGAATGGAAACATTCGAACAGCAATACAGAACGCTACTCGAAAAAGGCCCGCGTCGTGTCAGCCCATTTTTCGTTCCAATGCTTATCCCTGACATGGCTACAGGTCAAGTTTCAATTGCTTTAGGGGCAAGAGGGTTTAACTCATGTACAGTGACAGCTTGTGCAACAGGGACAAACTCAATCGGTGATGCGTTTCGAGTCATTGAGCGAGGAGAAGCTGATGTTATGGTAACAGGCGGTGCAGAGGCTCCTCTGACAGAGATGTCTTTTGCAGGCTTTACAGCAAATAAGGCTTTATCAACAAATCCTGATCCAAATACAGCAAGCAGACCATTTGATAAGGATCGGGACGGTTTTGTCATGGGTGAAGGTGCAGGTATCATCGTACTTGAAGAATTAGAACATGCACTAGCTCGCGGTGCAAAAATTTATGCTGAAATCGTTGGCTACGGTGCAACAGGTGATGCCTATCATATTACTGCGCCGGCTCCTAATGGCGAGGGCGGGGCAAGAGCAATGAAACAAGCGGTTGAAGGCAGCGGACTTGCGATCACAGATATTGACTACATCAATGCCCATGGTACAAGTACTCCTTACAATGATAAATTCGAAACATTAGCGATTAAAGAGGTTTTTGGAGATCATGCTTATAAGCTAGCAATTAGCTCAACAAAATCAATGACAGGTCATTTATTAGGTGCTGCAGGTGGAGTAGAAGCTATATTAAGTATTTTAGCTATTAAAGAAGGCATTATTCCTCCAACGATTAATTATCAAACACCTGATCCGGAATGTGACCTTGACTATGTTCCGAACGAAGCCAGAAAGATAGAGGTCAAAGCTGCCCTTAGTAACTCTTTAGGCTTTGGCGGACATAACGCTACGATTATTTTTAAAAAATATGAAAACTAGATGAAGCAATGATAGAGACTGTCTCAGGTGGGGTTTACCTATTTAAGACAGTTTCTTTTTTACATTTCTAAAAGAACACCTCTTCAAAGCTTTTCATAAGCTAGGTAAGGAAGGGGTGTTAAAAATGAGCGTTATTGACACAAAAAAATGGTTAAAGGAAACACCTGATCAGCTTGACATCTGCAGAAAATTAAAGGCTTATTTCCCGCATTTAAAAACAGGTGAGATCACTAAGCATTTGAATTCGTTTGGCATGTATAAAAGAACCGGCAAACTAGATGAATGGCTTGAAAAAATGGAAAAGGAAAGCATCTATGAATTTGTGAAAGAAGAAGAGCAAAAGCTGAAAGAGGAATGGAATGGTCCAAACATACCGATTTTTATCTTTCCAAGTGACATGAATAATCGAAAAATCGAAACAGAATATAAAGGAAGAGCAGGTTTGGCTTTTCACGATAAATTGTTTTTGTTTTTATCACTAAATATAGTAAAAAGTAATATTAAGTCTGTTTTGATTCATGAATATCATCATGTTTGCCGCATAAGCTCTGTAAGTAAGAAAGAACAAGATTTTACCATCATCGATACCGTTATTTTGGAGGGCTTGGCGGAAAATGCTGTTAGAGAAAAAATGGGTGATCATCATGTTGCTGCATGGACTACCTTTTATACAGATGCCCACTGTGAACGTTTTTTTGAAAGAATTATTTATCCGCAAAGGGATGTATCGATTGAAAGTCGTAGCTATTCCCAATTAATGTATGGCACAGGACTGTATCCAAACATGCTGGGTTATGCAGTTGGCTATTACATCGTGAAAAACTATATGAACCAAACCGGAAAAAAAACGATCGATCTGCTAGGTACACCAGCTGAAGAAATAATAAATAGAAACTAACCATTTTTATTCATATCCTTCCACCTTCAAACATAGTGATGACTAAAGACAAGTTTTTGGGAAATAAATTTATGTATATTCTGTATAGATTGGAATAAATTCTCTTTTTATTGCCAATACTGTTTGACAAATGGTACTGAAGTGAGGGATTTTAAATGTTATTTCTTCATGATGTTTGGGTAAATTGGTTTGAAGGTGAAGAGAACGGGTACAATGTCTGTCATTTCCATGAATGGAGAAAGGATGATAGTGTTGAACTCCTTGATCAGGTCCCCCTTTTAAAGGTTAATTCCTTACTTTTTGACTACATAGAAAATAACTTATCGGAGTTACCGCCTGGTCTATTAAAAGATATTTTTCAGAAGGCTTATATTCGTAAAAACCATGAAAGAATTCAATTAGACTACTGTTTTGTTGTTACAGATGGTATTGGGATTTTAGCGGTTGATACGATCGGCTACACGATACCAATTCGTAAAAGCCGGATCATTCCGCGGCAAGAGCAGCTTGTCTTTGAAATGGTAAAGGATGTTGAGCCAGAAGAGTATTCGACTGAATTCATTCAAAATGGATCAGAGGAAAAAGAATATCATATTTTATCATTAGCACCAGAGCATGTACGTGGGTTGACAAGAAAAGAGCGTCAATTAAAACAGCTATTATTTATGGCACTTGACCAATTACAAGCAACGAAAAATGCTGCTGAGGTTAAGTACTGGTACACAGAATGGAATCCAACCATGTATCACGACATTCAACAAAGAGAATTTCATGAAGTGTGGCAAAGGCTTTATGAGGAAACATTGCACGGATGGTCACCTAAACATGCTCAACTATGTGAGAACTTAATTAAAGGACAACCATTCTTTGAAAAGCTCTGGGATATGGAGCAAGAGTCAAAGGTAAACTAGCTTGGACAAGCATAGGAAAAATCAAAAAACGATGTGATCTAAATGTTCGATAAGCATTTAGAGCGCATCGTTTTTGAATTTTAATTTATACCTAGTTTAGGTGTCTAGCTCCAGGCGCCATCGGCGAAGCACAGGACGTGCAAGTGCAGTTATGAGATAAGGCCGCCCTAGTTTTTAACTGCCTCTAGGGTCTAGTCAAATAGGAATTGAAGATAAAGAACACCTTCTATTCCTATTCGCCTTATACTTGTCGCCAAATGCTAAGCGCCTTGCGTTTTTCTTATTTACGGCCAAGCCCCATTGCTTTCTCCATCTTTTTAAGAGTTTTACTTGCAATGGCGTTGGCCTTTTCTGCACCTTTGTCTAAAATTTCATCTAATTCTTTTGATTCCATCAAATGCTTATATTTCTCCTGAATAGGTGCTAATGTATTAATGACAACCTCTGCTACATCACGTTTGAAATCTCCATAGCCCTTTCCTTCATATCTTGCTTCAATTTGGTCGATCGGTTCATTAGTTAAAATCGAGTAAATGGATAAGAGATTTGAAACCCCTGGCTTGTTTTCTTTGTCATATTTAACAATACCATCTGAGTCTGTTACAGCACTTTTGATCTTTTTCTCGATTTGCTTTGGTTCATCTAATAATGTAATAAATGCTTTTTGGTTAGGATCTGATTTGCTCATTTTCTTAGTTGGATCTGCAAGTGACATGATGCGGGCTCCAACCTTTGGAATACGTACTTCAGGGATCGTAAGGATGTCATTATACTTTTTGTTAAAACGTTCAGCCAAATCACGTGTTAATTCTAAATGCTGCTTTTGATCCTCTCCAACTGGCACCAAATCAGTATTATAAAGAAGAATATCAGCAGCCATTAAAGGCGGATAGGTGAGCAGACCTGCTGAAACAGCTTCTTTTCCATGAGATTTATCTTTAAATTGTGTCATGCGCTCAAGCTCACCGATATAGGAGACGCATTGCAGCATCCATCCTGCTTGGGCATGTGCCGGAACCTCTGATTGAATAAACAGCGTAGCTTTTTCTGGATCAATTCCAACAGCAAGATAAAGTGATGCGAGACTTCTTATGTTTCTTCTTAGTGCCGCAGGATCTTGTGCAACAGTGATGGCATGCTGGTCAACAATACAGAAGTAACAATTATATTCATCCTGTAAATCGACAAACTGCTTTAATGCGCCAATATAATTACCTAGTGTTACAGATCCGCTTGGTTGAATACCTGAGAAAATGGTTTTCATCATTTTTATACCCATTCCTTTCGCTTCGCTCAAGGCACAAAACGTAATGAAATAAGTTTTGTACCTCGAGCGTCTA
>NZ_CANNCR010000033.1 GCF_947503125.1 uncultured Metabacillus sp.
TATATCCCTCCAAAAGTACCGACATAAAATTTTCCTAAAACAACAAAAAACACTGCCATTGAAAATGGCAGCGGACACTTTTTTACTAATTAATTATCGGAAAATATGTCATAATAGATAATTGAGTAATCATGTATATTATTTTTCATATATTCAGAATCCAACCGTTGCAAAGGAGACACACAAGATGAAAAAATTAATCGCAATTGACCTTGATGGAACATTGTTATCGTCAAACATCGAAATTTCTAAAGAAAATGTGGAGGCGATTCAAAAAGCGCAACAAGCCGGCCATGTTGTGATGATTTGTTCTGGACGTGCACCGGAAGATATCAAACAGCTCATTGATCAAACACCGCTTGATTGTCCTGTAGCAGGAAGTAATGGCACAAAGGTACTTGCAGACGGAAAATTATTAAGTCAAATTTCCATAGACAAAGAACATGTGAAAAAAGTTGCTGCAATCCTTAACGAGAAAAAATACCCATTTAAACTTTATACAAGCCACGGGATATTAGTTGCTTCCACTTGGACAGAGCGTATGTTAGCATTCCTTGAGCAAAATCAGGAATTCAGCAAAGGTTTAACACCTAAAGAATATAAATTCCTGACTGAGCAGCCAAAGGAGACAGATACAATTAAAGTATTTGATGAAATTGAAGAAGTACTTAAAATCGAAGAGATCGCAATTCAAAAGTTCTTCATCCCAACGATTTCAGGAAAAGACGAGCTAATCGCTACCCTTAAAGCGATTGAAGGCATTTCTATTACAACTTCAGGGCCGTTCAATATTGAAATTATGGACACAAATGGACATAAAGGCAACGGAATTAAAGTAATGGCTGAGTACTTCAAGATTCCAATTGAAAACACAGTGGCAATCGGCGATAATTTCAACGATGTTCCGATGCTGGAGGCAGCCGGACTTTCCATTGCAATGGGTAATGCTGACCCAACTGTTAAAGACATTGCTGATGTTGTAACTTTAACGAACAATGAGCATGGGGTTGCACATGCAATTGAAACATATGTTTTAGAAAAATAATCTCGTTTTATCTTCTAAAAAAGCTAACAAGTCGTATCAATCCACTTGTTAGCTTTTTTGGATTTGCTGCTTATTTAATTGTGTTTCCTTATTTTCAGAGTCATTCGGATAAACCTTATAAATCATATTAAATAGTTTATTTGATATAAAGCACATTAACATATGAAACGGAAAAAGGATAAGGATCGTCTTTTTGTTTTTTAGTACGTTTTTTTGATACAGGACAAAGTCAAATATAACAACAAATATCATTCTGTAATAAGTAGATAACCTCGTATTTACTTTGTATGTAATCAATAGCACAGCTGATAAGATAAAGGAATACCCAGGTACAATAATAAAATGCTCTCTCCACGAATGAATAACACCTAAACCAAATTTTATTTTACCAAATAATGCAAGAATATATAAGATACTCACATTGATTGAAGTGATTGTTAAATACGAGGTAACCCCTTGTGCGACAGGATGATTATGTTTTAATAAACGATGACAGATGTCACTACACATAAAAGAGATAGGTATGAAGATAAGGGTATAATATGTTTTCCACCATTTCTTGTTAAAGATCTTCATCGAAATAAACAGCCGTTCAATTAAAGCATAACTGATGGCAACAAGTAGTTTCCAACCAAAACCTAATCGAAATGCAGTAAGAGCTGTCGCAGTAATCGGCACATACATCCCCTGAGAAAAGATTGCACCCAAAATATTATCAAAGTACTTGTTCCTAAATATTTTAGGCTTATACCGATATCCTTGGAATAAATTGAGAACAAAATACTCGAAAAAATAGGAAAAGCCAATGTTCGTAAATAATAAGATCAAATAGCTTTTATGTCTTTTTTTAAATAGGGTATACATTAAAAGAAGAAAATGCATGATTAATAAAATAAGGAATGGTGTAGAATTTTTAATTGTTTTCTTCTTTATCCGCATTTTCATAATCCTGCTCCTAATCATTAGGTTAGTAAGTAGTTTTCGTCTATTCCCCCTTAATTATTCAATAGGAATAAGGAGGCGATATTCTTCTTGAAAACGTAACTAAACTGCATATTTTCTCAACAATTACACATTAAACTAGTATGATAAAGAGGATTTTATTTATTCAAAAAAATGCAATAGGTGAACAAGTATGAACATTTCAGTTAAATTAGGCTTATGGTTTTTTATATGTATTTTTATCATTGAAACGTGTTCCATGATCTTTCTTCATCGCAACATCGTGCAATCCCTTGTAAGTGATGAGCTTGATTCATTATTGGCAAGAGGAAATAGTCATCGGGATGTATTAGAAATATCACTTGATAAAGCTACACTTCATCACATTGGATTGATGGAATCTCAAACAGATACAGAAGTTGTCATTACGAATAAATTCGGTAAAGTAATTGAATCCTCCAATCCAATCGATCACGATATGGAAGCCATTCTAAAGTTGAAGGTTGATGACATTCCAAGAAAAGGACTAATTTTACAATCAGATTGGCAAAAGAAGAAGTACATTTCAACAGTTTCACCGTATGAAGGAGGAAACGAATCAAAAGGCTATGTTTACATGTTCAAGAGCAAAGATCAGATTCAACATTTAATTTTACAATTAAATAGTCATTTCCTTTTTGCATCATTACTCATTCTATTTTTTCTGTTCATAACGATTTTCTTTTTATCAAGGGCATTAACGAAACCGCTTATCTCAATGAAAGAAGCAACCAGCAGGCTGAGTAGTGGAGATTTTTCTGTAACACTTCCGGTCTCATCTAAGGATGAGCTTAGCGAGCTGGCCCATTCGATCCAAACATTAGCAAACGACTTAAATTATTTAAAAAAAGAGCGTAATGAATTTTTAGCAAGTATTTCTCATGAACTTCAAACACCATTAACTTACATAAAAGGCTATGCCGATATTGGCAAAAGAAACTCGATTGATGAAACCGAAAGATTGCAATATTTACATATCATTCATGAAGAAGCTGATCACGTAAGCAACCTGCTAAAAGAATTATTTGACCTTGCAAAAATGGACCAAAATACGTTTACCATCACAAAGGAAAAAATCAATCTCTGTTCTTTCCTTCAATCCATTTGTCGAAGAATCCTTCCTGTTTTTACAAGCAAAGGGATCCAATTATCCTATCATTGTCAAAAAGATCTGATTGCTGAAATCGATCCAGTGCGCTTTGAACAAGTCTTATTTAATCTCTTAGATAACGCGCTAAAATACTCAAATGAACAGACAATCACTGAGATAAAAGCCATACAAGAGAAAAAGAACATCATCATTACGATTAAAGATCAAGGAATAGGCATTCCTTCTGATGATTTACCCTATATTTTTGACCGCTTATTCCGCGTTGACAAATCTCGCTCAAGGTTAACTGGCGGTTTTGGATTAGGCCTGTCGATTGTAAAAGAAATCGTGGAAGCACATGACGGTGAAATTTTCGTAGAAAGCCAAATCGGGAAAGGAACTTGCTTTAAAATATTGTTGAAGGAGCCATAAAATGAAAACTGTTTTACTTATTGATGACGAAGAAAGGATGCTAAATTTATTATCTTTATATTTATCCCCCCATGGCTACAAATGCATAAAAAAAGTTTCAGCAGAAGATGGAATCATTTATTTAGAAAATGAAACTGTTGATCTTGTCATACTTGATGTCATGATGCCGGGAATGGATGGTTGGACAACCTGTAAAAAAATGAGAGAGTTTTCAGATGTACCGATCATCATGTTAACAGCAAGAGGTGATAAAGCAGATATCGTTAGAGGGCTTAAAATCGGAGCTGACGATTACTTATCTAAACCTTTTAATGAGCAAGAATTAGTAGCAAGAATCGATGCTGTAATCCGTCGGACAGGCAGACCATTTCATCAAGAAAAACTGCTGTCGTTTAACCATTTAACGTTAAATCCAACAACGTTTGAAGTGAAATATTTGAATAAAGGCATCACCCTGACACCGAAGGAATTTGCCTTGTTAGAATTATTTCTAAACTACCCGAATAAGGTGTTTTCACGTGATCACCTTCTTACAACCATATGGGGGCTAAGTGCTGAAACAGAGGACAGAACAATAGATTCCCATATTCGAAATATTAGAGAAAAACTGCGAAATCGAGCATTTCCAGTTGACCAGCATTTGAAAACAGTTTGGGGAATCGGATATAAATGGAGTACAGAGGAATAGCCAATATGGAAAAAGAGCTTATTTAGCAATTAAGCTCTTTTCCCTTTTAGTTCCATTCTTACTCAGGTGAAAGTTCGCTTTCCGTTACCCATTTGTGATTTTTAACCTCTTCCCCGCCATTTGTTGGTGTGTAATCGACCATATATACGGTTGTTTCCTCTGCTGATTCAATGACAGCTGTTGCTTCATTCATCCCTTCCATATGATCTGCTTCTAAAGTAACCTCTGAACCAGCTTCTAGTGGGTCTTCACCTGCATTTTTTATTTCTTCATGAATAACCCATTTATGACCTTCCACTTTATCTCCGCCAGTTGTTGGTGTATATGTTACAACATGGACTGTCGTTTCATACGCTCCTACAATCGTTGCTGTAGCGCCTTTCATCCCTTCCATATGGTCGGTTTCAAGAATCGCTTGACTGCCTACTTTATAAGTAGGATTCTCTGCTTCTTTCAGCCCTTCAGGAACTTCGCCCGAGCTGGAATGGTCCATATTTGCATGATCCATCTCTGCGTGATCGTTTTCCATCCTTTCTTCTGAGCTTGCATTCATCTCAGTGTTGTTCTCCTGCTCTGCTTCCTCCGTGTTCGAACCACAAGCAGATAAGATGGATGCGAAAAGAATGGTTGCAATTCCTACACTTATTTTTTTCTTCATTCATGTTCCCTCCTCAATATTCGATACCCTACTAGGTACTTCTTTATTGGAGGATAACAAAATAGTTTGCAGAAAATATGCATTTATCTTAACTAAATTAATTTGATCAAGGGAATTGACAAAAGAATCAATTTTTTTGAGTTTTTGTATACGTTGGGATTAAAATGATCCCTAATAGAAGCAACCCAAAAGAAACTCCTCGAACTAGATCGTAATATTCATAGGTTTTAAGGAATAATACGTTTATGTACATAGCTAAGGCACCTAATATCAATAGTATTTTCCTAATAATTGTCTAGACATATCTTGTTTCACTCCCTCTACGAAACATTATAGTTAACAAATCACCATCTGTAAAATAATGTATATTAATCCAGTGTATGGTATTACTTGTAATTAGAAAGCACTCGTCAGCAGTCGGGTTAAGGGTGTGGTGGTACGAGTTTCAAAAGCATTTTGTTTCAAATTCCTTCTAAACTATACTTTAGGAAAAGTAAAAAGCCACTGAACACTCAGTGACTTTTCTCACTTTATAAATATTTCCTTGTCACACTCTTCCCATCGTAAGAAAACAGCACAGGCTTATCTTCTAACACACTTTCCATATGAACAGGTCTTCCCCAAAGCTGATACACATATGGCAGAACCTTTTCCAAATATTTAAGATCAAGCTCAATATCTTCATACCAATGTTTTAAATACAGCTCGTTGTTTTTCAGATAGTCGCCATCATTTACAGTGATGTATGGGAATCCGCCATTCACCCGCATGCTTACCAGCTGATCCCGGACAGCTTCCCATTCCTTATCAACGATTTTGTAATCCCTGCCTTGCTTTTGGAATAAGTACATATCCTCACGCATAATAAGGTCCTTTGTTAAATAATTGCGAATGAAGGAAATGTCAGATTCAATTTCGCGAACTTCAAATATCTTCTCACGGCCAGAGCCTGGTACAACTCCTAACTTTTTCATCTCTTCGGTTGGGTTATTATAGCGTTCTTCAATGTCCTCAAAGATTTTCAATCCTAAGTAGTAAGGGTTTATACTTGTGCGCGATGGCTGCACAACACCTGCGTTCAACTTGGCAAATTCAATGGATTCATCAGATGTTAAATCAAGCTCCCGGATAATTCGTTGATGCCAGTAAGAGGCCCAGCCTTCGTTCATGATTTTCGTTTCAAGCTGCGGCCAAAAGTACAGCATTTCTTCACGCATCATCGTTAAAATGTCCCGCTGCCAATCCTCTAGCTCGCGGCTGTATTCCTCAATAAATAAGAGAATATCTTTCTCAGGTGCAGGAGGAAATTTCCGTTTTTTCTTTTTCGGTGCAGGCTTCGGATCTTGTTTTTGATCAAGCTTCCATAGATCATCATATGGTGTTATCGTTTTTTCCTCTTCCTCCTCGAACTCAATATCATCGATTGTCCATGCAAGCTTTGGACGAACTAATGATGGATCGATATGCTCTTGGATGGAGAGAACAGCATCTAAAAATGTTTCGACTTCCCGTCTGCCATATTCAATTTCATATTGCTTAATTCGCTCGGCAGTTGCTGCCATGCTTTCTACCATCTCGCGCTTTGTATTACTGAAGCGGGCGTTATTTTTAAAGAAATCACAATGAGCTAACACGTGGGCGACTATTAATTTGTTTTGAATCAGTGAGTTCGTATCTAATAAAAAGGCATAACATGGATCAGAATTAATCACAAGCTCGTATATTTTACTTAGCCCAAGATCATATTGCAGCTTCATTTTGTGAAATTGCTTCCCAAAGCTCCAATGTGAAAATCTAGTTGGCATACCGTATGCCCCAAATGTATAAATAATATCAGCAGGACAGATTTCATATCTCATTGGATAAAAATCTAAGCCGAACCCTTTTGCAATCTCCGTTATTTCCCCAATTGCATATTCAAGAGCCTTATGATCAGCTTCCTTCATGGTCTCCCCCCTAAGCTATTGTTACAATAGTTTATGAGCGAGGGTGTGGAAACATGCTCCTTGATCTTTTCAACTCTTTTGAAATACTTTCATTCTTAGTTCTTTTGAAGGATATTTCTCCGTTCAAGCAATTTGGTAAAGTGCTCCAAGCCTATACTTTTTGCTCCAATGCTGACAGCAGATGATTCTCCATAAAAACCATGAAAGTCAGATCCACCTGTTTGAATGAGATCCCACTTCTCAGCTAAAGCCCTTGCTTTCTTTTCCGCTTCTTTATCATGTAATGGATGCAAAACCTCGATTCCTTCTAACCCTGCCTGAACACAATCTTCAACTGCTGAAAAATTATCAAATTGTCCAGGATGTGCAAGAATTGGTAACCCGCCAGCTTCTCTAATGACACGAATCGCATCAAAGACATCGATGTACTCAATCGAAATGAAGGCTAGTCCCCGATCATTAGGTGAATCTCCTCTTTTAAAGAGCTTTTTATATAAATCTCCATAGATCCGATCTGTATATCCTTTATTTAGTAAGGCATGCATAATATGTTGCTTATACACCCCGGTTCCTTCTTTGCAAAACTCAAGAACCTCTTCCCATGTAATATCATATCCAGCCTCTTGAATGCGTGACACCATTTGCCATGATGCCTCATGCCTTTTTGCAACCAATGGGCTGCATAATTCATCAATCGATGCATGTCCAGGCGTAATATACATGCCTAAAATATGAGCTCTTCTCTTTCTCTCATAATCATAGGCAGAAATTTCGATTCCTGGAATAATCTCTACTCCTAATGTCTCTCCGATTTCCATAGCTTGAAAAAGACCTTTCGTCGTGTCGTGATCGGTTATCGCTAAATGCTTGACACCATTTAATTTAGCAAGACGAATGACTTCCTCGATTGAATACGAATTATCAGAAATATTTGTATGACAATGTAAATCTATCATATCGATCAGCTCCAATTAGATGATTTTAAACGACGATCTTTTTATTTAAAGCACCATTTTCCAAATGGTAATGGGAATCTACGACAGCTTCCATAAATTCAAGATCGTGAAAAATACCGATCATACTTGTTCCCGATTGTTTCAGCTGTTCAATCATTTCTTTTACAGACTGTTTCGAAGCATCATCTAATGAAGCAGTTGGTTCATCAAGCAATAACAGCTTTGGTTTCTTTACCATGGCTTGCGCTAAATTTAATCGAAGCTTTTCACCGCCGCTGAATGTTCTTGGAAAGGAGTTCCATAAAGATTCAGATAATTGAAAATGTGCGAGCATCTTTTTGGCTTGTTCTTCTGCTTCGGTTGTGCTTACGCCCATCTCTAAAATCGCATCCATGACAACCTCCAATGCTGTCACCCTTGGCATCACATTTAGAAATTGTGACACATAACCGATTTCTCTTTTTCTTAAGGCAATGATTTCACGTTCATTAGCTGTGACAAGATCAATGGGGCCAAACTGGACTGAGTGGAAGATAAGTTCTCCTCCCGTAGGCAAATAGGTACGATAAATCGTTTTTAAGATCGTTGATTTTCCTGCACCGCTTTGTCCGGTAATCCCAATAAACTCTCCTTCACTCAAATCAAAGCTTATATTATTGCAGCCAACTACATGCTCCCCATGTAAGTAATGCATGACAAACGTTTTCACTAATCCCTTCATGCTTAAAAGCACAGCCATATCTTTTCCTCCTCTCAAAAAAACTTATGAGTATTTCTTAATAAATTCCTCTACATTTTTTAAATCTTTATACCGTTCCTCGATCAGCTTACGATCCCAATTCCACCATTCAATTTCCATAAGCTTTTCCGCAATTTCATCTGAAAATCTATTTTTAATTGGTTTTGCTGGGACACCAACAGCTATTGTATAGGCAGGAACATCTTTCGTGACAACCGATCCCGCTCCAATGACCGCACCTGTTCCAATTGAGACTCCAGGCATGATAATAGCGCCGTGACCAATCCACACATCATGCCCGATCGTAACATGATGCTCTCTGCGCCAATTAAAAAAATCATGATCATCCTCATCAGCTAATTGATATTGTGTGAGGCGATACGTAAGATGATGCTGTGTCACTCGCCACATCGGATGATTCACAGGGTTGATCCGAACATGTGAGGCGATCGAGCAAAACTTACCAATCGTTGCATAAATGATTTCGGCATCACCAGATGTGTAACTATAATCACCAAAATACGATTCTTCTATTTTTGTATTCGGACCAATTTCCGTCCACTCTCCTATGAAGCTATCTACGATTTGCGAGCTCGGATGGATGGTTGGCTCGTTTGCTAAACGTTTTTTCATAGAGTAAACGTCCTTTCTACACCCTTCCTGTTACAGAAAGCGGCATTTGGTAATTCATTTGACAAACAACCTTTCCATTTACAAGTACAGTTTGTAATACAGGGCGTGCCTTTTCCTCTCTCACAATTAAAAGATCTGCTTTTTTGCCAACTTCGATTGATCCGACTTCATGATCAATATGCAATGCTTTTGCAGGATTTAATGAGACCATATTCATTGATTTATTAATCGGAGTACCTTGTTTATAAAGTTTAAAGGCAGCATGCAGCAAGGAGGACGGATAATAATCTGAGCACAAAATATCAACAACCTCATGTTCTAATGCTTCCATTGCCGATAGATTATTACTATGAGATTTGCCTAATAAAGCATTCGGAGCACCCATCACAACAAACAGTCCCATTTCTTTTGCTTTCTTGGCTACATGAAGTTCGATTGGAAATTCACTAATAGAAGCATTCCAGTCTTTTACAAGCTCGAGTTTTTCTAATGTGTCATCATCATGGGACGCGATTGGAATATGATGTTCATGAGCTAAATCTGCTAATTCCTTTAGAACATACTCCTCTAATTTTTCTTGTTTTTTACTTTGCTCAATGATTTCCATTGCTTCTTCTTCAGAAAAGCGACGGTGTTCCACTAACAGCTTTTTATGAATTTCAATGTCTCTAAACTGTCCTTGACCAGGGGTATGGTCCATAAAGGAAAGCTGATTGATTTTCTGTTGTTTAAGTAACTCCTTAACTGGATTAACTGCACTTATATTTGTAATCTCGTATCGCAAATGAGTTTTGTGGCGAATAAGGTAGGCACCTTGAGCCAAGCGGTTAATTTCTTCAATAACAGATAGAACGGTTTTATTTTGTCTAACAAATTTTTTTGCATTTTCTTCAAGTAAAGAGAGAGAATGATAGATGGTTGTAATACCTTCACCAACTAGTTTTTTCTCTAATTCATAGAAGGATACTTCAATAGGAAACGTACTGCTCGGACGAGGCTCGAGCTCCATTTCAATGGCATCACTATGTGAATCAACAAGACCAGGAAGCACCCATGCCCCTTCGGCATCTATATCACCTGGTTGAATATTCTCTGGTTTTCCTTTTAAAATTTGTGAAATTTGATCATCTTCTATGATAATGGTTCCGTTATAAATAACCTCATCAGGTGTGACAATATTGGCAGAATGAATCTTTAGCATGTTCATCATCGTTTTCACCTCATCATTTTTATAAAAGCGAATGGACAAGCTGCTGTGTATAAGGGTGCTGCGGATCCTCTAATATTTGATCTGTAAGGCCTCTTTCAACAACACGCCCATGACGCATCACCATCGTACGATCAGCGAGCATTCTGATCACACCTAAGTCATGGGATACAACAATCATCGCTACACCTAAATCACGTTGAATTTTTCGAATTAAATCTAATACTCTAGCTTGAACAGAAAGATCAAGTCCGGTCGTTACTTCATCAAGCAAAAGAATCGGCGGATTATTCGCCAACGCTTTCGAGATTTGAACCCTTTGCTGCATTCCGCCGCTAAAATTTTTGGGAAGCTCATCCATTCTGCTGATCGGAATTTCCACATGCTCTAATAACTGTTTTGCCCGGTCTCGTATCGTGCCGACATGAAGAGTACCTGATGCAATTAGTTTTTCAGCGATATTGCCACCACTTGAAAAAGACATTTTTAACCCTAAGTAGGGGTTTTGATAAACCATGCCCATCATATAATTTCGGATGTATCGCTTTTGTTGAGCAGATTCTTCAAAAATGTTTGCCTCTCCATTTTTATAGGAAGAAATGGTAGCGCGGCCCGATGAAATCCCATCATCAAAATATAAGCTCTTCACTAATGAGCTTTTTCCAGATCCGCTCTCACCTACAATTCCTAAAATTTCCCCTTTATACAGCTTTAAGTTAACATCAATACACGCCCAAACACTCCCGCAATTCGGGCAGCGGTTATCTTTTGCTTGAAGCATTTCAGGTGTTTGGCAATGGGAACACCCTTTTCCATATCTTTTATTTAAGCCATGCACTTCAAGCTCAGGTCCTTCTATTTGCATCGAATGTGTAATCAAACGACATACCCTCTTTCCTTTTGCTGTGTTTGACAGTATCCGGTGTCTGAGCATTGGTATCTTTTCTCTCCGGTTTCCGCATCATAAATCTCATCAAGAAAAACATCTTGGCTGCCGCAACAATGACAGGATAATCCATCAAATTTTTCTACCTCAAATGGGTAATCATCAAATTCAAGCGGCTTTACATCTGTAAATGGCGGAATCGCATAAATCTTCTTTTCTCTGCCTGCACCAAATAAAAACAAACCTTTTGCTTGATGCAATTTCAATAAATCATAACGCGGGATGGGGCTAGGGTTAAAAATATATCGTCCGTTCACCATGCTCGGATAATCAGCACCAATCGTAATTTCACCCCACCTTACGATATCCTCATATAATCTCAGCCAAATGCTGCTGTAATCCATTTCGGCATGGAGTCTTTTTGTATCCTTTTCCTTTGCTTCTACTCTTCTTAACGGTTCTGGTAATGGAACCTGTAAAACCAATATTTGATCCTCTCTCAAAGGAACCTCCGGGATTCGGTGTCTCGTTTGAATAAGAGAAGCCTCTTCAGAATTTTCTGTCGTTCCTATATTCGAACAAGCTTGTACTAATCGTTTAATACTGACGGCATTTACGCTGTCATCATGACCCTGGTCAATGACTTTTAACGTATCCTTTTCACCTATAAGTGAAAGGGTGATTTGTAATCCTCCTGTCCCCCAGCCCCTTCCGATCGGCATCTCTCTTGATGCAAACGGGACTTGGTAGCCAGGAATGGCGACAGCCTTCAAAACGGATCTTCTTATTTCCTTTTTAGATCCCTCATCTAAAAAGGCGTAATTATAAGTGTGGGCAACCTCCATTTTCATTTCCCTTTTCCTCCTTTGCATTTGGTCATACAAATCATCTTAAAATGGACTAAACGTCACAGACTGTTCTTGCAAGGTATCATTTTTCTTCTTATTTTTTGCTTCTCTAATCCGATCAAGCTTTGATTGGAATGTAATATAATGCGGCAATTTTAAATGTGAAACAAACCCATGTGCTTCAACACTATCTATGTGCAAAAGAACAAATTCCTCATCCTGTGTAGGAGACGTTCCCTCTGTTTCTAAGCTTCTTTCTAAAATCGCCATGGCAATGGCCTTCACCTCGTTTTGTCCAAATGTTAAGCCATATCCTAGTAAAAATTCCACATTTCCTTCTTCGGTTTCAGCAAAAGAATTGATCGTTTCTACCTCGGTTACCATCACCTCACCAATGTAAATGGAGTCTTCTTCATCACCATATGGATAAGGGATATACACTTCCGTATAGCCGACTCTTAACTCACCTATTGTCGGGTGAACAACACCATATCCTCTCATACTGCTATAGGCAAAAGAGGTCATCGCCCCTGTTTCACCTCTTGAGAGAATTTGCAGGCGTGCAGAACGAGACGCTGGAAAAATAAGCTTGTCCCTTGTTACATCAAAGGGCTCAATCTCTTCACACTGTTTGTTACCGATCAATCCTTCTTTTTCCAACAAATCGGCCACTTTTCCAAAAGTTGCGGCCTCATGTTCATCAAGCTTTTCATTTAATGCAAAATCAGCTAAAAATTGCTTTATCACGTCTGTTTCTTCTTGGTGCAATTCGAAATTTAACAGTCTATGCGTATAATCATAGGTTGGTCCTAATAATTGACCTCCGGGTATATCTTTAAATGAGGAAGATATTTTTCGTATGACTCTCATCTTGCTAGGTTCTACTGTTCGAGAGTAATAATTTCTCGGTAATGTTGACCGATAGGCTCTTAGTAAAAAGGCTGCTTCTGCCGGATCACCTTCAGCCTGTTTCAACGCTAAAGCAGCATATTCTGGTGCATATAGCCCTCCTTCTCCCATAACCCGGTCAATCAAAAGCCGGAGCTGTGATTCGATATCCTTTACCTTCAGAACTTGATCAGCATTTTTTAAACTATAGTATTTGGTCAGAGTATCAGCCTCTTCAATTGCCTTTTGTCCCCCTGTTACTGCAACATAACCCATCTACAATCCCTCACTTTCTACTAATGTCGTTCTAGGTAGTGCCATGATGTCACCACAATTCGTTGTCAGAATAAAATCAATTCCTAAAGGGAATTCACTTGTCGCAAGGTTTCGTTCTTCGATCCACTTGGAAGGAAGTCCCTTAATGTAGACAACGTTACTTGTTTCAATACCAGGCCCTCTCATTGTAAGTTTTAAAGAGGAAGGTACTTTGCTAACCGTTATTTCGTCGACACAAAGTACGACAGTGGCACTATCATGCGGATCTGATAGCGTTCCGTTCTTTAGCTGTTGAATACATTCCGAAATGTTATCCACTTCTTCTGGATGATTGATAAAAAGATAATCGGCAGCATTAATTGGGCTGCCTTTACTATATGTTTTCCATTCCAATGACCGTGTGATTATTTCGGAATGTTCCGCTAGAATATGGAAACTCACTTCCCGATCAATTAGCGTATAAGCGATTCCTTGGAGCGACTTGGAAAATCCTTCCATTTCCTGATTAGTAGTAATCTCTTCAGCGATCTTTTCAATTTTCCCCGGTCTAGCCATACAGTCTAGTAATTTACGAAAAATACGCTGTGTGTCATGTACCATATCAAATGCAGCAAGATTAGCTTTTTGCATTGTAATCCTCCATCGTATCAAATTGAACTTTTGTTTTGGCAATTCGTGCTGCTTCTTCTTTTACTTTCTGCTGGATATATGCTTCTTCGAATTCCAATTCGATCAGTAATTGATTTGTGATTGGAAGCTTCGCATTCATCGCCGCATCGATTACTGCGATCTGATAGGATCTTACCGGATCATCGCCCATGACTATCCCTATTCCAGAATGCTGATCAAGAGAAACTGAACATTCTGTTACGAGAACCTCTCCCATATAGAATGGTTGCTTTGAGACAGAATCCCGTGTTTTAAGCATGACAAGGCCAGTTGAAGGAGCACGATCAACGCTGACTATCGATGCTTTTTCAATGGCATCTGTCCATTTAGCAAGAAACTCTGGTCTGCCTTCAACGAGAATTTTCATCAACCTCGATTTTTTCATTTTGGATAACCTCCCCATCGTATTGTTTCTTCAATCTTTGTGATACATAAAAGGTAACTTATTGATAAGTTACAATGGTTAAGCTATTGTAAATAACATATGAAGATTTATTAAAGATGCGATCCTTGCGCTAATTCTCTTTTAGCTTTATAGACAAAATTAAAAGCACAAGAGTTTCCTGTGCTTAAAAAGAATAATAAAGTTATATTTTCACTCGTAATCTTGATTTAATTCTTGTTGCAATCATTTCCAGCACAATAGCAAAGAATAAGATGAAGAATGTAATTGTCCCTACTTCACGTAAATCCAGATAGAAGCTGCTGGCCATAAACATATCAAAGCCAATCCCGCCTGCACCTGCAGCTGCTCCCATTGCGACCGCAACACCAAAGTTGATTTCAAATCGCAAAAAGGTCCACGAAACGAGATAGGTTAAAGAAGATGGAATAACAGCTTGAAAAACGATCTGCCACCAGCTTGCACCGCTTCCCCGTAATGCCTCAATGACCCCCTCATCCAACTCTTCAAACGATTCTGAATATGCTTTTATTAAATATCCAACAGAATGAAAGGTCATTCCAATAACAGCTGCTACACTCCCTAACCCTGCAGCAACGGCAAAAATTAATACCCACAATACCGTTGGAACAGCTCTTATAAACGCAACAACTCCTTTGATTATATTGGATACCTTTGCTGACGATAAATTTTGCGCAGCAAAAAGCGCTAGAAAGAGTGCAATGAGTGCTCCTATTAAGGTAGTTAGTAGCGCCAAACCAATTGTAACCAATACTTGATAGGTGGCATCAGTAAATGAAAAATGTACGAAATGAGGTTCGAGAAACATCACTTTTAAATTAGTAAGTGTAGAAACTACCCCTTCAAATAGATTGATATCCTTATAGTCAAATGTAAAAAACCCATATATTGTAAGGATAGCTAGAATCACAATTGTTAATCTTATTGTCAAAACTGCCTTACTTAATGGTTTAATTTTCATATTTTGAAAAGGATTATTGTGTGAAGGCTCTTCTTTGCTAATGTCAGCAACTCTCACTATAAAATCACCCTTCTTACATAGTTTGAAATGAATTCAATGGTTAGAATGGCAGCAACAATTGTCAGCACCACTAAGCTTGCTGCATTATAATTCAAGCTTTTATAAAACAAGTCAAAGGAAAATCCGATACCTGTGCCAGTCAGGATTCCGACTAAAGTGGCACTGCGAATATTCGTTTCGATCATAAATAACACCCAGCTGATGATCTGGGGAATGCTTGAAGGAATAACAGAATGAATAATAATGGATGTATAGCTGGCACCTGTTGCCGTTAATGCCTCAACAGAATGAACACCAACTTCATCAATAGTCTCCATAAAGGCTCTTGTTAAAAATCCAAACGATACAAAAAACAGGGCAAAATATCCAGTTAATGAGCTTTGTCCAAAGGAAAAGAGCAAGATCATTGCCCATGCCGCTACATCAATATTACGGAATAATGTCGCAATCCCGCGACTAATTGTACTTAAAAAACCGTTCATTTTTGTTGTCTTGGATCCGAAGATTGCAAATACAATAGCAAAAACAGATGCAACAGATGCCGCTGCAATTGAGATTAATACAGTTTCCTGCAATTTTTCTAATATACTTGGGAGCTTCTCAAGTGATTCCTGTGTTGGATAAAAATTAGAGAACCCCCACATAATCGCATTAGGAATGGAATGTAAACCCTTTATGACATCAAATTCAGTGATAAGGATGGATCCATATGCAACAATTATGATTAAGGAAAGGACAAGAACCGACTGTGCTCTTTTCTTTAAAAAGAACTTATCCAACGTTTTTTCCTCCTAGATTCATCATTAATTCACCTGCTTCAGATCCATAAATTTTGTGTATCGCTTCATTTGTTATGTCTTTTGGAGATCCATTATATACCACTTCCCCCTTACATACACCGATGATTCGATCAGAATACGTAAGGGCAACGTCAACTTGATGTAAATTTACAAGAACGGTGATACCCATTGTTGTGGATATATTTCGTAAGTGATCCATAATGACTTTTGATGAATTAGGGTCTAATGATGCGATAGGTTCATCACATAAAAGCATTTTCGGATCTTGTATGAGGGCCCGGGCAATTCCAACACGCTGTTTTTGTCCCCCGCTTAATTGATCACATCTTTTATAAACCTGATCTTCTAACCCTAACGTTTTTAATAAAGAAAAAGCCTGTATTTTTTCGGCTTCACTATAGAGACCGAGTGCACCGCCAATAACTGATTTGTATCCAAGTCTTCCATGCAGGACATTCTCAATAACGCTCAGCCTGTTTACGAGATTATAATGTTGAAAAATCATGCCAATCCTTGTTCTTAATTTCCTAAGCTCCCGCTTTTTTAAAGCCATCACATTGACATCATCAAAAATGATATCCCCTCCGTTAGCATCAATCATGCGATTAATGCAGCGAAGGAGAGTCGACTTCCCTGCTCCAGACGGACCAATAATGGAAACAAACTCTCCTTCTTTAACAGAGAAGCTAACATCTGATAACGCAAATGCATCTTGACCATATTGTTTTGATACATTTTTTACTTCAAGTAACGTTTTCATTGTTAACTCCTTTTTTATTTTTTCGAATTACTTAGATAATTCTCTAATCGGATCGAACCAAGCATCTTCAACTTCTAAGAAACGCTCTTTATCCGTTTTCTTAAACAATCCAGTAGCATCTTCCGGGACAAAAATTTTGTCATTATTCGCTAGTTCATCAGAAGTAAAGGCATCAATTAGAGCTTGTCTATCTTCTTCACTAACCGTATCTGTATTAATCGCAAACGGTGCATTTAATACTGGTGTAACGGAGATCAATTTAAACTCTTCACCAGGAACCGTATTGAATGGTTCAGCTGCATCAGCTTTTACTTTATAAGTTGCGCCTGGTGTATTCTCTTCACCATCTGCCAATTCTACATAATTGCTTACACATGTATCACAAAAAGCAGCGACATCTGCTTTGTCAGTCAATAGGTTAACTGCAGAGCCCTGATGCGACCCTCCGTAAAGAACTTCACTAAAGAATTTTCCTCCTTCAAGAAGATCTTCTGGAGTGAGATCCTTGTACTCTTCTTTTTCACTAAAGTGAGAGACGATTCCATCTGAAGGTACTTTAAACCCTGAAGTGGAACTATTTGATACAAAAGAAAACTTTTTATCTACGATGTTATCGATTGAAAACTCGTCACCATTCTTATATGCTTCTTCATTTCCTTTTTTAACTGCGAGCCAGCTGTGATATACAGCATCATCTAATGTTCCTGAAGGACCGCTTGGCACAACTAAAGGCTGAACCTTATCATTTTTTGCATTTGCCTCAATATATCCTTGTGCACCCATGAACGCTAAATCGGCATTACCTGAAGCCAGTGATTCAATGGCAATAATATAATCAGTCGTTGTTTTATGTTCCACTATCTTTCCAGTTGCTTCTTCAATGACCTTTCCTATTTCATCACGCGCATCTTTCAGATCTGCTCCTGACTCATTAGGGTACCAAGCAATCGTAAGTGTATCATCATCACTTGAACCGCTTGCTTGTGTCCCGCCACCAGCTGAACAAGCTGCAGAAATTACTGTCATCATTAGAGCCATCACTAATAATAATGCCTTTTTCATTTTCCATTCCTCCTAAAAAGTAAATGTTTTTTTATAATCATCCTGGAAGTGTTAGCGATTCTTCCAATGTTGATTCAACTTAAAATTCCACCAGGCATTTATGCATATCGCCTCTTATTCGTGCAACACTGTATTCAATCGGGTTGCCGCTTGGATGATTCATAATGCTTTCCATTTGAATAATTGGCACACTTTCAGGGATTTCGAGAACTTTTGCATCCTTTAGGATCGGCAATAAAGCTTGGAATATAGATTTGGATCTTACAGGACGTAATTGATAATAATCTGACAAAATCCGGTAAAGTGATTTGAAATTTTGTAAATATTGTTCCAGTTGCGGGACTTCTTCCTCAGGCATGACCGTAGTGGTAATAGAAATAGGCTGCCCTTCTATAAATCTAAGAATTTCTAAACGGTAGATTGTTTGATTTTCTGATAGAAAGAGATTCTTCTGTTCAACATCACTTGGCAATCCTTTTTCCCAAGTTAATAATCTACTCTGATACACAAGACCCAAATTTTCCATATTATCTGTAAAACGAGTCCTTGATGACAACACATACTGAATAGGCTTTTGAACACTATTTACATAGCAGCCCTTTCCTTGAAATGGAGTGATCCAGCCTAAATTTGTCAGCCTTGCCAATGCCTGTCTGATAACATGGCGATTGACATTAAATTGCTGACAAAGCTCATTTTCAGAAGGAATCTTCTGATTTTCCCGAAAGACACCAGATTGGATTTTTTGAATGAGGTACTCTGAAATTTCCAAATGGCACGGCATGTCCTCTTTTAATCTCATCGTCTTGTTTGACTCCTTATTCGTTTCTTTCGACAATTCCACTCTAACTTATCGACAAGTTTCTTAGGTTAAGCTAGAGTAAAAGTTGCATGAAATTTCCTTCCTTTTGTTAATTTATTTTTAAGAAATGATCACTCTTGAAAAAAACCCCTTTACATTTTTACAACCGCTTCAAATTCACACGGAAAATTGACGTATTTTTTACAAAACAAGCATTTCTCCCTATAACCATTCTCCTATAAACGGCCATGTATATTTATGTGTCATTCAGAAATAATGATGTAATGTTCAGAGATATGTTAAATATTTCTTATCGTTTCCTCAGCACCCTCACGTTTCACGGAAATTTTCAAATAATCTTTTCCAGATGCACCTGATAATTCAAAATTAACGTCTTTGATTCAAGTTTTTTAATGGATGTGTGGTAAGATACGATAGAGTAGATAAATAAATCTAATATGGTGAGGGTATTAAGCATGAGATTAACAAATTACACAGATTACTCGCTTAGAGTTTTAATATATTTAGCGATGAAACCAGAGGGTGAGCTATCGAATATAAAAGAAATTGCTGAGGCTTATAACATTTCAAAGAACCATTTAATGAAGGTCACCTATGAACTCGGCAAAATGAATGTAATTGAAACCATTCGCGGTCGCAATGGCGGCATCCGCCTGGCCCACTCTCCAGAACAAATTAATGTCGGAGAGATCGTCCGTAAAACCGAGGAAGATTTTCATATTGTGGAATGCTTTGATGCAGATCATAATCATTGTGTGATCTCACCTGTCTGCGGATTAAAACATGTCCTCAATAAGGCCTTACAAGCTTATCTAGCCGTGCTTGATGAGTATACCTTAGCTGATTTGGTTAAGAATCAGCATTCCTTATTGGCTTATTTTTCACTTGATAAAGATAAACAAAGTTGAGAAGACGCTTCTACAAAGGAGCGTCTTCTTTCTTTTCAAGATTTACTGTAATAAGCTTACCTGTCTTTGGATTAAACACAACATTCACATAGACAATAAATTGCTTGTCTTTTTCCTTTACTTTCACATGAAAAATATCCTTTGATTCCTCTTCATTAACTTCCTCTCGGTTTACATATTTATAATCGATGAGCTGTGATTCCGGATATTTTTCTTTTACAGCTGATAAAGCAATTTTACTCCACTTCTCATAGTCAACATTTTGTTCCCCATACGCTTTCATTCCTGCTGTTAAAATAACCATTAATGCGACAATTGCGAATAGAACTTTTGAAAATGATATTGATTTCATAACATCCTCCATAGTTGCTTTTGCTATGAAATTAATTTGTCCTAAATCGTTTGATCCTATTCGACTTTCATTTCAAAAATTCACTCTCTGCATACTTTGCTAAAATGAGTCCCACTTCCTTGTTTCGT
The DNA here is from genome assembly GCF_947503125.1 of uncultured Metabacillus sp. Classification (GTDB taxonomy): domain Bacteria; phylum Bacillota; class Bacilli; order Bacillales; family Bacillaceae; genus Metabacillus. The sequence continues at coordinate 20,221 of NZ_CANNCR010000033.1, forward strand.
TCCCACTCTTCAGGCAAGACAGATAACGGCGGGCTTGTTTCATAATATGGCGGGCTCACTTCGATCGTAAGAGCAGGTCTTTTATATCTTTGAATAAACCAATCGGTAAACCCTCCGCCAACAGCATTCGCTGGAGGATAGTCAATTTCATATCCCGTTGCATGTGCAACCTGCTCAATTATTTGATAATCACGGAAAAGATGTTCAAGCTCATTAAAGTAGTACCAATAAATCATCTGTCCAGAGGTATGGTAAGATGCAGCTATAAGAGGTTGAATTTGTTCAGTAAAGCTAACCAGTGCCTTTGCTTCCTTTGCTTCAAGAGGTTTTTTCCCTTTATAACGGGAATATGAGGCATATTCTTGACTTCCCTCAATATTCTCCCACCCCGCAGGATATTGGCGGTTAAGATCCACTCCGAGTCCATTTGCTTTCCATCTTGAAAAGCCTTTTCTCCCTTTATTCATATCCATATATACGTCCTGTAATAAAAAGGGGAACCCCTTTATTCCTTCCTGCTGTATCGTTACCCCATCAGGGTTCACCATCGGGACAAACCAAATCGAAATATGATCTAAAATCTTCAAACAATTTCCATATAATAATTGCTTTTGATCATAAGCTGATGCATATTCCTTTATCATGTTCATGATGATATGAGTTGTCAGCCACTCACGTCCATGATGACTTCCTGATATAAGAATAGAACGTTCACCTTTACCAACTTTAACAGCCAAAAGCTCTCTTCCAAATTCTGAATGTCCAATCGTTTTTAATTCCAATTGATATGTTTCAGCTAAATCAGTTAATTCATTCTTCATGGATTCATATGTATAAGGTTCAGCAGCCTCGATAACGTCTTGATTCATTCCTAAAAAAACCAACATAAAAAGTATGAACAACCTTTTCCGCATTTTATAGATAACACCCTTTTTTTTATCTTTTCTTAACCATCCCATTTTATAAAGGGAATCACTACCACAGCTAATCTAACAACAACACCAAGTTTTTCACAGTAAAAAAAGCCTTATTTCGCACACAATAATCATATCTCCTTAAGAGGGAGGAAATGAAATGAACAATGTTGATTATGATAAAGCCTTGTATTACACACATCGTTCACAATGGGATAACCTTCTTATCCTAATGGTCCGTACAAAGGACGATTTTTTATCAAAGAAAATTGAACATTTTTTACATGCCTATAACTTTGAACATGACTATAAAGAAGTCGAAAAACAGTTATATGCATTACTAAGATATATTGATCACGCTGTTGAAACTCCAGAACTGGAATATGCATATCAGATGTGATAGCACAAAAAAGAGGCTTCACTACAAAGTATTTCCCATACTTTGTAATTCAGCCTCTTTTTTACACTTTAAGAAAGGATAAATTGGCAGCGAAGAAGGAATTTCGACGTAGTGGCCAATTTAAAGTATAAAGTATAAGTGCAACTTCTCATCACGCTTCGCCTTTCAGGCTCGCCAGTCGGCGAGTTTTCTTTATTGATTTAACACACGACTTGCGTTTGTGTATACTGTTAATTCATCAATTAATTGCTTAACAAGCAGTGCAGGTTCAGTTTTAATTTCCCTGTTTTCATAATCAAAGCAAATTGGATCTAAAACAAGTTGCTTCGGTATCACATTTGCATAAACACCGCGCATCACTGTTCGCATATTATTTAAGGCATTTATCCCGCCTTTTCCGCCGCCGGCAACTGCAATTAGCCCTACAGGCTTATGAGCAAACTGTTCGCTGCTAAGAAAATCTAATGCATTTTTTAACGCGCCGCTCATACCGCTATGGTATTCAGGAGATAATAAAATAATCGCATCTGCACTTACAACTGCTTGCTTTAATTCATTCACTACTTGCAGCTGTTTTTGCTCCTCTTCTCCATTAAATAATGGTAATTCCCGTTCACTTAAATCGAAGTATTCAGCATTATAGGTTGCCGCTATAAACGATGCCGCTATTCTTGTTCTTCCGGTTTTTCTAGGACTTCCATTTACGACTAAAAATTTCATATCATTAACTCCTAACTTTCATTTTCTAAATACCCATTTTTTACAGCATATAATGCAGCTTGGGTACGATCTGCCAGCTGCAGCTTAGAAAGGATATTTGATACATGTGTTTTCACCGTTTTTTCAGTTATAAATAAGGACGAAGCAATTTCCTTATTGCTTTTCCCTCTTGCAATCTCGTTCAAAACTTCTTTTTCCCGATTCGTTAACTCACCTATTTTTGAGGATTTTTGACTTGCCCCCATTGATAAATGTGTCATAACATGTGATGTTACCTTAGGGTGGAGTTTACTCTCCCCTCTTAACACATCCCGAATCGTTTGTACCAAATCATCAGGTTCTATATCTTTCAACTGATAGCCAGAAGCCCCTGCACGGATGGCTGGAATGACATGATCCTGATCGGCATAACTAGTTAAAATGATAATCTTTACTGAATCGTTAAGCTCTCGAATGGCTTTCGTTGCCATCACACCGTCCATTTCAGGCATCGACAAATCCATTAAAACAACATCCGGTTTTAGCTTAGCAACTAACTCAACCGCTTCTTTCCCATTTTTTGCTTCACCAATTACCTCAATGTCTTTTTGTGTTTTAAGAAAAAATAATAAGCCCCTGCGAACGACATGATGATCATCCGCTATTAATATTTTTATTTTTGACATAGTCAACCCCCTTTCACAATGGAATGATGATTTTAATCATCGTACCTTGACCAGGTGCACTTGTCAGGTTAAAGCATCCACCTAATTTCATGACCCGATCCCTCATACCTTTAAGACCCAAAGTTGGAATAGACGTTGTTTCATCATAATTAAACCCGTTCCCTTTATCTCTGACAATCATTTCCACTGTTTGCTTTGAACGTGTAATGGATAGATAAACCTGATTGGTTCCAGCATGTTTTTTACAATTATTTAATGCCTCCTGCCCAATTCGCCAAAGCTCCTCTTCGATATGGCATGGCAACGTACTAACACCAGAAATGTCCGACTCGATTCTTAATCTTAATACATTTGCATAATTTAATAGGGCTGCAGCAATTCCATTTTCCAATCCTTGCGGCCGCAGCTGCCAAATGAGCGCCTTCATTTCCGTTAATGCTTCCTGTGATAGCTCCTGTAAATAAGTAAGCATTTCTTGTATATCCGGCTGATTGGTCATTTCCTTCGTGCCTCTTGCTGTCAACATAATGGAAAACAACAGCTGATTGACAGAGTCATGCAGGTCTTGAGCAAGCCTGTTTCGTTCTTCGATTAAGGCATGTCTTCTTTCCTTTTCTACCAGCTGATTACGTTTTATGGCCGTACCAATTTGGAAGGCAACAGCCTCTAATAATGCGAGTTCTCCATCGGAAAAATGTGTTTTCTTTGGTGCAGCAACATTTAACAAGCCAAACTTTTCTTTGCCCGCCCTCAACGGAACGGTAGCATGATGTGTAATTCCCCTCGTCTCTCCCCATTTGTGTTCAATCACATCTTCAATTCGTTTGCATGAAATAATATTGGCAGCTGTTTTCAAACGCCCATCCTTATAACGATCAATACACCAGCAGCCGCCCGTACACAAAGGCTGTTTCCGGTTCCAAGTTAAGCCTTCCGGTAAAGAATAGTCTGCTGCTAATTCATATTCTCCCTGCTTGTTAATTAAGAAAATCCACCCTGCATCAAGCTCGATCAGATGAAGCAATTCCTTTAAAACATCACTTAACATATCCCTTACATCTGTTGCTTCGTTCAGCTTTTCAGCAATTGTTTTTAACGTATTTAATTCATGGATCCGATTATCACTCATGCAAGCCTCTCCCAGCCCCAATGTTTTCTAACTTTATTATAACAATTTCTTATCAATTGCGACCTTCTCAATCCGTATGAATTTCCCCTAAGACTTTTGGAGTAGGGTTAAAAGCAAATAAAAAGAAAAAGCGGACAAATAGGCTTGTCCGCTTTCTGCTTTTTATTTGCTCAATTCTGCAATCAAATCATTTACTTTTTCCATAACCTCGGCTTCTAATGCTGCAAGCTGCTGTTCACTTTGTTCGAGGGAATCACTCTTAACACCAAAGTAGAACTTTGCTTTCGGCTCTGTTCCTGATGGTCTTACACAGAACCAAGAGTTGTCTTCAAGTGTGTATTTTAACACGTTAGAACCTGGCAGATCGATCTTTTCAGTAGTGCCAGCTAAAACATTTTGACGCTCGCTTGTTTTATAATCTTCAATTGTTGTCACTTTTTTACCAGCTACTTTTAAAGGAGGATTTGTTCTAAAGGAATGAAGAATGCTTTGAATTTGTTCAGCTCCTTCTTTTCCTTTTAATGTTAATGACTGCAGTCCTTCCTTGTAATAGCCGTATTGTTTGAAAATTTCCAGCAACCCTTGATATAAGGTTAATCCTTGCTTTTTATAGAAAGCACATACTTCAACAGCTAACAGTGCTGCTTGTACCGCATCTTTATCACGTGCGAAATCTCCGATTAAATAGCCATAGCTTTCCTCATAGCCAAACTGGAATTCATACTGTCCAGTTCTTTCGTATTCATTGATTTTCTCACCAATAAATTTAAATCCTGTTAATGTATCAATTGTATCTAAGTTATACGATTTTGCGATCTCACGGCCAATTTCAGATGTCACAATCGTTTTTAACACAACCCCATTGCTTGGAAGAGTTCCATTTGCCTTTTTCTCAGAAAGCAAATAATGAAGCAGCAATGCACCCGTTTGGTTTCCTGTTAATACAACATACTGTCCCTCATTATTTTTTACGGCAACTCCAAGGCGGTCAGCATCAGGATCTGTTCCGATCAGAATATCTGCATCAATTGCTTCACCATCACGAATCGCAAGTGTGAAAGCTTCATGCTCTTCTGGATTAGGAGATTTAACTGTAGAGAAATTAGGATCTGGAAGCTCCTGTTCCTTTACAACTGTCACATTTTTATAGCCCAACGCTTCTAACCCGCGGCGTACAGGCTTATTTGCTGTTCCATGTAATGGCGTAAAGACGATTTTTACATCCACTTCAGTTGATAAAGAAGGGTTAACAGAAATCGTTTTTAATTTTTCTGTATAGGCTTGGTCAATTTCTTCGCCGATCATTTTGATTAGACCCTGTGCTTTTAATTCTGCCTCTTCTTTCACCTCAACAAGCAATTCGTCCTCTACTTTATTGACATAAGAAATCACCGTATCAGCTGCTGCTGGGGGCAATTGGCCTCCATCCTCACCATAAACCTTATAGCCATTATACTCAGGCGGATTATGACTTGCTGTTACGACAATTCCTGAAAATGCATTTAAATAACGAACAGCAAATGAAAGCTCTGGAGTAGGGCGTAATTCCTCAAATACATATGTTTGAATGCCGTGTGAAGCTAATGTCTTAGCCGCTTCCATTGCAAATTCCGGTGATTTGTGGCGAGAATCATATGCAATCGCTACACCGCGCTTTTTCGCTTCTTCACCAAATGAATCTATGTAAGTTGCCAATCCTTCAGATGCTTTTCGAACAGTATAGATATTCATTCGGTTTGTACCAGGTCCAATCTCACCGCGCATACCGCCTGTTCCAAATTCTAAGTCCTTGTAAAAGCAATCTTCTAATACTTTGGCATTTCCTTCGATCGTACTTAATAACGTTTGTAATTCTTGATCTAAATCCTGCTTATTTTTCCAACGTTGATAGCTTTGTTCCCAGCTCATCTTTACCTCCTGGATTCTTCATAGTATTCTCCCCGAAATAACATTCCTATTTTAGCATATTCTTGGACTTTCCACATACTTGAATTTCTACAAATTCCAACAGAATTGGTGGTGTTGTTTAGGAAGTTTAGGGGGGAAGTTATTTTAAAACAATGTTGGGAAGTAAGGCAAAGATTGATAAACAACATTCAACTTATTTTTTATTTTTCTAGTATAATAAAAAAAATCGACAAAAGCCGTCATTATATGGGCAAAGTATAAAAAGGGTCTGTCCCCGAGATGATTGAGGACAGACCCTTTCGCTTACTTGTTCTTTTTATAATGAATGGAATAGATATCATGTCTGCGGTCCTTTAATTGATTAACTGTACCGGATTGGCGCTGGCGTCTTAAGATCTCCAAGTCTACATCTCCGATGGCAACCATTTCAATATTCGGATTGCATTCAACAACAATGCCATCGCGGGCAAATTCAAAATCTGAAGGTGCGAAAACAGCAGATTGTGCATATTGAATATCCATATTTTCGGTTTGCGGCAGGTTGCCGACAGTTCCAGCGATCACTGTATAAATTTGATTTTCAACAGCACGAGCCTGCGCACAATACCGGACTCGTAAGTAGCCTTGGCGGTCTTCCGTACAGAACGGAGTGAAAATAATCTTCGCTCCCTTATCTGTTGCAATCCTTGCAAGCTCAGGAAATTCAATGTCATAGCAAATTTGGATGGCAATTTTCCCACAGTCAGTATTGAACACTTTTACTTGATCGCCTCTGCTAATCCCCCACCATTTACGTTCGTTTGGCGTAATATGAAGTTTATATTGCTTTTCAATTGTCCCGTCTCTTCTAAATAAATAGGCAATATTGTAGATTCGCCCTTCTTCCTCTACAACATGTGATCCGCCAATGATGTTGACGTTGTATCGTACTGCTAACTCGGTGAATAGCTCGATATATTCTTCCGTATACTCAGTCAGCCTTTGTATCGCCTTACTTGGTACTTTTTCATCAAGGAAGGACATGAGCTGTGTTGTAAAGATTTCTGGAAAAACAGCAAAATCGGAACCGGCATCTGAAGCGACATCTGTGTAATACTCTACTTGCTTCGCAAATTCCTCAAAAGAATTAATTTGCTTCATCATATATTGTACAACACAGATCCGAACGGGATGGGATGTTTTATAAAATCGTTTTGTATTTGCATGATAATCAACATTATTCCATTCCATAAGTGTTGCGTATTTATAAGAGGCTAAATCATCCGGCAAATAATTAGGATTAATTCGCATTAACGTAAACCCGTTTAATAATTGGAAAGAAAGAACTGGATCATAAATTTTATGTAAGGTTACTTGCTGGACATATTGTCTTGGTGTTAATTCGTCTGCATATTTATAATAATTAGGAATTCTTCCCCCAATAATAATACTTTTTAAATTCAGCCTTCTTGCAAGATCCTTTCTCGCTTCATATAAACGGTGACCGATTTTCATCCTGCGGTAGTTTGGATGGACCATCACTTCAATTCCGTACATATTATAGCCATCAGGATTATGGTTTGTAATATAGCCGTTATCTGTAATATCATCCCATGTATGGCGGTCATCGTATTCATCAAAGTTAATTAACAAGCTGGAACAGGAACCAATGATTTTCCCATCTAGTTCCGCACAAAACTGACCCTCTTGAAAATGTTCAAGATGGCTTTCTAAATGCTCTCGCTTCCACGGTGTCATTCCTGGAAAACATTTCGTTTGCAGCTTTAAAATTTCATCAATGTCACTTTCTTCAATATTGCGTATAACCATTTTCTTCTCAAATTTAGATAAATCTAGCTTTTCCGACATAATGGATACTCCTCCTGATCTAATTTCAGTATATTTTACCCTTTATTGCTTATCTAAAAACGAGATTAATTCCTTCAATTCCATATGTGCCATTGATTCTATGCTGTGATCTATTTCGCAAAATGTTAAATCCTTTGTGACAGTGTTTGGAACTGTAACACATTTCATCCCCGCTCGCTTTGCTGCTAAAGCGCCATTTGCCGAGTCTTCAAAAGCAATACACTCTTCAGGCATTACTCCGAGGCATTTGGCAGCTTCCAGATATAGTGCTGGATCAGGCTTTACGTTTTGGACATGGTCTGATGTACGGATACATTCAAACCGCTCTAATAGATTTAGCCTTTTTAAGTGTGATGACACCCACTCGTAATTAGAGCTCGATGCCAGGCCAACCTTGAGACCTAGAGTTTTTGCAGCATCTAAATAGTCCACGACACCAGGCCTTTCCTTTTCTTCGACGATCCTTTTCATAAATAGTTCCTTTTGGCGTTGTGACAATTCATTGTGATCAAGTGTTTTTTTCGCCTGCTCTTCAAGATATGTGTAAGGATTAAAATCAGACTTCGTACCGATCAATTCCCCCCAAAGACTTAAAGGCAATTCACAGTTATGCTCAGCAAAAATTTCACATAAAACTTCATATTCATGTGTTTCCGTATCTAAAATCAATCCATCAAAATCAAAAATTATCGCTTTTATCATATCGATCACCTCTACCTCATTATACAGAAATTAACATTACTTTTCATTTTTGAGGTGTAGGCCTAATTCAGGGAGCCTGCTATGAGACTTTTCTATGGTTCTCTTACTGGTTTTTGTCCTTTATAAGCCTTTTATGGGACTCTTCTTAGGTTCTCTTATTGAATTTTGTCCTTTAAATGAAAAAGAGGACTGACATCGTCAGCCCTCAAGGAGATTTCTGCTTAAGTTGTTTTGTTTGGTTCAGAAATGTTTGTTAAGGCTGCACCAGCAGCTTGGTCTGACAATTGGTTCGTTGCAAGGTCACCTAATGCAACGATACCAACTAGTTGATTGTTTTCGACAATTGGCAAGCGACGGATCTGATGCTGTGCCATAATCTTTGCTGCTTCAGCAGCAGACATTGATTTGTGTCCTGATACAAGGTTAGTGGACATAACCTGTGAAACAGGTGTATTACCATCAAGTCCTTGTGCAGTTGAACGAACCGTGATGTCACGGTCAGTTACAATTCCTTTAAGCTGACCATTATCAACCACCGGGATTGAGCCAACATTATCTCTACTCATTAATTCTGCTGCTTCTTTAATCGTTTGATTAGAAGAAATCGTGTCAACATTTGTTGTCATACATTCCTGAATTGTATTATTCAACATCATCATCTCCTTTCGTACATAGTTTGAACAGATTGCTGTACTTTATTTATAGAAAATTTTCTCGGGAATAGTAACGGATAATTCGTTTTCTTGTATAGACCGTTTCACTTCTGTTCACAATCTATCCATTTTACAGATCATACAGATTACGACTATAATTTAAGAAAACATTATCACTGTGAGGAGATGTCATGTCGAGTACTAAGGAAAAGCAGATTGAAAATTTATTATCCATCGGTTGGATTGCTTCATTTATTGCTACATTAGGCAGTCTCTATTTCTCAGAAATATTACAATATACACCATGTGATCTTTGCTGGTATCAGCGAATATTTATGTATCCTTTAGTCATTATATTAGGTGTTGGCGTATTTAAGAAGGATGCTTCAATTGCGCTTTATTCACTTATTCTGTCAGCCATTGGCGGCTGTATTTCCATTTACCATTACAGCATTCAGAAGATCGACTTTTTGGGGGAAAAATCGATTTCTTGCGGGATTGTCCCTTGTACAGGTGAATACATCAATTGGCTGGGATTTATTACGATCCCGTTTTTGGCACTTGTCGGATTTATCATTATTTTCTCCACAAGCTTACTAATTTTAAAAAAGGCAGGTCGTTAACTTGAAGAAAATACTTATATTTGGTGCAATCATAGTCATTTTATTTGGGGCACTGGCATTCATCAATACCTATCAAAATAAACAACAAGCAGAAGGAAATGTATATGGAAAAGATAATCTTAAGCCAGCAACTATTGATCAATTAGATGACCCGAATTATCAAAACATTATCCTTCCAGACGAGCTGGAAGCAAAACTGGAAAATAAAGAGGAAATCATTGTTTACTTCTTCAGTCCAGAATGTACACATTGTCAGGCAACAACCCCTGTTCTTATGCCTGTTGCAGACGAGGTTGGTGTTGAGATCGACCAATTTAATTTGTTAGAATTTGAGGACGGCTGGACCCAATATGGTATTGAGTCAACACCAACGCTTGTTCATTACAAGGATGGAAAAGAGGTTGCCCGCAGTGTAGGTTCAAATACGGAGGAATATTTCCGTAATTTGCTGACTGAATGGGAAGCTAAATAAACATGTAAAAAGAGGATGTTCTAAGGGTCAGACCCTTTTGAAACATCCTCCTTTTTTGTTAAATGATTAAGTTATTTGCCGGTTTTATAAACTGACTAAACTCCCCATCCTGACTTTCAGCTTCTTTGAATTGAGAAAAAGACAGCGGAAAAAAATAGCCATATTCATTTAAATTATGACTGTTTCGTTCAAACATTTCTTGATATTCTTTTTCATGCTTGCAATCGTCAATATGATCAAGCACCGCAATGACCGCTTGAAGGCTTGAAATAATATGAAAGGCATCCTTTAAAGTCCCATTATACATTTGATCAGATTCTTGCGGCTGTAATACCTTTTGTCCTTTTAGCAATTTAATTTCTTTGTCTGGAAAAAATCTCGGAAAAATCTCCGTATATAATTGTTCAACAAGTTCATCTATATGACGCTCTTGTTCCTCAGTTGACGCAACAACAACCTTCATTTCAATCACCCTTTTTATTCTTCCTATCAATTCTTCTTTATCTTGAACTACTGTAAGCATACCATAGTATATTCGGTCATTTTAGAGGTAAGTGTTACCGGAACTAGATTGTACATCCAATATTGGTTCTGTATACTTTTTTACAGATAAATGAAAACAGTTAAGGTTGGTGAAGTACTTGAAACGAGTGGGTGAATGGCTTGAAATCGACATTCCCGAAAACTGGGCAAATAACACCGTCTTCCATGTTCTAACTAATAAACTTGGCGCTTCAAAAGCCCTCGTTCAAAAATGGAATCAGATGAAAGCCATTAGAAAAAATGATCAGCAAGCAGATGTAAATCATAGGCTTCATATCAATGACAGCTTATCCTTACATTTATTTAAAACGGAGGATTATGGTGTAGTTCCAGAGCAGCTTCCTATTGAAGTCCTTTATGAGGATGACCATATGCTGATTGTGAATAAACAGGCAGGTATCGATACACACCCAAATGCTCCTGAACAAACAGGGACATTGGCAAATGGCATTGCCTATTACTATCAAATGAACGAACAACAACTCAAAGTAAGGCATATTCATCGACTTGATAAGGATACATCGGGAGCGATCATTTTTGCTAAGCATGACCTGGCCCATACATTATTGGATAAAGCTCTTGAGCAAAGAAAAATTAAACGGACCTATATTGCTATAGCTGAAGGCAAGCTTGCTCAAAGGAAAGGAACGATTGATAAGCCGATTGGAAAGGACCGTCACCATGCGACACGAAGAAGGGTATCACCTACTGGTCAGAGGGCGATAACCCATTTTCAAGTCAAACATTATATCCCTGATCAACAATTATCAATTGTTGAACTCAGGCTTGATACAGGAAGAACTCATCAAATTCGTGTGCATCTAAGCTCGATCGGCCATCCAATCATTGGTGATGTGCTATATGGGGCGAAAAAGCGAATCATGAACAGACAAGCACTACATGCTGCAAAGGTGACACTTATCCATCCCCTAACTGGAGAAGGGGTCGAGGTTGAAGCTGAATTTCCAAAGGATATGCTTCCCTTTCTTTAAAAAGGGCAATATTCACTAATTCGATGATTTATTTTTGAAGAAGAAGACTGATTGATCTACGAACTTTATTTGACAAACAAAGGCACCACATTTTCCGAGAATTATTTCCTATGGTTTACGGACTATGTGGTGCTTTTTGCCTGAATTTCTGATTTAATAAAATATTTACAGTACATCAACATGAAGTTAATAATTTATTGATAGTTTGTACATAGGCAGGATTTTCTCGGTACTTTAACATCAATATTTATAATTGGAGGTTTCATATGTTACAAAACATAGGTATACCAGGACTGATCTTAATTTTAGTTATTGCATTAATTATTTTTGGCCCTTCAAAGCTACCGGAAATTGGACGTGCTTTCGGATCAACCTTAAAAGAGTTTAAAAAGGCAACAAATGATTTAGTAAATGGTGACAAAAAGGATTCAGATAACGAGGAAGATGATAAAAAGCTTCATGCGGTTGAAAGTGCAAAAACGAAAACTGGAAGCTAACATAAGTTGATGTAGGCAGGAATAATCCATAACTTGCTTACATCTTTTTTCTCTTATGATGAATTCGAATCTTTCTTTTTTACGGAAAGGAGCAATGGAATGGACTTAACAGAAAAGAACGTGATTGAACACTTGAGTGAGCTGCGGAAAAGGATCATTATTACCTTGAGTTTTTTCCTCCTCTCCCTCCTTGCCTCCTTTATCTTCGTAAAGGACATTCATGATTTTTTAGTAAAAGACCTTCATGATAAATTAGCCATTTTGGGGCCAGGAGATATTCTTTGGATTTATATGGCGATCGCAGGTTTTAGCGCGATTACCTTAACGATTCCTGTTGCAGCTTTGCAAATATGGCTTTTTGTCAAGCCTGGGTTAAAAAAGGAGGAGCAAAGGGTTACGTTAGCATTTATTCCTGGAATTTTTATTTTATTTCTTTCAGGGATTACCTTTGGTTATTTTGTATTATTTCCCATCGTCCTGTCGTTCCTGCAAAGCCTTGCTGGAGATCAATTTGAAACCTTTTTTACAGTCGATAAATATTTTCGTTTTATGATTAATCTTACTTTACCTTTCGGATTTTTATTTGAAATGCCCGCGGTTGTCATGTTCTTAACAAGACTAGGTATTATTAATCCGCAGAGGCTAGCAAAAACCAGAAAGGTCTCTTATTTTGTTTTAATCATCATTTCTGTTTTTATTACACCTCCTGATTTTATATCAGATATTTTAGTGATTATCCCTTTATTGCTGCTCTACGAGTTCAGCATTACCTTATCAAAAATTGTGTACCGTAAGAAGATTTCTCTCGAACAAACCATGCTGCAATCAAATGAAAAAACAGCCTGAGCTTTCTCACTTCTTCAGGCTGTTTACTATTAAACACTCTTTTTCTTGGCATAGATAATATAACGTTGCGGAGCATTGCCAACATAGCTGAACGGATAGCAGGTTGTTAAAAGAAGCTCCTCTGTTTCATTTTGTAAGGTGATAATGCTAACATCATCTGCTTCGACAATTTTTGTTTTCGTGATTTCATATTCAAAGCTGCCATATGGCAAACCAATTTCGAGCGAATCACCGATTTTAAGCTCTCCAGCTCTGCGAAATACAGTATCCCGATGTCCTGATAGAACAATTTGTCCATTTTCACCCGGATAATAACTGCCTTTATAGTGGCCTACACCTTTTTCGAGATCATCAGGATCTGTTCCCTCCACAATCGGCAAATGCGCATTTAGCCTTGGTATATGTAAGATCCCAACCGCTTCCCCTACCGGCGGTTTAAATGCCCCATTCTTATCCTTAAACACTTCTTTAGCAGGTGGAGATTCAACCATTGCTTGAGCTTCCTCTAATGATTTTGACGTTTGCTTTTTGGTATCAACCATTTCCCAACCAGCATATGCCACAATACAAAGGCCAACAACAATTAATAAATAGGATAGCTTCTTCATCTACCTTCCACTCTTTCTTCTATTAATAAGTTCATTATATCACAGAGAAGATGTCCTTTATTAAAAGAGCAGAGTAAATAGGGGGTTCAATTGTTAAATTTTTGTAAATGCCGATCATTCCGATAACTAACTGTGAAACTAATTTATAAAATTTCCGTTATCCCTTTAATTTCCTTTAACATTTTTTCTCTCGTTTCTTTATCAACATGGGGCACGGAAAATAAGAATTTATGTGTGATCACATTGATTCCGCAATAATCAAAAATCCCAACATCCATTGATGTTTCCATGGATGAAACAAGCTGGCTGGGCTTCATAAACTCTTCTGTTTGGCTGGTCGTTTGCAATATGATGGCTCGTTTCCCTTTAAGAAGACCGTCAATCTCCCCTTTTCCAAATCTAAATGCAAATCCATTTGTAAACACACGGTCAATATACCCTTTCAGAATTGCTGGCATGCCGCACCACCAGGTAGGAAAAATAAAGACGAGGTTTTCCGCCCAGGTTATCTCATTTTGTTCTTCCAAAATGTCTTTAGGAAGCTTAGTTTGATAAAACTCTGTATGATTATCCTCTGTTAATAGTGGATCAAATTTCAGCTTATAGAGATCCCGTATTTTAACCTCAAAATTTCTCTTGGTTAAATGTTCTTTTACCTCACTGCAAATAGCATGATTAAAGCTATCCTCATTAGGATGTGCCAATATGATGAGCGTTTTCATACAAGCCTCCAAACGTTATTTTTTTCTAGTATGGATCTTTTCGTGGCCTGTATTCATAAAAAAGCTTTACAAATAATGATTGTTAAACAGGAACATGGCATAAAAGCCTGGGGTGAGGTCATATTGCCGGTTATCTGCCTGCATGCTCATTCTGCCTTATCCAGTATGAGCTTGTCCAATTCCGATTGTATATGGATCATGTTTCAAGATCTTCAATTGGCAATAAAATCTTCACTTTTGTACCAATATTCACCTGACTTTTAAACTCGATGGTTCCTTTATGATTTTGAATCATTTTATAGCTGATCATTAAGCCTAAACCGCTGCCTTTTTCCTTATTGGAGTAAAAGGGTTCCCCGAGAGTATCCAGCCTTTCCTCGGCTATCCCAATGCCCTCATCTTCAATGAGAATATAGACAAATTGATTCTTTTCTTTGCCGAGCTCAATTGAAACGGTTCCGCCATTTGGCATCGCCTCAATCGCATTGTCTATTATATTTCTCAATACTAATTTAATCTGACTTTCATCACAAAGAATGGATACAGAAGAATCAGCGACTTTTAATGAAAACTGAATATTTAACAAGCTTACCTGATCCTTTATGTCAGACAAAACCTCCTGAAGAAGTGTATACATATTCTTTTGCTCTCGCTTTATTTCATGATGCGGATTCGCAAGCAGCAAAATTTCAGTGATAAAATTTTCAATTTGCTTCAGTTCTGAAAATAAAAGATCCTGAAAAGGAAACTGAGTGTCATTAATTAACTGCATAAAGCCTTTAATACTTGTTAGCGGGTTTCTTATTTCATGAGCGATACTTGCTGCTAATTGCCCTACCGCTGCCAGCTTATCTGCTTTTCTAAGGAGATCTTCCTTCATTTTTGCTTCCGTTATATCCTCGGCAACCCCTGCGATTTGATTGATTGATCCGTCCTTATTTATGATTGGTACGACGCGATGACGTATCCAACGCATTGACCCATTTGCATGAAACATGCGGGATTCAAAATCTACTCTTTCCTTACGATTATTAAAACTTTTCAGGGTGAAATCAAGATCATCCGGGTGAATAGCGTTTAGCCATAGTAAAGGATTTTCGCTATACTCCTCAAAGGTCCTCCCTGAAAAATCATGCCATGTCGAACTCAGGTATAAAAGCTTCTCTTCATTTAAATCATACATCCAAAAGGCTTCTTTAATATTGTTCACAATTTGTTGAAAGCGATCTTGACTTTCCTTCAGCTTTTTTTCTGATTGGATTCGCTCAACTTCATTTCCAATCCATTGGGCCATTAATTGCAAAAACTCTAAGTCTGTATAACTTATTTTATAAGCAGCCTGTTTATCAGATAAAAAGCAAAACGTTCCATAGAATTGATGATTGACAAAGATTGGTGCTCCGATATACTCATTGATTTTGAAACCATTAATATTATATGGAGTTTGTTTAAGATGAATCGGCTCTAAAGCTTCAGCCACTTTGGATGAACAGGTTTCTTCCAATGGAAGTTGATCTCCTGATTTCAGAAAGCCTGTCTCAGTTTTGGCCTCCAAAACCTTATACTTTCCATCATTGATCCGGGAAACAATCCCGTGGGGCATCTGAAACCGTTCACAACCTAATTCCAAAAGATTTTTTAACTTTTCCTGAAAACCCAGTTCAAGATTACTAGTTACTTCATGCAGAATCCTGATTGACCGTTCACTAATGGTTTTCTCCATTAAGTCTGCCTTTAAATCAATTTCTGCTTTGACCCAATTGCTTAAATCGATTAATGTTTTTAAATCTTCATCACTGAACGAACGGGGCTTTGTATCGATAATACATAAAGTCCCTAATACATTATTATTTTTTGTTATAATCGGCGCACCTGCGTAAAAACGGATATTGTATTCTTTTACAAGTCGATTATGAACAAATCTCTCATCCATTAATGAATCCTGAACAACCATTGGGTTCTCATCAACCACTACATAATGGCAAAAAGCAGCACTTCTTTCAGTTGAACGCGAATCCTTTATGTTCTCAGGTAAACCAACGAATGATTTAAACCACTGTTTATCCTCTGTTATTAACGTAATGAGAGAGATTGGAACGTTAAAAAGCTTGCTTGCCAATTTTGTAATCCGGTCAAAAGATTTTTCTTCAGGAGTATCAATGAGATTAAGATGATATAGCTCTGTTAATCTCCTCTGTTCTTTTTCTAAAAAAGAGGAGCTATTTTCATTATACATACCCTCTAGCTTAAAAATAGAAATCACTCCAAACATTTAATCACATGTACCCTATCCGAAAATTCTATGTTAAAAAAATACAGCATCCCTTTAGGGTTTATTGGCCAATGAGATTTATAAAAATTACCTTACTTTCAAACTATATTTATCCTACCATATTTAAAAGTAAATACTTGAGGTACTATTGTACTAGTGAGAGAAAAAACAAAAACTGGAACCTATTATTGTCCCAGCCCCTATTGTACAAAATGTTTTAAGTTCCTATATGAGATAAAAGACCTTTAAAAAACAACAAAAAGGCTGCCAGAAAGTCAGTTTTCACTAACTCCCTGGACAGCCTTCACACAAATTATTGTCCTAATTCAGCTAATACTTCTTCAATTTTTGCAAGCTCAGATTGTAAACCGCCGCCGCTTAAGTACCAAAGTGGACCATCTAAGTATACGATACGATTGTTTTTATAAGCTGTCGTTTGCTTAATAATGTCGTTTTCCATGTCTGCTTCAATGTTAGATTTGTTACCATTTGTTGCCGCTGTGCGGTCAATTACGAATAATACTTGTGGATCAAATTCTAAAATTGCTTCGAATCCGAAGTTTGAACCGTGTGAAGAAGCTTCAATATCTTCTGTTACAGGTTTGAAGCCATATAGATCATAAATGTAACCGAATCGAGAATTTGGTGCGAATCCTGATAAGTTCCCTTCGTTGTACATCGAAACTAATGACGTTTCATAGTTACCAGCTAAAGCTTTAATTTCTTCAAAAGCTGCATCAAATTTAGCTAGGTATTCATCAGCTTCGGCTTCTTTACCAAACATTTTAGCTGCGGTATCTACAGAAGCTAAGAATGTATTCCAGTAATCGTCTTGTGAAGTACCAACGAATACGACTGGAGCGATTTCTTTTAATTCTTCATAGAAGGCAGATTGACGACCAGAGATGAAGATAACGTCTGGTTCAAGTGCTGCGATATCTTCAAGTAATGGGGTTTTTAAATTACCAATGTTTGCATACTCATCACTTTCATATTTTTCAAGGTGAGCCGGTAAGCTTGAGTCTTTAGCAACCCCTACGATCCCTTCAACTCCAAGAGCATCTAATGTATCTAACATACCATAATCAAATACAACGATTTTTTCCGGCATCTTTTCGAATGTAACATCCTCAAAACTAATTGTACCTGCTTCTTCACTTTCGGTTGAACCAATTGTTGGAGATACAGTCATTGGATAAACAGGACCTTCTCCTTCTTTAGCTTCTTCTGTTCCTGCTGCTTGATTTTCAGCTGCAATCGTTTCATTTTGTTCTTCTGTTGAAGCTTCTTCATTAGAACCACATGCAGCAAGCATTAACAACATAGCTACTAGTACAATGGCTAAATTCCATTTTTTCATTTGCCTTACTCTCCTCTTATCTATTTGTTTTTATCATTAATGATTATCATTATCATTGATAACGATTGTCATTATAAGATCATTTAATCATTAGCGTCAAAACATTTAAAAAAATATATTAGACAATTTCGAATAACAATACCTAGAGAAAAACATTATACTTGATAGATATTTTCTCTAGGCTGGTCTTTACTGCTGGCTCACATATGTGAATTGAAGTATACACAAATACGGCATCCATTTTGTTCTTGAATTGGAATATCCATATCGTAAATATCCCGCAGTGCATCCGAATTAATAATCTCATTTGTTAATCCGTTTTTAACAAGCTTACCGTTTTTTAATGCAACAATGCGGTCTGAATAAACAGATGCAAAATTAATATCGTGCAGGACAATGATCACTGTTTTCCCAAGTTCATCTACAAGCTTACGCAAAATCTTCATGATTTGAACAGAGTGCTTCATATCCAGGTTATTTAAAGGCTCGTCAAGCAATACATAGTCCGTATCTTGCGCAATAACCATCGCAATAAACGCACGTTGTTTTTGCCCGCCCGATAATTCATCTAAAAACTTATCTTGCATCTCTGTCAAGTTCATATATTCAATTGCTTGATCAACAAATTTTTCATCCTCAGCTGTAAGACGACCTTTTGAATACGGATAGCGCCCAAATGCAACAAGCTCACGTACCGATAATCGAACATTAATAAAGTTTGCTTGCTTCAAAATCGAAACTCGCTTGGCAAACTCAGACGACTTCCACTTTTTCACATTATTTTGATCAAGTAATACTTCCCCTGTATCTGCTTCTAATAATCGGCTCACCATGGAAAGAAGTGTCGATTTACCGGCACCATTTGGTCCGATAAACGATGTAATCGTCCCCGGCTCAATTGTGACAGATACGTCTTCTACAACAGGTTTCTTACCAAATCGCTTCGTTAATCCCTTGATTTCAATCATCCTGCTGCCCTACTTTCCTTTAATAATAAGTAAATGAAGTAAATACCACCGATGAAGTTAATAATGACACTTAGCGTTGTCCGTAATTCAAAAATATGTTCAACAAGGAACTGACCACCGACTAATGCAATAATACTAATCAAACTTGCACCTAAAATTAAAATAGAGTGCTTATACGTAACTAAATATTGATAAGAAAGATTCGCCACGATTAAGCCAAAAAACGTAATCGGGCCGACAAGTGCTGTGGATGTCGCAATTAAGACGGACGATAAAATTAAAATATTCATTACCATACGGTCATAGTTAATACCTAGGTTAATCGCATTTTCACGACCAAGTGACATAACATCCAGCTTATCCATAATCGAATAACCGTAAATAAAGGCAATGATTAATATAGCGATTGAAATATATAATAAATCAGCCTTTACATTTGCAAAGCTCCCGAATAAACGAGATTGCAGACTTAAATATTCCACCGGATCGATCAGTACTTGCAAAAATGTCACAAGACTTCCTAAAAGCGCACCTAAAATCATTCCTATTAAAAGGAGTAAATAAATAGGATGCTTATCTGCTCGGAATAAGAAACGATATAATAGGATAGCAAATAAGACCATGGCAAAAATCGCTGCACCGAAATTTAAATATTTATTTAATACCCAAATCGACATTGACCCAGCAAAGAAATAAATTAATGTTTGTACGACTTCGTACATCGAGTCAATGCCCATTACAGAAGGTGTTAAAATACGGTTATGTGTAATTGTCTGGAACACGACTGTTGCATACGCAATCGCAACCCCTGTTACAACCATTGCCGTCACACGAATCATACGTCGTGGGAAGGCATAATCAAAGCCGCCTTTTATATCATAAAACCCGTATAACAAAATACAAATAATGGCTATTACAGCTAATAATATCAACTTCGTACTATTTCGCATATGCTCTCCCCCTAAATAACATAATTAAGAAGATCGCACTGCCGATTACTGCTACAGTTACATTAACTGGAATCTCATAAGGATGAATAACAATTCGGCCAATAATGTCACATATTAATAGAAAGACAACCCCTAATACTGCCGTATGAGGAATTGTTTTCCGTAAATTATCACCTAAATAAAGAGAGACAATATTCGGTACGATTAAACCTAAAAACGGAATAACCCCGACTGTTAGTACAACTGTTGTCGAAATAATCGCAACAAGGATAAGACCTATATTTAACACAAGCTTATAGCTTAAGCCTAAGTTTTTCGCGAAATCTTCGCCCATACCTGCAACAGTAAATTTATTTGCATAAAGATACGCTAAAATAACAGCGGGAATACTTACATATAACAATTCATAACGACCCGCAATAATTAAGGTGAAACTCCCCATTAACCAAGAAGAAATGTTTTGAATAAGATCTTCTTCATATGCAAAAAACGTTGTAATCGATGATAATATATTTCCGTACATAATCCCGATTAACGGGACGAAAATGACATCTTTAAATTTAATACGATCGAGAATTTGCATAAAAATTAAGGTACCAGCTAAAGCAAATCCGAAGCAAAAAATAATTTCTTGCATATATGTTGTATTTGTAAAAAACAGCATGGAAATTAAAATTCCTAGTTTTGCTGCATCTAACGTACCGGCTGTTGTTGGCGATACAAATTTATTTCGACTTAAAGACTGCATAATTAAACCCGCTATACTCATTCCTGCTCCCGCCAAAATAATCGCCAATAAACGAGGCACTCGACTGATCAAGAAAAGCTGCGTCTTATCCGAATTCCAATCGAGCAAGTCACTTATCTTGATATCAATCGCACCTATAAAAAGCGAAATACATGACAGGATGATCGTCGCAATCACTAACATCCATAATCTCATATGTAATCCTCATTACGTATTTATTCTCAGCATGACAATTGGAAAACGATTATCATTCCAAGTGCTGACTTTCTTTAACTATCTTTGATAATCATTATCATTGGACTCAAAAAAAAATGAGCTTGTTTTGCTTCAAGTTCGTTTTCAATGAGATTGATTATCAACTACATTATTTAATGTATCACAAAAAATATTTAGTGGAAAGTACTATTTTCGAAATATTTTTATTAAATAAATCAAGTTCACAAAATTTCCAAATATTTATTTACGCAGGTTCCATTTCCGATTAATAATGAGACGGCATAACAAATCCCCCCAATGTAAACAGACTTTTATCTGTCCACTTCGGAGGGATCCATCCTATCATATACGTATCCTCTAGAGTTTTCTAATCATTTCCCTAATCGTTTCTGAGATATCCATATCTTTTTCACGACAATATTGGCTAAGCTTTGCGTATGCCTCATCATCCAGTCGTACATGGATTGAATGATTAAACTTGTCTGAATCAAGCTTTTTCGGCCTGCCTCTCGCTATTTTTCTTCTGCCAATTTCATCCTTCCACACGTTGATAATGACATAGCCATGCTTTTCAATCCAATGGTCACAATCATTTTCTTTCCACATTTTATTTGCTCTTTCTTTAAATTCATTTTTAAATGTGGTCAGCTCTTCACCTTCCAAACCTTTCATGACTGCCTTTTCCATCGCCTTATGCTCAATAAATTGCTGGAATTGAGCATACGATTTAAATGTAAGTTCCTTCATTTTCCCTCTCCTGAAATAAGAAAAGCGCAAGGCGCTAAGCATTCGGCGACAAGCATAAGGCGAATAGGAATAGAAGGTGTTCTTTACCTTCAATTCCTATTTGACTAGACCCTAGAGCCGATGGCGCCTGGAGCTAGACACTAAAACTAAGTTCAATTTTTATACTTATCTTTTAATAAAATGATAACCTTCATTGGGAGTTATTTCAATGCTTGCGGGCAATGTGTAGGAGCTAATTGGAGATTTTCATAAATAGTCTGTAAGTTTATCTTGTAGTCGGTTAACAAAATGGGTATTATTACTTAGGTAATATGTATGGTTCACTAGTTAATTCCCTTATTCAAATAAAATAAAGTAGAAGTGATAGGTGAAATATGGAAGGCTTTATTCGTTTTCTGTCCGAATTTGTCTTTTGGTATCCTTTAATGATGTCTTTGCTTTGGATAGCTGGTTCCAGTCTATTCTTTAAATATCGTGAGAAAGAAAAAGTTATTGACTTTGAACATATTGAATGGCCATTGATTAGCATTTTGGTCCCTTGCTTTAACGAGGAAGAAACAATTGAAGAAACGATCAAGAATTTAACTGGAATCTATTATCCGAAGAAGGAAATTATCGTTGTAAATGATGGAAGTACAGATGATACATTTAAAATCCTTCAGGAGCTAGCTAAACAATATCAAGATCTAAAAGTTATAGATTGCCAAGAAAATAGAGGGAAAGCAAATGCTTTAATTATTGCCAGTCATGCATCGAATGCTGAGTATCTTGTATGTGTAGACTCTGATGCTTTATTGGACCCATATGCAGCACATTACCTAGTTTACCATTTTCTTCATAAAGGAGAAAGATTAGGAGCAGTAACAGGTAACCCTAGGATCCGTAATCGGGATACACTGATCAGCCGTTTACAGATCGTCGAATACGCATCAATTATAGGAGCAATCAAAAGAACCCAAAGAATACTGGGTAAAATCATGACTGTTTCAGGAGTAGTTGTTGCTTTTCGAAAAAAAGCACTTATTGATGTTGGCCTTTGGGATAGAGATATGATCACTGAAGATATTTCCATTTCTCGGAAATTGCAACAGCGCTTTTGGGATATTCGCTATGAACCTCGTGCATTGTGCTGGATGCTTGTTCCCGAAACCATAAAAGGCATTTGGAAACAAAGAATCAGATGGGCTCAAGGTGGACAAGAGGTGATGATGAGATATTGGCGGATTCTATTAAACTGGAAACAAAGGAGAATTTGGCCTGTTTATTTAGAACAATGGGCGAGTTTAATATGGTCTTTTTCATGGGTTTTCGTCACTCTTTATTATTTATTATCAGCATCATCCATACAGCAGTTTTTTATCTGGATTACTTTTTCATCCTTTTCCCTTGTTTTTATGAGTCTTATCCAGCTTTGGGTATCAATAAGAACAGATTCAAAGTATGACAATATTTTAATGTATTATTTATGGGCTGCGTGGTATCCTGCAATTTACTGGTTATTGAACACGGTTATAGTGATGTTTGCTCTTCCAAAAGCAATTAAATCCAGATTAAATGGAGGTTATGCTACATGGGTAAGCCCAGACAGAGGGAACAGAAAAGTGGGTTAATCGTTCATACAAAAATGAATTGCTTAAGAGAACTAGTAATCTCGATTTTTTTTTTAGTTGTTTGGGCTTATTGTGCACTTGTTGTTATCTTTTTCATTACTGCTATATTTGATTATCATGATCCTTACAGCAGTCTTATAAAAATGTCCTTTAAAATGACTAATAGCGACATCCGTGCCTTTCTTTTTATTATCCTATTCATTTGGGCTATCTTTTATTTAATGCTTTGGGGCTGGAAAATTTACAACAAAAAAAGATTTGGATCTTTAAATAGAAGAACCTATCCAGCAAATGCTACAAAAGAAGATCTTCTAAGTCTTCAGTTCATGAGCGAAAAAGATTATGACTCATTACAGCAATCAAATGTTATTATATTTGAGAAAAATCCAATAAAAGAAATATAATAGGTGCATTTTTATGAAGAAAAAAATTATTGGTGCCAGTATTGTTTTAATTGTTGCTTTTGGATGTATTTTTTTCTTCTTTCATAATATGAATGATTCTAAATCAACCATGTTTTTTCCAGAAGAACTTGATTAGTTGTCCTTACCCAATAAGGACAACTAACTCTGAAATAGGATAAAATATGAGGATGCCAACGCATTCGTAGGAACTTTTGAGAGCTGAGCTTGTATTGATGTGACTATCTATATTAGTCGTTTCTCTTTCTATCAAGGAATCTACATGAATTTCGTCCCCAATCTTGCCCTTATGGTCTGCGAAAAATAAAAAAAGCTGACGAAAATAATTAACCTCAACATATTGTGAAGTCATTCTTTTAGTCAGCCATTGCTTCACTATTATTGTTTTAAAATCTCATCAATCATAGCTAATTCTTCTTCTGAAAACGAAAGATTATTAAGTGCAGCAACATTTTCTTCGATTTGACTTACCTTGCTTGCGCCAATTAAAGCAGAGGTTAACCGTCCTTCTCGAAGCACCCAAGCCAATGCCATTTGTGCAAGGTTTTGGCCGCGTTCTACCGCAAGCTCATTTAGCTGTCTCAAGCGGCTAACTACTTGCTCTGTAACCCTGTCCCTATTTAAGAACGTATTCGCTTTTGCCGCTCTCGAGTCAGCTGGGATGCCGGAAATATATTTATTCGTTAGCAGACCTTGCTCTAAAGGACAAAATGCAATCGAACCAACACCATTTTCTGCTAATACATTTTGAAGCCCGTCTTCAATCCAGCGATTGAACATGGAATAACTTGGTTGATGAATGAGTAATGGTGTACCTAGATCGTTTAAGATTTTCACCGCTTCTGCTGTTTGCACTGCATCATAGCTTGAAATCCCAACATATAATGCTTTCCCTTGTTTAACAATCTGAGCTAAAGCACCCATTGTTTCCTCTAAAGGTGTGTTTGGATCAGGACGGTGGGAATAAAAAATATCAACATAATCGAGCCCCATCCGTTTTAAGCTTTGATCAAGGCTGGCAATCAAGTATTTTTTTGATCCCCAGTCACCATATGGGCCATCCCACATATGGTAGCCCGCTTTTGTCGAAATGATCATTTCATCTCGATAAGCAGCAAAATCTGTTTTCAACATCCTTCCAAACATTTCTTCCGCACTTCCTGGCGGCGGTCCGTAGTTATTCGCGAGATCAAAATGGGTAATTCCTAAATCAAATGCTCTATGCAATATTGCACGGCCATTTTCAAACGGATCTACTCCACCAAAATTATGCCATAACCCAAGTGAAATGGCTGGTAATAACAAACCTGAGTTCCCAACACGGTTATATTTCATCGTCTCATAACGCTCTTTACTCGCTATATATCCCATATGTATCCCCTTTCAAAATTACTTTCTCCTCCATTCTACCTCAATTTCTTCTCTATTTGTGTTCAAAATGAATGAAGTCAGCTTTTTTTAAAAGCTGGCTTCATTCAAGTACTTCTTCCTCAGTCTTTTCCATTACCGATGCACGTAATTGCATAATTCGCTTATCATTCATTTTCTCAACTTTAAACACGATATTTTCCAATTCAACTTCAGGCTTTTCATCCTCATTCGGAATATAGCCAAGCTGCCCAATGACAAAGCCGCTTAATGTATCAAAATCCTCTGTTGGAAAATGAATGTTTAAAAGATCTTCAACAACATAAAGATTGGTCATCCCAGGTATGAGATATGTGTTTTCATCAAGCTCAATTATTTCTTCTTCATCGATCCCACGATCATCGTATTCATCAAAGATATTTCCCACGATTTCTTCAATCACGTCTTCAATTGTTACGAGCCCATCTGTACCTCCATATTCGTCAATGGCAATTGCCATATGAATATTATTCATCTGCATTTCTTTAAACAATTCATCAATTCGCTTTGACTCTAAAACAAAATAGGGTTCTCTTAGTAGTTCCTTTAGTTTAAATGCTTGTTCATGGCAATTTTCAATAAACTGAATTAAATCTTTAACATGTAAAATCCCGACAATATGATCGATTTTTTCTTCATAAACCGGGAATCTTGTGTATTTCTCAACATTCACTAACCGAACGGTTTCAATTAACGTATAGTCTAGAGGGATCCCGACAATGTTTGTCCGATGTGTCATAATATCCGAAACTGTTTTGTTATCCAATTCAAAAATATTATTAATCATGATTTTTTCTGTTTCTTGAATCGTTCCTCTTTCTTTTCCAACATCGACCATCATGCGGATTTCCTCTTCCGTGACATTTTCTTCATCCGCATTTGGGTCTACTCCAAATAAACGAACGATGAAATTCGTCGATAATGTCAACAATTTAACAAATGGAGATGATATTTTCGATAAAAGGGTAAGCGGGGTGGCAGCAAATGATGAGATCGCTTCAGCTTTTTGCAACGCAAGCCGTTTTGGTACAAGCTCACCTAAAACTAACGTGAAATAGGAAAGAACGAGTGTAATGACAATCACCGAGATTGTCCCTAGCAATTCCTCAGAAATTGGCACACCCCATTCATATAGCAAGCTGGCTAATTGCCCTGCAAAGCTTTCAGCCGCAAATGCACTCGCCAAAAATCCTGCAAGCGTAATCCCAATTTGAATCGTTGCCAAAAAGCTGCTCGGTTCAGACAAAAGGTTATTCAACATTTTCGCCTTCTTATCCCCGCCTTCAGCTAATATCTTGATCTTGTTATCATTTAATGAAATCAAAGCGATTTCAGAAGCAGCAAAAAATGCATTTACTATAATAAGGACGATTAGGATCATGATTTCCAATGCCAATAAAACCAACCCCCGGTGTTAATAAATCATTTCAATACAAATCCAAAGTATAATATTTTATCATGCCCTAAATTGTTGATTTTTTTAAGGAAGATATTTCTGAATGTTGAAAAGCGAATTCTCCCTTTTAAAAAAACACTGAAAAGTTCCGTTGAAAGCTCCTAAAGGACAAACTCTGGTTAATCCCAGCTTATCAGTAAAACTAATAACAAATTACTTTAAAACATAAGAAAAACCGGGCAAAAACCGCCCGGTCCTTTTTTGTCTAGCGAATATCCGATAGCTTGTACTCTATTCCATGA
>NZ_CANNCR010000034.1 GCF_947503125.1 uncultured Metabacillus sp.
TAGACGCTCGAGGTACAAAACTTATTTCATTACGTTTTGTGCCTTGAGCGAAGCGAAAGGAATGGGTATAAAGATGAGTAAAGTAAAGGTAGGTTTTGTAGGTGTTGGCGGAATCGCTGGTGTCCATTTAGAAAATGTTTCGAAAAACTCAAATGCTGAAATTGTCGCTGTATGTGATATTGCTGAGGAAAACGCAAAGAAAAAAGGATTGCAATACAATGCAACACCTTATACAGATCTTGATGAAATGCTTGAGAAGGAAGTGATGGATGCTGTATTTGTCTGTGTTCCTCCATTTGCACACGGCGATATAGAAGAAAAAATTGTAGCCAAAGGCATTCATTTACTCGTAGAAAAGCCATTGGGCCTTGATATCGAAACCGTACAAAAGAAAGCGAAAGTCATAAAGAATTCAGGTGTTATTTGCGGAGTTGGTTATTGTTTACGCTATTTAGATACTGTTGCCAAAGCGAAGGAGTACTTAAAGGATAAAACGATCGCTATGGTAAGAGGGCATTACATAACATCCTTTGTTTCAACACCTTGGTACCGTGAAATGAATAAATCAGGGGGGCAGCTGGTTGAACAATCCACCCATACGCTTGATTTGATGCGTTACTTAGCAGGGGAATTTGATTCCGTTTATGCAAATATGAGCCTTCAAGTATTATCTGATATACCAAATATAGACATTCCAGATGTCACCTCTGTAAACGTTACATTTGAATCAGGGGCAGTGGGGCATCTAGATTCCTCTATGACCCAGCTCGACCATCGGACAGGAATCGAAATTCTTGGCAAAGATTTTCGTGTTGAGATAGATGGAGTGAATGTATCAATTGTTGAAAAGGATTCTACAATCACTTATAAATCAAAGGTTGATTTTTACCAGGAACAGGATAATCGCTTTATTGAGGCTGTCATGAAGGGTGATCCGGCAATTCTCTTATCTGATTATGAGGATGGAGTAAAAACCCTTGCTGCAACATTGGCATCCAATAAGTCAAATGAATTAGGATTACCTATTAAACTATCTTCTTTAATCGAGGATAAAATATCGCTATAACGAGAGGTGAATGAAGTGAAAATTGGTGTGGTCGGAACAGGTACAATGGGAAAGCTTCATTTAGAGGCATGGTCAAAAATGAAAACGGTTAAAATTGGCGGAATTGCTGGCCGCAACCATAGAGTGGTCGAGCAATTATCAGAAACATACAAGACAAACGGTTATACCGATTATGAGGGTCTGCTGAAATCAGATGTTGATGTAATTGATATATGCCTGCCAACCTATTTGCATAGTGAGTTTATTCGAAAGGCTGCTAAAAGCGGTAAGCATATTATTTGTGAAAAGCCCCTTGCACTAGATGGTAAAGAGTGTAAGGAACTTTATGATGTTTGTAAAACATACAATGTCCAGCTTCTTGTCGGGCATACCCTTCGCTTTTATCCAGAATATCAACACGCACGGGAGCAAGTGAAAAATGGTGCAATTGGCAACCCTGGTGTCGTCAGATTGTCAAGAGGAGGTCCTTATCCTAAAGGAAGAGATGCATGGTATATGGATGAAGCAAAGAGCGGCGGCGTCTTGCTGGATTTGGGAATTCATGATTTTGATTGGCTGCGATGGACGTTTGGCGAGGTTGAAAGAGTGATGGCAAAACAAATGAAAAGAGAAAGTGAGGATGGGACGCCAATTGAGCATGCGTTTGTCACATTACGCATGCAAAGCGGAACTATTGTACATCTTGAATTGTCCTGGGCCAAAAAGGCATTTGAATCAAGCTTTGAGATTACAGGGGATAAAGGGATGCTTACCTATAATAATCTAGATAGCAACCCTATTAAACTTAGTTTATCAGAGGATCATAGCCAAAACAGTTTTGGTGTAGCTGTACCAGAATCGATAGGAAAGCGTTCACCGCTTCAACAACAGCTTCAACATTTCAGGGAATGTTTGATATCTGGAGAAAAGACCATTATTTCTGATGAAGATGTGATAAAAGCAGTTGAAGTTGCGAGGGCAGCTATTGAATCAGCAAGAATTGGGCAGCCTGTTTCTCTACTGTCAAAGAAAGAGGTGGTTTAAATGAAGATCGGAATGATTAGTTTTGCACATATGCATGCTTTTAGCTATGCAAAGCATTTGCTTGCCGACCCTGAGGTTGAGATTACCGCGATATGGGATGAAGACCATGAGAGAGGGTCGAAAATGGCTAATCTCTTTAACTGCCAATATATCGACGATTTAGAGCAATTTCTAGAATTAGAGCTTCAAGCTGTTGTAGTGTGTTCTGAAAATAAAAAGCATAAGGAGCATGTGGTTGCTGCAGCACGTGCTGGAAAGCATATTTTATGTGAAAAGCCAATTGCCACCGAGGTAGAAGATGCAAAAGAGATGATCCAAGCTTGCGAAGAGGCTGGTGTCATTTTACAAGTTGCCTATCCGGTAAGATTTGCTCCTGCCATTCAAAGAGTAAGGGAATTAATTCGTTCAGGAGCAATAGGTGAAGTGGTTGCCATAAATGGAACGAACCATGGACAAATGCCAGGCGGCTGGTTTATCGAAAAGGAATTATCAGGTGGGGGAGCAGCAACTGATCATATTGTTCATGTGATGGACCTCATTCGCTGGATCTTACATGATGAAGTGAAAAATGTCTATGCAGAGCTTGATACAAAATTTTATTCGATTGATGTAGAGGACTGCGGCATTGTCACTTTGGAACTTGAATCAGGCATCATTGTGACAATTGACCCAAGCTGGTCACGACCAAAAACATTCCCTACCTGGGGGGATGTATTATTGGAATTTGTCGGTACAAAAGGAACCCTTTCTGTCGATGCCTTTAAACAGCATTCAGTCTACTACAATGATACGGAGAAAAAAATTCAGCATCTTTCATGGGCTGATGACATGGATCAAGGGCTGATTGCTGATTTTCTTCAATGTGTACGACAAAAGGGAAAACCATCTATTACCGGTGAGGATGGCTTAAGAACATTGGAAGTTGTAAAGGCGGCTTATGAATCTGACAGATTGAAAAAAGTGGTTTCAATAAATAAATAGCTTTCAATAAAGGGGGATTTGGGATGAGGAAATTTTTCTCGCTTTTATTAGGGGTCATATTGATTGGAAGTATCTTTCTGGCAGGTTGCAGCAGTAAGGAAGGTGCTTCAGGGGGATCTTCAGATAAAGTGACACTAAATGTTGCTTTATGGGATGAGAATGTTAGTGAAGTAGTAGATAAGTCCATTGAATTATTCAAAGAAAAGCATCCAGAGGTTGAAGTAAAAGTAACCTATACCCCATATGCTGACTATTGGACCAAGTTAAAAACAAGTCTAGCCGGCGGCAGCGGTCCAGATATTTTCTGGATGAATGGTCCTAACTTTTATCAATATGCATCTTCAGGGCTTATTAAGGATATTCAGCCTTTAATAGATGGAGATAAATTAGATACTAGTGTCTATACACCTGCATTAGTTAATCTCTACACATACGAGGATAAATTATTTGGCTTACCTTATTTCTTAGATTCAATTGGTCTTTTCTATAATAAGAAGATCTTTGATGAAGCTGGGATTCCTTATCCAGATGAGACTTGGGACTGGGCTAAGGTGGAGGAAGTTGGCAAAAAGCTAACGGATAAAGAGAATGGAATTTATGGGTATATTGCTTCAGCATCCAACCAAGCGGGTTACTATAACTTAATTCATCAAGCAGGGGGCTTTATCATTAGTGATGATAAAACAAAATCAGGCTTTGATTCTCCTGAAGCCCAAAGCGCATTGCAATGGACAAAGGATTTAATGGATGAGGGGATTTCACCTTCTGCCCAGGCACAGATTGAAACAAAGGTAAACCAAATTTTTGGTTCAGGTAAGGCAGCCATGCTTCCGAATATTTCAGTGAATGCCCCTGTTTTGCATGAAATGTTAGGTGAAGATTTAGGTGTAGCGGTTCTTCCTAAAGGAAAAGAACAAGCCAGTATTGTTCACGGCTTGAGCTGGGTTATGAATGCAAAGACAAAGCATGAAGAATTGGCATGGGAGCTGCAAAAAGTGTTAGCTGGTGAAGAAGCTGGTAAATGGATGGCTGAATCAGGCTTTAGTATTCCAGCATACAACGGTACGGAAGGCGCATGGTTAGAGTCGATCCCTTCTCTAGATTTAAAAGTTTTCGTTGATAGCTTAGAGTTTGGAGTACCATACCCAGTATCGAAAAATACAGCGGAATGGCAGGAAATTGAGGATAAGGAAATTCAAGCTGCCTTGTTAGGGAAAAAATCGATTGAAGATGCTACGAAGAAAATTGCTTCAGAGATGAACAAAATCCTAGAGAAGGAATCTAAAAATTAATATGGGTGGGGAGGTACTGGGATTCCGGGCTTCCCCTGATCCAAACAAAGGGGTGTTCATTAATGGAAGTGCAAACTGCCCGATCTAAGCAAATGGTTCAAACAACAAACCGCAAAAAAAGATCGAAAATGGCCTCAGTTGAAGCGCTATGGGGATACATATTTATAGCACCTGTTGTGTTAGGGCTAACCATCTTTTACCTAGCACCTGCTGTTTCATCATTCTATCTAGCCTTTACAAAGTGGGATGGACTTACGGCACCTATTTTCATCGGACTGGAGAATTTCACCACATTATTTCAAGAAGAAACATTTGTGCAATCGATGATCAATACGGTTTTATTTACGGTTGTATCTGTCCCGATTTCAATTATTTTTGCAACGATTATAGCGGTTTTACTTAATCAAAAAATTAAAGGGATTGTCATTTATCGAACGCTATTTTTTATTCCCGTAGTAACGATGCCGATTGCGGTCGGTATGGTTTGGCGATGGTTGTACAATTCAGAATTTGGATTAATTAATTATATTCTTGGGTTGCTTCATTTACCACAGCCTAGCTGGTTGTTTGATGAAAAATTTGCCTTATTTTCTATTATTCTTGTAAGTGTTTGGATGAGTGTTGGGTATAACGCTGTGATCTTATTAGCCGGCCTGCAAGGAATATCAGCATCCTATTATGAAGCGGCAAATTTAGACGGGGCAAATGAATTTCAAAAATTTTTGAATATCACGGTTCCTTTATTAACACCAAGTTTATTCTTCGTATTAGTCATGTCAATGATAAATTCACTGCAGGTGTTTGACTTGATTTTTGTCATGATTGGAGATAATGCCTCTTTATTAGATCCTACGAGAACAGTTGTATATAGCGTTTGGGAAAATGGATTTAAATTTTTCAATATGGGCTATGCCTCAGCACAAGCATTAGTTTTATTCGTTGTCATTCTCATTATTACCATCATTCAGATGGTACTTCAGAAGAGATGGGTGCATTATCAGTAGGAGGGATGGGAAATGGTGCATGCAGATAAAAGAAAGAAAATCGTTGTCCATGGTTTACTAATAATTGGATCCATTATTATGATCATGCCTTTTTTATGGATGGTTTCAACCTCGTTAAAATCATTTGCTGAATCGATGCAGGTGCCGCCAACGATCTTTCCTAAAGAGTTTAAATTTGAAAATTATCTAGAAGTTTTTGAAAAGATAAACTTTGCTCAATATTACTTGAACACGATTATTATTACTGTAGCAAGAACGGTATTTCAGCTTATTCTTTGCTCTTTGGCAGCTTATGCCTTTGCAAGACTAAGATTTCCCGGCAAAAATATCATCTTTATTGCCATTTTATCTGTATTGATGGTCCCTTCTCAGGTTGTTATGATTCCAAGCTTTGTCATTATGAGGGAGCTGGGCTGGATTGATACGTTTTATGCAATTATTGTTCCTGGGATTTTTAGTGCATTTGGAACATTTCTTTTGCGACAATTTTTTATGGCTATTCCGAAAGAACTGGACGAGGCGGCCAAAATCGATGGCTGTTCTTTCTTCGGAATTTATTGGCGCATTATCTTGCCATTATCAAAGCCTGCACTTGTCTCGCTTGCCATTTTCACGATCTTAGCTGCCTGGAATGATTTCCTATGGCCATTAATCGCAACAAACTCTGATGAGATGAGGGTTTTATCGATAGGTATTGCTACATTCCAGGGACAATATGCTACAGAATATCCATTATTAATGGCAGGTGCGTTAATGTCAACCGCGCCAATGATTATCATCTTTTTATTCTTACAAAAGTATTTTATTGAAGGAATTGCATTAAGCGGGGTTAAAGGGTAATTATTTAATGAATGATAGGTTTGGAGGACAAAAATGAAACTAGGACTAAGCTCTTATAGCTTGTATTCAGCACTAAAGTCAAAGGAAATAGATATTTTACAAGCAATTGAATGGATTGCAGATCAAGGCGGAGAGCATATTGAAATCGTACCAATGGGCTTTTCATTAGACGATAATCCAGCGTTAACAGATGCAATTCGTCAAAAAGCTGAAGCAGTCGGGATTGAGATCTCGAATTATGCGATAGGCGCAAATTTTATCACATCAGATGAAGGTCAATATGAACAGGAAATAGAAAGAGTATTAAAACAAGTTGATATCGCAAATGGTCTTGGCGTAAAACGTATGCGTCATGATGTAGCTTGGCGTCCAATTGGAGAGATCTCGATCCAGCAATTTGAAGAGGATTTGCCAAAGCTTGCAAATGCATGCAAGCGAATAGCCGATTATGCGGCAGCTTATGATATTACCACGAGTGTTGAAAACCATGGATATTTTGTTCAAGCAAGTGACCGTGTGCAAACGCTGCTTTATCATGTCAATAAAGCAAATTTTAAAACGACTTTGGATACAGGGAATTTTTTATGTGTGGATGAGAACCCTATTTCAGCAATAAAGAAAAATATTTCCGATGCTTCAATGGTTCATATTAAAGATTTTTATTACCGGACTGGAAATCAAGATCCCGGGGAAGGGTGGTTTCAAACAGCCTCAGGAAATTATTTAAGAGGTTCAATCGTTGGTCATGGAGATATTGATATGTATGAAGTCATTAAGGTGATTAAGCATTCAAATTATGATGGTTATATTTCAATAGAGTTTGAAGGAATGGAAGAGTGTAAGCGAGGGTCAAAAATTAGCTTGGACAATGTTCGCAGAATTTGGGAACAAGTTTAATAGAAAGGGAGAATAGAAGGTATGAGTAAACTTAAAGTAGGGGTAATTGGTGCCGGATCGATTTCAGATATGCATTTGCAATCCTATGAAAAGAATGAAAACGTTGAGTTAGTCGCTGTTTGTGATCTCAATATTATAAGAGCTGAAGAAAAAGCTACCCGCTATGGTGCTTCAAACTATTATAGTGATTATCAATCATTATTGGCTGATGAAACCATTGATGCAGTCAGTATTTGTACATGGAATCATTCACATGCAGAAATTGCGATTGCTTCCTTAAAAGCTGGCAAGCATGTATTAGTTGAGAAGCCGCTATGTACAACAGTTGAAGAGGCTAAGGAAATTGAAGAAACCGTAAAACACACGGGCAAGGTTCTTCAAGTAGGTTTTGTCCGCAGATATGCTTCAAACACAAAGATCTTAAAGGAATTTATCGATGCAAATGAACTTGGGGATATTTATTATGCAAAAGCATCATGCTTAAGAAGATTAGGAAATCCAGGCGGATGGTTTTCAGATAAGGAAAGATCTGGCGGTGGCCCGCTTATTGATCTGGGTGTCCACGTAATCGATATTTGCTGGTATTTGATGGGGAAACCAAAAGTAAAAACAATATCCGGCAATACCTATTCAAAGTTGGGGAACCGATCAAATGTTCAAAATCTATCATTCTATAAAGCTGCAGATTATGACCCAGATAAAAACTCGGTCGAAGACTTGGCAAACGCATTGATTCGCTTTGAAAATGGGGCTTCCTTAATGGTTGACGTAAGCTTTACCCTTCACGCAAAGAAAGATGAAATTGCCGTCAAGCTATACGGTGATAAAGGTGGAGTGGAGGTTGAGCCTGAATTAGCCATCATTACTGAAAAATACAATACGATACTGAATGCTACTCCACAAGTAGATTCCTTAACATTCGATTTCGTTCAAGGGTTCCAAAGTGAAATCGACCATTTTGTCCTAAGCTGTATTGGCGAAACAGAAACATTGAGTCCGGTACAAGATGGAGTGGAGATCATGAAGATTTTATGCGGAATATATGAATCCAGTCAAAAGGGAACTGAGATTAGCTTTGATTAAATGTTTTATTAAATAATAACAGGTAAAAAATCCCATGAGAATCGCTAAATTCCATGGGATTTTCTATACTATTTTTTCAATAATAAATACATAAAATAAGGTGCACCTATCAAAGCGACCATAATTCCTGCTGGAATCCCATCAGGTTCAATCACATTACGGCCGATTGTATCTGCGAGCAATAACAGCCATCCCCCTATTAAAATCGCAACCGGGATAAACAGTTGATTCCTCGGTCCAACTAAAGCCTTTGCAATATGTGGCGCCAAAAGCCCGATAAACGCAATTCCACCTGTGACGGAAACAGCAGAAGCAGCAAGGGCAACGGCTGTTAACAGCAAGGCGATGCGTTCCTTTTCAATGGAAACACCAACCCCGATGGCTACAGGCTCGCTTAAGGTTAGTAGATTCAAGCGATTTGCTTTATACAATGTAAAAGGAATCAGGATAACCAGCCATGGAAGAATGGCTAAAATAAAAGGCCAGTCTGATCCCCAAATATTCCCGGCTAACCATTGGGCAATAAAATCAACTTTCTCCCGTTCTGCTGATGAAATCAAAACAATCATCACCCCGGAGAGCGCCATGGAAAATCCGACTCCAATTAACACTAATCTTACAGGTTGCAGGCCCATTGTTCGATTATAAGAAAAAACATAGATTAAGCATGCGGTTAATAGTGCACCGCCAAAAGCGACAAGCGGAAGCAAATAAACAAATGATCCTGCTTCGATAGGGAAAAACAAAAAGAAAATAGCAATCGCCACACCAGCACCTGAATTAATCCCAATAATCCCGGGATCAGCCAAATCATTGCGGGTGATTCCTTGTAAAATGGCACCGGATAATGCAAGTGCCATACCTGCTAAAAATGTAATGAAAATTCGCGGTAAGCGAATTGAAAATAAAACAAATTCTTCTTTAAACGTACCTTGGCCGAGGATCGTGGGCAACAGTCTGTCATACGATAACGATGCATAGCCTATTCCAATCCCTATGACGATGGTTAAGAGAATGAATGCAAGTAAAACAAATAAAATTATTCGTTGTTTTTTTAGTAAGGCTGGGTGGATCATGAAAACGTTTTGCCTCCTTTATGCACAATCAATAGGAAGAAAGGTAAGCCCATCATGGATACAATGGCAGCAACAGGTGTCTCAAATGGAGCATTGATCGTCCTGCCTAATGTATCAGCAAAAAGCATAAAGGTTGCTCCGATAATTGCTGAAATTGGGATGATATGGCGGTAATCTGTACCAACGATGGCACGAACAATATGGGGAACCATTAACCCAATGAATGCCATATTTCCGACAAGTGATACAGCTGCACCAGCTAATAAAATGATCACGATAAAAAGGATGGATTTTATATAAACGATCTTTTGCCCTAAGCCAACAGCTACCTCTTCACTCAAACTTAGAATGGTCAGTTGTCTTGAAAAGAAAAGGGAAATCAAAATACCAATGACGATAAACGGGATGATTACATAAAGCTGGCTCCATGAAGTCCCAATTAATCCTCCAGCTGTCCACATGGAAACATCCTTGGTGATTTTGAAATAAATCCCAATTCCTTCTGCTATGGCAAAGAGAAAAGCAGATACAGCTGCACCAGCCAGCACGATGCGGAGCGGTGAAAATCCCCCTTTTTTCATGGCGCCAATGCCGAAGACCATAATCGTTCCAACGGCAGCGCCAATAAAACAGGCAATCATAATTCCGAAGTAATTAACAGAAGGGAAAAAAGCAAGGGTTATCGCAAGAGCCGCATTTGCCCCAGCAGTCAGTCCAAGTAAGCCTGGATCTGCAAGCGGGTTCCTTGTGAGTCCCTGCATAATTGCTCCGGAAACGGAGAGTGCGGCACCAACAAAAATGGCCGCAATTTCACGCGGCAAACGAATTTCGCGAAGAATGGAAATGCTGTCGCTTTTTACAGTAGACGTTACTGCGAGCCATACATCCTTTATGGTTGTATCTGCAGCTCCAAAAATCATGGATGCAATAAACATACCAACAAATAAAATAAGGCAAGCAATTAGTTTAAAAATAAACGGGAGTTGATTTTGTTTAGTCATCACAGTCTCTCATCTTTTCTTTTATATAGTAGGATAATAGAAAAGGGGCTGTCTCTAATGGTTCTTCCCCTACAACAAACATAATATAAGGAACGATCTGCTCGTTTAAGATCCTATATTGTTTGTTTGAAGGTTGCGCCTAAAGACAGCCTCCTGAAAAATAAATTATTCGCCTAAAAAGCTTTTGGTGAAGACATCAAGTTGGTATTCTAATGTAAGTGGATCATTAAAATAGAATTCCTTTGCGTTAACTTCAATTACTTGATTGTTTTTAACAGCAGGGATATTTTTATAGGTCTCTGTTTCTTGGAATGAATTATCTGTGTCTGCGTCCTTGCTAAGGATGACATAATCTCCAGCAAATTCAGGCAGTACTTCTAAAGATAAAGCATACCAGCCGTCTTTTAATGCCATTTCCTTTACTTTTTCAGGCATGGCTAATTTCATTTCTTGGTAAAGAATTTCAGTTCCGCGTCCCCAATTATCGCCATATACGTATAATTGTTTATCCCAGTTCTCAATGACAGAAACGGTTGTATCTTCGCCGATTTTTGCTTTAATTTCTTGACCAGCCTCTTGTGCACGCTTCTTAAAATCATCGATCCAAGCTTGTGCTTCTTTTTCCTTGTTTAATAGCTTTCCAATTTCTAAGTGTTGTGTTAAATAATCTACTTTTCCATATGTAAATGTGACAGTAGGTGCGATTTCACTTAATTTATCAACATTTTTTATATTTGATAGACCAATAATTAAATCTGGTTCTAATTCAATAATTTTTTCTAAACTTTCATCTGTTACGACTTCAGCATCTTTTAATTTTTCTTCAAAACGAGGATTGGCTTTAGACCATGAGTCAACCCCAACAAGATTTACATCCAACGCCATGACGTTTCCGGCAAAGGATGAAAGAACGACTACACGCTGCGGATCAGCAGGTACTTCAATCGGGCCATTTTCAGATTGATAGGTGATAGTTTCGGATTCTTTCTTTTCTGAAGCAGAGCTGCTTTCTTTTTCCGCTGAGTTGCTGCCGCAGCCACTAATAATTAACAGCAAGAGTAGGGTAAGTGGTATCATCAGATGTTTCTTCATTATTGTGTTCTCCTTTTAATAAGTTGTATGTGATACACATTGGTTTGTTTGTTCGCGGGTCACGTCCAATTTGAGCATCAATCTGGAAAACCTGCTTTAGTACATCATGAGTCATGACTTCCTCGCAATCGCCAGCCTTGACTATTTCTCCTTCTCTTAATGCGATGATATAGTCTGCAAACCGGGCCGCTTGGTTTAAATCATGCAGAACCATGACAATCGTACGTTCCTGCTCGATATTGAGTTTTTGTAAAAGCTCAAGGACCTCTAGTTGATGAGCCATATCCAAATAAGTTGTTGGTTCATCCAAGAAGATAATATCTGTCTCCTGTGCAAGGGCCATAGCGATCCAGACTCTTTGGCGCTGTCCCCCTGATAATGCATCAACAGGCCGGAACTTAAAGTCGTTTGTTCCTGTTACTTCAAGTGCCCAATCAATCACTTCATAATCCTTTTTCGTTAACCTGCCGAACCCTTTTTGATATGGAAAGCGGCCATAGGATACGAGTTCGCCAACCGTTAATCCGCTTGCGCTCTCAGGTGTTTGCGGAAGAATCGCCATTTTTTTGGCTAGTAATTTCGTATTCTCTTTTGAGATATTTTCTCCATCTAAAATAATTGTTCCGGATTGATGTGGAATAATACGAGTGATTGCTTTTAACAGAGTAGATTTTCCGCAGCCATTTGAACCAATAATCGTCGTGATCTTTTTATCTGGAATCTCCACGCTGAGATCTTTCACAATTAAACGTTCACCATACCCAATTTTTACGTTTTTTGTATATAGGCGAACCATTATGTACCCTCCATTTGTTTAAATAATAAAGAAAAAGGAAGATAAATGATAATGATTATCACAATCGATCCTGTCATTACTATAATTCGATCTGTTGCTCTTGTCAACTATCTTTTTGATAATCATTCTCATTTTTATTGTCAAAGAAAGAGAATGAAGTTATAGTTAAATGAGAATGATAATCACTTGATATAATTTTTGGAGGAGTGAGCAGAACGTGAATCAATATGATGTTTTTGATGTCACCATCATTGGGGGAGGACCAGCAGGACTTTACTCTGCTTTTTACAGTGGACTGAGAGAAATGAAAACAAAGCTTATCGAATTTCAGCCTCAATTAGGCGGAAAAATCCATGTCTATCCAGAAAAAATGATTTGGGATGTTGGGGGGCAAACACCCATTCTTGGTGAGAAGCTAATCGAGCAGCTTGTCAAGCAAGGATTAACGTTTAACCCAACAGTTGTGTTAAATGAAAAAGTAGAATCGATTGCCAGGGATGAAGAAGGTATTTTTGTGCTACATACTGCTTCTGGTCAAAAGCATTATACAAAAACAGTGATCGTGGCTGTTGGAGGCGGGATCTTGAATCCCCAAAAGCTCGAAATTGAAGGTGCAGAGAAATTTGAAGTAACAAATTTACATTATACAGTAAAATCCTTAAAGCGTTTCAAAGATAAAACAGTGATTATTTCCGGTGGCGGAAATTCTGCGATTGATTGGGCAAATGAATTAGAGCCGATTGCCAAAAAGGTTTATCTCGTCTATCGTAAAGGAGTTTTAACAGGTCATGAAGCTCAAGCAACACAGCTAATGAATAGTTCTGCAGATTGCCTCTTCCATACATCCATTTCAAAATTATTCGCATGTGAAAATCATGATGTGATTGAACGTGTTGAATTACGAAACCATGAAACAGGTGATGTTTCTTATTTTGCCATTGATGAAGTCATTATTAATCACGGGTATGAACGGGATGCAACATTGCTCAAAAATACTGAAGTGAATATTTCCTTGGCGGACCAATACTATATTGCTGGTAATGCTGTCAGCGAATCTTCTGTTGAAGGAATTTACGCTGCCGGAGATATCCTTAAGCATGAGGGGAAATTGAATTTAATTGCAGGTGCTTTTCAGGATGCTGCCAATGCTGTGAATAAAGCAAAGCAATTCATACAGCCAGATGCAGCAAAAATCGGGATGGTTTCTTCTCATAATGAAGTGTTTAAACAGCGCAATCGAGAAATCGTGAAGGAAATGATGAAATCATAAGATAGAATGAGGGCTGTCTATTCAAGGTGCGAATCCTTATCAGACAGCCCTTTTTGTTATGCAGAACTACGTTTCTTTGTTCAAAGTAAAGAAAGTATAAATTTAAACTTAGTTTTAGTGTCTAGCTCCAGGCGCCATCGGCTCGAGGTCATAAGTCAAATAGGAATTGAAGGTAAAGAACACCTTCTATTCCTATTCGCCTTATGCTTGTCGCCGATAGGCGGGCGCCTTGCGCTTTTCTTAATTGTTGACAAATAAAAGGAATTATGATATCAAAAAAGTAGATGTTAGCACTCGAATTGTTAGAGTGCTAATTATTTATGTTATCATTTAATAGAACTAATTTTTGCTACGTTCATTCAATTTTACGTAGTTTTCATTTTGAAAGGGGAGGCTGTCATGGCAAAAAAGCAATTCAAAGCAGAATCTAAAAGACTATTAGAAATGATGATTAACTCGATTTATTCACAGCGTGAGGTATTTTTAAGAGAATTGATTTCTAACGCAAGTGATGCAATCGACAAAATCTATTATAAAGCATTAACAGATGATTCATTAAGCTTTGACAAGGATAGTTACTATATTAAAGTATCTGCTGATAAGGAAAATAGAACGTTAACGATTACAGATACAGGGATTGGGATGACGAAGGAAGAGCTTGAGGCGAATCTTGGAACAATTGCCAAAAGCGGCTCTTTAGCATTTAAAAATGAAAATGAATTAAAAGATGGCCATGATATCATTGGGCAATTCGGGGTTGGTTTTTATGCCGCCTTTATGGTAGCTGATGTTGTAACAGTTATTAGCAAGGCGCTAGGCAGTGATGAAGCTTATAAGTGGGAGTCTACCGGAGCAGATGGCTACACAATTACACCACATGAAAAAGCTGCTGTCGGAACGGAAATCACTTTGAAGATCAAAGAGAACACAGAAGATGAAAACTATGATGAGTTCTTACAGGAATATCGATTAAAATCGATTATCAAAAAATATTCTGACTTTATTCGCTACCCTATTAAAATGGATGTTTCCGGACAAAGACCAAAAGAAGGCAGCGAAAATGAATTAGAAGAGTACCAAGAAGAACAAACAATCAACAGCATGGTTCCGATTTGGAGAAAGAATAAAAGTGAACTGACTGATGAGGATTATGAGAAGTTTTACACAGAGAAGCATTACGGCTTCGATAAACCGTTAAAGCATATCCATATTAGTGTTGATGGGACAATAAGATATAATGCGATTTTGTATATCCCTGAAAAGCTGCCGTTTGATTATTACTCAAAGGAATATGAAAAAGGCTTAGAGCTTTATTCAAATGGTGTTTTAATCATGAACAAATGCGCTGACCTGCTTCCTGATTACTTTAGCTTTGTAAAAGGAATGGTTGATTCTGAGGATTTATCTCTTAATATCTCAAGGGAAATGCTGCAGCATGATCGCCAATTAAAGCTTATTGCAAAAAACATTAACAAGAAAATCAAAAATGAATTGCAAAGCTTATTGAAAAATGAAAGAGAAAAGTACGAACAATTCTATAAATCGTTTGGCAGACAGTTAAAATACGGCGTATACAGTGATTTTGGCAGCAACAAAGAAGTTTTGCAGGATTTATTGATGTTCTATTCATCAAAAGAGAAGAAAATGGTTACCTTAGATGAATATGTATCAAGAATGCCTGAAGACCAAAAGTATATTTACTACGCTTCTGGTGAATCAATTGAACGAATTGACAAGCTCCCACAAACAGAGCTTGTAGCAGATAAAGGCTATGAAATTTTATACTTCACAGAAGATATCGATGAATTCGCCATCAAAATGATCATGAATTACAAAGAAAAGCCATTCAAATCTGTTTCCAGCGGTGATTTAGGTATAGAAGCAGATGAGAAAGAAAACAACCAATCGGATGAAAATGAAAGCAAAGAACTTTTTGATTATATGAAAAATATTTTATCGGATAAAGTAAAGGATGTCAGAGCATCTAAGCGTTTAAAGACACATCCTGTGTGTCTGTCAACGGAAGGGGAAGTTACCATTGAAATGGAAAAAGTCCTTAATGCTATGCCTGATAACCAAAATATAAAAGCAGAAAAAGTCCTAGAGATAAATGTAAATCACGATGTATTTAATTCATTAAAAGATGCGTTTGAAACAGATAAAGAGAAGGTAAACCTATATACGAATCTCTTGTACAATCAAGCTCTTTTAATTGAAGGATTGCCAATTACTGACCCGGTTGAGTTTACAAATGATATA
Organism: uncultured Metabacillus sp.; assembly: GCF_947503125.1. GTDB lineage: Bacteria > Bacillota > Bacilli > Bacillales > Bacillaceae > Metabacillus. Next base: position 15,681 of record NZ_CANNCR010000034.1, read on the forward strand.
TGCAAAGTAATGGTGTAAATTAAAACCCACCAGCCCTTGCTTTATATAGAGCAATAGGGCGGGTGGGTTTTAAGTATATTTCAATTAAACGGATTTCACTCTCTTGGAAGACTCGATTACATTTCCTTTATCGTCAAACATTCTTAGGAAAAACAGCGGGTAAATTAATAAATACAAGTTCATTGCCCACCAAGTGATATCAAAGTCTTGGCTGTAAATCCAAAAGGCAATGGCTTGTAAGCCAGAACAGAAGGTCAATACTAACGAAATCAAGGCGAATGTTTTCCACACTTCTTTTCCTTTGTTATATAAGTACAGGCTGAAAAGTCCAGTAATGGAAATCAACATATCCAAAGGGAAAAATGACCAATTCCATGCAATGATAATCGAGTGATCATAATCCTTAAACGCCCAGCTTTTAGGAATTATATTGAAAAAAGTAACAATCCAATAAAGAATAAACCCTATATCTGTTACTAAGAAAAATGGCTTTAAATATTTCATCATTTCCCTTCAGTCACCTGCTCACTACTCGCTTTTTCATGCTCAACAGTAAAATTCAATGTTATGACACCCACAATGATCAGAATGATGGAAAGAAGCTTAAGTGTATTAAAGCTTTCACCAAAATAAAAAACACCTATACATGTAATAATTAATATGCCCATACCAGACCAAATGGCATATGCAACTGAGACATCAATTGTTTTTAATGTTAATGTTAAAAATCCGAGACTGCCAACATAGAAGATTAGTAGTAAAATACTTGGCAATAGTCTGGTAAATCCTTCGGATAATTTCATACTTGTTGTTCCAGCTACCTCAAGTAAGATAGCAAGGCATAAATAGACCCATGCCATGATTACTCCTCCTTTATGTTCGATTAATGATGCCGTTTAAAAGGATGTCCATAACAGTTTGCAGCCTCTCTCCAATTGTTTGCTGACGCTGATAAGAAGAAATCGGGTCATAGATTTGATTAATGGCACCTAAATAGAGCTCAATAAAGGCTTGTAAATTTATTGGACGAATCAATTCCTTGCTCCATTAAATGAAGGACAACAGACCACTCCTTTTTTAAAAAATAATCGAGCTTTTCCCATTGATAATAGTGATGCTTTTTTAAATCTGATAATAAACGCATATCCATTATTTCAAAATCTTTCGGCGTACAGCAGAGAATTTGATTGATTTTTTCAAGTAGCTCCAGGTCATCATTTTCTGCAATTTCTTTTTCCTTTACTTTTATCTGTGAAATAAGGTTATCAATAATCATCTCGATCATTTGATCTTTTGATGTAAAGTGCTCATAAATGGTCCTTTTACTTGTTCTAAGCCTTGTAGCCAATTCACTAATCGTAAAAGTAAAACCTTTTTGTTGAATAAGAAGAATTGCTTCAGTAATTATTCTCTCTTGCAAAGCATTGTGCCCCCTTTTTGGTACCGGAGATACTTTCTTGGTTTCTTCGGTATTTACTGGTTTTTTTAGGAAATTTCAACTTATTTTTTATAAAAAATTAGATTTATGGATTTAATATAAATAATCAATAAAGAGCCAGAAATAAATTTAAATCATGTCTGTCTTAGTATGTTTTATTATGTCATTTGTAGTTTTTAGTAAATATAACTAATAAAAAAGACCAAAATGAGGGTAAAATTAAGTAAAATATCGTAAAAATCTGTTGTTATCATATAAAAACTTTGCTAATATTAAAAAAGAAAACGAATTAAATGATATTTTTTTAAGTAAAGTTTACTAATAGGAGTGACTTAACAGATGGATAGTTTTGGGAGTATTTAAAGAGTGTTGCTGGCTGTTTGCTCCTATTGGAAAAGATAATAATCATGGAGAAAGTGCTTATGTATTTGTTAGGAGGACAAAAAAATGAAAAAAGTGGTGGTATTTATACTGGCTAGTTTTCTAGTTGTTTCAGGACTTGCTGGATGTGCCAGTCGTTCTGCAGATGATGCAGAGGGCAAAGTGAAGATCGAATTTTTTCAGTATAAATCAGAAGCAAAAGCAACATTTGATGAGTTAATCAAAAAATTTGAAATGGAAAACCCGGGAATTGATGTTGTACAATCAAACCCGCCCGATGCTGAAACTGTTTTGAAAATGCGGGTCGTAAAACGTGAAATACCTGATGTAATGGGAATTGGAGCTAATTTTACTTTTGCTAATTTAGCCAATGCACAAATATTCGAAGATGTGACGAATAACGATTTGCTAAAGGATATCCAGCCTGCATATATACAAATGTTAAAGGATGTGTCAGGCTTGGAAAAAGTGTATGCGGTACCATTTGCTGCAAACGCCAGTTCAGTGATCTATAACAAGGATATGTTTAAAGAATTAGGTATTGAAGTACCAACTACATGGGATGAATTCATTGAAGCAGCCGAAACGATCAAAGCAGCAGGAAAAATACCGTTCTACTTTACGTTTAAGGATGCTTGGACAACCCTTCCTTCTTATAATGCTCTTGCTGCAAACACCCAAGGAGGACAGTTCTTTAAGGAACTGAAAAAGGAACATACAACATTTGCAGAAAGTCATAAGGAAGCGGCTGGGAAATTTATGCAACTAATGGAATATGGCCACAAAGACCAGTATGGAAAAGCCTATTCCGATGGAAACATAGCCTTTGCAAACGGGAAAGCAGCTATGTATCTCCAAGGGATTTGGGCCATTCCTGAAATTAAAAAAGCGAATCCTGATATAAACCTTGGTGTATTTCCATATCCAGTTACAGACGTACCGGGGGAATCTAAATTAGTTTCAGGTGTCGATTTACTTCTTGCGTTTTCCTCTAGATCAGAACATCCTGAAGAAGCTAAAAAATTTGTTGAATTTTTATTAGCTGATGAAAATATGAAAACATACATCAATCAGCAAAATGCATTCTCAGCTAGGAAAGGTGTAATTCAAGAAGATCCTGTGTTAGAAGGATTGAAACCTAGTTTTGAAAAGGGGGCACTTCTGGATTTCCCTGATCACTATGTGCCAATTGCAGTAGGGCTTGATAAGCAGCTCCAAGTGCTCGCTCATAATAAAGATGTAAACCAATTTTTAAAGACATTGGATAAAGAATGGACAAAGGTACAGGAGCGACAATAAAAGTGCAGTGATCACGTGGAATTTTGCATATCTGCATCTTTCTAATCAAAATAAGGAAGGGAATATTATGAAAACCAAAAACATCACACTGTATTTCATGGCATTGCCAGCCGTTTTCCTATTTGCCGTATTTCATACACTTCCGGCGATTCAAGGTGTATATTACTCCTTCACAAACTGGGACGGCTTAAGCTTCACCTATGATTTTGTAGGATTCAAAAATTATATTAATCTCTTTAAAGATGAAAATATCTATCAGTCGTATGGATTTACTTTTAAATTTGCGATTTTATCGACTATATTAGTAAATATTTTAAGTCTGTTAATTGCGATGGGCTTAAATGCAAAGATTAAATTCAAGAACTTTTTCAGAGCGGTATATTTTTTACCAAATGTACTTGGTGTCTTAATAGTCGGTTATATTTTTAACTATATCTTTGCAAATGTTGTACCGAAGTTTGGGGAAGAACTTAATATTGGTTTTCTATCTACAAATATATTAGGAAATGAAAATTTAGCATGGATTGGGATCGTGATTGTGGCTGTTTGGCAAGCATGTGCCCTGAACATCATTTTATATTTGGCAGGTCTGCAAACGGTGCCAAGTGAATTGTATGAAGCATCAAATCTTGATGGTGCAAACAAATGGCAGGAGTTTTGGAAGATTACCTTTCCGATGATAGCGCCCTTCTTTACGATCAATATGGTTTTAGCGATGAAAAATTTCTTAATGGTATTTGATCAGGTTATTGCCTTGACGAATGGGGGGCCAGGCCGGGCAACCGAAGCAATCTCTGTTCTTATTTATAAGGGTGGATTTCAAGGTGGAGAGTTTGCCTATCAATCTGCGAACTCTGTCATTTACTTTATAGTGATCATGTTAATATCTATTTTCCAAATTCGAGTACTTCAAAGAAGGGAGATTGACATGTAATGAAACAAAAAAAGACAAATTGGCTGTTGACCGTTTTAATTGCCTTAGGCTCCTTGTTTATCATCTTTCCTTTATATATTGCAATTTCGATTGCATTGAAAACACCTGAGGAACTGGCACAATCAGTACTTTCTTTTCCATTGGGTTTTCACTTTGAAAACTTTGCAAAGGCAATTGAAGCAACCAATTTCTTTCATGCCTTTAAAAATAGTGCTTATATCACCATTATCACGCTTACCTTTACAATTTTGACAAATTCGATGGTGGCTTATGTGATAGCAAGAAATCTTCATAAGAAATTTTTTAAAGGATTGTATTATTATTTCGTAGGTGCATTATTTATCCCATTTCCGATCATTATGCTTCCGGTTATCAAATTAACCTCCAGCCTTGGGATGACAGATCCAAATGGACTAATCTTTTTATATATTGTGTATGGGATGGCCTTTAATACATTTATTTATGTCGGCTATATACGCTCAATCCCTGTCGAGCTTGAAGAAGCGGCTATTGTAGATGGGTGCAGCACATGGGGGGTTTTTTGGAAGGTTATTTTTCCGTTATTAACACCTATAAACGCAACAATCGGAATATTAACTTGTTTATGGGCGTGGAATGACTTTATGCTGCCATTGATTATTTTAAGTGATCAGGCACATTCAACTTTGCCGTTAGTTCAGTATATTTTTCAATCGCAATTCGCTACAGATGTTAACTTGGCATTTGCATCTTATTTATTAGCACTTTCGCCAATGGTGATTGTTTATGTCTTTGCACAAAAATGGGTCATTGGCGGTGTGACAAGAGGGGCAATTAAATAAAAAATGCTCTTTAGAAAAATTACCTTTGTAGGTTAAAAAAGAAATGGAGTGAAGAACAAATGGGCATTCAGTTCGATAAAAAAAACAATTTATTTCATTTACAAGCAAAAGATACAAGCTATGTGATGCAAATTATTCGCGATGGGTATTTATCACATCTTTATTGGGGGAGAAAGGTTAAACAATACAATCATTCCAATAAGCTTCAGTTTGTGGACCGGGCTTTTTCAGGGAATCCTTATCCATCAAAGGATCGGACATTTTCATTAGATACATTGCCACAGGAATATCCTGGCTACGGGAATACAGATTTCAGACATCCAGCCTACCAGATTCAATTAGATAATGGGACAACCGTGACAGACTTGCGCTACAAATCTCATCACATCTATAAAGGGAAACCAGGCCTTGAGGGCTTGCCGGCCGTATACGTAGAGAATGAGAATGAAGCAGAAACTCTTGAATTAACATTGGAAGATACTATTGCGGATATAACCGTGCAATTGACTTATACAGTTTTTGAAAACCGTAATGTTATCACTAGAACGGCAAAAATATTGAACAATGGTTCAAAAACGGTTAACTTGCGCCGTGCATTAAGTGTAAATATCGATTTCCGTGATGCTGATTTTGATTTTCTTCATTTATCTGGTGCCTGGGGAAGAGAGCGCCATGTAGAAAGGCAGCCGCTCAGATCAGGGGTTCAATCTGTAGAAAGTCGAAGAGGAGCCAGCAGTCATCAACAAAATCCGTTCATTGCTTTACTAAGAAAAGGGACAGATGAAAATAATGGTGAGGTTTTTGGCTTGAATCTTGTATACAGCGGTAATTTCTTAGCACAGGCAGAGGTAGATCAGTTTAAAAACACGCGGGTTTCTTTAGGTATTAATCCATTTGACTTTAATTGGATGCTAGAGCCTGGTGAAGCTTTTCAATGCCCTGAGGCTGTAATGGTTTATTCACATGAAGGACTTGGCGGGATGTCAAGAACCTTCCATGATCTCTACCGTTCACGTCTCTGCAGAGGAAATTTCCGCGATAAAGAACGTCCAATACTCATTAATAACTGGGAAGCGACATATTTTGATTTCAACGCAGAAAAGATTGAAGAAATTGCTAGAGCAGGGAAAGAATTAGGGATCGAGCTTTTCGTATTAGATGATGGATGGTTTGGTAAACGTGATGATGATACATCATCACTGGGTGATTGGTTTGTTGATAAAAATAAGCTGCCGAACGGCCTTGAAGACTTAGTGAACCGTGTCCGTAATATGGAAATGGAGTTTGGATTATGGTTTGAGCCTGAAATGATATCCGTTAATAGTAATCTATACAGAGAGCATCCAGATTGGTGTCTTCATGTTCCGAATCGGACTCGTTCAGAAAGCAGAAATCAGTTAATTCTAGATTTTTCACGAAAAGATGTATGTGATGCCATTATAAAAATGATATCAGATATTTTAAGCAGTGCACCAATCACATATGTAAAATGGGATATGAACCGTCATATGACAGAAATTGGCTCAGCTGTTTTACCTGCTGAAAAGCAAAAGGAAACCGCACATCGGTATATGCTTGGGCTGTACAGAGTGATGGAAGAGATTACGACAGCATTTCCACACGTCCTTTTTGAAAGCTGTTCAGGCGGCGGTGGACGATTTGATCCGGGCATCCTTTATTATATGCCGCAAACATGGACAAGTGATAATACAGATGCCATTTCACGCTTGAAGATTCAATACGGAACAAGTCTTGTCTACCCGATTAGTTCAATGGGATCACATGTCTCCGATGTTCCGAATCACCAAGTTCATCGCTTTACCTCAATCGATATTCGAGGAGATGTGGCAATGTCGGGGAACCTTGGCTATGAACTAGACCTAACAAAATTAACGGATCAAGAAAAAGAAGCTGTTATAGATCAGGTCGTTCAGTATAAGGGAATAAGAAAACTGATTCAATTTGGTGACTTCTATCGGTTGTTAAATCCTTTCGAAGGAAATGAAGCAGCATGGGCATTTGTGAATAAAGAAAAGGATGAAGCGGTTGTCTTTTATTTCCGCATCCTATCTGAAGCGAATAGTCCATTCGAGAGCTTTAAAGTAAATGGCCTTGATCCGTCCAAGGTGTATAAAGTAGAAAACACAGATGAAAAATATGGCGGAGATGAGCTTGAGTATGCTGGACTAAGTGTCCCGGCAGAAGTAAAAGGCGACTTCCAAAGCTATGTCTGGCATTTAAAAGCTGTGGTAAATGAATAAAAATTAATGAAAGCCCTGCACATTGTTATTTGAGTGCAGGGCTTCCTGAATTTATTTGACTTTCTTCTCAATCGTTAATACACTGTCCGCTTCACGATTAAAGCCATCGATTTCTATGCGGTCTTTAAAAACTTTGATGGAAAGGGATTGCATAGAAATGAGTACAATTTATCTACTTCTTACTCATCGACAAATCTTATTGTTAATATTCAAATATAAAAAATACAATCTATTTTAAAAAATGCTACCCTTTTTCAAAAAAGTGCTATTGTCAGTAAGGACAGTTAGAGTTATTTTAAGGAGAGAGAATTTATTACAACTCGTCTTTTGGTAGCGTTTTAAAAATATCAATATGATAATGAGGTGAAATTGACCAGAAATTTGAGTAAGTTTAGTAATGAGAATGCTGGTTAAGGGGAAGTTCAGAAGAAAAATTATAATTTATGCACACGTTAACAAAGAAGAAAATGTCACTTCCTTCTTTGTTAACAATCGATATAAAAAGGAGAGATTTAAATGAAAAAATATGTCTTAGTTGGAACTGGCGGAAGAGCTGAATTTTTCTATGGTGCAATTGTCAGGGATTTTAGGGAAACTTGCAATCTAGTTGCTTTCTGTGATTTGAATCAAACGAGAATGGATTATGCAAATCGTTTACTGGAAGAGCGATACCATCATCCTAAAATTAACACTTACTTACACACTGATTTTGAAAAAATGATATCAGTAGAAAAACCGGATACTGTTGTTGTAACAACTGTTGACCGCACACATCATACGTATATTATTAAAGCTTTGGAGTTAGGGTGTGATGTGATTACCGAAAAACCAATGACAGTGGACGCTGAAAAATGCCAAGCTATTATTGATGCAACGAAAAGGACAGGAAAAGAAGTTCGCGTTGCTTTCAACTATCGTTATGCCCCTCACAATACGAAAATTCGCGAGCTCATTATGAATGATGTCATTGGTCAAGTAAATTCCGTTAATTTTGAGTGGGCGCTGGATACGCAGCATGGTGCGGACTATTTCCGCAGATGGCATCGCGATAAGCGTAATAGCGGTGGTTTGCTTGTTCACAAATCGACACACCATTTTGACTTAGTGAACTTTTGGTTAGGAACAACACCTGAAACTGTTTATGCATCTGGAGGACTTCGTTTCTATGGTAGAGAGAACGCCGAATCTAGAGGTGTTACACAATTTTATCAACGTGCATATGGAAGTGATTATGCGAAGGATGATCATTCGCGATTGATTTGGAAGCCAATGAGCACTTGAAATCCATGTATTTGGATGCGGAAAAAGAAGATGGTTATCAGCGTGACCAAAGTGTGTTTGGAGATGGGATTAATATTGAAGATACACTTGGAGTTTTAGTCACTTACAAAAACAAAGCCATTTTAAACTATTCGTTAAATGCTTATTTACCATGGGAAGGATATTTGGTTTCCTTTAACGGGACAAAAGGAAGAATTGAAGTTCGCATACGTGAACAGTCTTACATTAATTCAGGCGGCAGTAAGGATGACGAAGGAAAGGTAAAAGAGAAATCAATCATGGTGATGCCAATGTTTGGTCAGCCTTATGAGGTTGAAGTTGTTGAAGGTAAAGGCGGACATGGCGGCGGAGATCCTATCCTTTTACAAGATATTTTCGGAACTCCTGTTGAAGACGAATTCAAACGTGCAGCTTCTCATGTTGATGGAGCGATGTCGATTTTAACTGGAATTGCAGGAAACATCTCGCTTAATACAGGCCAGGCAGTGAAAGTAGATGAATTAATTAAATTTTAAGCTGATATGTTCAATAGACACCTTATAGAAAGGAGTTGCTAAAAAATGGTAAGTGTGTTGCATCAACAATTCTTACACCCTCCAGAGGAATTTACCCCAATTCCTTTCTGGTTTTGGAATGATCACTTAACGAAAGAGGAAATAATTAGACAAATCAATGATTTCTATGACAAAGGGGTTACAGGATTCGTTTTACATCCAAGAATTGGGATCCCTGAGGTAATCGTTTTTTTATCGGATTATTTTATGGAATTGGTTCACACAGCCGTAGAAGAAGCAAAGCGGTTAGGGATGTTGGTTATTTTATATGATGAAGCTATGTATCCTTCTGGTTCAGCTAAAGGATTAGTCGTTAAAGATCATCCGGAATATGCAAGCAGAGGATTAAAAATGATCGAATATCCTTGCGATACGGAAAATGAAATAACGATCGATCTATCGGAGGGAGACTCAATCGTTTCGGCTCAAGCAGTTAAAAAGCAATCAGCGGAAACAGTAGATTTATCAACATCACAATTATTAGATTACGAAAATGGAAAAGTCTCGTTTCGTCCTCCCGATGATGATAACTGGTCGATTCTCGTTTTCGTCGAAACGTATTCAGGGGGAAATATTCGTGGTATCCATTTCGGTGAAGACGATGGTGAAGAAAATGCACCAGCATCTGCTGATTTATTAAATCCTGATGCAGTCGCAAAATTTATTCAGATCACCCATGATCGATACTACGATCGATTGAAAGACTATTTTGGTAATACCGTCATTGCCATGTTTACTGATGAGCCGGATATTTTGGGAAGAGGGTCTACTAAAGGCTTGAAGCCTTGGACCAGAGATTTTCTCACTGATTATAAACAGCATGGAAACAAAGAAAGGCATTTAGCCTCCTTGTGGTTTCATACCGGAGATGAAACAGAAACACATCGAATAAACTATAGTAAGGCTGTTAATAAGAGATTAACCGAAGCTTATTATAAACAAATAAGTGACTGGTGTGTAAGCCATGGTATTGCCTTAACAGGTCATCCAGCGAAAAGCAGTGACATTGGCTTGCTTGACCATTTTCAAATACCTGGACAGGATGTGGTGTGGCGTTGGGTTGCACCAGAGGATGGAAAGGCGTTAGAAGGGGAACATTCTACAGCCGGAAAGTGCTCAGCAGACGCAGCAAGGCATAGAGGCAGACGAAGAAATCTGAATGAATTTTTAGGAGTTTGCTCAAAAGAAAGTCCATGGGCGTTAACTCCAGGAGACATGAAATGGTATATGGATTGGCTGCTAGTCAGAGGGGTTAATCTCCTTTGTCCACACGCCTTTTATTACTCAATTGAGGGAGAACGGAGAAGTCACGAACGTCCGCCAGACGTTGGTCCGAATAACTTGTGGTGGCCGTATTACAAACCATTTGCTCAATACATGAAGCGCCTAAGCTGGTTAATGACTGATTCCGTAAATCAAACATCTGTAGCAATTTTATGTGGAGAAGATCATTTGCCATGGAAGGTTGCCAAACCTTTATTTGAAAATCAAATCGAATTCAATTATCTAGAGGAAGCTTTGTTTTTATTAACAAGTCATCTAGGGGATGGAAAAATAGAGATTGTGAACCAATCTTATCAAACGGTGATTATTGAAAATGGCTTAAAACTCGAAGCCGATTCCATAGCTAAGCTGGAACATTTCATTCAAAGTGGAGGAGAAGTTATCGTTCTGACGGGTGAACATGAATCTTCGACAGTTAAAGGGGCAAAAGTTATTCAAAGTCCTGATAATGTTGTTGATGCTCTATCCAGAATTCACCGAGAAGAAGTTATAATTTCCCCTGCATGTAAGGACATAAGAGTCAGTAAAATCGTTAAAGATGGTAAGCTCTTTTATTTCTTTGTAAATGAAGGAGAAGAAAATTATAAAGGTTCCTTTTCCTTGAAAGAAGTGGGAAGAGTCGAAAAATGGGATGCTTGGACAGGTGAAATAGAACAAGTAAACCTTCACCGGAAAAATGGTAAATTAGTTGCTCCATTGAATGTTGAACGAAGATCTTCGATTGTGTTTGCTGTTGATATTGCTCAAAAGCCCTTGATAGAGGAGGAAGTAATTCCTGACTTTAAAACAGAATGTATTGAGCTCGATCATAATTGGATTATTGATAACAGAAGAAATCTTGTATTGGGATCATGGGTTCAATGGGAAGGCATGGAATCCTATTCGGGAACCGTAACCTATAAGAATCAGTTTATTCTAGAAGATATGGATTCATTAACAAAAATCTACCTAGACTTAGGCGAAGCTTATGAAATTGTAAAGGTGACGGTAAATGAACATGAGATTGGTGTGAAAATGTGGGCACCTTATCGATTTGACGTTCATCCAGCTTATCTTGTAAAGGGTGTTAATAAACTGACTGTGGATGTCACGAACAATCGTGCAAATGAAATGGACCATGCACGATTAATGTCAGGATTACTTGGTCCGGTTTCATTTGAAATATGTCGTAAAAAATGAAAACGCTTTGGCAGGAAAAGGGACAAGATGATCAAAATAGAATTTCGAACTAATTAATCTCTTATCTTGGGGATTGGACCCATTAAATGCTAATAATGGTTATAATAATTAAATGATAATATCGCAAAAATAACAAGGTAATCGTTTCCTTTTCTCGAATATTAAGGTAAATAGCTTACAAGATAAAAAGGAGGATTTTTTCAATGAATAGGAAAGTGAAGGGGAAAGACTTGCAAATTGCCTACATCGGAGGCGGCTCTCGAGGCTGGGCATGGGGGCTAATGAGTGATCTTGCTCTTGAAGGCAGTTTATCTGGAACAGTGAAGCTATATGATATTAATTATGAGGCAGCATGTGCGAATGAAACGATTGGAAATCGTTTGTACGAACGTGGGGATGTTGTTGGCAAATGGAAATATGAAGCTGTTGCGACAATGGATGAAGCGTTGCAAGGTGCAGATTTTGTCATCATTTCTATTCTTCCTGGTTCATTCAATGAAATGGCTTCGGATGTTCATGAGCCTGAAAAATATGGAATCTATCAATCTGTTGGCGATACAATTGGGCCAGGAGGCTTGGTCAGAGCTTTACGTACGATTCCGATTTTTGTAGATATTGCAGAGCATATTAAAAAGACAGCTCCAAATGCATGGGTGATCAATTATACAAATCCAATGAGTCTATGTGTTCGTACTTTATATACGACATTCCCGGAAATCAAAGCCATTGGCTGCTGTCACGAGGTATTTGGTACGCAAAAATTGCTAGCTTCTATGCTAAAAGAAATGAAGGGAATTGAAGGTGTAAGCTACAATGATATTAAGGTTAATGTATTAGGAATCAATCATTTTACTTGGATTGATAAGGCTTCCTATGAAGATATCGACCTATTCCCGTTATATAAAGAGTTTGTTGACAAATATTATGAAGAGGGCTATGAGGGAACAGAAAAGGGTCATTGGATGAACAATCATTTTGCCTCTGCCCAAAGGGTGAAATTTGATTTATTTAAAAGGTTTGGTTTAATTGCCGCAGCGGGGGATCGCCATTTAGCGGAATTTATGCCAAATTCATGGTATTTGCAAAGTCCTGATCGAGTAAAAGAATGGAAGTTTGGTCTGACAAACGTCCAATGGCGAATTGATAACAGAGAAGAACTTCTCGAAAAAGGCAAGAGACTTTCAGAAGGCAAAGAAGAATTTGTGCTTCGTTCAACAGGTGAAGAGGGCGTTGAGATGATCAAAGCATTACTTGGCTTAGGTGACTTAGTAACAAATGTGAACCTGCCAAATAGAGGACAAATCCAAGGATTGCCATTTGATGCAGTTGTAGAAACTAATGCCTTATTCAGAAATGACAGCATTCAGCCTATCTGTGCAGGCCAATTGCCGGGGCCAATTCAAAACATGGTCTCACGACATATTCATAATCAAGAAACAACCTTTCGAGCAGCCCTAACAAAAGATAAAGAGCTTGCATTTCAAGCCTTTGTCCAGGATCCGCTTGTTAGTCAGCTTAGCCCAGATCAGGCGAGTGAACTATTTGAGAAAATGCTTTTGAATACTCAAAAATATTTAGCAGGTTGGAACTTGGCGCAAACAGTTACAAGTTAAGTTCAGGAAAAAAGAAAACTTGGGGACAGTCCCTCACAAACACAAATATTGATGTTTGAGGGTACTGTCCCTTTAGAAATTATGAAATAACAAGTTTATTATTCCGCAATCTTAACTAACCGCTTAACTCCTTCCCGAAGCTGGATCTCATTTACAAATGAATAACTCAAGCGAATCCAAGATGAGAATTGCTCTAATGGATCACAAACCACGCCTGGCACAAAGGATATTGACTGCTCAATACATCGTTCCACCAACCATTCAGTTGATAGGTGCTCAGGAAGCTTTATCCACAAATTTAAGCCTCCGTTCGGACTGGTCCATTGCCAGTCTGTTGCCGAAAGTTCATCCTCCATGATTTCCCTGCGAATCTGCAGGGCAATGCGAAGTTTTTCCAAATGCTGCTGCATCCGAAGAGATGAAAAATAATGAAGAAAGATCTTCTGATTTAAAAGCGGTGAACCATTATCAGCTAATGATTTTGCCGATAGTAAAGATTTGAGTAATGGTGATTGGCAAATAACAGCCGAAATTCTCAACCCAGGTGAGATATATTTACAAAAGCTGCGGATATAAATTACTGTTCCTGCTGTATCATACGTATAAATTGGCTGCGGTGGGGGCTGCTCGAAATAGATGTCGTGATAGGCATCATCCTCAATTAACAGGCAACGATACGTTTCAGCTAAATCTACTAATTTTTTTCGCTGCCAGGCAGGAACTGTATAACCAGTCGGATTATGAAAAGTTGGATTAAGATAAAAGAGGCGCGGCTTATACCGTTTCATATAGGATTCGATTAGTTGTAAATCATATCCCTCTGCATGAATATCCACGGTTACGATATGGGCTCCTTGTGCTCTAAAAATATCAATTGCCGCACTGTAGCTAGGTCTCTCAAACATAACTGTGTCTCTTGGCTTAATAAAAGCTTGCGAGATTAGGTGAATTGCTTGCTGTGAACCAGATGTAATCAGAATATCATCAGCGCTAAGATAAGTTTTATATTTGTTTATAAAATAGTTCGCTAGTGCTTCCCGCAGTTCTTCATCCCCTTGCACAGTTGAATAGGTTGCAAGCACTTTTGGATACATATCAAACACTTTTTTCACGTAATCTGATAAAAAATGATTCGGCAGAAGATTTGGATCGATCAATGCTTGAGAAAAATTAAATAATCCGGGTGTCTGATGAATGTCATATAAGTGATTTTTCTGGACATATGCCGAAACAATTGGAGGATCGATCATTTCAAGGCCAGTCTTTTCACTTGTTTGGACAAAATAGCCTGATTTATCTTTCACATACACTTTTCCATGCTCTTTCAGCAATTGGTATGCTTTTAACACTGTTAAACGATTGATCTTCAAATCATCTGCCAATTGCCTGACAGAGGGAAGCTTATCATGTTCCTTCCATTCTTTGCGATCGATTCTGTGGACTACATAATCATAGACCTGTTTGAACAAATAATCACCTTGATGAACCGCCTTGCTCACATTGAATCCTCCTCATATATTTTCTTTATTGTATCATCGATAAGAACCGATCTGTTCTATTAAAATTAATCTGTTCTATTGTTCTCCTTTTATGATGAAATAAAAAGGAGGAGTTTAGATGGTTATTGTCAATTATGTACTCATGTGTTTTATCTTTGGAACAACATTTTTAGCAATTAAAATTGGTGTGGATGCAGGCTTGCCGCCACTCTTCTCTGCAGGGCTCCGCTTTTTTCTTGCTGGATTGCTGCTATTTAGCTTTATAGCTTGGAAAGACAAAGCGACAATTCGCTTTTTGTTTCGAAAAGAGATGTTTTTGACAGGAGTGGGCTTAACGTTTGGAACATTTGCTACATTATACTGGGCTGAACAATATGTAACCTCAGGAATTGCTGCTGTTTTATCTGCTACAGGTCCGATGATGATTATGATGATTCAGTCATTTGTGTTAAAGCAAAAAGCAGCAGGCAGCTCCTTTATAGGATGCATCATTGGGGTTGTCGGTGTCATGCTATTAATTCTTCCTAGCTTCTCGATTGAAATTAGTCCGTTTTGGATGATTGGTTGTATAGCGATTATTGTCGGTGAAATCTTTTACGCATCAGGAACACTTTATTCAAAGCATGTGATCCAAAAATTTCAATCAACATCACCTATCGCTTTAAATGCAGCTCAAATGATGCACGGCGGGATTCTATTAATCGTATTATCATTATGTACTGAGAAGATTCAGCTCGATGCTTTTTTAAGCTATGCTTCATTGGGCTCGCTTCTCTATTTAATTGTATTTGGTTCAATGGTTGGTCATAGTCTGTATTATTGGCTTGTGTCACGTACAAATCCGATCTTTCCGTCTACTTGGCTCTATATCTCACCGATCATTGCCGTTATATTAGGTGTTGTCGTGTATGATGAATATTTTTCATGGATGACCGGGATAGGCGCATTAACGATCATCGCTGGTACGGTATTGGTTAATTATGAAACAATAAGGGGACTGCTCAAAGGAAAGCTGACGAATTTTCATAGTATATTCTCTTTTACGTTAATGAAAGGTTCCGGCGGAAATCTAGTAATGAAAGCAAAAAAAGTGAAAAGATAGTTTTTTTTGAACCCCTCTTAAGTTATCACTTTTAAAAAAGAGGGGTTTTTTACTCTTTTTTAGATGAATGATTCTGTTATATCATATTTATAAAGAAAGGGTATAAGACAGCAGCTTTCTCCTTAGACGATCCTTTAATGGCCCTTATCTGACGAAAGGGAGAGTGGGAAATGATTAGAAAGTTGATTTATGCATGTGTCGGGATGTTCTTTTTGCTGCCGCCATTAAGTCATGCAGGCTCTTTTGGCAAAGACGATCCTTCAGGAATTCCAGGACAATGGTATGTTGGCACGAAACCTTCTAATGTATCACCTTCAAAATATCCGATTCTCTTTATCCACGGATTAAACAGCTCTTCAAAAACTTGGTGGAATGAAAATAATATGTATGATACTGCTTATCAAAATAGTTACGAAACCGCCTTCATTGATCTTCATCCAACAAAAAATATGTGGGATAATGGCAAGCTATTAGCCGGAAAAATTCGTGATATATCTAATTATTTTGGTGAAAAGGTTGTCATTGTTGCCCATAGTAAAGGCGGGATTGATGCACAGTCAGCCCTTGTTCATTATGGAGCTTTTCCGTATGTGGAAAGAGTTATCACCTTGTCAGCGCCTCACTACGGATCACAATTAGCAGACCTTGCTTATAGCAGCTGGGCCGGATGGTTAACTGGGATAATCGGAAGCAAAAATGATGCAACCTATTCCTTGCAAACTGGTTATATGAATTATTTCCGCTCCAAAACAGATTACCATGCAAATGCTTATAAAAATCCCTTTTATACGTTTGGCGGAACGAAATGGGGAAGCTTTGGCAGCTCGCTTTATTGGGGCGGTCTCTATCTTAGCGGCTACGGCGCAAATGATGGTGCCGTCACTGTCAACAGTTCGAAGCTATCCTATGGAACTGAGTTAAAAGTCGGTGAATGGAACCATACAACGATAAAAGAAGGCACCTCCACATTCCATTTATTTAAACCGTATTTAAATGAACTATATGAGACAGCCGGCAGTACCATCCAAGCAAAGGATTTCGTTGCAGCAGCTTCTACTGATCTTGCTTCTTATACAAGAGGAGGAGAATTTACAACGAAACAACAGGAATCATTTGTTGTCGAAGAAGGGGTAAAAGAAATCACGATTAATTGGATCAGCAGTGTACCCGTAACTGAGCTGACACTTAAAGATCCTACAAATAAACCATACACGTCATTTACCATTGAAAAGGATGCAACAGGGTATTTCAGCAATGCCTACCATCATTCGCTCACCATTCAAAATCCTCAGTCAGGACAGTGGTCTCTTAATGCAGAATCAGACAAGCTGGCACGGTATTTACTTAACATCACATTTGATAGTCCTCTTCTTGAAAATCTAAAAATAGATCTTACTGACAAAAATATTAAGTTTAATACAAAAGACAGCAGGGTGCAGATAAAAACAGATTTGATGGTTGAATACTATAAAAATGGGAAATTAAAAATGGGAAACATATTGATAAAGGAAGGACATGATGGAAGCTTTAAACTTCCTAAAATCGGTGAAGGGGTTTATAATATAACGATCGATATGATAGGGAAACTGGATAAACAAAGGTTTCAAAGAACGATGATCAAAACAGTTTATATAGACGCTGCGGGTAAAGTTTATTTTAATCAGTAAATGTTACTTGGCGCTTTCCTTTAAATCTAGGCAAGCGTCTTATTCGTGTCCAACAAGCATGAAAAAGATATAGATAACTCTTAATAGGGCATAATATATGTAAAAAGATTCCGAACGACATATCCATCAGGAGGAAGGATTTAATGGTAAATAAAAAAGTGACGTCCATTTTAGAAGACAAAATTAATGTTATCAAAAGCGGCGAGAAATTGATTTATCTAGTTGGTCCAATCAAATTGCCTGTCAACCTGGATGGTGAAACAACGATTTTTCAGTGGTATTGCTGGCTGCGCTGCGACAATATGGCAGGTCACTTTTGTGATGACGGATCATATAATACGGAAAGTATTATTGAAACCTTAGCATCTTCCAATTTAGCTGAAATGCAGCAATCAAGCGTGCTTGTATATGGTGATTTTCAACAATCGGAGGAAGCATTAATTCGTATGCATAGTATATGCCATACCGGAGATATCTTTGGCAGCAAGCGCTGTGACTGCGGCTTTCAATTAAAGCAAGCAATGAAAATGATTGCTGCTCACGGATCTGGTGCATTATTTTATTTAGCGAATCATGAAGGAAGAGGGATTGGCTTATTTAGTAAAGCGATGGCTTATGTCCTTCAGGAACAAGGATTGGATACAGTAGAAGCTAATCTGGAGCTTGGCTTTGTCGATGATGCGCGAAATTATGATGACGCGATACGCGTCCTAAAAACGTTGCGTTCAAACCCGGTAACGCTTATTACCAACAACCCGAGAAAATTAGAGGCACTGCAAACATCTGGTGCAAATGTCGCTGGCAGGGTTCCATTATGGGGGGATGTTTCTGAGTTTAATGAAAAATACTTGGAAACAAAGGTTATTCGTTCTGGTCATTTAAAAGGGGGATGTCCAGATGATTAACAACGATAAGCTGATGGGGAGGCAAAAAATGATGGATCAGTAATTCCTACTTGACGCATTGGAATAATTAACTTATAGTTTTATTTTGTAAAAGAAAATAGAAAGGAGATTAGAATGAATACATTTCTAGTCATTATTAATATCATAGTATTTCTCATACTCTTATTTGGATTGTACATTATGCAGAAAAAACATGTGTCCTTTTCAAAACGAGTTTTCACTGGATTAGGCTTAGGCCTTGTACTTGGTCTTATTATTCAATTAATCTATGGAGCAACATCTGAGGTAACAACGACTACTATCGATTGGTTTAACATTGTTGGCAGCGGTTATGTGAAACTATTGCAAATGATCGTCATGCCGCTTGTGTTTGTTTCCATTGTCGGAGCGTTTACTAAGCTAAAGCTGACGAAAAACATCGGGAAAATCAGCTTCCTGGTGATCGGAATTTTACTTGGAACAACGGCGATTTCAGCCGCTATTGGTATAGGCTCTGCTTTAGGCTTTGGCCTTGATGGCATGGAGTTAACTGCAGGTGAGGCAGAACAGGCCCGCAATGCAGAAATAGAAGAAAAAGTTGTTGGGGTACAAGATATGACAATCCCGCAACAAATCATCGAGCTGTTCCCTGCAAATCCGTTTCAAGATTTAACAGGTGCCCGTCCAACTTCTACGATTGCGGTAGTTATTTTTGCATCAATCGTAGGTATGGCTTATCTTGGAGTAAAACGTAAGGAACCAGAGCATGGTGAGTTTTTTGCCAAGATTATTGATACTCTATACACAATGACGATGAGAATTGTGACACTCATTCTTCGTCTGACACCTTATGGAATTCTTGCGATTATCACTAAGGTTACAGCAACAAGTGATTATGCAGCAATTGTGAAATTAGGAAAGTTTGTCATTGCATCCTATGTTGCGTTAATCGCAATGTTTATTGTACATCTTCTCTTAATAGCGCTTGTGAAGCTAAGTCCGGTAAAGTATGTGAAAAAAGGCTTGCCTACATTAACGTTTGCCTTTACTTCACGTACAAGTGCAGGTACTTTACCTTTGAATATAAAAACACAAACAGAGGGATTTGGTGTATCAGAGGGAATCGCTAACTTTGCAGGTTCATTTGGACTCTCAATCGGGCAAAATGGCTGCGCCGGGATCTATCCAGCAATGCTGGCAGTAATGGTTGCTCCTTCAGTTGGTATCGATCCGACAAGTCCTGGATTTATCGCTACCCTTATTTTAGTCGTAGCTATTAGCTCATTCGGAGTTGCAGGGGTCGGGGGTGGTGCAACATTTGCTGCACTCATCGTCTTATCGATCTTAAATCTTCCAATTGCAATTGTCGGTCTTTTAATCTCAGTTGAGCCATTAATTGACATGGGGCGTACTGCATTAAATGTCAGCGGAAGTATGACAGCAGGTGTTCTTACAGCAAAAGCAACAGGTGAGTTAGATAAAGAGACTTACAAGCAAGCGGAGATCATGGAAGCTTAATCAGATAAAAAATACGAGAAGAGGCTGTCTCACAAAGGTTTAACCCTTTGGTCTAGAGATAGCCTCTTTTTATAAGAGAAAAAATGTTGGATTGTAACAGATCCTGGGAAAATTTATTTCAGTCGATTGCTAAATTAATCATTCTTATGATTTGATACAGGGTTTTTATTAGGTTTTGGAAGCAAATTCTTTAATTTATTTTTTAAATAATCCTTCACGAGATCACGTTTCCGCTTTTGTCGTTTGTGACGATTTCTCAAGTAAGCCACCACCCTAGTATAAGTTTACCTATTTCTTTTATTATAACGCTTATTTAATAAATAATCTAATTGCCCTAAACTGTTAAGAGTATTTTCTGAATCCTATCGGTTTTAGAAAAGAAGATCTCCTTATTTGAATGGGGATTTCATCATAGGATAATTGGATTGAATTAACAAAAAAGTAATCAAATTTATTCTCTTTTTTACATGTATGAAATAGTGGCTATGGATTCATTTGATATTCTCTTTTAGAAAAAGTTTTATAGGAGGAGTTTAGCTTATGAGAATAGGTAATAAAAAAAGTGGTAAAGGTAAAATTGGAAAGGTATTGTTTATTTCGGCAATTGCGTTTATGATGATTTTCCAATTAGATCTAAGCAACAAATCATATGCCAAAGAACACGGTACCACAGTAAACGTAAAGGTGATGTCCTTTAACATTCATCATGCTGAAGGAATTGACGGTGTCTTGGATCTGGAACGAATTGCTAAAATCATTGAAGATGCAGATGCTGAAATTATTGGTTTACAGGAAGTGGACAACCATTGGTCCGAGCGAAGCAACTTTCAAGATCAGGCAAAATGGCTGGCAGAACGCCTTGGAATGTATTATACATATGCTGCAAACCTTGATCGTGATCCATTAAATGAAGGAGATCCCCGCCGTCAGTATGGGACAGCCATTTTAAGTAAATATCCGATCATCTCATCTGAAAACCACCTTTTAACGAAAATAGGCAATACAGAGCAGCGCGGCTTGCTGGATGCAATGATCAATGTAAAAGGGAATCACCTTCACTTCTTTAATACTCATCTTGCCTTAACTTCAGCAGAACGAGAAATACAGGTGAATGAAATTCATGCTATTGCCAGTAAGTAAAAGGTCCAAAGGTCATCATGGGGGATTTAAATGCTGTTCCTGAAAGCAATGAAATGAAGCCAATGCGCAAAAATTATCTCGATGTCTTTTCAAATGCAGCCAATGCGAACACATATCCTTCAGAAAATCCAACGAAACGAATTGATTATATTTTTACATCCAAAGATGTTGAAACAGTAAAGACTCAAGTAATTGAAACTTTTGCATCTGACCATCTTCCAATCACAGCAGAAATTGTATTGGATCGTGAAGAACCGTTTTATAATGGAAATAAGTAACCAAGCTTAGTGTGAAAGATCCTACCTGAGAAAAATCGGTAGGATCTTCTTTTGTTAAAAACATGAAATTCGTTTACGATCTTGTAATCTAGCAACTTTAGTTTTTACCTATCTGTAAATGAAAATTAATACTATTTTGGTATTTTTTAATAGTAGTTTATAAGAGAAGGAGATGCACAAAATTGAAAAAAACAAAATGGCTATCAGCGATTGGAGCTCTAGCAATTGGAGTCAGTTTAACGGTAAGTGCAGGAACGGTGTCAGCAAAAGAGAAATATAAGGAAATCGTCAATGTTTCCCACCGCGGAGCTTCTGGACATGCACCAGAACATACGATTACCGCTTATAAAATGGGAGAAAAAATGCACGGTGACTATATTGAAGTTGATTTGCAGATGACTAGCGACGGAAAGCTAATCGCCATGCATGATGAAACAGTTGACCGTACAACAAACGGAACTGGACTTGTAAAAGATTATACATTGGAAGAAATTAAGCAGTTGGATGCCGGCAGCTGGTTTAATGAAAAATACCCGGAATATGCAAACCCTGACTATGCTGGATTAAAAGTGCCAACACTTGAAGAGGTCTTCAAAACGTTTGGAAAAAACAAAAACTATTATATTGAAACGAAATCCCCTGATGTCTATCCAGGTATGGAAAAAGAGCTTTTGCGTCTAATTAATGAATATGACATCAACAAAGATACCTTGCTTGTTCAATCTTTTAGTGCAGAGAGCCTGAAAACAATGCACGAGCTTGATCCATCTGTAAAGCTTGTTCAGCTGCTTTCATATCGAAGCAATGCAGTGATTACTGATTCTGAAATTGCAGCGATAAAAGAATACGCATTGGGCGTTGGACCAAACCATACGTATTTAAATGAGGAATATGTTCAAAAGGTAGTTAAGAGCGGCTTGGAAATTCACCCGTATACGGTAAATGATAAGGAAACAATGAGTAAGCTAATTGACTGGGGTGTGACTGGAATGTTTACAAACTTTCCGGACAGGCTTCATGAAGTGAAAAAAGGTAAATAAATCTACTAGATCCATTGAAAAAACTCAAGTATACCAAGCTTGAGTTTTTTCACTCTTTCTATAAGCATGATGGTCGATGAGTAGATTATTAGAGTTTCTCTCAGCTTACAAGATATAATGATAATGACTATAATGGTAAAAACTGAGAAGGAGAGGAAGTAGAACATGACAAAGCAAACACGGATTGGAAAGACAGATTTAGTTGTGGGTCCGATCGGGCTTGGGACAAACGCTGTAGGGGGTCATAATCTTTATCCTAATTTAAACGAAGAAGCTGGTAAAGATTTGGTTCGAGCAGCGATCAATCATGGCGTAAACTTCTTAGATACTGCTTTTATTTATGGACCAGGACGTTCAGAGGAACTAGTAGGAGAAGTAATAAAAGAATCTGGTAAGCGTCATGAACTCATTCTTGCCACAAAAGGAGCACACAAGTTTGTCGGTGACGATGTTGTCATAGATAACTCACCTGCCTTTTTAAAACAAGCCGTTGATGATAGTTTGAAAAGGCTGCAAACTGATTACATAGATTTATTTTACATTCATTTTCCGGATCAAGATACACCTAAGGATGAAGCAGTTGGTGCCTTAAAACAGCTGAAAGACGAAGGGAAAATTAGAGCGATTGGCGTATCGAACTTTACAATTGAGCAATTAAAAGAAGCAAATAAAGATGGCTATGTGGATGTATTACAAGGAAATTACAATTTGCTTCAGCGTGAAGCCGAGCAAGATTTCTTCCCATATACAAACGAACATAAAATTTCATTTATTCCTTATTTCCCTTTAGCAGCAGGTTTATTAGCTGGTAAGTACAATAAGGATATGACATTCAATGATTTGCGCAAAGATATGCCACACCTCCAAGGCGACGAGTTTGCAAAAAATCTTGAAAAGGTAGAACAAATCCGTAAAATTGCTGATGCAAAAAACGCAGAAGTGGCACATGTTGTTCTAGCCTGGTATTTAACACGTGAATCAATTGACGTCGTGATTCCTGGAGCGAAAAGAGCAGAGCAAGTATTAGATAATTTAAAAACGTTGGATGTTCAACTGACCGAAGCAGAAGTGAATGAAATTGATCGAATCTTTAAATAGATTGATTACTTCTACATAAAACTAACGAAATAGCTGCCGCAAATAGCAGCTATTTTGAGTTTAATAGGAAATAAGAACATACCCGATCAACTGATAGTCCATGGTTTTGCGGTAAATGAGGAGAAGATGCCCTATTATATCCCTGCTTTTCTCTAGATGATCATAAGAAGAAAGACCTACTGCTGAAAACTAAAATTATGGAAATATCCCTATTCTTCCAAAATCAGAAAAATGAGATAATCATCTTAAGAAAGCGTTTGCTCAATTTTATAATTATAAACGCTTTCTAAAATAATTGTCGAAAAGGGGGATTTAGGTGAGAGGCAAGCGAAGGATAAAGTTAAAAAGGAGTATTAGTTTTGCAGCTATTTTTTTCTTATTTGCGCAAACGTTTGCAGGGGTAGGAGTGGTAAATCCAATGCCAACAAAAGCAGAAGAAAGAGTTGTAACACTAGTCGGTAATTTACAGGATGAACTTGGGGGAGCAGGAGAATGGAATCCAGAAGATCCTACAACTAGGATGACGTTAATGGAGAACGGAAATTATAAGTTGACTGGAACATTGCCTGCTGGAAACTATGAATATAAAATTGCGATTAATGGCTCGTGGGAGGAAAACTATGGATTAAATGGGACGCCAAATGGCGAGAATTACAAGCTATCCCTCGATCAAGAGAAACAAGTGACCTTTATTTATGATGATCAAACACATAATGTAACCATTCCTGTTGAACTCCCAGATGATCAAAAGCCACGAATTGTTGGCGATATCCAGCCTGAGCTTCAAGCTGGTGGAGAATGGGCGCCGAATGAATCAAACGCAATCTTAAACGATGAGGATCTTGACAATATTTATTCATTTACAGCACATGTTCCGAAAGGTAAGCATGAATTTAAAATTGTGTTGGGAAACAGCTGGGAAGCACCGGCATACCCGGAGAACAACTTTGTTTTGAATGTGGTAAAAGATGCAACGATTACGTTCTTTTATAATCATGATACAAAGGCTGTGTACACCGATTATGATTCTGGTTTGCCAGACGGTAATGTCCAAGGGGATAAACTGGTACATGATACATGGGAACAAGCTTTCAGGTCACCATTCGGAGCTGTGAAGGCGGGAGAGCTGGTAAAGCTTCGTCTCCAGGCGAAGAAAGGCGATTTAACAGGAGCCAAAGTTGTTCTAAAAAACTATCAGTCTGGGAACACCATGATGGTTGAAATGAAAAATGCGGGATGGGTAGAACATAGCGGCACGCCTGTTGAGTTTTGGGAAGCAAGGGTTAAACCGGAGGAAAAAGGGGTTTACGGCTATAAATTTATTGCCAGTGACGGAGAAGCGCAAAGGGAATACGGTGAAGATATTCAAGAAGGCGGCAAAGGAACAGCATCAGACTCTAATGCAGGTTTCTTCCAAATGACCGTGTATGACTCAGCGTATAAAACGCCTGATTGGATGAAGGAATCCATTGTTTATCAAATTTTCCCGGATCGCTTTTTCAATGGTAATAAACAGAATGATGAGGCAAAGGAAACAGCTAGAGGAACAGAGCCGATTGAGCATCAAGAATGGAGCGAGCTCCCTGATAATCCTCGTGAAGCAGCTACTGAAGGATATGATGGTGATGAAATATGGTCAAATGATTTCTTTGGCGGAGATCTTGCCGGCATTCAAAAGAAACTCGACTATATTCAATCATTAGGGGTAAATACGCTCTATTTAAATCCAATTGCTCATGCAGCCTCCAACCATAAATATGATGCGACAGATTACAAAGCCATTGACCCAATGTTCGGTACACCAGAGGAATTTAAAGCTTTTACAAAAGAATTAAAGAAGCGAAAAATGCATTTGATTCTGGATGGTGTATTTAACCACGTCGGAGATGATTCGATTTACTTTGATCGTTATGGAAAATACAAAACAGTTGGTGCGTATGAATATTGGTCAGCGATTTATGATCTGGTCAATAAAGGTGTAACAGTAGAGGAAGCGAAAAAACAAGTAGAAGAAAAATTTAAAGCTGAGGGACAAGTCTTTAGCCCCTATGGATTCCATAACTGGTTCAACATTGAAAATGAGAAAGTGAATGGAGTTTATAAATATCAGGCATGGTGGGGCTTCGATTCTTTGCCTGAAATCAAATCGATTCCAGGAGAAGCGGTAAACTATGACTCTGAGCTAAACAATAAGCAATTTGCAAACTATATTATGTATGACGAACATTCTGCTGCCAAAACATGGCTTGAACGTGGAGCATCTGGCTGGCGTTTGGATGTAGCTAATGAAGTAGATCCAGAGTTTTGGCGGGAATTCCGTGAAGAATTAAAAACAGGAAAGAAAAATGATCCGCTTATTCTTGGTGAAATTTGGGATGATGCGTCCAAATACTTCCTTGGTGATTTGTACGATTCGGTGATGAATTATCGTTTTCGCGGCGCACTGATTGATTACTTGAAAAATGGCAATGCCGAAGGGGCGAAAAATCAGCTGAATGCTATTTACGAGGATTATCCTAAAGAAGCATTTTACGCCTTAATGAACTTAATGGGCTCACATGATACACCTCGTGCAGCGTTTGTTTTAGGGAATGGAACAGATACCTTTGAACGTGCCGAGCATGATAAAAATTATGATCATGAATTAGGGATTAAGCGTTTGAAGCTTGCGGCGATCCTGCAAATGGGCTATGCCGGAGCACCAACTGTCTATTATGGAGATGAAGCGGGAGTAACCGGCTCAAAGGATCCCGATGACCGCCGAACATACCCTTGGGGAAGTGAAGACAAGGATTTAATTAAACACTACCAAGCAGTTGGAAAGGTTAGAACAAACTTTCATCAATTATTTAGCTATGGTGATTTACAACACTTATATGCAAAAGGAGATGTTCTTGCTTTTTCTCGTTCAAATAAAAAGAATGCGGCTATTGTGATCACCAACCGCAGCAACGAGGAAAAGACTGTTGAGCTTAAGGTAGAAGACTTACTGATTAATGGAATAAGCTTAACCGACCAGCTTGATAAAGCATATAAGGCAGTCTCAAAGGATGGAAAACTAACAATCAATATTCCAGCGATGAGAGGGCGCATGCTTGTGACAGATAAAGGGCAAAATCTGAAAAAACCAGCCCCTGTTACAAACGTAACAGCAGTAGAGGGAAGTCACTCGGTTAGCCTGAAGTGGAAAGGTGACGCAAAGAAATATGTCATTTACCAAACAACCATTTCTGGTGCATTTTATGAAAAAGTGAAAGAAACGTCCTCGACGAACGTAAGCATTGATGGCTTAGACAATGGCCGCAACTATTATTTTGCTGTTGTTGCCCTTGATAAAAACGGCAATGAATCGGTAAAAACCGAAACAAAGAAGGCTGTCATCCCGCATGTACCCCTAACAGATGGGAATTACACAATCGATCATCTTACAGAGCTTGAAGCAGGTGTAATCGATCTTGCGAAGCCGCAATCTGTTTCCGGCGGGATGTTTATTAAAGGAGAGACAGACACAAACCATGCAGAAGGCTTACAGGCAAAACTTGAGGTAAAA
The DNA here is from genome assembly GCF_947503125.1 of uncultured Metabacillus sp. Lineage (GTDB taxonomy): Bacteria > Bacillota > Bacilli > Bacillales > Bacillaceae > Metabacillus. Next base: position 42,502 of record NZ_CANNCR010000034.1, read on the forward strand.
CAGCCGGGGAATGAAAACTGGACAGCCTATAAGGCGATATATGTTGATCAAAAAGATACATTCAATGTATTTAATGCAAGCTTCCTGCCCTTACTGGAAGGAAAATACGAATACCGCTTTGCCTTCTCAACCGACCTTGGTCGTAATTGGGTATTGAGTGAGACGAAGTCTGTGACCTTTGCAAAGGGTGACGATATGACAGCACCTGCCGACAAAGTCATTCTTAAGCAGCCTGCACAGGAATCTGGACAGGTCAATCTTTTATGGGAGGTTGAAGGTAAAACAGATCCATACATGGCTGTCATAATCCGGGACGGAGAAATGATCGGTCAAATCATTGATCCGGAAAGAAAGTCATACAAAGACTTCAATGTTACAAATGGAACATCATATACCTACGAAGTTCATTTATATGATCAAGCGGGAAACTCAGTAAAATCTAATGCCATTTCTGTTACACCTGACCTCGTAACGGTAAAAGTAACATTTAAAGTAAATGCACCATCTTACACACCACAAGGCGTTACTGTTACGATACCGGGCAGCAAAAACGGCTGGAACACCGGGGCCTGGACCATGACCCGCGCTGGTGCTGTCACGAATGACTACGAATATACCATTGAGGCACAGGAAGGCGAAGTGCTAACCTACAAATACGTAAAAAATGAGTCCTGGGACCAAGAGGGATTAGCTGATCACACACCTGCTAATCCAAATGATGATGATGTTAGCTATTATGGATATGGTGCCCAAGGAACAGATTTATCGTTCGTCGTAACAAACCAAGGCGGGAATCAAATGGTTGTACAAGATAAAATCCTTCGCTGGATCGATCAGCCTGTCGTTATCACTTCACATACCGATGGCCAAACCGTCTCATCTGACAGTATTACCCTGCAGGGAAATGCCATAAAAGAAGGTGTCCTTACTATAAATGGTGAAAAGGTAATGATGAAAGATGATATGACATTTTCTCATCATGTCGGATTAAAAGAAGGTGAGAATAAATTGTCCATTCATATTGAGCCATCAGAGGAAAATAAATCGAACATTTTTATGAATGACGGCGCGGCTATTGCAAAGAATACGAAAACCATTGAGTTTACGGTTGTTAAGAACTGAGGGCAAAAGCCTTAGCTAAGGTATAGAGCTTGTAAACATGGTTCTTATAAGGATCAGTTTACAGGCTATTTTTATTTATACTCTGTAAAATAAAAATAGGTGGAAAGAATAATTAACACTTCTTCGATTATCTTTCGCTTGTTTCAAAAACTATGAGAAAATGTTCTTATAATGAAGAAAATGAAATATAAAGGAGTGCTAAAAGATGGCGAATATCAAATTTGAAATACAAGAAAAGGTTGGCATTATTTCCGATGGTGCTAAAGGCTGGAAGAAGGAGCTGAATCTTATCAGCTGGAATGGCCGCGATCCAAAATATGATTTGCGGGATTGGGATGAAAACAATGAAAAAATGGGCAAAGGGATTACGTTATCGAAGGATGAGCTGATTCAATTAAGGGAAATTCTGAATGGGATGAATTTATAATAAATTAGATTATTGATAGAAAAGCGCGACAGCCTTGGTTGAAAGCTTCGCGCTTTTTGTGTGTCATCTTTTCAAAATCGCTTTCTTCGATTGCGGATGAATGCCGGAATTTTTAACTCTTCCTCGGGATCTAGTTCTTGGTCATAAGCTGGAAGAGGATCTCTAGTATCTCTTTCCTCTAGTTGTCCAGGTTGTTCATTTGAATAGTGAGTAGGTTTTGCTTCTGCCACTGGTTTTTGTGGTGCTTTTTCTGTTGGTGACTCTTGTTCTGTAAAACCGGTAGCGATGACAGTGACGATGATTTCATCTTTTAAGTTATCGTTGATGACCGAGCCAAAAATCATATTTAAATCATCATGTGCAGCAGATGAAACCATATCCGCTGCCTCCTGAACCTCATAAAGGCTTAAATTTCGTCCACCGGTAATGTTCATGACAACTCCCTTTGCTCCATTAATGGATGTCTCTAGCAAAGGACTGTTTATTGCTTTTTGGGCAGCATTAGCAGCACGGTTTTCACCGGTAGCAATTCCAATTCCCATTAAAGCGGTTCCTTTTTGGGACATAACTGTTTTTACATCAGCAAAGTCAAGGTTAATTAACCCAGGAATAGCAATTAAATCAGAGATTCCTTGAACACCTTGGCGAAGAACACTATCTGCTTCCCGGAAAGCATCCAGTATATGTGTTTTTCGATCGACAATTTCCAATAAGCGGTCGTTAGGAATAATGATTAAAGTGTCAACAGCTTCTCTCATTTCATTAATACCTTTTGCTGCGTTTGCTGCTCGCTTGGTACCTTCAAATTTAAATGGTCTCGTCACAACCCCAATGGTCAAAGCGCCAAGATTACGGGATATTTCAGCTATAGCTGGTGCTGCCCCAGTGCCTGTACCACCACCCATACCTGCCGTAACAAAAACCATGTCTGCTCCTTGTAACACTTCTTCGATCTGCTGCTTGCTTTCTTCCACGGCTCTTTTACCAACTTCCGGATTTGCTCCAGCTCCGAGACCTCTAGTTAATGCAGCACCGATCTGCATTCTAATCTCTGCTTTTGATTGATTAAGAGCTTGTGCATCTGTATTCACCGCAATAAACTCTACCCCTTCAACTCCGTCCTCAATCATACGGTTGACAGCGTTGTTTCCCCCGCCGCCTACACCGATCACTTTAATTGTTGCGAATTGATCAATAGCTATGTCGTAATCCAACATGTTCATTCCTCCTCAATCATCCAATGCCTTTATTTCACACTTTTTCAATGAAAAAACGTAGACTCTTAATAGTATTCGAAGTTTTTTGGCTATTTTTGTATGGTTTGCAGACTAAGATACTAGATATTTTCCTATTTTTTTCTGAGTACATAATACCAAGGAAAATTAAATGCAACTTGAAAGAATAAGAGTCATAGAACGATTTCTAAGCAATTCATGTTTTCAGTTAATGAAAATGGTCTAATAACTGCTTAAGTAGCATGAACTGTCGGAACTGCAGGGATAGCCTGCTCAATTAGAATGCGTTAGAACTCTGTACGTAGGAATCTCGCGACTTTAGACGTGAAAGGTTCAAAAGGAGCGTATTTGGAATCTGATTTAACAGTGATGTCTAGTCGTAGGGATGGAGTCTGATCTAGTAATAGATTGCTATTTTAGGCTCCTTTCATGTTAATAAATACTATTTAATACTGAAGGAGAGTGTCCACTGCAAGAATGTCATTTTTATCATCTAAAATAGATCATAAAAAAGAGGTTGGCTATTGGAACCAACCTGGAAAATTAATAAGAATTGGATTCTTCACTCTGCTGCCCACTTCCTGCAGGAAACGAAACTCCCATCGTTCGTAAGGATTCTTTTGCTTGATTTAATGAAGATTCTGCTTGCTCTTGCCATTTGATAATGATTTGAATAAATCTTTTATATTGTGGACTTGCATTTTTCTCCATCGTTACTAATCCTTCACGTACTCCTTTATCCTGATTTTCAGCATTTCTTATACAGGAAACCATTGTTTCTATAATGGTTTGCTGTTGTTCACCATTAACAAGTCTTTGGGAAGAACCTACTGCCGTCACGCGGTGATAGGAAGCAGGTACAAGATGTTTATGCATCTCTCGATTTCCCTTTAAATCTTTGGTTTCGGGTATATGAAAAAGTTCAGAGCTCATCGCACATACCATCTCTTCAGCGTATAAACTTTGAGATAACAAATTAAAAATCTGTCCCCAATTGTTAACACGATAAAAATAGTAAGGGTACAAAATAACCTCTCCTTTTTTGAAAATTGGAAACCCTCATCTCCATAGTTATGATAAAGTATTAAATTTAATGTCAATGTAAAGGACAGTGAATATTAAACCGTTTTTTCCGCTTTTATTCTTCTGAAAATCAAACGCTGATTTCATTTCACGTGCATCTAATATCGATTGTTGGAATTTATGATTTTAATCATTTATGAATAATGCACCATATTTACATTTTTTCCTCTTGGTTCAACCAACGAACTAGTGCTTCTCTAATTGCATCGTGGGTCAGCCACAGTTTTTATAAATAGGCATATGAATCAGTAACAATACCCAGCCAGTGGTCATATTTTGTTGAGGAGAGTATTCGAAGTATTGATTGAATTTCTGTTGCACAGTTGTTTTTGTTCTGTTCCCTTTTATGTAGTTGGCATAACTTATTAACTCAACTTTCGCAGAGTGAGATCGGCAAATAAGCCTTGATATAACTAGGAAGGCCAGCGATCCACCTCT
>NZ_CANNCR010000035.1 GCF_947503125.1 uncultured Metabacillus sp.
CGCTCGAGGTACAAAACTTATTTCATTACGTTTTGTGCCTTGAGCGAAGCGAAAGGAATGGGTATAAAAATGAAAAACAAAAAAGCAAAGGAGGCCAAGTAACCATTTCGATTTCTCAACCTCCAATAAAACCTCTAATTTCATTTTGCATTTTAGCGCGCGCCGACAGTCCCCTTTTCCTTTGCTAAATGTTCGCTAAATTTACCAATTATAATAACTAAAATAGCTAGGATAATCGGGATGGCAAAGTGAAGGGTATGATTGATTCCCTCTAGGACATGTCCAACAGCCTTATCTTTTAAGATCATTTCACCAGCAGTATATCCTAATAATCCAGCTCCAATCATGACAATAATAGGGAATTTCTCCATAATTGTCATTAAGATCTGACTTCCCCAAATAATTAATGGAATGCTGATCACTAAACCAAGTATAATCAACAGAATGTTTCCGTTCGCTGCACCTGCCACAGCGACAACATTATCCAAACTCATGACCAAATCCGCAATAATAATCGTTTTTATAGCTCCCATAAGGTTTGAATTCGCTGCAATGTCTCCCTCTTCTTCACCTTTTAATAGCTTCACTGCAATCCACAGAAGCAATAATCCGCCTATAAAATTTAAGTAAGGAATCATTAATAAATATACGGCCGCAAACGTTAAAGCTACCCTTAGCGCAATCGCTCCAAAAGTACCGAAAAATACTGCCTTCTTTTTATATTGTTCCGGTAAATTACGACAAGCTAGCGCAATGACAACAGCGTTATCTCATCTTAAAACGATATTGATGACAAGGATTTCTAAAAGATTAAGTATAAAAGCACTACCGTCCACTTGAAAACCACCTTTATTCTTTCTATTTTCTCCATTTATCTTATTGCTAATTTCTGATGTATAAGGAAATGGAAGTATACTTTAATTGTATAATAATTCACTAGGTTAATAAAGTATCCGATTGCTTGTAACAAAATCCCTTCTTCAATAAAACTGTACTTTAACTTAGCCTATTTAATTTTACTTAGTTTTTCACGTCACTTATTCAATTATCGGAGGCCCGATTGCAAAACAAAAAAAATCCTGCATACCAATACAGGACTTTTGATCAAACTTACAAATGAACAATACTTTTTATAGATAGACTCATTTCTATTAGAGAGATGCACCCTTTAATAGAAAAATCTTATTCATTTAAGAACGAATATATGGAGACCACGCAGGAGAGGTGTCATTTCCTTGTGAATGAGTGAGACGGGTCTGATTTGTTCCGTCCGCATTCATCACATAGATGTTCTCGATCCCGTTCCGAGTGGATGCAAAGATAATTCTCTGTCCATCCGGCGACCATGCCGGATCATAATCGTTCTTATCTCCATCAGGACTGCATACATAGTCGTCTGCTGATTGATCGATCAGGCATGTCTCACAGGTTCCATCCAAATTCATGACATAAATATTATACTTCCCGTAGAGACCGCCTGTTGAACGGCAAAATACAATCTTCTCCCCGTCCGGCGACCACGCGGGACTAGCATCTTTATAAGAGCCCGAGGGCTTGGAAAGAAGGCGGATCTGACCGGTTCCATCGGCATTCATCACATAAATTCGGTCCTTTCCTTCACGGTCGGATACAAAGGCGATCTTCTTCCCGTCTGGGGACCATGCTGGCTCTTTGTTATTGGCCGAATCATGGGTGAGAGGGGTCTGATTCGATCCATCCGCATTCATTATGTAAATCTGAGACATTCTTTCTCTAGTAGATGTGAAAGCAATTTTCTTTCCATCCGGCGACCACGTAGGATCAAAGTTTTTGAACGAAGGGTCGGTGAGCAGAATTTGATCCGACCCGTCCGCATTCATCACGTAAATCTGAATATACTTGTCCCTTCGAGATGTAAAAGCGATTTTCTTTCCGTCCGGTGACCACATAGGGTTAAGATCAACGGATGTATTCGGAATCCGAATTGCTTTGCCTTTTTCGCACTGAACACTACGAATGGAAAAGCTGAATCATACTCCCCTACACGAAGCCATTTTTTCTGATCTTCCCCACGATCAAGCAACATAAAGAGTGTCTGACATATGGAACATCGATAGATATAAGTGTAAGTACTATAACGGGTCGAAACAACCTCTTTAGATAACAATAGGGCGTGAGAATTCTGGCACCCGCATGGACAGTTCAAATTATTTTCAATCATATACACAGCCCCTTCCGGTTTTCGTTATCACTTCAAAGTTTCATTACACGATCCTTCCCTATTTCTTATACAATTATTTCAAAATTCAGTGATTTGAGCAATCGCTTTATTCATAACAGATAGGAAAGGTGTTGACAATACCGCCCCTTTTTCGCTGCCAATTTATACTTAAAGTGCAAAAAAATCATCAGATTCGTATAAAATCTGATGATTTTTGATTGCTTCCAATCAGTGTTATGTTAACTAATGATGAATACATGTGAAAAAGCCAAGCGCTTTCTTAAGAAGGCCTTGGCCATTTCGTATGTTTCCAGATCTCGTGTCATAACACAGGATAATTAGGTTTCAAAATAGATGACCATAGTTCTAGTACTTATCTTTGAAAAAGGGCTAGAGAATAATACCAATAAGAAACGATAGTCTCAATTTTTACAAATCAATTAGGTTAAAAGAATCAAAATGATAAAATACACAATTTCTCCAAATTTACATATTAAATTTTTAACTATCTTCCAAAAGATTTTAGAAAGGAGAATGTTCATTTGGTCATCTGAGAAAGCAATTAAATTCTCATTATTTTCTAATTATTTTCTAATCTACCCCTTATATGAATTTAATTTAACCATTCTAAGATGGGATGGTAAAGAAAGTTTTAGCACATACCAAATAGCGCCACATTAGGAAAAGATGACGATAGAATCATAGTTTTAGCAAAAAAATGTAATGGGAAGGAAGGAGAAAATCAATGTCTATTATTTCTAACATTCTAAAGTATAACAAGACTTTTGTTGATCAACATGGTTATGAAGAATTTCAAACAACAAAGTATCCAGATAAAAAAATGGTGATTCTAACCTGCATGGATACCCGTTTGCTGGAGCTGCTCCCAAAAGCGCTCGGTTTAAAAAACGGTGACGCAAAAATGATCAAAAACGCCGGCGCTGTAATATCCCATCCCTTTGGCAGCATTATGCGAAGTATTCTTGTATCTATTTACGAATTAGGAGCTGAAGAAGTATGTGTGATTGGACATCACGGATGCGGAATGGTCGGCCTTGAACCTTCCTCCGTTCTTGAAGCCGCAAAACAAAATGGGGTTAGCAAAAATCGGATTGAAACTTTAATGAATGCCGGCATTGATGTATCCAAATGGCTGACGGGTTTTCAATGCGTGGAGAAGAGTGTCCAAAATAGCGTTCATTTAATCAAAAATCACCCATTAATGCCAGACAAGATTGCTGTTCATGGTATGGTTATCTGTCCTGTAACGGGGAAATTGGATCTCATCGTGGATGGATATAACGATGCCAACGCTAAGAAAACAGAACCAGCCAGTATGTAAAGGGAACGCTATATTGATTTCTTCAAGAAGCAGATTCCGGAAAACCCCTGGAGCATTACTGAAATTTACTTGTATTAACTCAATTCAGTTTTATATAGCATAATCACCTTTTAACTATTTCAAATGGGAGGATAGCAGTGTCTATGAACTTAGAAGCGTTCGGAGGATATTCCTTACAAAACTTAAAAAAAGATATGTTATCGGGTATCGTTGTTGGAATTATAGCTATTCCTTTGGGATTAGGGTTTGCTATTGCTTCTGGAGTAGCTCCCGTCACGGGGCTTTATACAACGATTGTGGCCGGTTTGCTGATATCGATTTTAGGTGGATCCAGATTTCAAATTGGTGGGCCTACCGGTGCTTTTGTTCCCGTTTTACTCGGAATTGTTTTGCAATTTGGATATGAAAACCTATTAATTTCCGGGTTTATGGCGGGTATATTACTTATCATCTTTGGGCTATGCAAGGTTGGAAGCTTAATTGAATTTTTCCCCAAGTCTATTATTATTGGTTTCCAGTCTGGTATTGCGGTCATTATTTTCAGCGGACAAATCCCCAATTTTCTAGGACTACATACGATTGAGAAACACGAATATTTCCATTTGAATATGAGGGAAATTTTCAGCAACATTCACCAAGTAGGCCTCTTTAGTATCATCACTGCACTGCTTTGTTTGCTCATTATTTTGGCTGTGCTGCGTTTTTTTCCAAAAGCAGGAGGTCTTTCCTATTTATTCGGAATCCTTGTCTCAAGTCTAGCTTCGTCCTTTTTCTTTTCAACTCAAATTGAAACAATCGGTTCGATTTATGGGAAAATACCAAATCAATTCCCTATACCTCATTTTCCTGAGGTGACCATAGAAAAAATCCTGGCTCTTTTGCCATCTTCCATTGTTATTGCCATCCTTATAGGATTACAGTCTTTGTTAACGGCTCGAGTTGCGGATGAAATGACTTGTACAAAGCATAACAGTAAAAAAGAGCTAATTGGTCAAGGAATTGTAAACATGGTTACACCTTTATTTTATGGAATTCCGGCAGCAGGAGAGGTAGCACGAACTGTAACAAATATTAAGAATGGCGCCTCTTCACCTATTGCGGGAATCACACATGCTTTATTTGTTTTATTAGTATTGGTATTACTTGCACCCTTTGCTTCACATGTTGCGCTTGCAAGCCTAGCTCCGGTTTTGATGGTAGTGTCATGGAAGATATGTAAAAAGGAACAATTTGCTAGTATCCTAAAAGAAAAATCGGGACATTCATTGGTGTTAATGATTACCTTTTTGTTGACAGTCTTCACTAATTTAACAACGGGAATTGGAGCCGGATTATGCTTTTCTTTCTTACTCTATCTTAAAGAGAGAATGAAAAATAATCGAACTCAATTAGAGAAGGCCAGTTAACGGACTTGATATGACCAATGTTTAAGCCGGATAAGCGAGGGGCATCCTTGCGTAAGCTACACTGTACGAATGCAACTTCTTGTCGCACCATAAGTGCAGCTTTAAAATAAAGAGTGATCAAAAATAACCTCGCAAACCCGCATTTTACGTTAAAGAAAAAGAACCTGTTTTGAAAAAAGATTGATCAAAACGGGTTCATTCTTTGTGAAGCTCTATACATTTTTTTATAAAAAAGTATGATCATTCATCCTATGATCTGCGCACATATCTACAAGAAAGAAATTCCGAAATTCTTTTACCAAAATTTTACTCTTTTAATTTAGAAGTAGGGTTCTAGGAATTAATCCTTCATCATGTGTCCATTTAAAATAGTGATTTAATGCAAAGAACTCTATGCCCTAAACTTGAAGGTTTTAAGTGATCTCCTGCCTGTATCAGATACCCTTTTAGTTTATCCGTAGTAAACTGGCTCATATTAAAACAAAAACCTAACAGTAGCCATACATACGATGCCCGCTGTAACTGTAACGGACAAACTCTTCGTCCATATGGCTACAATAAGAGTTGGTATAATAGCAGCAAGAACACTCCAATCAATCGATAATAATGATTCATTTTCGATGATAAAGTTATCAACGATTAGTGCAGCAAAAATACAAATAGGAATAAATGAGAGCCATTTGACCACAATTTTCGGGAGCTCAATATTTCTTATAACGATAAATGGAATAATTCTCGGAATAAAGGTTACAATAGCACACCCTAAAATGACTAATAAAACGGATAAATTAATACTCATTTGTCTTTTACCACTCCAATCGTTGCAACGATTATTGTCGATAAGATGATTGCTATATAAGATGGAACAAGCATACATAGAACCAGCATCAATAAAACTACATAAACAATTAATGATAGATAAAACTTCAATCTACCATGATCAATATTTTGCAATTGTAAAACAAGCAATGCCAAAAACATAGCTGTTAAAGAGAAATCTAATCCAAATGCTTCTGGATTTGAAATCCATTTACCAAAGATAGCACCTAACATACAAGATAAAATCCAGAATATATAGGCCGTTACATTTAGTCCATTCATCCATTGAGCATTAATAATTTCTCTTTTAGCCATTTTATTAACGGCTACACCAAATGACTCATCTGTTACAAGAGCTCCAATCCCGATATTTTTCGTTAAAGAATATTTTGTAAAGTGGGGAGCCAATGTCATACTTAATAAAAAATTCCTCAGATTTACTATGAAAGTTGTAAATAAAATGACTGAAATAGGACTTCCTGATACTAACAGTGCACAAATAATAAATTGAGATGCACCAGCATAAACTAATGCCGATAAAAGAGTTACTTCTAAAATACTTAGATTTGATGAAGCTCCAACAATTCCCGCAGCAATTCCAATGCTGATATAACCAATTAAAGTAGGAATACAATCTTTTACTCCTTGAGAAAATGTAGGGAGAATTTCTTCGCTGTTTATTTCGTTTGCTAATTCATTCATAGTTGCACCACCTTTTAGTCTGTTATGTTAAACGTTCGTCTGTTATGCTGTATGCGTGTATGTTATAATAAACATAAAAAAGAGTCAAGGAGATTTTTTATGGAATTCATTCAAGAGGTTATAGCTAATAATCTTGCCCAAATGAGAAAAACGCGAGGATTGAGCTTAGATAAGGTAGCAGAACTGACTGGAGTTAGTAAAGCGATGTTAGCTCAAATTGAAAATGGAAAATCAAATCCAACTGTCACCACTCTTTGGAAAATTGCAAATGGGTTACAAGTATCTTTTTCAGCATTTTTAAAGGAAAATGATAAGCCGCAAATTGAAAAGATAAATATTAATGAACTTAATCCAGTAATTGATAATGATGGAAATTATCTTGTATATTCTATCTTCCCTTATCATCCAGAAAAAAAGTTTGAAATTTTCACTGTAGACTTAAAACCTGGTTTTAGTCATGTATCTGAAAAGCATCTAGGGGAGGAATATGTACTTTTACAACGAGGAACACTTACACTTGATATTCAAGGAGAGAAGTTTGAATTAAATGCTGATGAAACTCTTAAATTTAATGCAAATACTGAACACATTTATATAAATCCAACAGATAAACTGGTTAGATTCTACATAATTATTTTTTATCCTGATTAATATAATTGAATGAAAAGTTGTGTAAACAATACGCAACTTTCATTCAACTAACCTTCCGTTACTTTATTTTTTCATCTCTTCAAAAGTGATCTTCAAGAATATGCTCTCCGTAATGTAAAACATCGAAAGGGTTGCAATGAGAGTCAAAAATGGTGGTCACGACATTCCAACTGAAGATATCATTAGAAGAAATACTACTTCTTTCAAACATCTTTACCACCCTTAATACCTGGATAGATCCAATTTCCCTCCATAGTAAAGGTCATACTCCCTCGGATCGTAAGCAATAAACCCGCTTCCCGGTGTAAAGGTCAGTTCCCCAAAATAGATCCGATCAGATGTTTGATACAAATCAACTCGAACAAGAGGGAAATCCTTCGAAAGCGCTTTAGCAATCGCCATCATTTCTTTCAACAGGGCAGGCTTCTCAAGTGGTTCCTCTGACTTCGGGTAGAGCAGCCGAAAGTCCAATGGCTCCCATTCGGTTGTAAACAGATCCCGCTTATGCCCGTCAAACCTCTCGCTATCAACCTGGATAAAGAATGGCTCGCCATGAAAGCAGAAAAACTTGTAATCTTTTAAATCACGGCCTACTTCTCCAATATAGGTTTCAACAATGATTCTCCCTTTAAGAGGCCGATAATTCGGCTCCCCGCTGACATCATAAAAATTCGTCGCAAGCCAATTTTCACATTTCCGCTGCAATTCCGCTAAATCGAGCTCACGTTTATTCAAAACAATCTCATTCCACCCGGAACCGTGTGTGGCCTTAAGCACAAATTGCTCTGGCAGCCTGTCAAAGTTCATTTCCTCGAAGTTTGAATAAACACCCAAAAGAGGGATGACATACTCGTTTCCAACTGACTTCTTAATAAACTCTCTCACCTTATACTTGTCAACGAAACGTGAGAACTGTTCTAGGTTTCCATGCAGCTTCAGCCACTGGATTTTCTCTGATAATGTCTGAGGATTGTCCAGGGAACATGGATAGCCATGGTAGTGCTGAAAATAAAATTCAATAAATCGTTTCAAGCCATATTTATTGAAATAGTCCTTTTTGGCGTCTAAGCTTCTAACATTGATCACATTTTCCAAGACCCGCACTCCTTGATTTATTGATTTATAATAATAAGGACACACATAAACTCGATGAATGGCTGCCAGCTTACCTTACAGGCAGCCTAAATAACATTGTTAAGCATTGCTTTTTTCCTAGTTCGTTACTAGATATATACTCCCCTGATAGGTGATATTCCTTTATGAAATGGTTCGTTAATAAACAAAAATTTTTCACTTGCTAATCTAAATCTATTTATTTCATTTTTGCTCTCTGCAACAATCTCTTGATACTATTATTTGCCTCATGTAACACAATACTTTTATTAATCGTCTTTAAGAGACCATTCTCCATCACAATTTCACCGTTAATAATCGTTGTTTCCACATCTGCACGGGTTGCAGAGTAGACAATTCTTGAAATGGGATCAACGCCGTACGAGGGATACGTATGAAAATGATTCAAATTTAATATTGCTAAGTCTGCCTTTTTCCCAACCTCAATGCTGCCAATTTCATTTTCCATGCCAACAGCTTTTGCCCCGCCGATCGTTGCCATTTTAAAAACGGTATGTGCATCCATTGCAGTAGGACCGTGGGCAGGTTTTTGAATGAGAGCTGCTAATCTCATTTCATTAAACATGTCTAGATTGTTATTACATGGTGCTCCGTCTGCACCTAAACTTAAGGAAACTTGCTCCGATATCATATATGGAGTTTCTGCTATACCTGATGCTAACTTCAAGTTAGAGCCGGGACAATGACTAACATGAACACCTCGTTCTCGAATGATTTTCTTTTCCTCGTCATCTAACCATATACAATGAGCAAGAATAAGGCGGGGATTCGCCAGTCCTAAATGATCTAAATACACAATGTTCCTCATTCCGGTTTCCTTTTGAACAATGTCAATTTCTCCAAGGTTTTCAGAGGCATGTGTATGAACCATTACATGATAGTGTTCTGAAAGAGATTGAACTTCTCGAAGCAGCTTCTCCGTACAAGACACGACAAATCTAGGAGAAAACGCATATTTAATCCGGCCATTATCATAGTTGTGCCATTTTTCCAAGAGGTCGACACTTTCTCTAATAGAGTTTTCCGTTTTCTCCTGCAATGGAAGTGGCACTTCATCGCCTTTGTCCATCATTACTTTCCCGGACAAAGCTCTAATTCCGCTTTCTGCAATTGCTTTAAAAGCATATTCAGTATGATGAACAGTCTCCATATCAACAATCGTTGTCGTTCCACTCTGGATAAGCTCCCCAATTCCGAGCATGGCAGAATAATAGATTGATTCCTCATCATGTGCAGCCTCTAACGGCCAAATTCTCTTTTTTAACCAGTCCATTAATTCAAGGTCATCACCTTGGCCGCGGAAGATTGTTTGGCATAGATGAATATGGGTTTGGACAAAGCCCGGGATAACTGTCTTTCCTTTTGCATCGATGATTTTATCAGGTTGCGAAACCTCTAGGTTAGGACCAATGTTCATAATGATATCGTCAACGATGTGAAGATCGCCTATCATGATTTCTTCCTCTTTATTCATCGTCACAATTTCTGCATTTTTAATTAGTAGATTCATAACATATCCCCCTATTTTCATATAAAACGGTATCCACGCAATAACCTTGCCGCCAAAATAGACACGACATCCCCTGCTCCTTGCAAAAATTGGCTGCGAACGAGATGGTAAATTCATTGATTAAAAAAACTCCGATGACAAATCCGGCAGTTACATATAATATGATGTCTTTCATTTCTAAATTCCTCTTAATTGATGCCGCTTCTGCCTTCTTTAGAGTCATCCCATTTCAATCACTTTCGTGTATAGGATAAAAAAAGCAACGAGGAAAATATGCTTGTTAAGCAAATTTTCCTCGTAGCCAGAAATTTACGGTTTCTAGTAGAGACCCTTAATCCGATTATTAAGGTTATACGAGAAAATTAGTTTTATAATCCTAATCATAGTAGCCTTTAAAACTTGATACAACAACATCGTTAGGTTTTCTCCCTAATGTTTTAACAATTTCCATTTTTTCATCTTTTCGGTGTATGGAAAGACATTGCTTGTTCCTTCTATAGAAAAAAATGTGTAAGCAATACGAACAACCTAATGGATTACCTTGAAAACTCCCCTTAAAATCAGTAGTATACCGAGTTCATAAAAGGGGTGTTTAACTTTGAAACAATATGTATTCACAGTGGAAACAAACGATTGCAAACGTGAACTTATTTTCAATGCAAATGGGATTGTCGACGCGGTTAATCAGCTAAAGCTAATCATGGACGTGATGCGAAACGAAGGGGAGTTTCAAATGAAAAGTGTTTACTACAACGGGGTTATGTTTAAGAATTAGTTTTCCAAAATATCGATAAAAGGGCTGAATCACATAGATTCAACCCTTTCTAAACGATTAAATCAGGCTGCTCCTCCAAAGGAACTGACCCTATCTTGAGACAACCCAACGTATTTATTTATACATCAAATACTGCTCACGAATCTTCTTAAAACGTATGAGGTCATCTTGATATTCAGTCACGATGTCAGAAACAGATGCTCCCTCTTCAATCATCGTCCTTACCCAGTCATTGCCGATTAAGCGGCCAAAGTTGTTTACTGCAAGAAATTCAAAGTCATCTGGGTACAAATCATGGATCGTCTTGATGATGTGCAAGCCGGTCGGCACAGCTTTAAATGTGTCACAGTTCGTGACATAGATTTCCACCCCATGGCTAAGCTTGCCCGCATGCTTTGAAAAAGCAGGTGTGAAGGAGGCAGCTCGGAATGTGACACCGGGCAGGCCTAATGAATTTAATGTTTCCGCTAGCTCTGTACTGTTTATATATGGGGCGCCGATTAATTCGAATGGCTTTGTCGTTCCCCTTCCTTCAGAGACATTTGTTCCTTCGATTAAGCCTGTTGCCGGATAAACAATTGTCGTTGACACGGTAGGCATGTTGGGCGATGGCAAGACAAATGGCAGCCCGGTCTCATCATAATCCATTGAGCGTTTCCAGCCCTTCATTTTTACCACCTTTAGATCTGCGCCAATGTCAAATTCTTCGTTGAACAGCATTGCCAGCTCGCCCACCGTCATGCCATGGATGAGCGGGATCGGATATAAGCCCACAAAGGAAGAGAATTCCGGCTCAAGCACAGGCCCATCCACCGTAAGCCCGCCTTGAGGGTTCGGTCGGTCAAGAACGATAAATGGAATATCATTTTCTTTCGCTGCTTCCATCGCATAGGCCATTGTGTAAATATACGTGTAATAACGTGTGCCCACATCTTGAATATCAAAGACAAGAACATCAACGTTTTCAAGCATTTCAGGTGTCGGCTTTCTCGTTTGCCCATACAGGCTGTAAACCGGCAGGCCCGTCTTTTCATCCACATAAAAGTCAACATATTCCCCAGCCTGCGCATCCCCGCGCACCCCATGCTCAGGTCCATAAAGAGCGGTTAATTCAATGTCCGGATCCTCATGCAGCAAATCGACAATGCTCGTTAACTTTGAATCTACTCCGGTTGGATTTGTAATCAGCCCAACCCGTTTCCCCTTTAATAATTCTTTCTGATCACCTAAAAGCACCTCAACGCCAGGGGTAACCTTTTGTTTTTTCTTTTCTTTCAAGGCTGATACATTGGCAGAGGGAACCATGCTTAAAACCAACATGCCAATTACCATCAATAAAAGCAGCTTTTTCATCGTAACTCTCCCTCCTAGTTTAATTCCTTGCAAGAATTAAGATGCAAGCCATGCCCAAACTCATATAACGTCTCAGATGGATTTGTGACAGATGGGATATCTACTGGCAATGTTCCCTTCGGTTTTGCTTCGCCAAAGATGACTTCGATGCCCGCCGGAATATTCGGTTGTCTATAACGGTCATTTGAAAAGCCTTTAAATCCGTAAACAGCAAGCACCGCCTTTGCTTCTTCAAAATTCGCCACATCATACGGATTTCTTAAACTTATTAACACAAATTTCTTGTTCTTTTCCTGGGCATCCTTCATCACTGCTCTTGGAAAGGCGGTTGCCCATTTGCTTGAATCCTGCACGCTGTCATCGATCACCCCATCATTCACGACAGGGTCGTTTTTCACAACATAGGAACCTGTAATGACATAGTCAGCTTCATTAATAAGAGAACGAACTTCATCATCAACTGTTTTTCCGGAAAAGTCCATGCCCGTTACCGCAACATTCTTCCATTTCTTTTTAGCAGCGATTTCTTCAATGCTCCTTGTCATTGCTTCAACCTGATCGGCAAACGGAGCAAGAACTAAAATGCGCTCACCCTTTTTCGGTTTAAAAGGCAATGTTTTTTCTTCATTTTTAATAAGGGTCACTGCATCCTCTGCCATTTTCTCTTCCTGCTTTAGATGCTTTTTATTTCCTATCACTTGAATCGCGTTGGCAATCTTCTCATCAAGCGGAGCATCTTCTCGGTCTTCACCAGGCTTATAGATGCCTCGTTTGATTTTCAACTCGAGTATTCTTTCCACCGATTGATCGACCTGCTCCAGCGGTATTTCTCCTGTTTCAATTGCTCCCTTCACTGCTTCAAAAACTGATGCTAAATTCTCTTCCATTTCCAGCGAGGTCACTTGTGCTGGCATCAGCGCGATATCCACACCTGATTTTAAGGCTAAAACAACCGCTTCTTCCTGCCCAAAATGATCAGCAATCGCTTTCATATTTAACGCATCGGTTACGACGACACCATTAAAGCCCATTTCTTCCCGTAGCAGGCCTGTTATGACCTTTTTAGATAATGTTGCCGGAACCATGATTTCCTGTCCGTCCTTTTTGCTGATATAGGTTGTATCATCGAATGCAGGGAATTGAACATGGGCTGTCATCATCATATCAACACCCGCATCGATGGCCTGTTGAAACGGAACGAGCTCAACCGAACGCAACCTCTCCTTCTCATATGGTACAAGCGGAAGTCCATAATGACTATCTACCGCGGTATCGCCATGGCCCGGAAAATGCTTGGTTGTTGCTGCGACATTCTGGCTTTGCAACCCTTTTATCGTTTGAATGCCAAGCTTTGCAACAAGCTCCGGATTTGAGCTAAAGGAGCGAACACCAATAACAGGATTTTCTGAGTTATTGTTAACATCAACAACAGGACCAAAATTAACATTGATCCCTAATGCCGCTAATTCCTTTCCGATGATTTTCCCAGTCTGATAGGCGTATTTTTCATTTCGCGTGGCTCCTACGGCCATATTTCCAGGAAGATTTGTCCCTGATTGCAGGCGGGTTACAATACCGCCCTCCTGATCGATCGTGATCAACAAGGGAATGTCCTTGCTAGCCTCCTGCAACCCGTCAACAAGCTTTACCGTTTGCTCGGTATCTACCACGTTTTCAGCAAATAAAATCACACCGCCTAAATGGTATTTTTCAATGATGCTTCCAACCTCATCATTCATTTCCGTAAAGCCGGTTGCTTTGGTTTCCCCAGCTTTTTGCCAATTTCGGAAATCCGGCATGAGCATTTGCCCAACCTTCTCCTCTAGCGACATCTCCTCCACAATTGACTTTACATCAGTTGCCGCTGTTTCTTTAGTGGTTGCTTTTGCTGACGTAAAGCCTGTAAATGCTGTCAACGCTAAGGCTGCCGCTAGCCCGGCCGATAACCATTTCTTTTTCTTCAATGTGACATCCACCTCTCACTTTACTTATTTTTCTCTAACGCTTCATAAATTGCCGTTACAACACTTCCATAGCTTCCTGTTTGAAAAAGGTCACCGATAAACTGATTTGGATTACTTTCAGGATTGACAAGCGGTGAATGCTTTTTGTTTGTCAGCAGGACGATCCCTAAATCGAATTCAGGATCAATGATCGTCACCGTACCTGTCCAGCCTGTATGACCGTAAGCGCTTTTACTTGCATGCGGGCCAAACATCCATTCCATGCTGTCATGGCGGTTAAGTCTCCAGCCAAGACCATAAGTAGGATTCACCATAGATGGCTCAGTAAATGTTTTAACGATGTCCTGATCGAAAAAGGTATGATCGCCATATCCTCCGCCATTTAGCATCACTTGCAGAAGTACGGCTATATCACTAGTTGTAGAAAAAAGGCCTGCGTGTCCCGATACACCTTCCATGGAGTAGTAAGCCTTTTCATCGTGAACTTCCCCTTGAAGGGTGTATGTGCGAATATTCGGGAACTCAATGACCCCGTCCCTCGTATTTCCAAGCAGCTCCGTTGCCGCAAAATCCTTTGGTTTATACCCTTTTTGCAGCGGATTAAACATCGTATGCTTCAATTTAAGCGGCTTATAGATTTCATTTTCAACATAAACATCCAACGGCAGTCCTGTGATTTTCTCGACAATGGCACCTAACAGCATATAATCGACATCACTGTAAATATTTTTTGTGCCAGGTTCGTAGATAAGCGGAGTATCGGACAAGAACTTAATTGTTTTTTCCCGTTCTTGTGAATACAAGTCCTTGGCAACCTTCGGATTATGGTATTGCGGATCAGGAGTAAATCCTGCTGTATGATGGAGCACATCAATAATGCGCAGTGTATCCTTGCCTTTAATCACATCGGTTTCTTTGTCCTTGAACTCAGGAATATATTGCTGAACAGGTGCATATAGATCAAGCTTCCCTTCAGCAACTAATTTCTGCAAGGCGAAATTTGTCGCGTACATTTTCGTGTTTGATGCAAGGTCAAACATCGTAACGTCCTTCATTTTAAGAGGCCTTTTCAACGGTGTATGCCCTGCGAATTTTTGTTTATAGCCGTAGCTTTCCTTTTTTACAATTTTCCCATCCTTAATGACGATCAAGGATGCACCAGGAAATCCAGCCGCCACTTCTTTTTCAATTAACTGATCGACTTTTTCCAATTTTTCAGAGGAAAACCCAACATCCTCCGGCTTTGCAGCTTTTTCTAGAACCTGATGGAGATCAGCTTCATCCTGATTTGACTTCGCTAGCGCTGCTGAAGGCATGATCAATAAGAGCCCGACAGCTGAACAAAGTACGCAGCGAATCCATTTCTTCATTGTTTTTCTCCCTCCCCATTTTATGTATCCATCGCCTTATTTTTAAAATATAATTTTAAATAAATTTTATATTTATTAAAATTATATTTTATAAACTTGATAGTAGCACCCCAAAAATTGAAAAACAAGGTGCTTTTGTCACACTTACATTGTATAAAAATAGTTTAACCAACCTCATTAAGGAACCGACATCCTTTTTAACAAGTTTAATTAATGTTATCGGTATTGAAATAGAATTTTCAAAACGAAGAACATGTTATAGTGTTGTTCTACATGGGGCAACGTCAGGAAAAATAAAAGAGACTGCCAAATTTGACAGCCTCAAGTAAAATATTATTCTTTAACCAGAATGTAATGCAATTCCATGAGTGAAAAACCTTTGCAGGAATGGATATACAATTAATGCAGGGATCATCGCTATAAAAATTTCTGCAGCATTCAACAAATTTATCATATGAGTGTTTATTTCAAATCATTAATATAAAACAGGAGCTTTTTTTGAAAAGATGACTCTTACTACTAATATTAAAAATGAGAAATGACCGATGTTTTTCATTGTAATTTCCTCATAATTTTTCTGAACCTTTTGTGAATTCAAAAATATCACTCTTTTTAAAATATCCAAACAAACATGTGAGGAAATATAACATGAAATTTACACAGGAACTTCTCACCAGTTGATTTTCTCAATTTTACATATCCATTTTAAATAACTCAAGACTTTTATTTGCTCTTTTGTAAAAGATTGATGTTTGATCATAGTAAATCGGTTAACCTCTTTTAAAGTTATCCAAGCACTCGACTGGTCAAATAGTTAATGCTGCAAAAGTGTCTCCCTGTATGCCAAATGAGCCTTAGAAACGATTCTAGAGGCTCGTTTTTCTTTTTTCATTTAAAAAAACTTCCCTTTTATAGTGTCCTCTGTTGCGGAAAAGTGCACGATTGCCGAAGATTGATTATTTTATTCTAACTGTATTTCGTTAGTACAATAATAGTAAAATTAGACGGTGAAACAGATTAGCTAAGGTCAAAGGCATCTTTGTAGGCTTTACGCAAATCAGCTGAGTTATCAGGCCACTCGACAGGTTTACCGTCAACTATCATCCCAAAGGCATCGAGACATCGATGCCATCCGGCAGCAGTATTGACCGCCATGGATTGATCATCAAAAGTGTGAGTGAAGATCATTCGGCATCCTTGATCTTCAGATTGCAATTCAATGTGAAGGATGTCATCAATCTCACGGAAAGCAAAGACTCGAGGAGGTTCAAACTCAGTGATGATCCCTTCATACGTTGAACCTTCACCGTCATCAAAAAAGATAATACCACCAAGTTTAAGTTCCATCTCCCCTGTAGCAAATGGGTACCACTTAGAAAAGTGAACAGGATCAGTAAGGATTCGCCAGACATTTTCAACCTCTTGATGGGGCAAAAAACGATCAAATCGTAAAGTGTAACGACTTTCGGTTTTATGGAAAGTACCGTATTCAATCATTGTTTTTTTCTCCTTGTTCCATGTTTTTTTAGATTGCTTGTTCGCTTCCTTTGCTTATTATCATAAAATATTAACAGCTATTATTCTGTTACTCAAGTCAATTGGAAATAAAATGCGTATGATTTTTACTAACGTTGGATATGTAATCTGCACATGATGTGTTTGCTTCAATCTTTTTTGATAACACTCTACTATTTACTTATCTCTACAAGAAGCGTATCAATCTCAATTAATGCCTGCGTCCATTTATCTCTTGCTTGATTCCTCTTTTCAACATTAGCAAGAAATGAGCTTTTTTCAATGCGTTTTTTAATGATATTTCGATCCAAACATGTTTGATATATAGAAAAAGTATACGGGATTTAAGGTGAATTTATAAAGAAACTATAATTAGTAGCGCCGCATAAATTCTGGGAAGAGAATCGAAAGTACAATAAATACAATCTCACCCACTACGAATGCAATGGCCCAGATTATTGCTTTGCGTGATGGAGGCGGGCCGTCGCGCAACACTTTGACACCTAGCGGGACTAACGCTATACAAAGTCCAAGTATCAGGAATGGAGACTCGAATCTTGTGCCTTTAAGGGTGCCCAAGGGTAGGAAGAACATGGAGGCCAATCCTACCGAGCGAATGAGTCCTAATGTGCGTGAACGGTAAGCACCGATTGCCAATAGTATCCAGCCAACCATCATCATGCCATTAAAATAACGGACGATATGGAATGCGTGGTACGAGTCGCTTACTGCGTTTTTTGCGAGATCAAGGCTTTGTACATTGACGAGTTGGAAGGCCATATGATCAATGCCGCCATGAAAAACACGGCCTATTAGCCCTAAGATTGTAACCATGCCGCCCCAAATTGCTAAAGCGGGATATTTCATGCCGATGAATCTTACTAAGGTAATGAATGATCCCAGGCCAGAGGAAGAGACAACCTAGCACAAAGCAACTGTAGGCGGAAGTGATGAGTACAGGATGATCGGCGTAGGCAGCAAGCTGCGCATCATAGAAAAAATGAAATTGTATCCTAAGAAGAGCGGCCGCTAGTAATAAGAGCGGTCCAATGATTAAGGAGAGGCCTCCGATCCAGCGCCCGGGGAACCAAAAAGCAGCATCATCTCTTTCAGGGGATGAGTTTTCTTGTATTTTATGATTCATAAACACTTCCACCACCTAAACTTCGTTTTAATTGTTTTACTCCTTCTTTAATATTCCATATCGCAACACCTAATATGATCAGAGCGAGTAAGATCATGCTGCTGCCAACTACTGTGAAATTATAACATATCATTAACGGTACCAAACCTTAATCTGCTGAGTTTAAAATAAATCTGGATAGCTCACCACATTTTTGATTAAAGTTCAACTTGATTGGGTGAGAAGCAAAAAAATTAACCCCATTTTTTATAATAGGGTTAGTTCCTTCTCTCAAAATATTGCAGTGTTTTATTCCATTAACCTGCCCCTTGGTTCATCTATCCTTAAACCTCTTTATAGTCATCACATATAAAACCGGCTAATGATAAATGCAATTCTTTAAAATGAAGTATCTTCTTGTTCCATTTCTTTTAACTTCTTTCTGGTATATTTGTTAGAAGATAATAATAGCAACAGGGATAATAGTAAAGTTCCGCCTCCTATCCCTAACAACCATGGCAGAAAAACAAATTCCATATAAAATCCTCCCTTATCTTTATATATGGTTTCATAAGTTTTCTTGTCCAAATATCCACGTTTATCTTTTATGGATTATATGTCCTTTCACATTACTTGCAAGTTCTTCTATTTCAGCACCTTCATCGTACAGATTTCCGCTTATTTGCCCTCTAATCAAAGCCTTGGAGAACTTCATTAATGTAACGTTCCCTTTCACTGGAGCTATTAACTCTAATTTAGCTCCTGATAAAACGACAACATTGCCCACAATTTCTCCCATAACCGTTGTATCGGCTTCTATAATCACATCACCTATTTGTTTTTCAAAAGAGAATTTCAATTATTATGTTCTCCTTTTTAAAAATAAATTAGAAGGAAAAAGATCCTTATTCTATATTTAAAGAATTAATACGTAACGTGTAATCTTCCTCGCTTTTACTACTATTTGTTGCTTCAATTGCACCTTCATATACTGTTTTCCATGTTTTCAAATCAGCAACCAATATGACTGCCTCTGTTTTTAAATCTTTATAAGGACTGACAACATACATCCTATTATTTTTGAGTTTGATCGTTGGAGAGCCGCTTTCGTCCAATCGTTCCGGTATGTTGATGTCGATCGTTTGTTTTGTGGAAAATTTCCCGTTTTCTATTTGATATGGAAGGATTTCAAGACCATTTGCAGTTATATTTATAAAATAAATCGTTGAACCATAAAGATAAATATTCTCAAAATCCATTTGTTGCTTTTCATTAAATAATTCTTTTTGCTCATTTGTTTCATAATTATATAACGTAAATGTTTGATCGATTTCTTCTGTACTGGACTCATCACCCTCTTGAACTTCTTTGACTTTTACTTTCTCAATTAACAGATAATGTTGGGGTTGAATAGTTTCTAAATCATTAAAAATAGACAGGCGATTCGAGATCGTTGAATTCTCATTTTGTTGACTGCTGCCAGAAGACACGACAATATCATCACCAATTAAAGTTTGACTTTTAAGATCAAATGTATAGATGTGGATTTCTTCAACAGTCTCATAACTTTGATTTATAGCTGACTCTATCTGAACAAGTACTTTTAGCTTGTCATCGAGCTTTTGAACATCAACAACATATGCAAAGCTATATTCTTTCTGTTTTGGTAGAGTCTCGTTTATTGATGTAACCTCCTTTGATTCTTTGTCTAACACTTCAATTTCAAATGTAAAATTACTTTGTCTATGATCTAGTTCATAATAATCCCCTTCGATATTCGCATAAGCTAAATAAGCTTCGTCCTCATAAAACAAAGTCGGATTTAATTCTTTTCCGCGCATGAAATTTCGATAATTCCGTTGCAGTTGTTTTATTTCAGGTGTATTATATACTCCGTTTAAACTTTCAATATAGGAGAGTTCATTTGTATAGATAGTTTCCTGTTCATCAATGCGAACAGTATCTTGGTGTATGCCTTGAGTAATATAATCGCCAAAAACACTAAGTTTCTTTCCTTCATCATCACTCCCACTCACCTTTTCAATGATAAATTCCGGATTATTACTCATCGCCGTACTTGATTGAATATAAAAGAAACCAATTACGAAAACGGTGATAAGTACAATTGAAATCAGCTTCCAATATCGATTCATGTTCATTCTCCTAAACTGTTATTTTATTTTTCAATAAATAATGGCTCATCCAAATCGATCCCGCAATAACAATTAGTCCTGTGATTAATTCTAGTCCTAATAATTCAATAGGATAAAAATAATTGACTAATAGAAAGGTATGTATAAGCAATGGTGAAAGAAAAACAAAAGCAGATACCAAACAATAGATAACGGCAAGAGCAATTCCTTTCCAACGAAAACTTCGTTCAAATAAGATTGCGGTGAATAAAACCATCACAACTAGTAAACCAATACCATAATGAATGAAAAACTCCATAAATGTTTTCGGAAATAAAATCGTAAACCTGTTATACATAAACGTCTCATGCACTGTGAGATCTGTTCTGAAATCAGCTGGGACAATCAATTGTAGGATCTTATTTTCAACTGGCAGTAATAATAGTTGTAATGCGATTAATCCAAAAACCATGATCATAATAGTGGTTACCTTCGCCAGATAAAGATGAATGCGTGCAGTTGGCAACATTAATAGACGGTAAATGAACGTGTTTTTTCCTATCCAATCGCGATACCAAATAAAAAATAAATAAATTAATAATGTTACAATACATAAAGCAATTGGTCCTACAAACCAGAAACTGTCAATAATCTGTTGCAAAGACATGCTTCCATATTGATTAAGAAATTCCTCTTGTGATAATGATCCCTGATAGATCATTTCATTGACTGTATTCACATAACTTTTTGCTGATACAAAAGCGCCTATTAATTGTGAAATAATAGTGATCCCAATTAAAATAAAGTACATGTTCGCAAAACGATTAAATTCAAAATGGACTAACTTAAAATACTTGCTCATCTTTGATACACCTCTCTCATGACATCCACGACAGATTTCCCTTCATTTTCACGAACGTCTTCTGTTCGGAATTCTTTCAAAACGGTTCCATCATTTAATAAAATCACCTTATCAATTAAATGTTCAATATCATTAATTTCATGTGTTGTAATAATCACTCCGCGATTTTCTACAAGATGGCTAGTAAATACATCTGCTATTTGTTCACGACTAAACAAATCGATTCCTGAAAAAGGTTCATCCATTAAAATAAAATCTACATCAAGTGATAAGCCAAGAAGAATATTTACTTTAGCGACATTCCCTTTTGATAACCTAGAAATCCGTTCATTTTTGCTTAATGAAAAAAACTCTAGTAGATCATCTGCTCTTTTTTGATTCCAACCAGAATAAAAATCATCCATAAACTGCATCGCTTCTGAAATTTTCATTTGTGGTAACATGGTAATCGCATCTGGAATATAACAAATTTTTTCGTAGCTTTCTTTATGTATTCTTTCTCCATTTATAAGAATCTCCCCATCTTGAATAGGAGTTAATCCCATGATGGCATTTAAGATTGTTGTTTTACCTGCACCATTTAATCCAATTAAGCAAGTTATTTCCCCTTTATTCGCAGTAAAAGAAACACCCTCTAAAACTTTCCTTCGTCCAAATTTTTTCGCTATATTCTTAAGTTCAATCATTTCGATCCCCCAATTTCATTGTTCATTTTTATATTTTTGTTTTACTAGTTCTAAAACATCATCCAGTGGAACTTGAATAGAACGTATAGATGTTATGAAGGATTCTACAGCATTTAAAATAAGTTCTTCTCTCACTTCACGTAAAACTTGTTCATCTTTTGTGATACGACTTGGTACATTTCGTTCCGTATAAATCAAACCTTGTTCCTCCATCTCTTTATAAGCTCTTTGAACCGTATTCGGATTAATTTTCAACTTGTTTGCCAAATCCCTGCGCGACGGAATTTCTTGACCCGACTCAAGTCGTCCTGTTGCAATCTGCTCTTTAAAATGGCGGATGACTTGTACATAGACAGGTTCGCGATGATTAAAATTCATAAACCCAACTCCTAAATTCCTTTATCAAGTGTACTAACCAATTAATACACACTTGATAAAAAAATATGTAGTTAGTGTATTAAACTTATAATACACTAGTAACAAAAATGTGTATCAATACTTCAATACACCAATATATGTATATTTTATCTTCATTTAGCTTCAACTGTCAACATAATCATTAAGAAACTGATTTCGAAAATCGTTTAGCAGATGAAAATATAACAGAAGTTTCTTTAATCAAGGATGTATTTCACGATACGTTTGGAATGGAAAAAGCACATTCTTTTCAAGTTAAAGTCGGAGTGAAATCTGCTGGTGCTGTATTCAACAGAGCTATTGTTTTTGCTATTGGTGGGGGATAGGAGCTATTCAATCATTTATTATAAAAAAAGGGTATGTTGTCACCATAACGATGATCAGTAATCAAAAAAAAACCCTCGGTATTTGTTTAAACCCGATGGCTTTTGAATATAGCATTATAACTATTATCATGCATTTGATTTGGATCTAACTTTCTTTTTGAAATGATTGCGAATCAAGGTAACAAGCAGCATTAGCAATGGAAAAGCAAAATGAAAATAAACAGTAACGTAACTGCCAACATAACTACTTTCCTCAATGTGTTCTGAAAAATCGGATGCCCTAATCATTGACCAATAAAGGAGAATACAACCAATTGGTAAAATAATCTGTTGATGATTTTTTAGTTTGAACAAATCTACGATACCAATTAAGGCACCATAAAAAAAGATGGATGCTTTGAAAAACACCGTAATTAATAAGGTAAAAACAACAATAGCATCCAGTCGTTGTATAAACTCGAAAAGGTTGACTTTTCCAATGGTTGATAACAAAGGAAACGTAGATCTCTCCACTTCTTCAACACCAAGAGCAGCGACATTTAAACTTATTGTCCAACTTAAGATAAGACCACTTGAAATTAAGGCAGACAACCATACTTTTTTTACTAATCCGGAACGATTTAAATAAGGAAGCAGCATCATAAAGACAACCATTTGACCAAAAGGAGCATTGTTAGTCTCTGGAAATGCAGTTATGATTGGTTTCCATCCATTTTCAAGAAACGGCTGCAAATTATGAAGATCAACATTACCTGAAATAAGGACGAAAAAATTCCCTATTGCTCCTAACACAAGTAAAATAACAATGAAGACCTCTGCTGTTCGCCCTAATACTTCAATTCCTAGATAAAGTACATAACACATCGTAAGAACGAACAAGAGATTGATTGCTAATAACGGTGTTTCTGTCATTGCCGAGGTAAGCAGCAAATCCCCGAAGTCACGTACATTATCGGCAGCAATCATCAAAAAGTAGAGAATGTATAACAGACCAATGGTCCACCCCAGGTATTTACCAAATATTTTTCTAGTAAGTCCAGTAAGGGGTAAATTGGGATATTGACGAAATAAAAAGTAGTAAATGAAAAATAAGACAATTCCCCCGAACATTCCTAAAAGAATGGCCAGCCATGCGTCTTTTTGGGCGGATATTCCATGACTTTCAACCAGTGTAGTCCCCATATCCAATAGAAACATTAAGGCAAATAGTTGAATAACACTAATTTTTGCTTTCTCCATTGTCTAATGGTCCCTCATTCCTTTATCTCAATACATGGTTTGATCTATAAACTTGTTTGACAGTGAGCGCTTATACTTCTTATCTAGTTATTCATCCTCCCCAACTTTGCTATGCTCAATACTTTTAAGGGTCGAGGAATGTATGCTCTATACAAATCTAGTCACCAAAAGCGATGTTATTGGTAATTAAAAGGGATTAAATATCCCTTTTTTTCGCTTGTTAAATAAAAGAAGTTAAAAACTCAATTTTGTCTCGAATCTCTATTATATAGATCTACACGTTAAAAGGAGAGGGAAAGGAAAAGCTTGATCACAGTGGTTTAGTTCAATACTACGAGAAACTTGCTAATTTTGAAGTAAAAAGGAAACAAGAATATGAGCCGAATACTCTTTAAACATGGAAAAGGGACAAATAATTTAACACAAGGTTGAAAACTTATGGAAGATTCAATGGTTATCTGGTGGATGTCAAACAAGCAGTACATAACGTGTGTTTAATTTACAGAAAGCATTTGATTGATTATAAGGCGATGTTTTTAATTTTTCAGCTGATAGGAAACCCGCTGAAAGGTGAAGGCAAAGGCGCAGTTGCCCCTATCCTTTATACTTAAAATTGGCCACTACGTCGCTTTCCCTTTACGCTCCATTATACTTTTTAAAGTGCAAAAAAATAATTCCTCTAAAAACGAGGAATAGCAAAGGTTTACCATAGGGGAATTTGCGGACTATTAAACTTTCCAATACCGATTATATAAGTTTTGCATATGGTCGGTCATTAGTTTGACTGCTTCTTTTTCATTATGTTCTTCTATCGCTTTTATAAGTAATTTATGCTCATGAAAATTAACTTCTCTATAATCAGGTCGAGTTACCGTACGATCCCGAATAAATTTCCACATTTTTTGCTGTTCCATTGCATTGCTGATCGCTACCATAAAATTAATAAATAAATCATTATGAGAAGCCTTTGCGATCCCTTTATGCAATTTTTCATCGGTTTCAGGAACATAGATTCCGGCCTCAGTCTCTTCCTCCATCTTTTTAATAGTAGAACGCAGTTCCTCAATATCCTCCTCTGTGGCTCTGAGAGCTGCATATTTTACTATAAGCGGCTCGATATTCATTCTTGCTTCGACAATATCCTCCGGGGATACGGCCTCTACTATTATGGCTAAATTTTGACTTTCAGAAGCTGATTGTTTACTTTTAACATAAACCCCTTCACCTTGGCGGGAATAAATATACCCATTTAACTCTAGTGCACTAAGCGCTTGTCTAATGGGAGCGCGACTAACACCAAACTGTTCGCAAAGCTCTCTCTCAGCAGGGAGTTTATCACCTATTTCAAATGAACCGGATTGTATTTCTGAAAGAATTTGGTTGTAAATTTGGACATATAATTTATTACTAGAAACTGGATTAAATTTAATGTAAACCACTTCTTTCGATCATTATTTACTTATTTTCAATACACTATTTAAACGTTATCATTATACCGATTTCTTTCATTTATAGCAACCACATAGACTCTATAAGACCGATGACCTTATGACTCCAAAAGTAAAGGATAGGGCATACCTAATCAGAATATCATGTGATGATAATCAATGTGTGTATACATAAAACAGGCATCCCATTTTGGAATGCCTGTTTCATAATAGTGACTAATTAATCCATATGTGACCCACCGTTAATATCGATTTCCTCACCTGTAATATAAGAAGCTTCTTCTGAAACTAAGAAAGCAATGGTTGATGCAATTTCTTCTGTTTCACCTGGTCTGCCCATTGGTATAGCCGAAATAACTTTTTTCGCATCTTCTTCCGGAAGTGATTTCCAAATCTCAGTATTAATAAGACCTGGTGCAACACAGTTAACAGTAATGCCCTCTGTTGCAACTTCACGAGCTAAGTTTTTAGAGAATCCTAATACAGCAGCTTTAGATGCAGAATAGTGTGCCCCGCCGAATACCCCTCCTCCTCGTTTAGCAGATACAGAGGAAAGACTTACAATTCTACCAAACTTTTGTTTTTTCATCGTTTCTAGTACAGCTTGTGTACATAAGAATAATCCAAACATGTTGACATTAAAGATTCTTGTCATATCTTCAAGCGTCATATCTTCAACAGTAACTTTTTGTGAAATCCCCGCATTATTAACAAGAATGTCAATACGTCCATACTCCGCTAGTACTTTTTTAACCATCGCATCAACTGATTCTTTGCTCGTTACATTCAGTTCTACTCCTAATGCTTTTCCGCCTTCTTCCTGAATTGCAGAAACAGTATCTTGAATTCCATCTGCATTTAAATCAGCAACTACAATAGCTGCGCCCTGTTTTGCAAGTGTTAGGGCAATGGTACGTCCAATCCCTTTTTTTGAACCGCTTCCTGTAACGACTGCTACTCGATCATTTAATTGAAACATGCTTATTCTCTCCTCAGATTTAAAAAATGTTATGATTATGCAAGCAATTCTTTAGCTGTTTTGATAATATACTTATATGTTTCATCTCTATCATCCCAAATAGGATATTTTTACATTTAAACCTTATAAACTTAATAGATTATCTACTTGTATACTAAGTTAAGCTGCAATTAGGGTATACAATAGTCAATTGACACCGTTTACATTTTAACCCTTCTATTAAAAACATTTATGATCTTAAATCCTTCCCTCATTTTATCAAAAGATTAAAAGGGAGTTACTATTTTCCCAAGGGAAGATCCTTTCTAAATCACAAAAACATGCTGATCACAAGACAAAGAATAAAACCCGCAATTGAAATAATGGCTGTAGCAACAGTCCATGACTTTAAGGTTTCTATTTCGGTTAATCCAAAATAACGTTTAATCATCCAGAAAGCTGAATCATTCACATGAGAAGTCATGATCGCTCCACAACCAATTGCTACTATAATTAATGCCAGCATTGGCTCTGACACTGGCTGAAGTTTAATAATAGGCAAGATCAGACTTGCCGCAGTCACGATAGCAACTGTTCCTGACCCCTGAGCAGCACGAATCAATGCCGCAGTCAAATAGGCAAATACAATAATCGGAAGACTTGATCCAGCAACAGCATTGGCAATAATGTCACCGATACCTGAGCTTACTAATACTTCGCCGAAAACGGATCCTGCACCGGTAATCAAGATAATTAGACCTGCAGGTTCGAGAGCTTTTGTCGTAATTTGCTGTATATCAAGCTTGGAATATCCTTTTTTTGTTCCAAATAGATAAATGGTTAATAGAGCAACAATCGTCAAAGCACCAAAAGGATGACCGATTAAGGTTAAAATCCCTCTGACCATACTGTCTTCTGCTAATACATTTTCTGCAATCGTTTTGGCGACCATCAAAAATAGTGGAAGTAAGATAATCCACACAACACTTGCAAAACTTGGAATTTCCCTCTTGCTGTCTACTTCTGCTTCTACAGTAGCAGCAACTTCCGATATCGCACGTTCAACGCTCATTTTTTTAGCTATAAAACTACCAAAAAGTGGCCCGCCAATAATCATTGCTGGTATCCCTACAATGGCTCCAAGTAAAATATGCCATCCTAAATCAACTCCTAAGATTGTAGCACCAGCAAGCGCCCCTGAGGCTGGAGGAATTAACGAAAACGTAGTAGCGATCCCTGCCATAAGCGGAAGAACAAAGTATAAGATAGATTTTTTCGAATTTCGTGCCATACTAAGGATTAAAGGGGCAAAAATAACGATTGCTACTTCAAAGAAGATAGGTACAGCAACAATCATCCCTACAAACCCTAGTGACCAATTCACTTTACTTTCCCCAAATTTTTTAAAAAGGGTTGAAGCAAGACGTTCAGCACCGCCAGAAACTTTAAGCACTTCTCCAAACATGGCTCCTAACCCAATAACAACTGCAAGAAATCCAAGGGTACTGCCCATCCCTTTTTCCATGGCCGCATAAATCTCTTGAGGCGGCATTCCAACACCAATACCTACAAATATACTAACGAGAAGCAAGGCAAGAACTTCCTGCATCTTTACACGTAAAACTAGAAATAACAAGAGTACAATTGCAAGAACAGCTACAACAATTACCGAAACTGAGTCTCCCAATATAACCCCTCCTTTTTATATTTGTATACTTGCTGATTTTCATTGGTTCCTATCCTGCACATTTCGATTGAGATTGGGCATTCCATTATTTTTTGTACTGGTTTCTGCCTTATCTCTTCCTTAGCGAATGATGTTTCATATTCTTGTCCTAAGCCAAAAAGAGAGAACACCATTTTTAACAAATGATTACCAAATCCTTTTAATCCATTTTTGAAACCGCTATCATAAAGCATTAAAAAAATAAACCTTAACATAGTTGACAAGATCGGTTAAAAAACGAAAAACTTATCACATTAAAACTATTATATTATCGCTATCCACCTCCATCATTCAGTAGTTGTTTCCAATCCTGTTAGATTAGAATGTCATATACTTGTATACTAAGTTGACCTAATACATAGTATACATACGCTATCCAAAATTGTCTATATCTTTTTAACTGTTATTTTTTCATTTTCGGCAGCAGAAGATTATTACCAACGGTAAGACATTGCTACACTGCTTCGTATGCTGCGTTATTCGGCTTTATTCATTGTTCAATAGAAGCTATAAATGTTTGTATTTCGACGCTGATGACTTCGCCAGGCTTTATAAACGATTGGATAACAGCAAATTCCAAGGGCAAAAAGATGAAAAGGGATTGAACCTTCTACTGGTTCAATCCCTTCATGTCATCTTATTTATAAATCAATACCTTACCAACAGACCCATCCCTACTCTCACCAACAACGCGGAATTTCAAGCCTTCTTTTGGCAAAATACGCCCTGCATCAACAAGGCCTTTGTTGGTGTAATCTTTGCGATCATCAAATAATGGATTTCGCTTTGTATGGTTATCCTTCATTGTTAGACCATTAATACTTGAATAATCCAAGAACATTTTGCTGGATTTTTGCAGGCTAAATGCAGCGTCATGCAGTTGATAGCGCGCAGCACCGACACTTCCGTCGCTCCAGTAGTTTGCCCGCTGATCAGCATCTACGACTCCAAGGAAGCCTTCTCCAGGATGAACGCCTGTCCAGTTATTGTCAAAAGATTTGTCCACATACCAAACAACAAGGCCTTCGTCATATTTCATGAGACTTGCGCCGCGGCTAATATGTGCCAAGCCTTTATCAACATCATGATGACTTCTCCATTCTAATAGATAGTAATTTTCAGAATAAAAATACCCTTCATCCTTTTTAAAGCCAGTTAATGTAAATGCGGAAGCCCCCTCGGCATTATCTGAAACAAGTGTGTTGCCGTCCGCTTTAATGGCAATGTCATCGACATAGAAGCCTGGCATCGCAACGGCTACATCTGTCCAATAGGTAAATCTTACGTCAATTTTCTTGCCTGCATACGCAGAAAGATCAAAGGCTGCATCAACCCATCCATTCGAATTTCCTGTAATTCCATGTCCTGGGTTTTGCTCATTCGGATTGGCATCAGTGGTGATATTTCCTTTTACTGTTGCCCATTCGCCTGCGCCCGCTTCTTTCACTTGAACAGACGCGTAATCCCAATCTGTTTCAATATCATACCAAGCTTTAAAGGTAAGCTGGGCATTTGCTGCATTTGTTAAATCAACAGTCGTGGTCATCGAATGATTAAGCTCATCACCGCTGCCGCTGAAATATTCATATTTTCCGCTTACCGGCGTGTTGACAACGGTCTTTTTATCAGGCAAGTTGATTCTGACAGCATCATTATTTACACCCTTTGTTACCGCTTCATCTAATAAAAGCGTTGTTCCTTCTTTCGTGATATATTTCTCATCAATGGTTGTTCCAGTTAACCAGTTACCACCATGGGCAGCCTGTAAAAATTCTCTTGCAAATGGGCTGAATCCAGTTGGCTCTGTACCCGGAATTTTTCCTGCCCAGCTGCCCGATGACATAATTGACCAGTAGGCAACAGGCTCACCGGCACCACTGTAAATCGTGTCGTACTCATCAGGAAGCCCAAGATCATGGCCATACTCGTGGGCAAACACGCCCGCCGCGCCATCCTCTGGTTCAATTGTATAATCCCAAGCTCCTAATAAGCCGTCAAAGCGATCACTTTCAGATGTCGCACCTGGCACTGCTACCGGGCCTGTGCCAAGCTTTGAACGGTGCGACCAAATCGCATCACCTGCAAGCTTGCCCCCGCCAGCTTCCTCACCAACACCGGCATGGATCACCATTAAGTGGTCAATAATCCCGTCCGGCTCCGCATATACACCGTCTCCATCATAATCATCGCGATCCCATTGATCATATTGTGTTAGATTGATAGAAGGGTCCTTTGCAGCTTTTGTCAAAGCCTCGTAAACGAGCTCACGCGGGCGCGCATCATTGCCGTCCGGAGCGGGAACATTTTCCCCATAATAGTTCGCAGGATGATCAGCTGTGTACCAGCCAGCTACCTTCCCTTCAACAGTATAGCTGCCGCCTGATTGCTTCTCATAATATTGCTTCATTGAAACAAGGTTTTCTCCATTTGGCCCAGCGTATCCTTTGTCACCAAAAATCATATCCTGGAAGTGACTAAGCGGATAATTCTCATAAAACATATCTGTTTCTTCTTTTGTAATCGAGCTATTTTGATAGTCAGGAAAATCAATCGCGAGCACTAACACCTTATCCTTCCGAACCTCACCTGAATAGTCCTCTTCAACCACTAGAGCAACCGACTGTGCTTGTCCAAGCTTATTCCCTTTTCCATTTTTCAAACCTTGCTTGACCTTCTCCTTTGACCCCTCAAGCTTTTTCATCGGTTTCGGAAGCTTATCCTTAGTGGTAACAGCTTTCTCTTTGCTTTTCAGGTACTCTTTTAAAACCTTTTCTGCTTGAGACGGTTTAGCGTTCTTCGCAAGCTTCCCTTCCTTTTTCAGCATTTCAATTAATCGTTCATCATTAGCAATGCTTACATCTACTGTAGCCCCAAGTGATGGTGCTGTTGCATCCTCTAGCGCCGCCCTTGCAGCCGCCTTCTGAACAGGCGTAAACGCACCAAAAGCAACCGTGCTCATCCCAAGCGCCACCGCCATCGCCGTTTTTATCATCTTCCCCTGCTTCAACCAAATCTCCCCTTTGTCTTTTAATCGAAATCCTAACAAAATGAATTTCGACCTTCGAAATAAGGAGTCCTTTTCAATATGGTAAAATGAAGTAATAGTCCCGAATCATTCTATTAAAATAGTACTTTTGACCAAGGTGAATAATGTCTATTTTTGTAGAAAGAAGGGATAGGTATTATTTTAGACAATTTTTTTGATCACCCTTTTGCTGTTCCAATTATATAAATCACCTATTATGATTATAATCTATTACTATATTTATAAATTTTTATCCATTGCTGCTTTTAAGCGTTAACTCACTAGCCTGCATGAACAACTATCTGCTTAGATTTTTCTACAAAAACGATTACCAGTCTTCGAGCGGCGATTTCACCACTCGAATTCCGTTATTTTTTAAACGTCCACTTTTGATTAAGAGCATAATTAACCACCAACCCGCAGCCTGTTGCAAACACCTGGGCAAGCAGCGGCTGCATAGAGAAACGGTCAACAAGCAAATAAAGAAAGAATGTAGTTAAGCAAAGTGTGATCAGATTGACAAGAACAAATCGAATGAAAAAATCGGTGTGCCTGCCTGTCCCTGCTGCAAACACCCAGTTTTTATTCCAATAATAGCTGTTGATTACACCTAGACTATAGGCAAGGATATTGGCAAAAATATAATCCATTCCGAGCATCACGAGAAGCGAATAGCTGCCAATGGTGATCAATGTATTAAAAATACCTACTGTCCCGAACTTTAGGAACCTTTTCATGGCATAATCCCCTATAATTGCATTATTTCTATCCATTTTGGGGAATAAATTCATTTTTTAATCAGCATCAAGCTAATCTTTAAAACTTTCTTAAATTTTCCCTCCCTCACTTTGCAACGCCAGCTTGACTGATACAATAAAAGCAGGGACTCTCAACCTTGCATAAGCACATCATTCATGCATAGAATGAATAAGAGATTAGGAGAAAACAAGCTGCTAACGACCAGGCTTTTTATAAGTGATAGAAAGATCTAAAAAGGAGGATAACAGATGAATTTAATTGATGTACAACCTGTTAAATTTAGCTTTTTTGAAAAGCCGCCAGCATCCTCAATGACACAGGCATTTGTCTACACAAATGCGGAAAATAATTACCTCGTTGTGAAAAACGGCGACCGCATCTCCCGCAGTGATCTGCGCGCAGGAAAATACAACAAGGTTTATATCGTGAACATGTCGACATTGAATTTTCATTATGAAAAAGAGGTTCCTTCACAGGATCGCGGCCGCCAATTCCTTGTTGACCTGTCCATTGATTACAAGGTCGTTGACCCGATTTCGCTGATTCAGCAAGATGCCGGGGAAATTGTCAGCTATATGAAAAAGAAGCTTCCATACTGGTTGGAGGAAATCACTGTTGACTATCCAATCACAGAAGCTAAACGGGTGAAGCGTCATATTGAGGACCTGCATGAGCATTCCTCAATGGTTACCGGTCTAAAACAGGTCGGGGTCGCGATTAAGGATATCAATGTTCTTGTCAAGCAAAGCGAGGATGATCAAGAGCATGATAAGAAATTCAGAGCCATTGATCAAGAGGATGAATTAGAACTGTACCGCCGTGAGAAAAAACTAAATAAAGCGCGTGTTTTGGCAAAAAGCATCCAAGAAGCGATTAAATCAGGTGATCTCCTTACCGCATTATTAATCGCTGAGGAAAATCAAGATGCTTTGGCGATTGTGAAGAACCGATTACAGCATGAAGAATCTTTCCGCCTTGAAGTCCAGGACCAGGTCAGAAAAATGTTGCTCGATCCTACTGTTAATGAGGCTGAGGTCAAGCAGCAGCTTGCAAAAATAAGAGCCTATTTCCCGCATGAACCATTGAGTGGAGACATGCCTGATTCACATGAACAAAGCGTGGTTGACCCATATGATGAAACAAGGAATATGTATCAAACAACTAAAGGGGAGTAAGAGCCGTGGAAACCATTATCAATCAAGTATTTTGGCTTTGGGTCCCACTGTCTTTCCTGCCGGTTTGGTTAAGGATTGCGATCGTCACCTATTTTGGGATTATCATTGCAAGACCGCTTCTTGTCGGCCTCCTTCCGAAGCTGATTGGGTGGTTCAGCCGCTTTATGAAAAAAGCCATTGAGCTGCTGTCCTTTCCATTGATGGTATGGATACATCGCTATTTAACAAAAAGAAGACTGTCAGGCTACCACGACATCCCGGCCTGGGTGGATTTTCTGGAAGATACATGTGCCATTCTCATAAAAGGCTTTAGCAAAACCGAAGGCCTATCAAAGAAAAAAACGCGGCACAAAGTCCGTCTGAAAAGGACATTTCGATTTGCAGCATTCGTTCTAGCCATCCTTTTGCCGCTTGCCATTATCAATAACCCAACCCAAGCCTATTCAAAAACATGGCATAAATTTGATGCATGGATGCTGGAAGAAAAGGTTCAGAAAACCCTCGGTTTTGAGTTCCCGCAACTCCCAGGCAAGCTCCTGGAAACGGTGGAATCGGTCAACCGGACAGAGATGAAGCTTAAGGAAGAATATGAGGAAGGTGGAAACATCCGCGCCACCCCTTCCCTTAACGGAAAGGTTGTTGCGGAATTAAACACAGATGAAACGATTACCTACTTAGATGAAGAAGCCACAGATGACAGAGGAATCACCTGGCTTAAGGTTGAAACAGAGTCCGGCACTCAAGGGTGGATATCTGAGAGGATTGTGGAGGAGTCGTAATAAATCTTAGATCCTTTTATTTTTTTAGCATAATGGAAATATAATTAAAGAGAGAAGTGCTCCAACACTTCTCCCTGCAACCTCTACCGTCAGGGTGGTTGTTGTCATTAGGTATTTTTCTTTTGAGAACCACCCTTTACCTTGAGACGGCATTTCTACTTCATTCTATCCCTCCGGCACAAACGTCCGTTTCCCAAGCTCATTATCAAGCATGAAGAATGCATTGCTATCAGATTCAATCCGCTTGAGCTTTTGAATGAGATTATCAAAGGTTGCTTCTTCTTCAACCTGTTCTTCAATAAACCATTTCAAGAAGGTCATTGTCGCATGCTCGCGTTCATCTAAAGCAATATCAGCAAGCTCATAAATCCGGCGGGTTACCTCTTTTTCATGCTGAAGTCCTTTTTCAAACACATCAAGAACTGAATCAAATTCGTTGTTCGGAGCAGGAAATCCCTCAACAATCGCACGCTCTCCCATATCATTAATAAAGTTATAAAATTTCATCGCATGATAACGTTCCTCTTCGGCCTGGACAAGAAAGAAGTTGGCAAACCCATCCAAGCTCTCCGCTGAGCAATAAGCTGCCATTCCTAAATAAGAATGTGCCGAATAAAACTCATAATTCATCTGTTTGACTAATCCCTTTACCAGCTTTTCACTAATCATACAAACATCCCTCCTTATATAGCCTAGTTTATCACATGCGATTTAATCTTATGAAAAACGACAACTTTTCTTAAGCCTCTACTACTCTACAACATTGCTAATTTTGTGACAATTGCCCGATTTTTCATAGAAAATGTCAAATAATTACTCACTTTTCCTCCAACCTAAGATAGAATGGGAAGTGATGAATTATTTATTAAAAAGGGGACCATGTATGTTATACCAGATGAAACTATTTAAAGGACTCTTCCAGCCGGGGACCAGCCTTTATCAACTGCAAAAAGCTGAAGCTCTTTCAGGATTGGCTCCGAGACTGTTATGGTTATATCTGCTTAGTTTAATCAGCTTTGCCATCAGCACCTATTTCGGAATTGGAACAGAGTCCTATTCCGGCGCCATTACAGACAGAACGATTGCCGAATACGAAGCCGGCAAACTGCTGCTCCTTGGCGGGGACCTTGCTGCAAGCCTTTTATATACAACACTGTTTATTTGGTTTATCGCCTTTATTTTTTGGCTGATGCTTGATGTTCCATACATGAAGGCCGTGATTGTGCAAATGTTCGTCTTTGCGATTCATTTAGTCGGACAAGCGATCACCATCCCGGTGCTTGTTTTCTTTGACTTGAATCAGCTCAGCAATCCCTTTTCCTTCGGCGTGATCGGCCAATATATAATCGACCATGACTTTTGGCAGCATGTTTTCGGTGCCATTACGCTATTTGACTTTCTAGCGATCTGCTATCTTTATTATTACCTAAAAAATTTAACCGAAAAGAATAAATTTGGAACACTCATTCTCATCGTATTCGTCTATCTTTTCATCTGGATGATCACAGCTTTCATGTCATTTCTTGAGGTTCCTGTTTTGTTAAGGGGGTGGTTGTGATGAAACGATGGAAAATCATCTTATTAACGGCTGTAACAATTAGCTTCATCGGCTTAAATGTCTTTTTAATTGGAAAGGAAGACAGCAAGGTACAACATACCGTTCATGTTGAAAAGTGGACTCGCGTACAGAAGGACGATGTCGTTGAAACCTTTGAGACCAATGCCGTCATGAAGCCACAGGAAGAAGTTGATGTTTATTTTCATCCTGAAGATAAAGAATTTCAGCGTTTTCTCGTAAAAGAAGGGGATGAAGTCACAACAGGAACTCCATTGTTAGAATACACAACACCAGAACTGGATCAACTGCGCGAGACACTTGAGGCCGAAAAGGAACAAACAGAGGGTGAAATTGAAGGAATCGATGACTACATCAGCTCATTGGAAGATTATCAAGCGTCCATCCCCTCTTCCTCAACAGGTGTAGAAGAGACAATGACCACATTTGAGGAAGACCTGAACTTTGACGAAAATGAGAACTTAAATGAAGATCTGAACATTGATGAAAATGCCTCATCAGATATGATCATCAGTGTGATCCAACAGGAGATTTACCGACAGGAGCTCGAAAAAAGCAAGCTCGAAGCAGTGGTTGAAAAATATGATAGCCAGCTAAGCCATCTTAACGAGCAAAGTGAAACAGCCGTCCTTGTCAGTGAAATAGATGGGATTGTCAAAAATGTCGATGACAAGCTTGAAAACCCTGTCGTCACCATCGCCTCTCATACTCTAACAGTAAAGGGTGCGCTGACAGAAGCACAATTTAAAAAAGCCGAAACAGGCATGAAGTTTACTGCAAATGTGGCAGACGAGAAAAAGCCGCTTGAAGGAACGCTTGGAAAAATTAGCCCATATCCGGCTAAGGAGCCTGAAATCGGACAGAAAAATCACTACCCTTTTGAAGGCCAACTGACAGAGCAATCAGAAACGGTCGCAATCGGCGC
The DNA here is from genome assembly GCF_947503125.1 of uncultured Metabacillus sp. Lineage (GTDB taxonomy): Bacteria > Bacillota > Bacilli > Bacillales > Bacillaceae > Metabacillus. Next base: position 35,898 of record NZ_CANNCR010000035.1, read on the forward strand.
ACAGGCTGCGGTTTCGGTCGTGACAGCGGAAGCAATCGGGGTGCCGACACTCTCCGATCAAGCGCTTCATGGCAAACAAAATAATCTCGGATATCGACTAAACGAAAATGGCCGAATCACTAAGCAAACGATTCAAACCGGACTGGGCTTTAACGGTATTCAAGAAATAACCAAAGGTGCCGAACTCGGACAAGTCATGATGCTTCAACCTGATCGTGTGCCGCAAAACAAAGCCAGCTTTGTAACGGAAATGAAGCCTCGCCGGATTGATAAAGCGGCGTTCAAGGCCCTTTCGAAACGTGAAAGATGGGAAGCATTTTTGATTGGGTTGGTGGAGAAATAAAACTTCAGTTTGATCTGTTTCAAGCATTAAAAATATTTCATTCACTCTAAATTGATCATAATTGAACATAAACATTAAATTAAACACTTATTAACTGTCCGACTCGCTTAAGAGTTGGACTGTCTCTTTTTTGTTGATTTCAGAATACGCTGAGGTGGAAATCCGTCGGATGAAAGACAATTCGATTTCACTGCGACTCGGTTTTGTCCTTCATAAGTCTGATGAAAACAAAGTGGTTCCACTGCTGCTCGGTTTTGACTAGAGCATGACTATTAAACATTTGCAAAGTATTTTTAAAGGTTACGTTTTTGTCCTGTGAATCACAGCTGGAATTAAGATAAAATAATAACGCACAAGGCTTTTCATTGCAATGAGCGTTTTATACCAATTGCTAATTCTGTTGTGATTTCAACTTGAAGTTTTGTACTCTAAATCGAAATCAAGGTCGGCCTTACTATACTTCTCTATTACTCTTAACGTATACCAGCCTTGCGAAAGCCATCAAACACATTGATTGCAGCTGAGACCGCAAAGAGGAAAATGCCGCCGCCAATGATCCACGCTTTTAATTCATTAGACGTAATCGTAAATAAATCTGTCATATACATAATGAAATCATGACTTAGTATATTTGTATTTAGCAAGATGATGATAAAAACGACCGTTCCAATTAGCTGGAGGACCGTATTGCATATGGCCATTTTTCTCGTCCATTGCCCCTTTACCAATTTATAAATGGATAATGCGATTTCCAAACCAATTAAAATGACAACGATCGGCCAATACTGAAGCAGAACCTCTTGATTAAAAGCTGGAGCCACCAATTCAAGCCCGTCTCCGCCACCTTCATATACACCTACAAGATGGTACGCATAAAAATATAGGGTTGCCCAGATCGCTGTCCACATTAACCCCCCAAATACCTCACATTTCGAAATGGCTTTTTTCTTAGGGATATAAGCAATATTTTTCAAATCATCAGGAGTCCATTTTTGCAGGCTTGCTGTTAATGGCTGCTGATCGTTTCCTTTATCTATCCTTTCGATAACAGCAAACACAACGGTTAACCAAAAAAATGTTTGGATTCCAACTTCAATCATTCTCCATATACCAAACCCGGTAATATCAAGAGCCACATTTATGACTGCTTCCTGACCATTGTAACCAATAAAATATTCAGCAATTACCGAGATCAAGGAAATGACCGTGGCAATCGGCAAAATCATTTTTAATAACGTCACATATACATCGAAATAACGCGGTCCAATAAGGTGCATTGGCCGATCTAGATACCCGCTTGCTAATGTGACCGGACTTCCTAATTTTTCAAGCACCGACTTTACATCTTCTTCACTGTAATCATCTGGCAGCATATCCTCTATCGTTGACCGTAATTCAAGGGCAATATCCTTACGATTTTTTTCAGGCAGCCTTCTAGTAACCTCCTGAATATAAACGTTAATTAAATTCATTATCTTCCTCCCCCTTTAATAAGCGATAAAGCTCTTTCGAATTTTTAAGCCATTCCTTTTTCAACTCCAAAAATACCTCTACTCCATAGTCACTTAACACATAATACTTACGCGGCCTGCTCTCAGATGTATCCCAGCTGCTCGACACCAGCTCCTGTTTTTCTAAGCGGCGAAGCAATGGATATAAGGTACTCTGATCAATAGCAATGCCTGATCCCTCCAATAACTGGACAAGTGAATATCCATATTGGGGGGTTTGCAATTGGCTTAAAACCGCTAATGTCAACGTTCCTCTTCTAAGTTCTGTCGTTAATGAATTCAATAACTGACTCATTCACCCACCTCATTTTTATTACTATATGTCATACAGTATATGTCTTATACTATGCATCATACACTATTGTTGTTACAAAAACAATTGAATTTATAAAATATTATTGAGTTTGTTTGCGCAAAAAAAGAAAACACAATTTAAAAACTGACTAAAAAGTGGTTTCTTTTGTGTTTCTGGTACTAAATGTCCTTTCAACTATATTACAATTAAAAACAATTTATTTTGATTGACTAAAAAACATCATCTTATTCCTTAGATGTATCTACGAATTTCGTATTTACCCAGGAAATCGCGATTCTGAAAACACCTATTTATGACTAGGTTAATGTTTATTTTGACAAATATAGTTGTCAAAATGAACATTATCGTTTACAATACAAATAAGAGGTGATTCCATTTGAAAAGTCGTCTTAAGGAGCTTCGAGCACGTGAAGGATTAAATCAGACCCAGCTTGCGAAGCTTGCAAAGGTTTCAAGGCAAACAATTAGTTTGATTGAACGTGAAGAATTCATTCCTTCACTTTTAATTGCCGTTCGGATTGCACGTATTTTTAAGGAACCTGTGGAAAATGTATTTATGTTTGAGGAGGATGAAGTGTAATGAAAAAAGTTTGGATACAATTAATAATAAGTGGTGCAGTTGGATTTATTGTGGCTATACTTTTGCTAAATTATTTTACATTTGACCTCTCAAATTATGCCGATACAATCGTCATCAGTATTCTTGTCATGATTTTCATCCTTTTGGGACTGAGTGTATTCCTTTATAAACAAATAAAGAAGCTGAATCATACCCAATTTACAGGGGATGAAGAAGATGAAGCAGATGTATTAATGTATAAGAAATTCATGGATTACTCATTTTTTGTTCAGATGAGTAATACACTTTCAATTTTAGCTTTATGTATAACTGTGATTACTTCACAAAAATTAGTCTTCACCATTATAGCAGTTGTCACATTGATTCTTAGTTATATACTCACTGCTTTAATGACCAGTTTAATGCAACTCGTCTATCCTGAACGGAATCTTCCAAGCATTTCAGAACCGAATTATTCAGAAAAGCTCTTGGACATTTCAGATGAAGGTGAAAAACATGTCATGCTAATCGGACTTTACAAAGCTTATCAATTATTAAGTGTTGCTTTAATTTTCGCCATTGTCCTTTCAACACTCTATTCCCTTTCTACAGGCAACTCCCAGCTTTTCTCTATTATTATCATGAGTATAGTTTTATTGCTTGTGAATGGAAAATATTGTTTATCTGTTCGGAATAAGTAATGTAAATCGTTCTGTATTAAAATCTGCAAAAACCCCTGCTCTATGATCAAAAAGGGGTATTTTTGCAGGTTGAATTCTTTAAAGATGAATAATCGCTTTTCCCCTCTTCTACCATCGCACATAACCGATATAAATAACTCATCCCGCGCAGTTGTACCTTCACTAAATAATCCAGGTACATGAGTGATTCTCTTGTGATTCTTATCGCTTCAGCTAGATTATGCTTATCCATTTCAGCTAGTACATCCCTTACCACATCCAATGAGTATACAGCGTTTTGAAGCGTGCGGATGACTAATAATTTTCTTACATCATTTATCGTATATTTCCGATATCCGTTTTCGGGATCCCGCTCAGGCTCAATTAAACCTTCCTTTTCCCAGTGTCTTAATGTGGATTTGGCAACACCAATGGCTTCCGCTGCTTCCCTGATTGAATACCAATTCTTTTTCGGCATGGGCTTAACAACTTCATCGATCCGATCCTGCTCTAGTATTTTGAGTGCTTGCTCAGCCTTCATTTTATCCTCATATAACTGAGCCTGAATCTCACTTACCTTCCATAATGCCTCTGTTATGTTCCTTTTCTGAATCATGGGCATAATTTCCCGTACCAGCTTCATACCAAATCCCGCATTCATGGCACGAATACAATCAAAATAAGCTGCATGCTCCTCTGTATAGATTCGGTACCCATTTTCTCTCCGTTCGGCCTTTGGCACAATTCCCCAGGATTCATAATGGCGCAGAGCGCTTGTACTTATGTTAAGCCTCTTGGCAATCTCAATTGGTTTATACATGTTTTATTCCTCCAAACATTCTTGTAAAACCTTAAACAACTATGACGGATTGAATCTTATTATATCAACATATAACTCCTTTAACATTAGCAATTGCATGAATGTTGTAGAATGGATGTGTAAGTAAAATTTTAGGAGGGAATTACTTGAATCAATTTATCGAAATTAATGGTGCGCGTGAACATAATCTGAAAAACATTTCACTTCGAATTCCAAAAAATAAGCTTGTCTTACTAACAGGGCCATCAGGTTCCGGAAAATCAACGTTAGCATTAGATACCCTTCAAAGAGAATGTCAGCGGCAATACATGGAATCAATGGGTATGACAACAGATGCTGTCAGTAAACCCAAGGTAGATTCCATCATTGGATTGTCCCCTTCAATCAGTATCGGCCAGCACATCACGAACCGTAACCCTCGTTCAACAGTTGGTACCACGACAGATATGTACACCTACTTACGTGTAATTTATGAAAAGCTCGGAGAACGCCCTTGTCCACATTGCCGAAACAAAATACCTCCACGATTTGATAAGGAAATGTATGAGGAGGATGCTGGTTTTAAACAATTTATTGATTGTCCGCATTGCAAACAGCGGGTTGAAAAATTAACACGCAGCCATTTCTCCTTCAACAAACCAGATGGTGCCTGCCCTACCTGTGATGGCCTCGGAAATGTTGCTGAATTGGATTTCACATCTGTTTTTGATGAGGAAGCTAGTCTAAATGAAGACTGTGTCCGGATTTGGAAAGGTCAATTCCGTGAATATCAGCTGAATATTTTAAAGGCGGCAGCCGATTATTATGGCATCCCTCTCGACCTTAACCTGCCTTTGAAGGAGTTTACCGACATTCTGAAGGAACTAAGGGACCTAGGAAATACGGTTTTAGTGATTGAACATGATGAAGAAATGATGCGAGGAGCAGATCATATCATCGACATCGGACCTGGCGCTGGGAAATACGGCGGAAAAGTCGTTGGCGAAGGAACTGTCCAGCAACTAATGAAACAAGAGCAGTCGATTACAGGTGCATTCTTAAACAAGCCGCTGAGCTCCCATTTCAATCGACGTGCCGGGAATGGAGAATGTTTAACGATTCACAATGCAACGAAGCATAATTTAAAAAAAATGACCGTTTCTTTTCCGCTAGGAACCTTTATTTCTGTAACTGGTGTTTCTGGTTCTGGAAAATCGAGTTTAGTTTTTGATGTGCTTTCGTCTGGAAAAAACGGAGCACCTGATGGCTGTGATCGCATAACCGGTTTTGAATTGATTGAAAGCATGATTACCGTTGACCAATCACAGCTAACACGTATGCAGCGATCAAATGTCGCAACGTATACAGATGCTTTCACATTCATCCGAAATCTTTTTTCCTCCCTGCCTGATGCGAAGAAAAACAACTTAAAGCCAAAAGACTTTTCCTTTAACACGCCTGGAGGAAGATGTGAGCATTGCCAAGGACTAGGGTTTGTAACAACAAACATGCATTTCCTGCCAGATCTTGAAGTAAAATGTCCGGTTTGTCACGGAAAACGATTCAAAGACTTCATTCTTGCCATTACTTATAAAGGGCAAAGCATTTCTTCGATTCTTGACCTGACAATTGAAGAAAGCCGCCCTCTGTTCAAGGATGTTAAAAAAATCGGATCGATCATTGAGATCTTGTGTGAAGTAGGTCTAGGCTACCTAAACTGGGGACAGTCGGTGACAACCTTATCTGGCGGGGAAGGCCAGCGTCTGAAATTAGCAAGAGAATTATACAAGCAAAACTCGAACCATACCCTTTACTTGCTTGATGAACCGACAACAGGACTTCATCCATCAGATGTAAACAAGCTGCTTCATCTCTTAAACAGACTGGTTGATGCCGGAAACACGGTTATTGTCGTGGAACATACATTGGAGATGATTCGCGCTTCTGATTGGGTGATTGACATTGGACCAGAAGGCGGAGCAGCTGGCGGACAAGTTGTTGCTCAAGGGACTCCTGAACAAATTGCTCTTGCTGAAGGATCACATACTGGAAAGTTTTTAACCTTTCACTAAAAAATGATAAACGATCAGCTTGCGCTTATCCACAGTATAAGAATTTTATAATTTCCTGGTGTATAAAAAAGTAAGGTCCTCTCCAACTTTATGTGAGTGGACCTTACTAACTTGCCAAAACCTTACCACTTCTCATTAATTCGCCTCCTCACATTCGGACATTGCCAAATAAGAATTTATATCTATTAAAACACGTTCTTGTTATAGCGCATATATAACCTTTATAACGAAAGATAATGAACTTCCTATGAAAAATTATTCACTTTAAAATGACATAAATAAGGAACAAATACCTACCCTAACATTTGAAAACCCCATCCTATAAGGACGGGTTTCTCACAGTTACCATAGCATAAACTTAGGTTTTCTAAGCATTCGACTTAACCGTTACTAGTATGATCTACGTGCTCCTTTATTTAAATACCTCAAAAGGAACCTGAAAATAGGAGATCAGAAAAGCAATAATAAAGATCGAAACAAGATAAGCACGAACTGGATAATAGTGATGTAAGGCGATGACGGAGAACATCACGATATCAAATAAAAACGAATACCCGATTCCCCACCCATGGTCATATGTGATTCTGCCGGATTGATCTAAAACAAACTCAACCGCTATGTATATGAAGGACCAAATGAAAATATAAACGATGCGCTGAAACCATTTCGAAGGAAAATGGGACAAAAAAAGAAAAACACTAACCGGCATGGTAATAACCGCGTAAATAATGACGATCATTTTCACGCTAAACAACCAATCAGCATGAAATTCCCATAGGTTATATTCTTGCACGATATATTCATAAAGCAATCCATAAGTAGCGATAAAAAACATACTTGAATGATATTCTTTCCAGTTTTTCCAATTTCCCCACTTTAAAGAAGCCAAAATCGTTAAAAGCGTGATTGCAAGATGCATACTCATTATCCCTTCATTAAACTTTATAAGGTAGTTTCCCCCAATCATCATTTTTTTATTGTTAAGAATGTTGATTATTTGCATGCCGCACAGTAAACTCTTGTGTAGATTTGAAATAAAGATTTATAAAAAAGATGTACCGGTTTACCCCTTTGGATATGTTCACTAAAGGGGTGTTTTTATAGTGCAAAGGACAAAAGAAAAGAACATCTGAATTGAAAGATCGATTAGGAACTGTTGAGTGACAAAAAAGTTGTTCCGTTAAAGGGCCAGATTATGAGGTTAATTTTGAAAGAAAATAATGGTAAAATTAGTAAGAGAGTTTTTGGGAGGTTAACTAATTAATTGAAAGGGTTACTATATCTTGGAGTATGACATTTTAATTTTTTTATGAAAATGCTTTAGGGAGGGCGAAATGGAACCGAAAATAAATATCAATCATTCAACTCATTTTTCCTTGCTGTCGCGATGGCCACAGTGGACTGGGTATGCCGCAGCTCTATGGTCCCTAATATACGGGTTACTCGGGCTGTTCTGGTTATTAGGTGGCAAAGGATTTCCATTCGGTAAAAACGATCCAAAGGCAGAAATGATGGGATCATTTTTATCAAATCTTAATGTTGATTTCGGGGGACCAGTCATTGCCATAGCTGGATTGGTAGGAACAGTAGTAGCTCTAGCGATGGTAATGACATGGGGACGTCGTTTTCCTCGTACACTATTGCTCTCCTTCGCGTGGATAATGAGTGTGACGCTTATATTTTTAGTTCCAGATTCTCGAATTGCACAGAACTTTGCTTATTTGTTCTTGCTTCACTTTGATCTGCTGGACTGGAGGGTTGTTAATCAAGTTTATTGTATAGTTGGTGGGTTCATATGGGGCGCTTCTGCAATAGCATACTTTCGTCTTACACGGGATACTTGCGGCAATTGCGGCAGGAATGACGCTGATAAAGGATCATCAGCAAAAGCAGCAGCAAAATGGGGAAAGTGGTTTACCTATTTAGCTGTCATTACGGCATTTCCATACGGTATTGTTCGATGGGCGTGGGCCTTAGGTATTCCTTTGGGGACAAACGACTTATCAATGGTTGGGAATGAAGACAATTTAATAGCTGAAGCCATATTGGGAGGATTATGTATTGGCGGTGGAATTCTGACCCTTGGGCTTATTCAAAAATGGGGAGTGATTTTTCCACGGTGGTGTTTATTTCTAGCAGGTAAACAAATTCCAATCTGGTTTGTTATGGTACCTGCTATATTTATGTCTGCTATTATCACGATTACGGGGTTAAAGCTCACTCCACAAATCATATTTATGATAATGAATGGTTCCATTACACATGAAAATTGGGGACAATTTGTTCCATTTTTGTTCTGGTTACCCTGGGGAATATCTCTAGGGATAGCAATTTTAGCCTATTATTTAAAAAGAAGGGGAAGATGCAAGCATTGTGGTAGACTTTAACTCATCATTCTAATGGTTGTTAAAAGACTAAAAGTGGCGAATTTAGATGAATAATAACCTGTTTACATGAGAGTTTTTATTTTCCTTCAACTTTCTATTAGTTAAAATAGATTTAAAGGGCGCAATCTGCGAAAAAACCCCACTTTCAATTTTTATTGGAAAATGGGGTTTTTTATATCCATCTCTTAAGAATCACATGTTCATCCACCTGCATCTTGATATCTATTGACACAGTTCATAAATATCTTATACGCAACCCAAAGGCAAATCGGACCAATTAATGGAGAAATCCAAGCTCCCCAATTACTAAGTAATCTGGTTGTTTTCGAAAGTAAAAAGCACTTGGATAATAATTTACAAAAGCAAGTGGCACAAGAAAGATGATCGTTATTTGTACCAAAGTACCATAAACAGAAATAGGGTATGAAATAAAATCTTTCAGCCGAAAGAATAGACTGAATAAGAACCCTGTTCGTACCACCACAAATGACCAAGCACCTATTATTGATAAGATAGCAGCTTGAATCAACATGGGGATCAAGAGAATTCGTAGCAAAATTACACAGAAAATGAATATGCTTACCTTCTCTCTTCTCTTCAATACTTGCCGATGTATTCGCACATCCAATTAATAAACCGGCTAGGATGAATAAGATGCCTGTTGTTGAAACATGTTTTTTAATGTATGTATAAAAACGGTTAAAAATCATACCACGACCCTGATGATGAGTTTTTTTCAAACTGACTCCCCATAATACGAAATTATTACGATTTACATTTTATCGGAATCATTCCTATTTGGTAAAATTAATAATTTTATAAATTAATTCTTTAACAGGAAAAGTATTTGGATTCTGTCGGTGAATTCCAGGATATTTCGGCGGAATTCTGATTTTATCAGCGATTTCCGAATTTTATCGGCGAGTTTCTGATTTTATCAGCGATTTCCGAATTTTATCGGCGAGTTCGGTTTGGCCCCCTTATTTTGGACACCAATCTTTTGTTTTCTCGTTCTCTCTTAGTTTTTCATTTTCTGTTTTTCCT
>NZ_CANNCR010000036.1 GCF_947503125.1 uncultured Metabacillus sp.
GCTCGAGGTACAAAACTTATTTCATTACGTTTTGTGCCTTGAGCGAAGCGAAAGGAATGGGTATAAAAATGAAAAACTATGAACAATCACATCTATTAAAGTCATTGCCAAAACAATTTTTTGCTAGCCTAGTTGCAAAGGTTAACAAAATAGTTGAACAAGGACATGATGTGATCAATTTAGGTCAAGGAAATCCCGATCAACCCACACCAGATCATATTGTTAAAGCGATGCAGAAAGCGGTTGAAAATCCGGCATACCATAAATATTCGCCTTTCCGGGGGCAGTTGTTCCTAAAAGAGGCGGTTGCAGCCTTTTATAAACGGGAATATGGAGTGGAAATCGAGCCGGAAACAGAGGTGGCCATTCTCTTCGGAGGAAAGGCCGGTCTTGTTGAGGTTCCGCAATGTTTATTAAATCCTGGTGATATTGTACTTGTACCAGACCCGGGCTATCCTGATTATTGGTCAGGTGTTGAGCTTGCGCGAGCAAAAATGGAAATGATGCCGCTCATTAGTGAAAATCAATTTTTACCTGATTATCATAGCTTGTCGAAGGAAGCGGTGAAACAAGCAAAACTGATGTTTTTAAATTATCCAAACAATCCAACCGGGGCTACTGCTACAAAGGAATTTTTCGAAGAGACAGTAAAATTTGCGGGAGAGAATGATATTTGTGTTGTTCATGATTTTGCATATGGAGCTATAGGATTTGACGGTAAGCGGCCAATGAGCTTTTTACAAACAAAAGGAGCAAAAGAGGTTGGAATTGAAATCTATACTTTTTCAAAATCCTTTAATATGGCAGGGTGGCGGATTGCGTTTGCTGTCGGAAATCCTTCTGTTATCGAGGCGCTCAATCTTTTACAGGATCATCTGTATGTCAGTGTTTTTAGTGCGATCCAGGAGGCTGCTGCACATGCTTTATTAAGCTCTCAATCATGTGTTGAAGAGTTAAATGTTCTTTATGAATCACGAAGAAATGTTTTTATAGAGGCGTTGGCAGAAATTGGTTGGGATGTAACGGCTCCAGCCGGTTCTTTCTTTGCTTGGCTGCGAGTGCCAAGTCAGTTTGAATCATCAGAGGCTTTCGCTGATTATTTATTAGAGAGGGCGCATGTTGTTGTTGCGCCAGGGATCGGTTTTGGTGAACATGGTGAAGGCTATGTAAGGATTGGTCTTTTAACTTCTGAAGAAAGACTGTCGGAAGCTGCTGAGCGAATAAAAGCTTTAAACCTGTTTTAAAAAATCAGTATTGACAGTTGGAAAGTGTTCTGTCATAATCCTTAGTAATTTCACAAAATTTAATGATTATTATGAACGTTTCGTTCTTATCAAGAGCAGGTGGAGGGACTAGCCCTATGAAGCCCGGCAACCGACTTAAGATGGATTTAAGCACGGTGCTAATTCTTGCAGCATTATGCTGATAGATAAGGAGATATGCTTGTTATTCATGCTTGTAACAGCCTCTTCGATATCTATGAGTATCGAAGAGGCTGTTTTAGTTTGTATACGGCCATAATTGTTCAAGAAATAGGAATTGTTTTAAGAAGCATGCCTTTATAAAAAGTGGTACTATTAGAATGATAAATAAAAAAATTCAGAAAATCTAAAAGTGTTTTAAGAAAGTAGGGTTTTAAGTGAGTGAAGTAATTGCTACTTATCTTGTTCATGATGCTAAAGGAGATTTAAATAAAAAAGCGGAAGGGATTGCTTTAGGTTTAACAGTCGGGTCCTGGACAGATCTTCCATTGCTTGAGCAGGAACAGTTAAAAGCACATAAAGGTCGAGTATTAGAAGTCGTGCAACTAGAAAATTGTGAAAATACAAATCACTATTTAGGGAAACGTGTTACGATTGGAAAGCTGAAAATTGCTTATCCTAGTTTAAATTATAGTCATGATCTTCCTGCCATTTTAACGACTGTTTTTGGCAAGCTTTCACTAGATGGAGAAGTGAAGTTAATAGATTTAGAATTTTCAGATGAAGTCAAGAAAGCTTTTCCTGGTCCTAAATTTGGTGTTTCTGGGATTCGCGATTTACTTGGTGTCTATGACAGACCTCTGTTGATGAGTATTTTTAAAGGCGTGATTGGGAGAGACCTTACGTATTTGAAGGAGCAGCTAAAACAGCAGGTATTAGGCGGCGTTGATTTAGTCAAGGACGATGAGATCTTGTTTGATAATCCGTTAACACCTTTTGAAGATAGAATAATCGCAGGTAAAGAGGTGTTGCGAAATGTCTTTGAAGAAACAGGCCACAAGGCATTATATGCAGTCAATTTATCTGGAAAAACATTCGAATTAAAAGACAAAGCAATGCGTGCGGTTGAGCTTGGGGCGAATGTGTTATTATTCAATGTGTTTGCCTATGGTCTTGATGTGCTGCAAAGTTTGGCTGAAGATCCTGATATTTCGATTCCAATTATGGCGCATCCAGCTGTAAGCGGAGCTTCAACAGCTTCAAGTCTTTACGGCTTTTCAAGCTCGCTTTTGCTTGGAAAACTTTTGCGTGTCGCTGGAGCAGATTTTTCTTTATTTCCGTCTCCGTACGGAAGTGTGGCATTGGATCGTGAAGAAGCGTTAGGTATTGCTGCAAATTGTTTACATGAGGAAACATATAAGCAGTCATTCCCTGTACCTTCTGCCGGCATTCATCCGGGGCTTGTACCACTCTTAATCCATGATTTTGGTAAAGATTCAGTGATTAATGCAGGCGGCGGAGTTCACGGGCATCCAAACGGAGCAATAGGAGGCGGACGGGCATTTCGTGCGGCAATTGATGCTGTGCTCTCTGGGGTTTCTTTACATGAAGCGGCAACGGAAAGTGCAGATCTTAATTTTGCCATTGACCTCTGGGGTGCAAAAGAGGTGAGCAAATGATCAACAAAGCAATTATCTGTGATTTTGATGGAACGATCACGGAAACGGATAACATTATTGCGATCATGAAAAGATTTGCGCCTCCTGAATGGAATGAGCTTAAAGATGATGTTCTTTCACAAAGGGTATCTGTAAAAGAAGGTGTAGGCAGCATGTTTAAGCTGCTGCCTTCTTCGTTAAAAAATGAGATTATCGAGTTTATTTTAACTCATGCAAAACTTCGTTCAGGGTTTGAAGAGTTTGTCCAATATACGAAAGATAACCATATTCCTCTATACATCGTAAGCGGGGGAATTGACTTTTTTGTTTATCCGCTCCTTAACGGTTTGGTGGATGAGAAACAAATTTATTGTAACAGAGCGGATTTTTCACAGGAAATGATCCAGATTGAATGGCCGTATAGCTGTGATGAAACTTGTAAAAATGATTGCGGCTGCTGTAAACCTTCACTTATTAAAAGGTTAACAGATAACGAACAAGGCAAAATAGTCATTGGCGATTCAATAACAGATTTACAAGCTGCAAAGCTGGCAGATCTCGTGATAGCAAGGGATTTATTATTGGAAAAATCGAAAGACTTACAGCTGCCACATCGACCGTTTACAACCTTTTATGATGTGATTCAAGTGTTAGATTCCCTTGAGGAGGTGAAAGCATGAGCCTATTGGACCAAAGATGGGAAGAACTTGCTGATATAAAAAGAGTGTTAGCTAACCGTGATTGGTTTCCTGGTACTAGCGGTAATTTAGCCATAAAGGTTGATGATCACCCCCTCAGCTTTCTTGTAACAGCTAGCGGGAAGGATAAGACGAAGGAAACAAAAGAGGATTTCCTGCTTGTAGATGGCCTAGGTCTGCCAGTTGAGAACACTCATTTAAAGCCTTCTGCAGAGACACTGCTTCATGTAGAGGTTTTTAACAAAACAAATGCTGGCTGCGGCCTGCATGTTCATACAGTTGACAATAATGTCATTTCTGAACTTTATGGTGACAAAGGATGTATTACGTTTAAAGGGGTAGAAATCATTAAAGCATATGGATTGTGGGATGAAGATGCTGAATTTACCATCCCAATTATTTATAATCATGCACATATTCCAACCTTAGCCGCTGAATTCACGCAATTTGTAAACGAAGATGCTGGCGCTGTTTTAATAAGAAATCATGGAATTACTGTATGGGGAAGAGATGCATTGGAAGCTAAAAAATACTTAGAAGCGAGTGAATTTTTGTTTTCCTATCATTTAAAGCTGCTCACCTGCAAAAACCTTATGCTGAACAAATAGTTAATCCTGATTAATATAACATATTATTTAAAATGGAGGAGAAGGAAAATGGCAGTGATCAAAGTCAGAAATACAAAAGAAGTGATTGAAGGTCATGACAATGTTTTAAGCTTTTTAGAAAAACAAGGTGTATTATATGAACACTGGGATGTAAATAAACTTCCGGCTGCTTTAAAGGATAAGTTTGTTTTAACTGATCAAGAAAAAGAAGAAATCTTGACAACTTACAAAGAAGAGATTGAAGATTTAGCTGAGAGAAGAGGATATAAAACCTGGGATATTGTTGCATTATCAGATGCTACGCCAAACTTAGAGGACTTGCTCAAAAAATTTGAACAAGTACATACTCACACAGAAGATGAAGTTCGAGCTATTACTGCCGGACATGGCATTTTTATCATTAAAGGTGATGAAGAAACAGGCTATTTTGATGTTGAGCTTGAAGCAGGGGATGTCATTTCTGTACCTGAAGGAAATCCACATTTCTTCACATTGATGGACGATCGCCAAGTTGTAGCTGTTCGGCTATTTATTGAAACAGAAGGATGGGTGGCGCACCCTTATCAAGAAGAAGTTAATAAATAATTATAAAAAGCGTAGAGGTGTTGCATAAACTCTACGCTTTTTTCTATAGTGTAGCACGTAGTGATCAATTAGTTAGAGACCAAGCTTTTTATTTACTTCACGTTTTCTATTTGTCAGAGCTGTAAATGCAGCATCTAACTCCTTATATTTATCTGTTTCTGGCGTAAGCAGGCTTAATTCACCAAGAACAGCAGATATTTTGGTATTTATACGCAATAATTCCTCTTCCAATTGCTGTTTGTTTGGGCTGGCTTTTTGCTGCTGTTTTTTCAATTCGTATTGCTCGAGATTCATTTCTACTCGCTTGATTTTTTGCTCTTCAATAACGAGAAGTTTATCACAGAGCTTATTCATAAAATAATAATCATGTGAAACAATGAGGAGTGTTCCGGTAAACTCACTTAATGTTTCTTCTAATTGCTCACGGCTGGCTAAATCTAAATGATTGGTTGGTTCATCTAATATCAACACGTCATATTCGCTCATTAACATATTGGTCAGTTTAATCCGAGTGCGTTCACCTAAGCTGAGTGTGCCAATTTGTTGCGAGATTTTATCTGCCTTCATCCCCATATTTGCAAGGATGGTTCTCGCTTGAAACAGCTTATCCTTTGCAGTAATTTGCAATGCTTCAATCCCTGTTTGAGACAGAGCCATGTCAGCAACATCTTGGCTTAAGTAAGCGATTTTTAAGGAAGGACTTTTTATTAATTCACCAGACGTTAATGTCTCTTTTTCCAAAAGCATGTTTAGGAAAGTCGTTTTTCCAGATCCGTTTGGTCCAACGATTCCAATTCGCTCGCTATGATTTACATAAAAATGGCTGTCTTTAAAAAGAAACCTGTCTCCGAACATTTTAGTAAGATGTTTGGCTTCAACAATTCTCTTTCCTCGTTTTCTATTCGTTTCAAATTGAAAGCGAACCTTTTTCTCTTCTTGAGGCATTTCAATTTTATTTTTTTCAAGCTCTTTATTCAATCTCTTCATTTTTGATTTAATTGCTTTATCAATCTTCTTTGCCTTTACGCCATGATATTCTTTAAAGCCTTCTTGATCTCGCATGGTTCGATGCGCTTTTCCAGACCATTGTTGTAGCTGAGTGATCTGGCTTTCCACATTTGCTTTATATTTTTGTTGAACTTCAAATTGATGTAATTGGTCTTCGTAACGTTTTTTCTTTTCCTTATGGTAAGCAGAATAATTACCATTATATTTCGTTAATTTTCCATGGTCTAAGTCAAATATTTTGGTAACTGTTTTATCCAAGAAAAAACGATCATGTGAAATGATGATGACAGTACCGCGGAAATTTTCAAGCTGGCTAATTAACCAATGGACTCCTTGAAAATCAAGATGATTGGTTGGTTCGTCTAAAATGAGAATATCAGGATTTGACGACCAGATTTGCGCTAAGGCAATTTTTAGTTTTTCACCGCCGCTTAAATGATGAAAACGTTCCTGCTCCCAAGTTTGTATTTTAGTTAATCCTAATTCACTTGCACTTTCAAGAAATTCAGCGGATAAATAGTTGAAATCATTTACAGAATAATCAACTGATTGCAGCAGGTATCCTATCCGTAAATCATTGTTTCTTTTTATGTTTCCCTCATCAGGTGCTAAGCTTCCATACAGTATATTTGCCAAGGTTGTTTTTCCAGCTCCATTAGATCCAACAAGGCCGATTCGCTCACCTTTATAAAGATCAAATGAAAGATCGTTTAATACGATTTTTTCACCAAAAACCTTTTTTAGATTTCTCACTTGTAACATAAATATAAAAAAACCTCCCTATGAGCCTAGAGAGATTTGACATGCCAAAATATACATAATGATATAAACAAAAAGTGACCAACTATTTATCAATTTTTGCTGTTTCATGTATATGTTGAAGAATGGCAGACTAATCCAATTTCTCTAGGTTTCGTTATATTTCAAATCATTGAATATAATGGCCTAAGAAAAAAGATTAGAACTTCATTGCTTCAACATTCACCCTTTCGATCATTCATATAAAAATAGTATATGAAGAAATAAACAAAAATGCAATAGTAGTGAAAATTTTTTACCATTTTTTTCTTAATCTATGTCTGTCACTTCTTCTGGATCAAAAATTAATTTTGAAAGTGTTACTGCTTCTGCCTTTTGTTTAACCATAGGGATATATTGCTTAAGGACAGAAGCTGTTTTTTCCCCTGCAATTCCAACATGGCCAATGGCAATAATTTCATTATCCATCGCTATTTTATTCATTAACAGATTTGCTTGTTTCGTTATATGAGCGATTGTATATTGCTCATCAAAAAAAAGCTCATTTTCTAAATAGGGAACATCGAGTTCCATTGCCAAATCTGCAACAACACTTTTACCAGTTGTTTTACTATCTAAATAATATAGGCCTCTTTCTTTGCAAACCTCCAAAATGATTCTCATAATACGCCTATCTGCTGTTACCTTTGATCCCATATGATTGTTCATTCCTACTGCATGAGGAACAGCATCAATTGCTTTATTCACTCGTTCTCTTATTTCGCCATCTGATAAATCTGTTGTTATCGCACCAGGTCCCAGCCAGCTTTTTTTACCATGTAACGGCTCCATTGGAAGGTGAACAATCACCTCATGCCCCTTTGCAAAGGCAAGGTTTGCATCCTTTTCAGTTGTTGAAAGAAAGGGCATGACAGCGACAGTAAGTGGAATAGGTAATGACAATATTTCTTTAGTGCCCTTCATCCCGTTACCAAAGTCATCAATGACAATCGCAACATGTTTTTCCTCACGGACTTGTTGATTGTTTGCTGCATGTATTTCTAATGGCATAAATGTTGTGAAAAGGAATCCGAGTAATAGAAGCATTTTCATATACATGTCTCCTTGCTATACCCTGCTTGTACCGCTAAAGGATAATTGGTTTTTGAATAGTCTAACCAGGAATTGAAAAAACATGTCTTTCTGAATACATTATTTATAATAAGAGTTTAAATTTGGAATGGAATGGGAATAGAGTAACAAGTAAATAAATGAGGATAGTTGAAAAATGTCAAAGTAATGTGACTAAAAGATTGTCAAAATATGCAAAAGTATTTACAAACTTGGCAAAATCTGTAATACTTACAAAAGTAAGTAAGTTTTATCCAAAGGATTAAATAAAGCTTACCTAAATACAAGGAGGGGCTCTCGATGAATCGTGATCGATTAAAAGAAAAGCTTCTTGAAACAATTAACAATAAGAGACAAGAAATGATTGAGACTGCAAATACAGAGGGCTTAACAAGTGATTCAGCTTTAAAGTGTAGTCAAGATTTGGACAAGCTTTTAAATAAATATCAACTTATTCTTATAGAAGAAAAGGAAGGTACAATAGATCCATTTTATGAATTTGTCCACACAATGACAAGCTGGACACTAGCGGACAATTATGCTCTTCAGTTCATTGAAAAATAAGTTGAGTTTTCAGTGCAAAGAGACTGTCGAAATGGGAGGTAAAACCCTTTTAAGACAGTCTCTTTTTTTGTCGAATCATTAAAAGCTATTAATTAAAATCACCATAAATAAGATCCCGGTGATAAATGAATAGGTTGCATTTCGTTCATTACCATCACCATGGCTTTCAGGAATGAGCTCTTTATAAATAATAAACAGCATCGCACCTGCTGCAAAGGATAGACCATATGGGACAAGGAAACTTACAATATTGGTTAGATTAAAACCAAGCAGAGATGCGACAATTTCCACCGCTCCTGTTGCTGTGGAGATTAAAAATGCTTTTGCTTTGCCGATATTCTGGTTAATTAAAAACAAGGCAACTAAAAATCCTTCTGGAGCATTTTGTAATCCAATTGCAAATGCAATTAAGTTTCCTGTATCACTTATGTCAGAGGCATAGCTAACCCCAACTGATAATCCTTCAGGCAAATTATGCAAGGTAATCGCTGCGATAATCAGCATTGCCTTTTCGTCGAATTTAATACCGCTTTTGGTATGCTCTAAATCAATATGTGGAATCGCCTTTTCCAATGTTGTTAAAATAAGCACACCTAAAAATAAACCAATCGAAACTTCCAGTATACCGCCATATTTTAATGATTCTGGAATTAACCCAAGCATTGCAGCTGTCATCATAATCCCCGCAGTAAATGCTAGTAAAATATCACGCCAACGATGGGTGATCGTGCCTTGTAAGAACAAAATAGGGAGGGCTCCTAATCCTGTAGATAATGCAGATAATATACTACCTAATAAAACGCCAGACATATATGTATGCTCCTTTGAATGATAATACCTTTGCAATAATTCATCCATATGAATTATTATAGCGCGGAAATATTCAAAATTGAAACAATGTATAAAATTCTATGCAAATATAGTGATGAAAATGACATGAATGGTATGGGATTTACACAAAAACTTGGGCAATCTCACCTTTTATTTATAGTCATTTATGTAAATGTATAAGATAATGATAGATACCATCTATTATTCATCATAAAAGTTTGCAAACAAAAAAGAATATAAAATATTGACTTGATGGAAATGTTCCTCTATTATAGAAATAAAATTGTTTTGAATTCAAGATAATTATTAAAGGATTGAGTTGAAATGGAAAAATCAAATCAAATTGAAGAATCATTAAAGTTCTTTATCGTTCTTTCACGTGCACATCGAGCATTTAACGATGTGGTAAATAAGCATATATCAACATTTAATTTAAACCCTACAGAGTTTGCGGTATTAGAGCTTCTTTATCATAAAGGTGATCAGCCTTTACAGCAAATAGGAGGGAAAATTTTACTGGCAAGCGGAAGTATTACCTATGTAGTGGATAAATTAGAGCAAAAAGGCTTGCTTGTACGAAGAGCGTGCCCAAAAGATCGAAGAGTCACACACGCACAAATTACTGATAAAGGGAAGCAGTTGATCAAAGAAATTTTCCCACCGCATCAAGAAAGGATCAATGAAATTGTAAGCGTCCTTTCTGATGAGGAAAAAAAATTGGTCACAGAGCTTCTTAAAAAAGTAGGTTATCATGCAAACGATCTTTTGAACAAGTAGGATTGGTAATGGATTTTCTAAAAAACAAAGGGTCTGCCTTTTAAAAACTTATTATATAGAACCTCAAATACAAGTGGTTCCATATATTGTTTTTAAGGGAGACCCTTTTTTAAAGGTTATTTATCTCCTTATTTTTGTTTATAGGGAAGAATTAATACTTCGACACGTCTATTTTTTTGTCTGCCTTCCTTTGTATCGTTTGTTGCAACAGGTTTATATTCACCAAAGCCTTTTGCACTAAACGCTTTCGGATCCAGCTTTTCGTTTTCAATTAACAGCTTCATAAAGTTAACGGCCCGCATAACACTTAGGTGCCAGTTAGAATCATAATCTGAAGTATTAATAGGAACATTATCAGTATGCCCGCTTACAATAATATTACGGGGTGGATTCATCACAAGTAGCTCGGAAATTTCCATTGCAAGCTTTTTATCTTTCTCTCGAATTTCAGCTTTACCAGAATCAAAAAAAATATCATTTAATATGGTAATCAACAGGCCTTCATCGGTAAGGGTTGTTTTTAATTTTGTTTCAAGCATATTTTCTTTAATATAGGCATTAATTTTCTCTTGTACTTCTTTTAGCTTTTCTTGTTCTAATTGTTTCTGAGCTTCTTCAGCGGCTTCTTTTGTCAATTGTTTATCTTGAATATTCAGCTGCTCCATTTCATCACTAGTTGTTGGGCTTGGGTAATCCAAAACACCTGTTCCACCTGCAAAGGTTGAATTAAAGGCTTTTGCAATTTGCTGGAATTTTTGAGCATCTACAGAGCTCATTGCAAACAAAACAATGAATAAAGCTAAAACAAGTGTCAATAAATCGGCATAGGGAACAAGCCATGATTCATCCACATGATCTTCATCGTGTTTATGTTTCTTCCTTCTAGCCATTTACACTCTCTCCTTCAGTAAGTGCAGTGTTTAATTTCTTTCTTTCATGAACAGGTAGATAAGTAGATAGCTTTTGTTCAATAGCTTTTGGCGCTTGTCCTTCTAAAACAGAGAGGACACCTTCGATCATCACTTCCTTAACTTTCACTTCTTCCTTGGACTTCCGCTTTAATTTATTCGCAAATGGATGCCAAAGGACATATCCTGTGAAAATGCCCATCATCGTGGCAACGAACGCCGCACCAATTGCCTTTCCCAGCTCTTCTGTATTATCCATATGTGAAAGGGCGGCAATTAAGCCTACAACAGCTCCTAGTACGCCAAGAGTTGGCGCGTAAGTACCAGCTTGAGTAAAGATCGCAGCAGATGCTTGGTGACGTTCCTCCATTGCTGCAATTTCTTCACTCATAACATCGCGAATAAACTCTGCATTTTGGCCATCAACCGCCATAAGCAAACCATTTTTTAAAAAAGGATCATCGATATCTGTAATCCTTGCTTCTAAAGCAAGTAATCCTTCTTTACGAGCAACTTGAGCCCAGTCAGAAAACAAAGGAATCAGCTCTTCAATGGTATGAGATTTATTATCTTTGAAAAGAATTCCGAAAAGCTTGGGGACTTTTTTAATTTCACTAATAGGAAATGCAATTGTAACCGATGCAATAGTTCCTAAAATAATAATTAATAAGGCAGCAGGATTAAGTAAGACAGCAGGGCTGACACCCTTCATAATCATACCTAATCCAACTGCTATGATAGCCAGAATCAGTCCGATTATTGACGTTTTATCCATTGTAAATCACCATTTTCCCTAAAATTTTTCTTATTACTTATATCGGTTATTTTTAATAACTTTTTAGTTTTTCTTTTAGCAAAGGGCCTTTTGAAACAAAGTTTACGAAAACAGTTTTAGCAAAAACTAATGGGATAAAAAAGAAAACACGGTACCATTTCACCGTGTTTTAAAAATAAATGTGATGATTCGTTTTATGAAAGGAGCTTTCTGTATATTTTTATCAAACATTCTATAGGTTTGTTCATGTAAGTTCTTTTCAAGCGCATCATTATTTAATTTATATAATTTTTTCAAAGTGTATTCATTAGGATACATCTTACTTCCCCCATTCTTGATGTTGTGCCTTTATCTTAAAGGAAGATTATTCCTTTTTCATCAGGTGAATGGAGGAGGTTTCATTCATATATGTGTCTGAAAAATTTGAGACTTAAGATGTACTTACAACTTCATTAATAGGTTTGAGATTCCGTAATAATAAAGGGGTAAGAGGGTTACAGCTAGGTGAGCATTGAAAAAAAGACTGGAATAATAGGTTGATTGATTTTCAAAGGCAATGGAAGAAAGCAAAGCACCGAGCAGACTAGTACTGCAAAATAGAATAATCCCGAACAGATCACCCAATCGTTCTTGATAAAGAATAAATCCTAATGAAGATCCATTAAAAATGAGAAAAAGGAAGGAAATTAAGAGTAATAGAGTTGAGTATTTAATCATCGTTAACACCTCTTTACATATCTATGTATAAAAAGGTTCAACCATGACAAGGAGCAGATGTGCCTGCCCCTCGAAATAATGAATTACGAAATAATCTCAAGATAAGTAGAATGATTGCAAATAATAAATAATTTAGCATCATGAGGGATGGGGTGATTATGTTGATTAATGATGGATAAGTCATTTCCATTGGAAATAAGGAGTGCACCTTTAGCAGCCAATGCTTGACTTGCATCTGCATATGTCGTCCATTCATTGTTTTTTGGAATGGAATATAGGTCAAAACCTTGGAGACTTGTCAACTGCCTAATAATTTCACTTGATCCGTTAAAGAGAATTGAGCGAGCCGCTAAGTTTGCTGCCGTATCGTTAGGGGTTATAAATTCTTCTACATTTGCATGAACAAATGCGTTTATATGTTTTGAATCTGATACCTCGCAAATCGTATAAATGTTTCGATGATTCTGTTTTCCAATTCCTTCAATCATTGAAGCAATTAGCAAAGTACGTCCATCAGCTTGAGAAGCTGTCATTAATCCTTCTGGAGAAAAAATCATGACCGATTTACATTGAAGTAAATTTGCTTGGTGAAGGATATCAATATTTGCAGGATTTCCATTTACAAAATCAACCTGTTCATGGAAAATAGGAGTTTTGGACATCTCTTCATCAATAATAACAACTCGTATGTTTTGGAATGTAGCTAAGAGTTCTTTTAACGTAATTTCAGCCTTTTTTGTCCAGTTGATTAAAATAATATGATCTTCTACAGTAATTTTCAATTTACCTTCCTCCTTCAACCTTTTTCGAATGCTCAAAAAATCAATTACCTTTCCAATGAAAATCGTCATAAGTCCAATCCCGACTATATACAAAAACATGGCAAATAATTTCCCGTTGACAGTTGTAGGGGAAATATCTCCGTAACCTACAGTGGCAATGGTTGTCATTGTCCACCAAAGACCTTCAAAAGGGGTGGTAAAGGTTTTAGGCTCTAAAAAATAAATGATGTAGCTGCTGCCAAGAATTAACGATAAAGTAGCGAAAATAAGAATCCAATTATTCATATGAATGATTCTAGTGAAAAATCGTCGAAAAAAAATCATCTAAGTTCTCCTCTCTTAAAGGTCAATACGTTTTATAATAAGGAAATTTTACCATATTTCATGTTGTTAATTAGATAAAATATAAAAAGAGGCTGCCTCATCTGAGTGAGACAGCCTTATATTTATTTTACTTTTTAACGATAATTTCATCATTTTCAACATCTACGGTTATACTTGTCACATCCCCTTCATCTAATAGAAGGTCAGTTAGTTTATCCTCAACATGTTCTTGGATGACACGACGAAGCGGCCTTGCACCAAATGTTGGATGGTAGCCTAAAATCGCTAGTTTTTCTTTCGCTTTATCTGTCACTTTTAAGGTAATGTCTTGTTCTGCTAAAACAGAAGCCAATTCATTAAGCATTAATGTAACAATCTTGTTAAGGTCGTCCTTTTTAAGCGAAGAGAATTCAATAATATTATCAAAGCGGTTTAAGAATTCAGGCTTGAAGAAAGATCCTAGTGATTGTAAAAGCTGGCTTTCTTCAACTCCAGTATTTGAGTCCGTTTCGAAGCCTACAGTGATCCGCTTTTCTCCAATCCCTGCATTACTTGTCATAATAATGACGGTGTCCTTGAAACTTACTGTGCGTCCGCTACTATCAGTGAGACGGCCGTCCTCAAGAATTTGCAGGAACATATGCTGAACATCTGGATGTGCTTTTTCAATTTCATCTAATAAAATGATACTGTAAGGATTTCGGCGAACCTTTTCGGTTAATTGACCTGCTTCATCATGGCCAACATAACCTGGAGGTGAACCGATGATTTTGGAAACAGAATGTTTCTCCATATATTCACTCATGTCAAGACGAATCATAGCATCTTTTGAGCCGAATAACTCTTCAGCCAGTGTTTTAGTTAATTCGGTTTTCCCTACCCCTGTTGGTCCAACAAAGAGGAAGGAACCAATTGGTCTTGTTTTAGACTTTAAGCCTGCGCGGCTTCTTCTAATCGCTTTAGCGACTTTTTTGACTGCATCAGCTTGTCCGATTACTTTTTCCGATAAACGCTTCTCTAAATTCTTCATTTTTGCTTGTTCATTTTCTTGAAGCTTTCCGACAGGTATGCCTGTTTTCTTTTCAATGATTTCTTGAATATCCTCAACATCAACTGTCGGTTTTTCGGAATTTGCTTCTTTGTTTAATTGAGCCTCGAGACGGTCTTCTTCATCTCTTAAATTAGCAGCTAATTCATAGTGTTCATTTTTTGTTGCTTCTTCTTTTTGTTTAGCCAGATGTTTTAAACGTTCTTTTATTTGTTCTTCATTAACGTTTGTAATCGCTAAATTCTTTTTAGAACCTGCTTCATCTAATAGGTCAATTGCCTTATCAGGTAAGAAGCGATCTTGAATATAGCGATGGGATAAAGTAACACAAGCATTAATTGCTTCCTCTGAGTATGTTACATGATGATAATTTTCATACTTCTCTTGAAGTCCTTTTAAAATATTTACAGCTTGCTCAAGGGACGGTTCGTTAACCATTACCGGTTGGAAGCGACGTTCAAGTGCAGCATCCTTTTCAATAGTTCGGTATTCTTTAAGTGTTGTTGCACCAACAACTTGAAGTTCACCACGGGCTAATGCAGGTTTTAAAATATTGCCTGCATCCATTGAACCTTCTGCAGAACCGGCACCTACAAGCTGATGAATTTCATCAATGAATAAAATGATGTTTTTACGCTGTTGAAGCTCCTCAATTAGTTTTTTCATGCGCTCTTCAAATTGACCTCTAATACCTGTGCTTGCAACAAGTGAAGCAACATCTAAAAGATATACTTCTTTATTAGCAAGCTTTGATGGAACAGTGCCATTTGCAATTTTTAAGGCTAGACCTTCAACAACTGCTGTTTTACCAACACCAGGCTCACCGATTAAAACCGGGTTATTTTTATTACGGCGATTTAAAATTTCGATAACACGGTCAACTTCTTCATCACGGCCAATGACAGGATCAATTAGTCCGGCACGAGCTGCATTTGTTAAGTTGCGGCCAAGGTGATCTAATATTCCTCCGCCGCTTCCTTGTGTTTGCGGCTTAGTACTTGTAAATTGTGAAGCTTGGCTTTGTTGTATTCCTTTAAAGAACTCATCAAATGGAAATGCTGAGAATCCGCTTGAAAATCCTGTAGGAATTGACTGTTTATAGGTTGAATAGCAATCATGACATAATGTTACTTGTTCTCTTTGACTATTAATTTGTACTGTTAAATTGATAGCAGCTTTATTCTTATTACATTTTTCACACATCATTTAAAAAACCCCTTTTCTATAAAGTGAGACTTCTATCAGTGGGGTTTTTCTGCTTCCCCACTGATGGTTAGCAAGACTTATCGGACCTTTACGGAAAGTTATCCCCCACTTATCTTCTTAGCTTCTTTTGAATCTTGAGGTGGAGGGTTATTGCCCGTTAAGATGGGATAAATTTTTTGTAAAGTTCTTTAAATAAGATGCTTTGATGTTTTTTGACCAATGAGTGATAAAGAAAATGGTCATTTGTTTGACCATCTTTGACTATAGTATACTTTGACCTTTTTTGACTTTCAAGTGTTTTGCTTTTAAAAAATATATAGGAATTTTTACCATTATAATCATAGTTTCAAAGAGAAAAGAATCATCCCAGCTTTTCTTCATATAATGATACAAGCTTTGGTAAACTTTAGTGAGGTGTGTTGGATGAAGAAGAAATCTTGGGTTTTTTCCTTTCAGGTTGCAGCAGTATATGTCGGGACTGTAGTTGGAGCGGGATTTGCAACAGGGAGGGAAATCGTTGAATTTTTCACGAAATACGGTGTTTTTGGACTTGCTGGTATTTTGTTAGCCGGATTTCTTTTTATATCTCTTGGGATCAAAATGCTTGTTCTTTCAAAAAGAATAAATGCAGCGTCGTACCAGGATTTAATGACTTTTTTATTTGGGAGAAAGTTCGGGAGCTTTGTTAATCTTTTTATGCTTATCATTCTATTAGGCTTAACTTCAATTATGTTATCTGGTGCTGGTGCGATTTTTTATGAGCAGCTTAATCTTCCCGTAAGAATCGGAGTAATCATAACGATTTTGCTTACAATCGGAGTTATGTTTTTTGGTGTAAACGGGCTATTCAGCGTAAATATAATTGTTGTTCCGATGTTAATATTATTTAGTACCATACTTGCTGTTCGGTCGTTTTCTATTGAACCTTTTTTTAACATACCGAGCGAACCAGCTTCGTCTTTTAAATGGATATTGTCTGCTTTTTCATATGCCGCGTTTAACTTGACAATGTCTGCAGCTGTTCTAGTGCCTTTAGCAAATGAGATTCAGGATGAAAAAGTGTTGAAAAGAGGAGGATTTCTTGGCGGACTTATCTTAACGATTATTTTAATCAGCAGCCATCTGGCATTATCTACATTACCAAATTTAACTCAATATGAAATACCGATGGCTGAAGCTATGAAAACGACGTTTTATGCCTTTTATTTTATCTACATTGCAGTAATTTATGGAGAAGTTTTTACATCGGTTATTGGTAACTTATTTGGACTTGAAAAACAGGTTTTATCTTATATTAATCTACCGCGGATGGTCATTGTGATTGCTATTTTAAGTGCTGCTGCTTTTATTAGTAAGTTTGGTTATAGTTCTTTAATATCGTTATTGTATCCAATTTTCGGCTATATTTGCCTAGGGGTGTTAGCTCTATTAATGTTGAAGAAGGTCCCAAGAAAATAAGTTGAATATGATAAAATGGATATATATTAACAATCTCAAAACCACTAAGAATTTTAACCATTGAAAGGAAGAATATATTGAACATTTTATGGGATTTTGATGGCACTTTGTTTGATACATACCCTGCATTTACAGAAGTTATGTATGAGATATTAAATGGAAAAATACCAAAGGAAGACATTTTAAATCAGCTTAAAGTGTCTGTCTCAAATGCCGCTAAGTATTTTAATCTTACAAATGAAAGCATAGTTGAATTTAAAGAGAAGGATAAATCCTTGTCACCAGAGCGTAAGAAACCGTTTCCTTTTGTTGAAGAGGTTTTAAAATATTCCAATGTAAATGTTATTATGACACATAAGCCGAGAGAAGAGGTTCAATTTATTCTCGATTATTATGGCTGGAATCATTATTTTCGTGAAATTGTAGCCGGCGATGATGGTTTTCCAAGGAAACCTAATTCTACGGCCTATCAGTATTTACATGAAAAATACAGTTTGGATTTAGCAATAGGAGATCGTCTTATAGATATTATTCCTGCTAAAGAAGTGGGTTTGTATACTTGCTTGTTTCAAAACCAGGAAAAAGGCGCTGATTTTTATTTGGATACTTATGAGGATTTTTTTAATATTGTAAAGCTACATACATAAACACCATTCGAAATATTGAAAAATTCAAAAAAATACTCTTGATTCTAGTTAAAACCTGCCAATTATCGCTTTATCACTCATTTACGGTCATAATAAGCTGTTTTTCAATGGAAAAGGTATTTTTAAACGGTATTTCACATATTTATTTAAGAAATCAGCTAAGTGTTACGTTTGACTGTATAGTTTGATCGTATTATGATTAATTCAATATATATTGTGGGGTGATAATATGGGGCAGTGTTAAAATTGAATATACAAACAGCATCCCTTATTTTACTCCAAGCGGACGCTCATATAAATAATTAGAAATTGACTTGGCACTTTTGTTTAGCCTTGAAAGTACATTTTTATGATGAATGGATATGTTTAAACTATTATACCTGAACGTCTAAAGTTAGAGAGCTAAACAAGGAGCCTGTGTTTTTTGATTCTGATTTAACACTCAGGAGGTGACTCCTTTTCCGTTTATGACGGAGTAAGGAAGCTTATTTGGACATAGTCAATTTGTTGCTTGTTGCAATTTTAATCGCTCTTACGGGTTTTTTTGTTGCTTCTGAATTTGCAATCATTAAAATTAGGAGCTCTCGTATTGACCAATTAATTGCAGAAGGAAACAAACAGGCAAATGCTGCAAAGAAAGTCATTGATAATCTAGATGAATATTTGTCAGCATGCCAATTAGGAATAACGATTACAGCATTGGGCTTAGGGTGGCTTGGTGAACCAACAATTGAACATTTGTTAAAACCTTTATTTGAACGTTTTGATCTTCCTAACTCGATCGCTACAGTATTATCCTTTGTCATTGCCTTTTCAACGATTACCTTTTTACATGTTGTTGTTGGTGAATTAGCACCGAAAACGGTTGCCATTCAAAAGGCAGAAGCAATCAGTTTATGGTTTGCACGACCTTTGATGGGCTTCTATCGTATTATGTACCCGTTTATTTGGGCTTTAAACGGATCAGCTCGCTTTATTACAGGAATTTTTGGTTTAAAACCAGTCTCAGAGCATGAGCTAGCACACAGTGAAGAAGAGTTAAGGATCATTCTTTCTGAAAGCTATAAGAGCGGAGAAATTAATCAGTCTGAATTTAAATATGTTAATAAAATTTTTGAATTTGATAATCGAATTGCAAAAGAAATCATGGTGCCGCGCACCGAAATTATTTCCTTATCAATTGATGCTCCGATCCAGGAGCAATTAGAAATTATTAAAGATGAAAAATATACCAGATATCCAATTGTAGATGGAGACAAGGATCATGTAGTTGGTATGGTTAATATCAAAGAAATATTTACTGATCTCATCCATGTCGATGCCGGGCAGTCTTTTTCCATTAAAAAGTATATTCGGCCAATTATTCAGGTACCAGAATCGGTTCCTATTCAAGAACTGCTTTTAAAAATGCAAAAGGAAAGAATTCACATGGCGATCCTAATTGATGAATACGGTGGAACAGCTGGTCTTGTTACGGTTGAGGACATTTTAGAAGAAATAGTCGGAGAAATTCGTGATGAATTTGATGCCGACGAGGTTCCGCTTATTCAAAAAATTAGTGATTCGAAATATATTATTGACGGTAAAGTGCTTGTTAGTGAAATAAATGAGCTGCTTGGTATCAATATTGACGATACCGATGTTGATACAATTGGAGGCTGGGTCTTAACCAATCAGTATGAGATCGAAACAGGAGGCATTGTTGAATTTGGTTCCTACAATTTTAAGGTGAAAGAAATGGAAAATCATCATATCCGTTATCTTGAAATAACGAAGATGCACAAGGAAGCAATGCCAAACCCCGCCTTACTTGAAAAAAATATTGCCACTTCTTAAAGGACTTACATTTGTAAGTTCTTTTTTTTAACACTCGCCAGTCGATGAGTTTTCTTAAAGCATAATGGTTCTAGAATGAAAATGCTTCATTAGAAAAAATAGATAAGAAGCTAAAGAGCTTCTGTAGTTCACTTAGATGATAAAGGGGTTATCTTATGACACAATCAAAATCACAGCAAGAGCGTCAATGGACTGTTCGTAAACAATCAC
Source organism: uncultured Metabacillus sp. (assembly GCF_947503125.1). Taxonomy (GTDB): domain Bacteria; phylum Bacillota; class Bacilli; order Bacillales; family Bacillaceae; genus Metabacillus. The sequence continues at coordinate 19,712 of NZ_CANNCR010000036.1, forward strand.
AAAATCCTCATGGCAAAGTAAAATCCTTTGATCAGCTTGCAAGTGAAGCGGGAAAAAAAGAAGAGAAATAGTGGAGAAATGGGGTGTCTAAGGTGTCTGGACTTTAGACACCTTGTTTTTTAAAGTTTAAGAAAGCATAAAATTCTGTACTTAGTTTTAGTGTCTAGCACCAGTCGCCATCGGCGAAGCACAGGACGTGCAAATGCAGTTAAGAGATAAGGCCGCCCTAGTTTTTAACTGCTTCTAGGGTCTAGTCAAATAGGAATTGAAGGTAAAGAACACCTTCTATTCCTATTCGCCTTATGCTTGCGCTTTAGTTCATGCAAGCAAAGTTTTTAATTTACTTCCGTAATTATTTCAAAGTGATTATAATATCATAATGGTATAATGATATTTGTAGATGAACCATTTATATGATCATTGCAAAAATGTTACTTTCGTGATATATTTTTTTAGTTGAAAATTAAAAAGCAAATCCGATTTAGTCTTTTTAGAATCGGGAGAGGTTCTAGCAAAACCCTCTATAAAAAACTAATAGATCCTTATTGTAGTTTTATTATAGAAAAAAGTGCTAGGCACCTCGAATTAATTTCGCAGGTGTTTTTTTATATTTTAAGAGTATAAATTGTCAGCAAAGATGAAAGTTCGACGTAGAGGACAATTTTAAGCTTAAAGTATCAGGGTAACTAGGCAATCGCCGGCGCTTTAATGCTTGGCGCTAGTCAAGTTTTCTTTATTTCTTTATTAAGTAAGAAGGGAACGTTTTAAATGAAACATGAGAAGGCAGTTGTTGTATTTAGCGGGGGACAAGATAGTACAACATGTCTATTTTGGGCCTTAAAGAAATTTGAAGAGGTTATCGCGGTGACCTTTAATTATAATCAGCGTCATAGCTTAGAAATTGAAGTGGCGAAGTCAATTGCAGAAGAGCTTAACGTAAAGCATCATATTTTAGATATGTCTTTATTAAATCAGCTTGCACCAAATGCATTAACAAGAGCAGATATTGAGATCGAGCATAGGGATGGAGAGCTGCCGTCCACTTTCGTCCCAGGAAGAAACCTCTTATTCTTATCCTTTGCGACAATTTTGGCTGATCAAATTGGTGCGAAACATATTGTAACAGGTGTATGTGAAACGGATTTTAGCGGATATCCGGATTGCAGGGACGCATTTGTTAAATCATGTAATGTTACATTAAACCTAGCTTTAGATAAGCCGTTTGTTATTCATACTCCATTAATGTGGATTAACAAGGCGGAAACATGGAAGTTAGCAGATGAACTTGGTGCACTTGACTATGTGCGAAAGAAAACCTTAACCTGTTATAACGGTGTGATTGCTGATGGATGTGGTGAATGTCCGGCATGTAAATTAAGAAAAAAAGGCTTGGATGATTATTTACTTGAAAAAGGTGCTGATGTCCGATGATTCAACAAATCTATCCTCAAGTACAGCATTCTTATCAATTTGAATTAAATAAAGATATGCATATTGCAGCAGCGCATTTTATTCCGCATGAAGATGCAGGAAAATGTCAAAAGGTGCACGGACATACTTATTTTGTTAATATAACGATTGCTGGTGATGACCTAGATGACTCCGGCTTTTTAGTGAACTTTGCAAGTTTGAAAAAGCTGATTCATGACCGTTTTGATCATTCGCTCTTAAATGATCATACTGATTTATTCTCGGACGAAAATCCGGATTATTTCCCGACAACCGAAGGGGTAGCACGGGCGATTTGGGAAGTGATTCAAAAGGAGCTTGATACAAAACCAAATAAACCAAAATGTGTTCAAGTTTTTGTCAGGGAGACACCTACAAGCTATGTCGTATTTCGTCCTAAGCTGAAGGAGGAACAACATTGAAAAAAATCCCTGTATTAGAAATATTTGGCCCAACTATTCAAGGTGAAGGAATGGTGATTGGGCAAAAAACGATGTTTGTTCGTACAGCAGGCTGTGATTATTCATGCAGCTGGTGTGATTCGGCCTTTACATGGGATGGCACTGCTAAGGATGAAATCCGTCAAATGACGGCGGATGAAATTTGGGAAGAGTTAGTGGAGCTAGGAGGAGATCGTTTCTCGCATGTCACGATTTCAGGAGGCAATCCGGCACTATTAACAAATTTACATGAGCTTATTTCATTGTTAAAAGAGAATGGAAAAAAGGTTGCGATTGAAACACAAGGCAGTAAATATCAGGATTGGCTGAAGGAAATTGATGATTTGACGATTTCTCCCAAGCCGCCAAGCTCTGGTATGAAAACTGATTTTGCAAAGCTGGATGAGATTATTCATACATTAATAAATGCAAATAAAAAACAATTTATCAGCCTCAAGGTTGTTGTATTTGATCAAGAAGATTTACGTTTTGCAAAGAATATCCACTTGCGATATCCGGAGATTTCGTTTTATTTACAAGTAGGAAATGAAGATGTTTTCGCATCAGACACAAAACGATTAGTACAGTCTTTATTAGAAAAATATGAATGGCTAATTGATCAAGTGGTTGCTGATTCTGAATTAAATCATGTTCGTGTGTTGCCTCAATTGCATACATTAGTCTGGGGCAATAAGCGCGGTGTATAATCGATGAAAAGAGGGAAAGACATGGCTGGAAGAAAACAAGAAGAGATGAAGGATGTAACACTGCTTGGGAATCAAGGAGTAAAATATCTATTTGAATATTCACCACAAGTTTTAGAAACCTTTGAAAATAAGCACCCTAATCGTGATTATTTTGTAAAATTTAATTGTCCTGAATTCACATCTTTATGCCCGATTACCAATCAACCAGACTTTGCCACAATATATATCAGCTACATTCCTGATATTAAAATGGTTGAAAGCAAATCATTAAAATTATATTTATTTAGTTTTCGAAACCACGGAGATTTTCATGAGGATTGTATGAACATTATTATGAATGATCTTATAGAGCTAATGGATCCCCGCTATATTGAAGTATGGGGGAAATTTACCCCACGCGGCGGGATTTCCATTGATCCTTATACAAACTATGGAAAACCAGGAACAAAATACGAGGAAATGGCGGCATACCGCTTAATGAACCATGACTTGTATCCTGAAAAAATTGATAATCGTTAAGTAATTTCAAGATCAAAGGGTCGGCCACCCGCTAACACAGTGATGATCCGTAGTGTTTGCGGGAGGCTGACCCTTTTTTGTCTTATACTAAGAGAAAGACTCTTTTACAATTTTATAGTTTTTGTGATTGACAACGGTGCGTCTATCAAGATCTAATTCTCTGAAATTTTCCATATACGTTAAGTCAACAATTACGGAATTTTCATTTACCTTTTCAACAACACCTGTTAAACCTTCTTTAAATTCAATAATGCTTCCTACTTTAGCGATCTTCATTGCCTCGCTCCTTTACATATTCTTCGACGATCAGAATCTCTGTATGTCCTACACTAATCAATCTAAGTTATTGCTGCGCCTTGAGCCATAGGCACTTACTATTGCTAGAAACCTTCTATTAGCATTATTTAACACTATTTCTCTTTGTAAGTAAAGCCATTCACTCTAATTAAAGGAAAAAACTTTACAGATCATGGAAGATTACTTAAGAATCGACATTAGTGATTTTGGGCAAAATTGAAAGGAATCAAGGGAAGCATGAACAATCCTATTCACTAGGGATACAAAACAAAACGTTTCACAGTTGGAAATCTGGCTGCAGGCTTAGGGAAGAGGAATCTATTCGAAAAATTAGACATATAGAACTTCCTTCTAGTAAACTATAGATGAAATTTATAGGGCAGGTGGAGGTATTACCATGGATGAACAAACGATTCACGAAATATTAGATAAGCTTAAGGATGGTGAATTACATGAATACCTTGTAACAAAGGACCGGTTTTTGTCATTTCGAACCGTTCTTGTTAATCGAGAAGATTTTAAACATTTTCGGGGAATTGCTCAACAAGGAGGGAGTGTTATTTACCGTTATTTGCAAGAGCCGAGAAGTTAGTTAATCTAACCTCTTCGCTTTTTTAAAATTTTTCGATACCCTAATGATTCTAGCTTATTTTATGACCGTAGCAGGCCATTAAACTATTGGAATCGTTTCCAGAAATTGAGGGGTGTTTTAGATCTTAAAACCTGTTAGTCTAGTTCATGTGCAAGTCCTAAATTTCAAAATAAGGAGATCAGTAGGAGGATACGAAAACATGAGAAAGACAATTTTAAAACTTGTTGCTGTTTCAACATTAGCTTTATCGCTTACTGCGATGACAGTACCAAAATCAAAAGCTAATGCTGCAACAACACATCAAGTTCAAACAGGTGATACGTTGTGGTTAATTGGAAAAAAGTATGGAGTATCTGTAAAATCGTTAAAATCTGTTAATCAGAAGTCTTCAGATTTATTATATGCCGGAGAAAAATTAACGATTCCTCAATCGATTACTGCAGAGGAGAAAGACTTATTAGCGCGTCTTGTACATGCGGAAGCAAAAGGCGAACCATATGCAGGTAAGGTTGCTGTTGCCTCTGTTGTTTTAAATCGAGTTGATAGCTCATTGTTCCCAAATGATATTAAAAGTGTCATTTATCAAGTTGATCAAGGCTATTATGCTTTTACACCTGTACAAAATGGTACGATTAATCAACCAGCTGACACTGAAGCAAAAGAAGCCGTTCAGGAAGCATTAGCATTCCGTGGCATGGGGAATGGTTCATTGTATTTTTACAATCCTGTAACAGCAAAAAGCCCATGGATCACTACACGTGAAGTGACTGTTACAATCGGCAAGCATCGATTTGCAAAATAAATAGAAAGAATATTAATAAGAGGCTGTCTCTGAAAGGTCCACTTCTTTCGTTTCGAGACGACCTCTTATTTTTTTGCTGAATAATTTACCCTTTAACCTTAATTTAACTTTTCCTCTAATGGTGCATAATTCCATTCATTAGTGGCATGATATGAAAAATAGCAGAACACTAAAAGTGAACAAAACGAATACTATTCCCAGAGAAAACGAAAAGCGTGTGGTGGATGTCATGAACAATATGAGGTATGAGAATGGGAAAAACAAACCTTCATTAGCTAAAGTGATTGCCCGGTTTCGAACTTCATCTGACTTCATTCAATTTGAAGAACGAACAAATCGGCTTGTGTACTGGGTCTCATATATAAGAACATTGGTAGACATGCAAACTCTCCAAAAATTAATCATGCCTATTCTAAAAAGTGATAGCTGGAATACGTTAGATGAATTAAAAAAAGGGATCCCGATTGAAAACATTATCATAACAATTGATACAGATGTTATTAAGGAAAAGCTTCTCGATGGGTATGTATTGATCAGCCTGTCCGAATATGGAATTCCGAGCTTGCTAGTTAAGGCGACCCTTAACAAGGCCCGTGACGTATCCCTGCCAGAAGTAGAATTTAGTGTTGTTGGTCCTAAAGAAGCATTCGTTGAATCGATTGAGTCCAATATTAACCTTATTCGTAAAAGAGTGACAAATGATAAGCTTCGAATATTCGAAATGAAAATTGGAGATCTATCGAATACAAAGCTTGCGGTATTATATGTTGAAGGTGTTTGTAATGAAGACAACGTCCATACTGTCATACAGCGTATTAAAGATATTCAATTTGACCAAATCAGTGATAGTTCATTCATAACCCAGATGATTTCAGATGATCATAATTCCCCTTTTCCACAGCTCTTAGATACTGAACGGCCGGATCGTGTTGCTTCAATCTTAGCAGAAGGGAAAGTAGGAGTTATTGTTGATGGTTCACCACATGTATTAATTGGACCCACAACTCTTGTTGAGTTTTTTTCAGCATTTGATGACTACTTTTATAATTGGCTAACCGCCTCTTTTTTTAGGCTAATCAGACTCTTTGCCGTTGCATTCTCAATTTTGGTGACACCAGTTTATGTGGCAGCTCTAACCTATCATTATGAGTTAATACCAAGTGATTTATTAAATACATTAATTTCCTCTCGCAGAGATGTCCCGTTACCGCCAATTTTAGAAGCTATGTTCTTGGAATTGACTATTGAATTATTAAGAGAGGCTGGAGCAAGGTTGCCATCGAAGGTCGGTCAGACAATCGGTATCGTTGGAGGGATCGTAATCGGGACAGCATCAGTTGAAGCTGGGTTAACAAGTAATATTCTGCTGATAATTGTTGCTTTATCTGCACTAGCTTCATTTACGACACCAATTTATGCGATGGGTAATACGATCAGGATGCTTAGGTTTCCATTTTTAATATTAGCACAATGGTTTGGTTTAGTTGGCATCGTTATTTGTTTTAGTTTTTTAACAACCCATTTATTAAGGCTAACCTCGTTAGGTAGACCTTTTTTAGAACCAATTTATCCTCCTAGATCAATTGATATGAAGGATGCCCTTATACGGCTCCCCTTTTCATGGATGTCTAAGCGACCACAGCAATTGCGAACACATAACCCTAAACGCTTTTCAAAAGCAAATGCGACAAGGAACAGAGACATCGATGAGTAACTGAGGTGATGATTCCATGATAAAAATAGCAGAGAGGTTCCAGGTTTCTCATTTTTTAGTGTTTTATTTAATTCATTCTGTGCAATTTGGAGTTGGTGTATTAGGATTTCAACGGGTTATTGCGGAAGATTCTGGTCGGGATGCATGGATAGCTGTTATTGTGTCTGGAATTCTTGTTCATGTTTCATTGTGGATGATTTATCGGATTCTTCAGGAATCAGACGGCAATATAGTTTCCGTTCATCAGGAGCTTTTTGGAAAATGGGTCGGAGGATTCCTTAGCATTTTTTTATCATTATATTTTATCTTAATGGCGATCACCGTTTTAAGAACCTATGTCGAAATCGTTGAGGTATGGATGTTTCCGGATTTAAATGTTTGGGTGTTTTCATTCATTTTTTTATTGTTGGTTTTATATGTAATAAGCGGAGGGTCCCGTGTGGTAGCAGGAATAAGTTTTTTTGGGGTTGTACTGACGCTCTATTTATTGTTAACCTTCTTATTTCCTCTTCAGTTCTCGGAGATAAAAAATCTACTTCCAATAATGGATCATTCAATTAAAGATATTGCCATGTCAACAAAGAACATGTCACTGACAATTATCGGTTTTGAAGCGTTGCTTGTTTATTATCCTTTTCTTAAAAATAAAAATAAATCAAAAAAGTGGGCCCATATGGCCGTTGCTTTTAGTACGTTAACATATACCTTTGTCTGCATTATCACCATCATTTATTTTAGTGAAGAACAGCTCGGGAAAAATGTTTGGGCAACGTTAACAATTTGGAAAATTATCGAATTGCCATTTGTTGAGCGTTTTGAATATATCGGTATCGCGAATTGGAGTTTGGTTATTTTGCCTAATGTCTGTTTAACCATTTGGTCTGCGAGCAGATGTTTAAAGGATGCTTTTTCTATTAAGCAAAAATTCTCGCAAATATTTGTATTAATTCTCGCTTATATTTTTGTAAATTTATCAGAAACACGCAGAGAAATAAGCCTTGTTAATGATATTGTCGGTCAAGTTGGGTTTTATATCATATTTGCTTATATTCCAGTCATCTTCTTTCTAACGATCATTATCCGAAAAATTCGTAAAGCAAAGGAGAAAAGTAAATGAAAAAAATGTTCCTGCTAATCATTCTCTTTCCGTTGTTTTTAATAGGTTGTGTAGAACAGGAAATTATTGATGATGTAAACCTTGTTACTGTTACTGGTTTTGATAAAGTGGAAAAAGATAAAATTAGGGGAACAGCAATTATTAATACTTATTTAAAAGATCAGCCTGTACAAGATTACCAACTTGTTGAAATTTCGGAACTAAGCAGAGATATCCTTTCAGACATGCAAAAGAAATCACCGGATCCTCTAGTACTCGGAAAGCTTCAGGTTGTTTTATTTGGTGAAGCCTTATCAAGATCAGGAATAACCGATCTGGTAGATACGCTGCAGCGTGATGCTTCGATTAGCGAGCGGCTTTTGCTTGCTGTTACACGGGATGAAGCGAAAAGCGTTTTGGAAGCGGACTTTGGCACACAAGGAGCGTCCAGGTTTTTATCAAGTTTAATCCTCCATAATAATCTTCACCGTGATTTGCCAAGGTCTAATTTGCATTTATTTTTATATCAATATTATTCAAAGGGACAAGATCCATTTTTACCGATTCTTTCAAAAAAAGGTAAGGATGTTTTAATTGACGGGTTAGCATTATTTGATGATGTTAAGTTGGTTGGAGAAATATCGAATGAAAAATTGCTTTTCTTTAAGATTCTTGCAGACCAATATTCAAAGGGTTCGTATACATTAAATATCCCTGATTCAAAAGAAAAAGCTGGAATAAGAAGTATTTCATCTTCAAGAAAATTAAATTTAATTTCACTCAATCCCCTTAAAGTAGAAATTTCAGCACATGTCGAGGGTTATATAAATGAGTACACGGGGAGAAAAATAACCCAAGAAGTTATTAAGAAGGCAGAAAAAGCATTTAAGGACGAAATTGAAAAAGAATCATTGGCCCTTATTGACAAATTTAAGGAATTACAGATTGACCCTCTTGGTATTGGAGATGATATCCGGTCACAATCAAGAGATTTCGATATTTCAAATTGGAGAGAAGAAATTAAAGATTTAAACGTTGATGTCAAAGCAGATGTTCTTATTTCGGAAACAGGAGTCATTGATTAGCATGGAAAACCATTTTTATTGCTTTTAAATTCAATAATAATTTGATGCCTTGTCTCATATTCTTTAATAGTGGACTAGTTTAAAATGAGGGGACGACATCATGAATACTTTTGTTAAAGGAACATTATTGCTGGTTATAGCAGCGTTTTTTGGAGAGTGCCTTGAGTTTTTTGTGAATATGATATTGGCTAGAGAGCTTGGCGAAGAGGGTATGGGATTGTATATGACAATCCTTCCTGTTATTTTCTTCGTTGTCATTATTGCTAGTTTAGAGCTTCCGATTTCCATTTCAAAGTTTATTGCTGAGAAGCATCGTGAAACACATTATCATATGCTAAGGCATTCTTTTCATTTAACCCTTTTTCTTACGATTGTTTTTATGTTTGCATCAGCGTTGTTATTGCCTTCTATTTCCGTTTTTCAGGAATACCATCCATATGTTAAATGGCTGGTCATCCTAATTATTCCAATTGTCTCATTCTCCTCTTTTGCAAGAGGCTATTTTATGGGTGTACAGCATATGGGGAAGATCGCATTCTCAAATTTTTTGAAAAAAGCGGTACAGCTTGTCCTCTTATTTTGGGTCTATCAAACCTTTAATTTCGAACTAGAGGTAGCGCTGCTCATTGCACTAGGAACTCTTATTGCAAGTGAGCTTCTCGTATGTACATATTTAGTGGCTGCATATTTTATTCAGTATCAACTATTACGAAAAGAAACTAATAAGTATATTAATGGAAGGAATGTTAGAAGGGCGCTGTTTTCAGTCTCATTACCAACAACTGGCTTAAGGCTTTTTCATTCTTTTACACATGCAATTCAGCCTTTTTTAGTTAAAGCTGCGTTAATAAGTGCGGGGTTTACTAGTGTCATGGCAACTGAGCATTATGGAATGCTGGCTGGAGTTGCAATGTCAATCGGCTTTTTTCCAGCATTTATCGGACATTCCTTAATGATCATGCTAATTCCTAATGTATCTGAGGCATTTGCGAATCATGATATGGCAAGGCTTATACGGTTGCTTAAACAGTCAATGATGATTACTGTTATATATGGTACCATTGCTGTTATCGCCATTTATATCTTCGCAGAACCTTTAACACATTTATTTTTCGAATCCACCTCAGCCTCATTCTATTTAAAATTATTGTGGCCGTATTTTCTATTTCATTTCTTCATCATTCCGATGCAGGCTTATTTAATTGGATTAGGTCTTGTTAAGGATGCACTGTACCATACAGTTTGGTCGCATGTAATTTCATTTGGGATGATGTATGTCCTAGGTTCATTGGATTTTCTTCATATGAAAGGAATTATAATAGGAATGAATATGGGGGCTGTACTGCTTATGTTGATGCATTATGTCACGATCTGTAAGAAACTGGGGGTGAGTGTCTATTTTATGAAAAGAAAATTTATTTATTAAAAAAAGGGAACGGTGAGCTTTATTGCAACCGTTTTTTTTTGTTTAAATTGCATTTCATTTCTCTATTTTGCAGAAGCTAAAGTTAAACGGTTATATAAATAGTATTAAAAAAGGTGGATATAATGAAAAAAAATCTGATCATCCGCTTCCTTTTAAGTCTGCTAATTTGTCATTTTTTTATATCAGCTAACGTTGTCAAAGCATCAGAGAGGAAGGTTGTGCTGGAAGGAAAGCAAGCAATAGATTTCACATTAAAGACAGTTGAAGGGAGGACAGTATCTTTATCAGAATATAAAGGCAAGGTTGTTGTTATAAATTTTTGGACAACTTGGTGTACGTATTGCCAAGAAGAAATGGAAGAACTAAATAAATTCAGTGAAGAGATGAAGTCATTTAACGTTGAGCTTTTAAGCGTAAATGTGACATCAGCTGAAGAGAATAAACAAGCGGTTATTCAATTTATTAGCCATGCTAACATGCCTTATAGAGTTGGATTAGATGTAAAGGGCGAAGTTTCACAATTGTATAGGATTATCGGAATCCCAACAACCTATATCATAGATGAGCAAGGAATTGTTCAAAAAAAAATCTTAGGGCCCGTAACTTCTCCTATTCTTAAAGAAACCATTATACATATAAAAAAATAGAAAAAGCCAGAGGGTGAAGCTTAACACCTCTGGCTTTTTGCGTTTGAACCTTTACAAGCTTTAAACGTTATACTAAAGGGTAAAAGAAAAGAAGAGCATTTATGAATTTCTCTTGAAAAAGAATGAGAAAGGTTATCGTTATCAATAATAATTATTAAATGATAATTATAATAATTATTACTTGAAAATATTACTTTATTATATATAATAATTAATATAAGTAAAAATTTTAGGTGGATATTGCTTAATCATGAAGTGTAAGAAAATACGAAAGATAGTTTTATTCTTAGGTTAGAGGGAGTGAGAGAATTGGAACTAAATACAGCAAGTAAACTAGCAAATCCTATACAATCGGAACATCATACCTTTTCAAAATGGACTGAACATATTGAACTTATAAATGCCATTATTGCTGGAGTGCTTATTGGGTTAGGCTGTTTTTTGGAGAGCAACGGAAATCAATCAATTGCGATTCCTTTATTTATTTTGGCATTTGTCATTGGCGGCTATGCTAAGGCGAAGGAGGGTATTGAGGAAACAATCTCCGAAAAAACACTAAATGTTGAGCTGTTAATGATTTTTGCGGCCATTGGTTCAGCTATTATTGGCTATTGGACAGAAGGAGCTATTTTAATCTTTATTTTTGCATTAAGTGGGGCACTTGAGACGTATACGATGAATAAAAGCCAACGGGAAATATCGGCTTTGATGAGTCTTCAGCCTGAAGAGGCATGGGTGATTGATCATTATGGCAATGAACGAAGGGTTCATATTTCCTCATTGCAAATCGGTGATACGATTCTAGTTAAGCCTGGTGAACGTGTTCCTGCTGATGGAATTATTTTATCTGGTAAAACTAATATTGACCAATCTGCAATCACTGGTGAATCAATGCCTGTTGAACGTGAGATAAGTGATGAAGTATTTGCCGGAACTGTCAACGGGAACGGATCTATAACCATAAAGGTAACAAAAAAGAGTACCGAAACAATGTTCCAGAAAATCCTGGATCTCGTCCAATCGGCTCAATCTGAAAAATCTCCTTCACAGCAATTTATCGAAAAATTTGAAGGAACCTATGTAAAAGCAGTGTTAGCTCTTGTAGCAATTATGATGGTGCTTCCTCATTTTGCACTTGGTTGGAGCTGGAATGAAACAATTTATCGTGCACTTGTCTTAATGGTGGTTGCTTCCCCATGTGCTTTAGTTGCCTCCATTATGCCGGCTACTTTATCGGCTATCTCAAATGGAGCAAGAAATGGTCTGTTATTTAAAGGCGGCGTACATTTAGAGCAATTGAGTAAAACAAAGGTTGTTGTATTTGATAAAACAGGTACATTAACTAAAGGGGAACCAACTGTAACAGATATCATCATTACAGATTCTGTTGATCACGATTCATTTTATGAAGCAGTTTTATCAATTGAAAATCAATCAAATCACCCATTAGCTCGTGCGATCGTTGCAAAAATTCAAAAGGATTTTCCGATGAGTATTGCCAATATGGCATCTGTGGATGAAAAATCCGGCTTTGGAATAAGTGCCGTTTTACATGATGTTAAATGGAAAATCGGAAAAGCTGATTTTGTTGGCAGAGATCTAGCGGACAGTTTTGGTGATGGCGTTAGCGGGAAGCTGGCTAAGGAAGGAAAAACAATTGTCTATGTTGTACGTGAAGATCAAATTGTCGGTCTTTTAGCATTAAAAGATACTGTTAGGGAGGATGCAAAAGTAGCTCTTCAAACCTTACAGAGAAATGGCATAAAAACTGTTATGCTAACAGGTGACAGTCAATCTACAGCAGAAGCAATTTCGAAAGAATTACAAATTGATTATTTTATTGGAGAGTGCCTTCCTGAAGATAAAGTAAATGAAATTAAGGCTTTAAAAGAAAAATATGGCACTGTAACGATGATTGGAGACGGGATTAACGACGCGCCAGCGCTGGCTGTATCTGATGTAGGAATTGCAATGGGCGAAGGAACAGATGTTGCTTTGGAAACCGCGGATATTGTGCTCATGAAAAATGAATTATCTAAGCTTACGAAGGCTGTTACGTTATCGAAAAAAATGAATCTAATTGTCAAACAAAATATTGTATTTTCGATGTCAGTCATTGCGTTTTTAATTTGCTCGAATTTTATTCAAGTACTTGATCTTCCATTAGGTGTAATAGGTCATGAAGGAAGCACAATTCTTGTTATTTTGAATGGTCTTCGTTTATTAAGAGGGTAAACAAAAACGTCAGTGCCTTGCTCATGCTCTGTCAATCAATAAGTCAATCATGTTACTATATTAGTTTATTAAAGGGACTGTTTCATTTTTTGAGACAGTCCCTTTCTTTTTAGTCAAGTTTCACTAGCTGAAGGAGAAGATGTTTTTTCTTCATCATCAGGTCTTTTGCTAACGATGATATAGGAAGTAACAAAGCAACAAAAGCCTATAATCCAACCGAACACTGTACTATAATAATATAGATCAATTAATGACATACCAATTATTGGCGAGAGAACGCCAATTATGCAAAGAATCGGAACTAGCTGACGTTTTACCCAATGAAGCACGGAAAACAACTCCTTAGCAGGAAGAAAAAATTAAGTAAGATTAAATAAAGATAATAAATTTTTTAGAATAAGAGTATAAGCTTCATTCTCGTTTATTTCTTAATCATTATTGTTCGAATATTTGTATGTAGTTATTATACAGGAAAATAATTATTTAGAGTACACGAGAATTATTAAAAACTTGTTACAAATGTCAATGATCATGTACCACAGAATCGATCAGGTTTGTTATGATGTTATTATAGTGAAATAGCATAGGAGTGAAAGGTGAATGGAAAAACGTTTAATAAAGTTAATGAATTCGCTGCAAGAGCAGGAGATTGACATGTGTTTTATCCACTCTAAAGAAAATGTTTTTTATTTAACTAACTTTTATAGTGACCCGCACGAACGATTAATGGGTTTATTTCTTTTTAAAGAAAATGAGCCATTTTTCATCTGCCCGCAAATGGAAGCAGGGCAAGTGAAGGAAGCAGGATGGAATTACGAGGTTGTGGGCTACGGTGATCATGAAAACCCTTGGGAACGAATACAAGATGTTCTTGATAAACGTGATCTCAAATCTATTAAGAAGTTGGCAGTTGAAATAGAAACAATCTCATACAGTAGAGCTGAGAATTTACAGCAAATCATTCAGCCTGAAGAAATCGTATCAATTGAACAGATTTTAAACGAACACCGTGTTATAAAGGACGAAAAAGAAGCAGAGATTTTACGGCAGGCAGCAGAATTAGCGGACTATGGAGTCAAAGTAGGTGTTCATGCACTAAAACAAGGGATATCCGAAATGGAAGTACTTGCTGCGATCGAATATGAATTAAAGAAAAAAGGTATTCGTGAAATGTCCTTTTCCACGATGGTATTGTTCGGAGAAAAGTCAGGTCAGCCTCATGGGAACCCAGGATTAAAAACGTTAAGTGAAGGAGACTTTGTATTGTTTGATCTAGGTGTGGTTCTTGATGGATATTGCTCGGATATTACGAGAACGTTTGTATATAAGTCCTATGTTGAAAAACAAAAGCAAATATATGATACTGTTTTGCAAGCACAATTAGCAGCTTTACAGGCCAGTAAACCTGGAAAGCGAATCGGCGATTTGGATTTAATTGCAAGAGAAATTATTACAAATGCTGGATATGGTGACTACTTTCCGCACCGTCTTGGCCATGGCCTAGGTATAAACGTTCATGAATATCCTTCCATGAGTCATACAAATAACGAAGTTTTGAAAGAAGGCATGGTTTTTACTATTGAACCAGGAATTTATGTACCAACCGTTGGCGGAGTTAGAATTGAAGATGATGTAATGATTACGAAAGATGGTTTTGAAGTATTAACAAAATTTACGAAAGAGTTTACTGTGATTAATTAAATGTAACATTTGTTCTTAAGCTAAAATAATTACGAGTGAAATTATTCCAGAGGGGAAACGAAACTTGAGAATTTGGATGATAGCTGTTATCACCTTATTTTTGACAACTGCCTGTGTATTAAAAGAGAATGGTTCTGATCGAATCTCTGCACATATCACAAGAGTTGTTGACGGCGACACTGTTCATGTAACTGTAAATGGGAAAGAGGAGACTGTCAGGCTATTGTTAGTAGATACTCCTGAAACAGTACACCCTACTAAACAAGTCCAACCATTCGGTCCAGAGGCTAGCAGTTTTGTAAAAAAGTTATTACATGATGCTGATGTAGAATTAGAGCTGGATATTGGTGAACGTGATAAATACGGCAGGTTATTGGCTTATCTTTATGTTAACGATGAAATGGTCAATCAATTACTTCTCGAAAAAGGTTTAGCAAGAGTTGCCTATGTTTTCGAGCCTAATACAAAATATGTTGATAAATTTTATAAGATTCAAAAACATGCTATGGCAAAGGGGATTGGTATTTGGAGTATTGAAAATTATGCCACAGATCAAGGCTTTAATGAAGATCCCTCAGCTGTTCATGCAGAAAATAAGACAGATGAATGTACGATCAAAGGGAATATTAATTCAAAGGGCGAAAAGATTTTCCATACTGAGAATTCCCCTTCCTATAAGGTAACAAAGCCTGAAAAAATGTTTTGTACAGAAGCTGAAGCCATTGCAGAAGGGTATCGAGCAGTAAACAGATAGTGAAAAATTGACAAAGAGCTGCCTTATTAGCAGCTCTTTTTGCATCATGTAATTGAAACTGACAAATATTTGATTCGGCAATCCCATCTTTCGTAAACCTATGTAAAATTTGTACATTTTAATGTGAAGTTTCTTTAGCTCAAGATATAGACAATAGAACATTGACGCATAAACGATATAAGCCCTACCTCTCTTATATCAATACGGCTCCTAGGCCGCGCCAAAGTAAAGAAGCGTCATGATGTGTTGACCATTCATCCAAGAAGCGCGCTACTTTTTTAATACCCATTTTTCAGATGACAAAACCTTTAGCATAAAAAATATACAGTTTGTAAGATCTAGTAAAGCTGACAAAACAGAATACGAATGTCAGCTTGATATTACGAAATGGTTGTTGTTTGGGAGATTTAAGAAGATTAGATTGAAAGTGAGGGAATAAGGTTTAAACACAAAGTTTAAGTTTAACATGATCTTTGTTTTTTATGAAACGTTTGTTTTTTTACACCACCCTGCAGATAAAATTTGCTCAATAGAAAAGCTGCGAACTTGGTTTCGTAAGTAACAGTAGGCCAAAACGTTATTGTTGCTGATTTTTTTCACGATGATTTTTCGATGTGAAAACTCTCCTCCTTTTGAATGGTAAATAATATCGATTGGTAGTTGCTTTTCCAGGCTTAATCTAAAATATTGCTTCAAAATAATACACCTCCATCAACATAAAAAGAATAAGCGAACATACATTCTATTATACGCGATTTCACCGAAAATATGTTCGGTTTTTTATATAAAAGAAAGCAGAAATATTTTCTACTTTCCTTACCTAGTTTTGCCATATTTTTTCCTCTAAAAACGTATGATGATAAAAAGAAAATTTTTAAAGGATTTATTTATTCAATTATTAACTTTTGAAAGGGGAGAAGGTAATGACTGAGCAGGAAAAGGTGAAATTAATTCAAGAAATAACAGAGGATATCATTCGTCTTTCTGTTAAAGATCATCAAGAGAAAAGAAGAAGTGAACAGGAAAAAGCAGTTGAATTACTAGCTAGAGCTTTATATGATTTTTCGGTTATGTACCTATCACCACAGACAAACCATGAAGAAGCCCTTAAAGGGACACTTGCAAAAGTAAAGATTGCTTATAATACTCTTGAGCGGATCAAAACAACTAAGCTGCATGTTACAAGAATAAATCAAACTTAAAAAGTTACCTGGTAAATGATCAGAGGGGTTGAATTGTTCATAAGGATAGGATGATATAACTAAATAAGAACATATGTTCCAATCTTGTTTCGGTTTATGATACAATAAGGATACAGTCAAATGGATCAAACAAGCCCCTAGTGAAGGGGGGTGATGCCTGTTGACCATTTATGAAAGCTTAGTCGCTATGTTTAGTTTTGCTTCCTTGATAGTAGCTATATTAGCCTTTTCACAAAAAAAATAGACCTTGGCCAGGTCTATAAAACATTATCGTTAGATCCAATTTTGACTGTAGACTGTGGATGCGGCAACATCCACGGTCATTACTTAAATATATTATAGCATAAAGATAAATATGATACAGCAAACTTCTATGATGAATGCAGGGAACCTTTTTCTTATTCAAGATTTAATTTTTTTAATAATGGAGAAAAAACATATTCAATATCAAAAAACATGGGATTATTTTCATCATTATAAAGAATAATTTTACCTTCATTCTTTGTTTCGGGAATGTATAACAACAGAACCTCACTTACAATATCTTCAAACCATTTGTTTTTAACTTTTATCGATTTTGTAAGCGGAATTTTTATTAAATACCCTTTCTTTGGAATTGGATTTGCTTGTACGGTTACTCTTTTAATTGATCGTATTGCCTTTTGTATCTCCGCATCTATTTCCTCTGAGCTCTCAATCTCCTTAATGATATTGCTTGTTTCAATATCCAAAACCTTAATTTTCAGATTCTCTGCATTGATTTGCTGTTTGTCGAAAATGAAAAAGCAAAGAAATAGCAGCATAATCTTTATTGCTTTTTTCATAATTTATTCACCTCTAGTTTATCGTTCCCAATTTATTCGATCCTTACAAATAACAATTTTCATTATAGTAAAAAAGCTTGAAGGTAAGTGTTTTTATCATGCTTCGGGTTTGGTATCATAAATGTCAAGTGATAATTCCGCTATTTTTTTCTACATAAAGCGACAAATTCATTGACGTTCTTTGTGAACTCTTGTACGATGAGAAAGATTGAATGAAAAGGAGCTGTGGATTTCGTGAAGGAGTCCTTTCAAATAAAAAAAGCATTAAATAATAATGTATTAATTGCCCATCATCATTCTTTTGGTGAGGTTGTTTTAATTGGTAAGGGAATCGGCTTTGGTAAAAAGAAAGACGACATCCTTGAAGAAAATCGATTTGAAAAAATGTTTGTGTTAACAAATCAAAAGGAACAGGAACAATATAAAAAGCTATTAACGGATATTGATGAAGATATGCTTGATGTGGTACAGGATGTGATCCGATATATATCCGATCGTGTTGAGCATCCGTTAAATGAACATATTCATATTGCCTTAACAGATCACATCACGTTTGCGTTAAAGCGTTTACAGCAAGGGATGGATTTAAAAAATCCATTTTTAATTGAAACGAAATCTCTTTATCCTTTTGAATTTCAGCTTGCAACAGAAGTCATTGAACGCCTTAATAAAAAACTGAATGTCAAGCTGCCCGATGGGGAAATTGGATTTATAGCTTTACACATTCATAGTTCCATTACAAATAAACCGCTTTCAGAAGTAAACCAATATTCTCAGTTAATTAGCCGCTTAACAGATGTCATTGAGGATTCATTAAAAATAAAAGTGGATCGGGAAAGTGTGAATTATTTAAGGCTGGTTCGGCATCTTCGGTACACGATTGAAAGAGTTAATACAGGTGAAACAGTTGCTGAACCCGAAAAATTAGCTTTTTTGTTGAAAAATGAATATCCTCTATGCTACAATACCTCTTGGAAAATGATTAAAGTGATGCAACAGGCGTTAAAGAAACCAGTCTATGAAGCAGAAGCTGTGTATTTAACCATGCATTTATATCGATTAACAAATAAATGAAGATACGATGCGTTTCACGTGTTACTGATTCGATCAGGCATGAGTGAACAAGAAGTGTTTTTATTTGCTATTTTGGGGAAGTATACCTATTAGCGGATAAACCTCTGTTCACCATGCCTTTTTTATTTGTTTTTACCTTTTTATATCTGTACTAATGTAAACGGTCAAAAAATTTATAAAGCTCTTGTTCAATGGTTTTTAACTGCTAGTTGTCACTAAAAAAGTAATGGAGGTTAACTATCATGTTTAAAAATGCATTTGGCGTCCTGCAAAAAATTGGACGTGCACTCATGTTGCCGGTTGCTTTATTGCCTGCTGCAGGTCTTTTATTAGCATTAGGCAATGCTTTGCAAAATGAGACATTAATTGAAATAGCGCCATTTTTAACTAGCGATTGGGTTGTATTAATCGCGAGTGTTATGGAGAATGCTGGTAATA
Organism: uncultured Metabacillus sp.; assembly: GCF_947503125.1. GTDB lineage: Bacteria > Bacillota > Bacilli > Bacillales > Bacillaceae > Metabacillus. The sequence goes on from NZ_CANNCR010000036.1 coordinate 38,714, forward strand.
TTGTTTTCTCAAATTTACCGGTATTATTTGCTGTCGGTGTTGCCATCGGTCTTGCTAATGGTGATGGGGTTGCAGGCATTGCTGCATTAATTGGATACCTAATCATGAATGTTACGATGAGTAGTATTTTAAAAGGTTTAGGTGTTATGCCGACAGATTCAGCTGCACTAGGAGAATTTTTAGCAGCTAATAGTGCTGCATATGGGAATGTACTCGGAATTCCTACCTTGCAAACAGGGGTTTTCGGTGGAATAATTGTCGGTGTTTTAGCTTCCTATATGTACAATAAGTTCTTTACAATTGAATTGCCGCAATATTTAGGTTTCTTTGCCGGCAAACGATTTGTACCAATAGCAACAGCTGCTTCAGCTGTCGTTCTTGGAATTATTATGTATTTCATTTGGCCGCCAATTCAATCAGGCTTAAATGCATTCTCAACAAATTTGTTGGATGCTAATAGAACGTTAGCAGCATTTATTTTTGGGGTGATCGAACGTTCCCTTATTCCATTTGGGTTACATCACATTTTCTATTCCCCGTTCTGGTTTGAATTTGGTTCATATGTGAACGCTGCAGGCGATACAGTCCGTGGTGACCAAACGATCTTCTTTAACCAAATTAAAGATGGAGTACAGGATTTAACTGCAGGTACATTTATGACTGGTAAATTCCCATTCATGATGTTCGGTTTACCTGCTGCTGCATTAGCGATTTATCATGAGTCAAAACCTGAAAATAAAAAAATTGTAGCTGGTTTAATGGGGTCTGCTGCATTAACTTCTTTTTTAACTGGTATTACAGAACCTCTTGAATTCTCATTCTTGTTTGTCGCACCAGTGTTATTTGGAATTCATGCTATCTTTGCTGGTTTATCCTTTATGACAATGCATCTATTGGATGTAAAAATCGGGATGACATTCTCAGGGGGATTAATTGACTTTTTGTTATTTGGAGTATTGAACCCGCAAACAAATTGGTGGCTAGTGATTCCAGTTGGTTTAGTGCTTGCGGTCATTTACTATTTTGGTTTCCGCTTTGCGATACGCAAATGGAATCTTGCAACACCTGGACGTGAAGCTGCAGATGTTGAAACAGCTGATGAAGGTGAAACAAAAGGAGCTTCTGATGATTTGCCAGTCCAAATTTTACAATCATTAGGTGGACAAGAGAATATCAAACATCTTGATGCATGTATCACACGTTTACGTGTAACAGTTAATGACGCAAAAGAAGTTGATAAAAACCGTTTGAAAAAGCTTGGAGCTTCAGGAGTATTAGAAGTTGGAAACAATATTCAAGCCATTTTTGGACCTAAGTCAGATAATCTAAAAACACAAATTCAGGATGTTATGGCCGGTAAAAAGCCAAGAGCAACAAAAACACACTCTCAAACTCAAGAAGTTCAAGAACAAGTAGAAGATGTAGTGGCAGATGGCTTGAAAAATGATGTGGCAGATGAAACATTCGTATCTCCACTTACAGGTGAATTGAAAGACATTACCGAAGTTCCTGACCAAGTATTTTCAGGCAAAATGATGGGAGACGGGTTTGCTATTTTACCTGATAATGGAACTGTTGTATCACCAGTTAATGGTAAAATCTTAAATGTTTTCCCAACCAAACATGCGATTGGTATTCAGTCTGACGGAGGAAAAGAAATTTTAATTCACTTCGGTATAGATACAGTTAACCTTAAAGGTGAAGGCTTTGAAGCATTTGTTCAAGAAGGTGACATTGTTGAACAAGGACAAAAATTACTTGAAGTTGACCTTGACTATGTGAAACAACATGCACCTACAACAATGACACCAATTGTGTTTACCAACTTAAAAGAAGGTCAATCCATTAAATTACAAACTAAAGGCAAGGTAAGTGCAAAGGATGATAATATCATTTCGATTGAAGATTAATTTGAATTTTCAATAAGATAAAACTTGTTTTTTGATTTGGGACTGATAAAATAGTATTTTGTAGAATAATGTAACTAAAAGGAGATTGATGAAAAATGGCAGAAAAAACATTTACAGTAACAGCAGAAACAGGAATTCACGCACGTCCAGCAACAGTTTTAGTACAAACAGCTAGTAAATATGATGCAGATGTTAACTTAGAATATAACGGCAAAACAGTTAATCTAAAATCAATCATGGGTGTTATGTCTTTAGGAATTCCTCAAGGATCTCAAATTAAGATCACTGCAGCTGGTTCAGATGCAGACGATGCAATTGCTGGCATCGAAGAAACACTGAAAAAAGAAGGGCTTGGCGAATAATGAGTGCAAACCTAAAAGGGATTGGAGCTTCTGCTGGTATTGCAATTGCAAAAGCATACCGCCTGGAGGAACCAGAACTTAAGATCGAAAAGATAGAAGTCACAGATAAAGAAGCTGAAAAGCAACGATTTGAACAAGCGATTAGTCAATCAAAAGCTGAGCTTGAAAAAATTAAAGAACATGCAAATCGTGAACTAGGCGCGGATAAAGCAGAAATCTTTGCTGCTCATTTACTCGTCTTAAGCGACCCGGAGCTGCTTAACCCTGTTGAGGACAAGATTAGCACTGAGGGTGTAAATGCTGAATTTGCAATGAAAGAAACAGCTGATATGTTTGTTTCAATGTTTGAAGCTATGGATAACGAATACATGAAAGAGCGTGCTGCTGATATTCGTGATGTGACGAAACGTGTTATCGCACATTTACTAGGCGTTCAAATTCCAAATCCAAGCTTAATTTCTGAAGAAGTAGTGATTATTGCTGAAGACTTGACACCTTCTGATACTGCACAATTAAATCGTCAATACGTAAAAGGATTTACCACTGATATTGGAGGTCGTACTTCACATTCAGCTATCATGGCTCGCTCAATGGAAATTCCAGCGGTCGTAGGTACGAAACAAGCAACCTCTTCTATTGAAAATGGTGTAATGGTCATTGTTGACGGACTTGATGGAGATGTCATTATCGATCCCGCGCCAGAAGTCATTGCTCAATACGAAGAGAAAAAAGCAAAATATGAAGCACAAAAAGCAGAGTGGGCAAAGCTTGTTAATGAGCCAACCCTATCTAAAGATGGAATGCATGTAGAATTAGCTGCTAATATTGGTACACCTGAGGATGTAAAAGGTGTAGTAGAAAATGGCGGAGAGGCTGTCGGCCTTTATCGTACAGAGTTCCTTTACATGGGCAGAGACCAACTTCCAACAGAGGACGAGCAATTTGATGCTTATAAAACAGTTCTAGAAAGAATGGAAGGAAAGCCGGTCGTTGTTCGTACACTAGACATTGGCGGTGACAAGGAGCTTCCGTACTTAAATCTTCCTAAAGAAATGAATCCATTCTTAGGCTTCAGAGCGATTCGTTTATGTTTAGAAGAGCAGGATATTTTCCGTACACAATTGCGTGCATTATTACGTGCAAGCAGTTACGGAAATCTAAAAATAATGTTTCCAATGATTGCTACAGTTTCTGAATTTAGAGAAGCAAAAGCGATTCTTTTAGAAGAAAAAGAAAAGCTAGTTGCAAATGGTGTGCAAATATCTGATTCAATTGAAATTGGTATGATGGTTGAAATTCCATCAACAGCAGTAATGGCAGATCAATTTGCAAAAGAGGTTGACTTCTTTAGCATTGGAACAAATGATTTAATTCAATACACAATGGCTGCAGACCGTATGAATGAACGTGTATCATACTTATATCAACCATATAATCCAGCGATTCTTCGCTTAATTTCAATGGTGATCGATGCTGCTCATAAGGAAGGAAAATGGGCTGGCATGTGTGGGGAAATGGCAGGAGATCCAGTTGCCATCCCATTATTACTTGGTCTAGGACTAGATGAGTTCTCTATGAGTGCTACATCCATCCTTCCGGCACGTTCACAAATTAAAGATCTTTCTAAAGCAGAAGCACAAAGCTTTAAAGAGAAAGTGTTAGCAATGACAACAACCGAAGAAGTTGTTGCATTTGTAAAAGAAACCTTTAAAATTTCATAATGAATCTTTTAGGACAGGTATTATACCTGTCCTTTTTAACGATTTATTTCTTTTTTGTGTCCAGATTCATGTGCCATCGGCTAAATGGTCTATTCAAATAGAAATTGAATGTAATTCCTATTCGCCTTATGATTGTGCCTTGCTCTTTTCTTATGTTCAAATTTTTTTCAATTGGACAACCTATTCTAGAATGAACTAATTTTGAAGGGAAGGTCCAAATGGAACATAATCATTTTCAAATCGGGGAAGAGGTTTATGTGATCTATCGAAACCCGCATGCAGTAAATGTAGCAAATATCGAAAAAGCAGAAGTTGTGAGGCATCCAAAAAATCCGAATGAGCTGGCTTTGTTTCTTTATGATGCATACCATCCATTAGAAGAGGAAGATGCTGTATTCTCAAGTTATGCTGAAGCAGAAAAGCTTTATAATCAATTATTTGATTATCAGCAATATGATTAATTTGAAATTTCTTACTGATTAATAAAAAAGAGATATGGAAAGGTTAATCACATAATATGTCTTTCTTTTTTAGGAGATGGTAGTGTTGATAAAACCTTTTGTTCCACAATTAGTTTATATCGAACCGAGAGCACTAGAGTATCCTCGTGGAGTTGAATTGAAACAAAAGTTTGAAGAAATGGGGTTGGAGATTAGGGAAACAACTTCCCATAATCAAGTGCGAAATATACCTGGTAATAATCATCTTCAGCAATACCGGTCAGCAAAATCTACTTTAGTCATTGGTGTTAGAAAAACACTTGAATTTGACAGCTCAAAGCCTTCTGCAGAATATGCTATTCCTCTCGCTACAGGATGTATGGGCCACTGTCATTATTGTTATTTGCAAACGACAATGGGCAGTAAGCCTTATATACGGACTTATGTTAATGTAGATGAGATTCTTGACCAAGCACAAAAGTATATGGAAGAGCGTAGTCCGCAAATGACCCGTTTCGAAGCTTCATGTACGTCAGATATTGTCGGAATTGATCATTTAACACATTCATTAAAGGCAGCGATTGAATTTTTCGGTCAAACGGATATGGGAAGGCTGCGCTTTGTAACTAAATTTCATCATGTTGATCATCTATTAGATGCAAAACATAATGGAAAAACCAGGTTTCGTTTCAGTATAAACGCCGATTATGTGATTAAAAATTTTGAACCGGGTACTTCTCCATTAGAGCAGAGAATTGAGGCAGCTGTAAAGGTGGCGAAAGCAGGTTATCCGTTAGGGTTTATTGTTGCACCAATTTATATACACGAAAATTGGCAGGAAGGCTACAAGACATTATTTGAAAAGCTCAATGCCCATCTTCCAGCAGATGTTCGCGATGATATCACCTTTGAAATGATCCAGCATAGATTTACAAAACCAGCAAAACGTGTGATTCAAAAAAACTATCCGAAAACAAAGTTGGAGTTAAATGAAGAAGAAAGAAGATACAAATGGGGAAGATATGGAATAGGGAAATACATCTATCCAAAGGATCAGGAACAAGAACTCCGTGAAACACTTGAAGGCTATGTCGATGATTATTTTCCAAATGGTAAGGTTGAATATTTCACATAATATGGCATCAGTAGTTTTTACTCAAGACGGTCCTCACAAAGAATGTGGGGACTTGTCCTTCTTCTTAAATTCCCCTCTAAATAACTTACAAAAGCATTTGTATCCAAACCATAACTTTTTGAACAAATGCCTCAATTAACTTGTTCTGACTATTCGAATGATAGCTGGGCATGTTCTTTCAACACTATATTCAAGTTTTCAGGATTCTTTAGTTAAAGCTTTATAAAGGAAATGGTAAAATAAACGTATCTTTACATAAGGGGTGTTTAACAATGCAGTTAGAGTATCAGGGGAAAAGTGCATTAATTATTGCTTCAAGTCAAGGACTTGGAAAGGCAATCGCGAAAAAGCTTGCAGAACAAGGTGTAAATGTAATGATCTCCAGCCGTGATGAAGAAAAATTGAAACAGGTAAAAAATGAGCTTGAGCGCACGGCAAAAGGAAAAATTCAATATAAAGCATGTGATATAAAGAATAAGGAAGACATTAAACTACTTGTTGAGACAACAGTTTCTGAATTAGGTTCGATTGATTTACTTGTTAATAACGCCGGCGGTCCGCCTGCTGGAACGTTTGAGGAAATGACAGATGATGATTGGCAGCATTCCTTTGAATTAAATCTATTAAGCTATATTCGCATTACTAGAGAGGTATTACCGTATATGAAGAAAAATGGCGGGAAAATCGTGAATATTGCATCATCCTCTGTTAAAGAACCTATCCCAGGACTTATTTTATCAAATACCTTTCGGACAGGCATTGTTGGCTTAACGAAAACACTTGCAACTGAGTTTGCACCATATCATATCCTGATTAACACAGTTGCACCTGGTCGAATCGCAACAGATCGTGTTGCCTTTTTAGATGAAAAAGCAGCCGAAAAGCAAGGAGTATCAAGAGATGTCATTGAAGAAAAAATAAAAAACGCGATTCCGTTAGGACGCTATGGTGAACCTGAGGAATTTGCCAATTATGTTGCCTTCCTATTATCTGACGCAAATAGCTATATGACAGGGCAAACACTTTTAATAGATGGCGGACTGATTAAATCAATTTAAAAAAAGTAGGTAGTGTCAAAAGTTCTATGAAAAAACAACGTTTTAGTTTTAATTAACACCGAAGTGAACTTGTTGACCGCCGCA
>NZ_CANNCR010000037.1 GCF_947503125.1 uncultured Metabacillus sp.
GGTTTCCAATAGATTCCGGTGCTTTCCATGGCAATGTGTGTAATTTCTTTTTCTTCTAACCACTTTAATAAGTCAAATAAACTTTTAGTTAGCGTAGAAAAAGTTTTTGTTTCTTTTTGAATGACGTCATCGTTTGTACCAGTGAGAGCACAAACTACTATTTCCTTTTGATGAACATCCATTCCAGCACAATGTGTTAATAAAGTGTCCATAAATGATCAACTCCAATATTAAGTCTATGGAAAGAGGAATAAGCTTGAAAAAACAGCATTTTTCTGTACGTGATCACCTTCCAAAAACAGAAGAGTCAACAAAGGGGTGTACACAAGGCAAATTCCATACAGTTTCTTATACAGGGTTAAACCACCATTAAAGCGCATGTAAACATAACTTTCCATAGTTTTATCAGTATGGACACAGAGGAAAAAACAAAAACCCAGGATGTATATTTTCATCCTGGGGTGTGAGTAAACAAATCATGTGTGTTTCTTAACGTGCATTGGGTTTACGACCACGAAATCGTATCCTTTGGCTACTAAAAAGTAAGCTAGACTAAACCAGTAATGACCAGTTGGTTCTACGCCAAGAATGACGTGATCCTTGGCATTTTCCTTCCGAAGATCTTCTGCCCAATTCACTAGTTTTTGAAAGCCATGCATTCGATTTTCAAAGATCAAGCGTTTCCCGAACTCGATGCCTCGATCATCTTGGGCACGTGCTACGTGTTTGTCTTTGGCTATATCAATGCCGACAATGAGAGTTGAAGGTGTAATTTGAGAGATTTTGTGATTTTGTGTATAATTCATTTTGAGTCCTCCTTGGTTACTTAATTAAGGGTCCTTAGTGCTGATCAGCTGCGGACACCTCGTACTATACCAAGAGGGCTCTTTTTGTTTCAATCCTCAAATTTCTTCATTACAGGAATGGCTCCTTAAATATTGTTGAACTCTTACCAAAAGTATACATGAGATTGACTAATTTATTGAAAAAATAAAGGAAAATCTATAACTATACAGAACTATGTTTTTAGTCAGAAAGTTTTCTTTAATAAGGAAGTATGTACAATGGACTTAAGTAATATTCTTATTACAATAGTATAGTTAATTTTCTTTAAAATACTTTACTACATTTGCTTTTTGTAAAGTAAAGATAATAGAATAAAACTAAGTCATTTAAGTGGAGAAGATAGCAATGAAAAAAACGATAAAGGTAGTAGCAGCAATCATTGAGAATGATGAAAATGAAATACTTTGTGCTCTTAGATCCTCTCAAATGTCTTTACCAAATATGTGGGAATTCCCTGGTGGAAAGGTTGAGAAAGATGAAGATATCTTTCAGGCGATTAAAAGAGAAATAAATGAAGAATTGGGTTGCCAAGTGACTGGAGAGACTCTTTTTCATGAGAATATATACGAGTACGATACATTCAAGGTTCATTTATTGTGCATTACATGTAAGATCACAGAGGGAATTCCGCTTCAAACTGAACACGCTAAGCTAATATGGCTAAAAAGAGAAAATTTAGATTCATTAAGATGGGCGCCTGCAGATCTTCCAGCTGTGGAAAAATTAATTAATGAAAATAGCCTTTTTCTTTAATAATGAAAGACTACTTTCATATCAGGAACAAATTTTTTAGAATGTCATCCTACTTAAAGCCCGCCGCATTCAGAAGAGTTTCCTTTGTTCTCTTGATTTTGTTTCTGTTTTTCTGCATTTTCTTCCGAAACAGACTCCAATCCATATCCAGTTGAGCTGATTTCTAAAACTTCTTCCTTCCTTTTTAAAGGTTTAAAAGTATCTTCGAATGGACCGTTTGCCATAAACTAGTCCCCCCTTCCTGTTTTTTCTATTGTTCTCTATAATATTTTGTTTTATTTATGACCAAATTAAAAATATTATGTTTTCCAATTCAAAAATTCACTTTCAAAAAGTATTCCTATTATTTTTACAGAAAAGAATTGTGATTTAAAACTATGATAATAATAAAAATAATGTTACAATATGAAATATTAAAATTTTCAGAAGAATTTTTTAATGGACTGTTTATTTGGAGGGATTAAACTTGGCTGAACAACGTAGTAATATGATTAAACAAGGAATTGACCGTGCCCCACACAGAAGCTTGCTTCGTGCAGCCGGTGTAAAAGATGAAGATTTCGGCAAACCGTTTATCGCGGTCGTCAATTCATATATTGATATAGTTCCAGGGCATGTACATTTACAAGAATTCGGTAAAATCGTAAAAGACGCAATCCGTGAAGCTGGCGGTGTTCCATTTGAAATGAATACAATCGGTGTTGATGACGGGATTGCGATGGGCCATATTGGAATGCGCTATTCATTACCAAGTCGTGAAATCATCGCTGACTCAGTTGAAACAGTTGTTTCTGCCCATTGGTTTGATGGCATGGTTTGTATTCCAAACTGTGACAAAATTACACCAGGTATGTTAATGGCGGCTCTTCGTGTAAATATTCCAACGATTTTCGTTAGTGGTGGACCAATGAAAGCTGGTACAGATAAAGATGGTAATCCGCTTAACTTAAATTCAGTATTTGAAGGTGTTGGAGCCTACCAATCAGGTAAAATAACAGAAGAAAAACTTCAAGAAATTGAGCAATTTGCATGTCCAACATGTGGTTCGTGTTCAGGTATGTTTACAGCAAACTCAATGAACTGTCTAGCTGAAGGTCTTGGCCTTGCACTTCCGGGAAATGGAACCATTTTAGCTGTTTCTCCTGAACGTAGAGAATTTGTTAAACGCTCTGCTACACAGTTAATGGAACTTATTAAAAAAGATATTAAACCACGTGATATCGTTACGATTGATGCGATTGATAATGCTTTTGCATTAGATATGGCTATGGGTGGTTCGACCAATACTGTATTGCACACACTTGCATTAGCACATGAAGCAGAAATTGATTATTCATTAGAACGTATCAATGATATTGCAAGCCGAGTACCACATCTGGCAAAAATTGCTCCTGCATCAGATTACCATATTGAGGATGTTCATAACGCAGGTGGAGTAAGTGCAATCATTAATGAGGTCCTTAAAAAGCCTGGTGCTATTAATGGCGATTGCTTAACTGTTTCAGGCAAAACATTACGTGAAAATGTTGCAGGAGCAGATATTTTGGACAAGAATGTCATCCGTCCATTAGACAATCCACATTCTGAGCAAGGCGGTCTTGCCGTTTTATTTGGAAACTTAGCTCCAGATGGTGCGGTGATAAAAGTTGGTGCGGTTGACCCTGCTGTTGGCGGCTACCATAGAGGTCCTGCAATTTGCTTTGATTCGCAAGAAGAGGCACTTTCAGGAATTATTACTGGTAAAGTAAAAGAAGGCGATGTTGTTGTGATCCGTTATGAAGGTCCTAAAGGCGGACCAGGAATGCCTGAAATGCTTGCCCCTACATCACAAATCGTTGGTAGAGGTCTTGGAGCAAAAGTAGGTTTAATTACTGACGGACGTTTCTCAGGTGCATCAAGAGGCATTTCAATCGGCCATATTTCACCAGAAGCTGCAGAAGGCGGTCCGATTGCATTTGTAGAAAATGGCGATATCATCGAACTTGATTTAAATAATCGTACGATCACACTTGAAATTTCTGATGAAGAATTTGCAAAACGTAAAGCGAACTGGAAAGGCTTTGAACCTAAAGTAAAAAAAGGTTACTTAGCACGTTACTCTAAGCTCGTTACTTCTGCAAACACTGGTGGAGTAATGAAAATTTAATTAGAATGGGCTTGAACCTGTCAGTTACCCGAAAATTGGGATCTGAGAGGTTTTTTATTATAACCTCTAGTTAAACTCATTCGTGTAAAAAAAGCCTAACAATATTTTTGCTAGGCCCTTATTAGAGGTATATATTATTTCGAAATAACACTTTTGTCTTTTAAGATTCTAACCCGATAAACCCCTCCTGCAATTTTTCCATCTTCCGAAGCAAATTTCACTTCCACCTTTTCTTTTCCTTTTGTTAATGTAAGAGGGATATCGTAGCAAACATCAAAAAGCTTACCTGGATCGTTTCTTTTCAGAGTTTGATGAGTAATTTGTGACCCATCTATTAAAATATCAAATTCACGCTGATACGCTTTTCCGTCTTCATGCAAAATAGTATCATTCCCGCAGTAACTAACAAGCAGGTACATCTGATTATCCGGATGTACAGCCATTTCATAACTGAAATAACCATCATTTTTACAATCTCTCCAGCCAGAATTGAAGAGGTTTAAAAAACCAGTCCTAGAATTTTTCGACTTAATTTCATGATCGACCTCTGGTTGCTGTTCATTTGGGTGAACAACATCAACCGTTATTTCTCTTAGTTTTTTCGCTTCCTCTTGTTCTTTGTCAACGAAAGACTGATAATCTGTTTCATCCATGATATTCCAATAGATCGTATAGCGCTGATGATGCAGGTCATAAAAAGGAATGAGAGTGACGCTTACATTTCCAGGCTGTCCGATTTCAGCTGTTCGAAAGGCTAGCTTTTCTCCTGCAATTGGTGTAATCCACTTTGAAACTTCCTTTTCATTAGTAATAAGGTCTGGAACGTTTATTAAGGGATGGTCATTCAGCTTAACATGATCAGAAATGATATCTGTTTCAGGGAATTTTTCTCTGCCTAAAGCCCCTGCCAACACAATCGGTCCATAAAGAATAGCAGCCTTTCTAGGATCATTTTTACTTCTTGAAAGGTGCAAACTCATCGGTATCTCGATATCAATGATATCACCTTCGCCCCATTGACCTTCAATGGTTATATAACCACGTTTTTGGGACTGGTATTGCTTTTGATCATTTACAAGGACAGTCATTGGTCCTGACGCCCAACCTGGTACCCTTATATGGAGCTTTACGTTTTCTTTTGTACCACTATTAAATAATAGTTTTGTTTTATTAGATTCTGGAAAGTTTGTTACCTGCGTTAGCTTCAAATTTTTATTTTTTACATGAATTTCTGATGAGATAAAGAGATTTACATATAAATCATCTTGATTTACATAATAAATATGCCGATTATATCTTGCCGGATTTTCCATTCCTGTCCCAGTACAACACCAGAAAGACTCATCTGGCGTACAATATACTTTGAAATGCCCAGGTTGTGTTGAGACAAAATATGTTTTCATTCCCGAATCAGGATCTTGTGAAGCTAGAATATGATTATAAAGCGCTTTTTCATAGTAATCAGTGTATTCTGCTTTTTGTGACCATTGGAATAGTAATTCCGTTAACTTCAGCATATTATAGGTATTACACGTTTCGGTTGTTTGAATGCCAAGCTCTTCCGTATTTTCAGGGCCGAAATGCTCGTTTATACTATTACCGCCGATTACATACGATCGATGCTTTGTGACCTGTGTCCAAAAATACTCTGACATTTGCTTATATGTTTCGTCACCGGTGATCATATAAAGCTTTGCAGCACCGATTACTTTCGGGATTTGTGTATTTGCATGCTTTCCTTGCAGATCATCTATTCCTTCTGCAAGAGGATCTAACACAGCCTTATGACAGAAACGAATGGCAAGATCCAAGTAGTTGCGATTGTTAGTAATAAGATAGAGATCTGCCATCGCCTCATTCATACCGCCGTGTTCACAGATAAGCATCCTTTGAAACTGCTCATCTGTTAATTGGTCTGTACCTTTTTTCGCCCAGTCGGCTAGCTTCATTACAACGTCTAGTGCTTGTTCATTTCCTGTCAGCTGATACGTATCGATAAGACCCGCATAAATTTTATGAATGCTGTACCATGGGACCCATCCTCCGCCAAGGCTAAAATTTTCTACCTCAAAATCCCCGGTGAAAACCTTATCGAAACAGACTCTTGAAAACCCGCTTACATACCCTTCACCATCAAAGGCCTGGATAAGTGATAGCTCTTTTACTGCATAATCAAGTTTCTCCTTCAGTTTCTGCTCATTTGTTATTGAATACATCGTTGCTGCTGCCGAAAGCCAATGACCAATTGAATGACCACTAATACCTGTTTTTTCCCAACCGCCATAACGGGGTTTTTTTGGTGTTTTCCCAGCAGCCTCATAGCAAGGTGCCAATAATCGATCAACATCAAGATAAAGAAGATATTCCTTTCCTTTTTCTTGTGATTGTTTAAACATGCCATCTAGTAATCGAACATTTTCCATATTCATTTCCTCCTTGAATCCAACACATGTTGTCATATCCTTATTATTACAAGGCGATGGAGAAAACGGAATTCACAATACAACTAATTCCATATCTTTTTTTTGGTTTTTCTGTGATAAAATATAGAAAACTTGAGTAGAGGGTGTGTTGGATAAATGAATGAGGTCAATTTATTGTCATACAGTCTTCCTCTTATAAGAGAAATCGGTCATATGTGGGATGACAATGGAACAAGCGGTCATCCAGATCGTCATATGGAAACGATAAATGTGTTTGTTTATGTAAAAAAAGGCAATATACAAGTGATAGAGGCCGGAACGGAATATACATTAACCGGCGGAGAATATCTTTTTCTTAGAAAAAATGTACCGCATTGGGGTACCTCCTTATATTCACCAGGCACAGAATGGTACTATATTCATTTTCACGACACATTAGATGAGATGGGCTTGGAGGATTCGCCGGAATTCTCTCATTACCAGCAATCATCTTTGATCTTAGAAGAAACCTATCATTCACATCTAAAATTACCTAAGCAAGGGTCTGTAATAAACCCAGAGTATACCGAACTGCAGCTTAAGAAGCTTAATGAGGATTTTATTTCCCCGCACCCGCTTCGCCCACTCTATTTAAGTCTCATGACCTATCAATTTTTTATTGATTTATATATGAATCGATTAAAAGAGATGAAACAGACAAAACAAAGCAGGATTGTCGGCAAAATGATTGAACTTTTTAGCCGCTCAGCTGCTACAAAATTAACAAGTAAGGAAATTGTAGATGAGCTCGGAATGAATTATGCCTATTTATCAACCTTATTTCGAAAAGAGACAGGGAAAAGTATTACACAATTCCAGGATGAGCTATTAATTGAAAAAGCGATAAAGATGTTAAAAAAGGAATCTGTTAATATATCAGAGGTTAGTCATGCATTAGGGTTCTCAAACCCCTTTTATTTTAGCAGAGTATTCAAGAAAGTAACCGGGGTATCACCAACTACCTATTTGAGTCAAACATATCGAAGCTAGCGTAACGTTAATGGAATTACTTACGTTACCGTTTTTATTTTCCAGATAAAATAATAGTATTTATATCCTACTATTATAAGTAAGATTACTCTGATCAGTATGCTATCTACCAAAAAAAATGGGATGGCGATCATACAATCAGCAAAGATAAGTATGGTTAGTTTCTGTTTTAGCGTCATTGCTTTGTTTTTGACAAAACCCTCTAGATGGTTTTTATAGACATCGGTACCTTTAAACCAGATCTCAAATTTTTCCGAGCCTTTGACAAAGAAAAATGAGGCTAATAATAGAAATGGAGTTGTAGGCAATAGCGGAAGAATAATTCCTAATAGACCAAGTCCAAAAAAGAAAAAGCCAAGGAAAATATAAAGAGATTTTACTATTTTGATCATCATTTTTCATTCCTTTTTATTTTTAGCTTACTATCACTACTATAATCTTAACGATCTTAGTCAATTTCGCAAGTATCATTCAGCTTTATTTTTCTACCAGGGATACTAAGCGAAGGGAAAGTTATGATATAGTTAGATAGAAATGATAAACGAAGGAGTATATTATATGACGAAACAAGAAGAACAACATACATTACCGCCAAAAACATGCTCAGTTGACCGCCTAGTAACATTGAAGGAAGATGTAAAAAAAGTCCTCAAAGGAGAGAAAACGGCAACGCGACGAAATGGAAGATATGCTGATGTCGGCGAGATCATGGTATTAGAGGGCAAAAAATTCAAAGTAGATCGCGTTTATTCACAGAGCTTAGGTGAATTAACCGATGACCATGCAAAACAGGAAGGATATGAAACAGTAGAAGAATATAAGCAAGCGATCTTATCCTATCATCCAGGAATGCCTTGGCTTCCCCATATGAAAGTTTGGGTCCATGAGTTCAGTCCTATTCAAGAATAACTAGCAACAGAAATGGACTATTTTTTCTACCGAATACTCATCTTTATTCATGTAGTAAGTGTCATCGTATCAATCGGTCCTTTTTTTATCCTTTTGCCTTTAGTACAAAAACTTAATGAAGCACGAGAAGCTGAGTTAGATACATACTTAAATACATTTCGATATGCTGTCAGTCTATCAAAGCATTCAGGACATGTATTGGTTGGATCAGGAATATTACTTGTTATTTTTGGCCCCTGGACTTGGGGTACTCCCTGGATTATCATGACACTTATAATTTTGTTTTGTTCCTTGTTCTTTTTGGCCCGTGCCTTTTCACCGACACTTAGAAAGTTTCAAGAAAAGGACCAATTAAGAGAAAAATTAACAGCAAAACTCAACCGAACGATTTGGATCTATATCTTATTATTAATGGCCATGCTATGGTTTATGGTTGTTAAGCCGGATGTATGGTAAGAAAAGCGCAAGACGCTTAGCATTCGCCGACAAGCATAAGGCGAAAAGGAATAGAAGGTGTTCTTTACCTTCTATTCCTATTTGACTAGACCCTAGAGGCAGTTAAAAACTAGGGCGGCCTTATCTCTTAACTGCACTGGCACGTCCTGTGCTTCGCCGATGGCGCCTGGAGCTAGACACTAAAACTAAGTAAAAATTTATACTTTATCTTTTAAAAAAAGGGTGACTAAATCGTCACCCTTCTTCGTTAATCACAACCTCCACTCCAAAATGATCAGAAATGACAGGCTTATTTTCCCCATTAAAAATAACAGTAGATTTGTTCACAGCAATAGGCATATTCGTAAAAATATAATCAATGCGCAAATCTTGTTTATTTACATCCCATCCCGCAATTTTTCCTTTGACAGTTATCCCGTTATCCTTTATATTCGCTAATTGATAAGTATCATATAATCCTTTATTTAGTAAATAATCATACCCCTCATTTTTTACATTGGCAGGATTATTAAAGTCACCCATTAAATAAAACTTGCGATCCTTTTGAACTTGGGAAAGCAATGAATCTACTTGGCTTTGAAATGGTTCTTCTTCATCCCGCCACCACCCTAGATGGCAGGAATAAAAGGAGATCAGCTCATTGTTATAGCGAATTTTTGCCCCAACAATTTTCCTCGTTTTCCAGTAATTCGTGTCTTCTGATTGACTGATAAAAAACGAAACCTCTTCTTCAATTTGATGCTTTGTTAATAATGCCAAGCCTTCTTCATATTTTTCATAACCGATGTGAGAAAAATCCCAGACATACTCATAATTTGTTACGCCAATTTCCTTAAGATGATGTAAAAGAACCGCAATAAAGTTATCTTTTTTAACCTTTCCTTCACATTTTTCTTCACCAATTAACTGACTTACTTCCTGAAGAGCAATGACATCATAAGATATTTCCTTAATTGTTTTAGCTAAACATTTTATTTTGTCCAGCTGATTTTCCTCTTGCCATGAATGACAATTTAATGTTAAAAGTTTCATTGGTTACGCTCCAAACGATCTTGAATATCTGATTTGAGGACATCAGCCTTTGGCCCGTAAATGGCTTGTACACCTTTATCTTTAATAATTAATCCTAATGCACCGTTTTTCTTCCATTCTTGTTCAGAAGCAACCGCTTCTACATCTTTAATTGTGACACGAAGTCTAGTCATACATGCATCAACATCTTCAATATTATCTTTTCCGCCTAATAAGCCGATGATCGCTGTTGCAAGAGAATCATCTGTTTTGTTTTTATCGTTGTTTTCGTTTACATGAGCTAGGTCACTATTTTCTTCTTCAATATAATTTCCTAAACGTCCTGGTGTCGGCATTTTGAATTTTTTAATCATAAAGTTGGCAACAGTAAAGTTTAAACCGAAAAATACAAGACATGCTATAATAAAATTAACCAGATCCAGCCACAAACCAGCTTTGATAATCATAGGTGTTCTTGTCAATAATTCAATGATACCAAAGGAATGAACTCGTATATCAATTATATCTACTATGGCAAAGGAAAATCCTGTCATGACCGCATAAGCAACATAAAGAACTGGTGCTGCAAACATAAACATAAACTCAATTGGTTCCGTTACCCCTGTTAAAAATACAGCTAATCCTGCAGATAAGAACATCGATTTGTATTTTGTTCGCTTTTCTTTATCAACATTCCGATACATCGCTAATGCGATCCCGATTAATGCGGCACAAGATAAGATCATCTGTCCAACTTTAAAGCGGGCAGGTGTTACATCATTTAATAAAGCTTTATAACCTTCGATATCACCAGCGGCAAGGAAATTATTTAAATCCGCAATCCATGCAAGCCATAAGGGATCTTGACCTGCAACCGTCTGACCGGCACTTGGACCTGTTAAGATCGTGTAGGTTCCTCCAAGCTCCGTATAATTCATTGGAACCGTCAACATATGATGTAAACCAAATGGAAGCAATAACCGCTCTAACGCACCAAATATAAATGGGGCGATAACAGGAGCAGTATCTCGAGACGATGCAATCCATTTTCCAAAATCATTTAATAATCCTTGAACAAATGGCCAGATGATCGCCAAAATGATCGCTGTAATAACAGATCCAACAATCACAACAAATGGAACAAAGCGTTTTCCGTTAAAAAAAGCAAGTGATTGTGGCAGTTTACTGTAGTTATAGTATTTATTAAAGATATTAGCACCTAAAAAACCGGAAATAATGCCCACAAATACGCCCATATTTAATGCTGGAGCACCTAGTATCGATGTAAAATAATCCTTAACAACTAATTCGCTGCCGAATAAAGAAGTTACTGTTGCTGATTGATCACTCAACATGTCACTATTCACACCAAAAATAGCCCCAGTAATCCGATTAATTAACACAAAGGCAATTAATGCGGCAAAAGCTCCTCCAGCACGTTCCTTCGCCCATGATCCACCTATAGCTACTGCGAATAAAACATGTAAGTTACCAATAATCGCCCAACCGATTTCTTCCATCACAAGTGCAATCGTTTGCACAATAGACAAATCAACATCGACCATTCCTACTAACTTTCCAAGAGAAATCATAATTCCAGCTGCAGGCATAACTGCAACAACTACTAATAAAGCTTTTCCAAACTTTTGCCAAAAATCAAATGATGTGATTTTCATAGAGCTGAGCCTCCTAAAATAAATAATATTAAAGATGAGCAACCGTTTGCATTTATAGTTAAATGAAGTGTGCTCTTTACTTTTAAAGGGTTTTCTTTTCCTGTAAATAAAGTATCATAATTACTGATTAAGCGCAATCGTTTGCATGAAATTTTTTATATTATTTTTTTGCAAAAATGAACTCTTCAAGAAATAATATCAATTAATGGAGATAATATTCCTCCAGGTACATCATATCCATAAACAATCGAACAAATGAGATAAACGATCACGATGGCAATTATTGCTGCTACAATATGATTTTCGATCCTACGAATCGATTCTTTCTTCAAAACAAATCAGCCTCCTCTACTCTTCTTTCATTATTTTGTTTCATTTTTTATAATTTAAACTATATTATTACTTATTGTTTTACATTAACTTTTTAAAATAATTAACCCCTCGTGTATTTCACGAGGGGTTAATTATTTTAATGTCAAATGGTTTTAGTAAATAAATTTACTAGGTAACGGACCTGCAAATCAAAAAAATCAACTTAATAATGAAATTAAATATAATAATGTAAAAATTCAGACAAACAAAGCACAGCTAGCGATTGTCCGTACGGCATAGTGGTAATTTTTATTTCTTTATAGAAATCTAAACTGTCACCCATACCTGTACCTACAGACACCTTTTGCAGGGCACCCTCATCATTAATTTCTTTTAAAATTCCTTGAATGGCTTTGTATGCTACTTCCTTGTATTCTTGACTAACATATCGTTTATGGACAGATTTTAAGATTCCATAGGCAAAACCTGCTGTTGCTGATGCTTCCAAATAAGATGATTTATCGTTGATTAAGGTATGCCATAATCCGCTCTCATCTTGATAAGCTGCTAACGCTTCAATCTGTCTATTTAATGTATCAATTAGAAACTCTCTAAAGAAATCCCCTTCTTTTAAATCCAAAATTTCAATAATTTCTGGTATGGCAATGGTTATCCAGCAGTTTCCTCTTCCCCATAATGCTTCAGCATAATTGTGATTTTCTTCAAAGGTCCATCCATGGAACCATAATCCTGTTTTACGATCACTTAAATATTTAATATGAATTAAAAATTGTTTCTTAGCTTCTTCTATATATTCCGGTTTGTTGAAAAGCCTTCCAATTTTCGCTAGGGGAAGCACAGTCATCATCAATGTATCATCCCAAAGCTGGTTTTTATTTTCAGGACCATATGTCATATGCTGAAGACCATCTTCCTTTGTACGCGGCATATCATACATAACCCACTCTGCCCAATCTTCTAAATAAGGCACAAATGTCTGATCCTTCGTTTCTTCATATAAAAAAGCTAAAGTTAATAGCGGAGCCATTGTATTTACATTTTTAGGTGGGACTCCTTCTTCAAATCTAGCTTTAAACCAATCTGTAATAATCTTAATAGCCTTTTGGTTATTTGTTAGCTTCCAATATTTAAAAATTCCGTATAACCCAACACCTTGTGGCCAGTTCCAAACGTTCCAGCTCTTATCATCAACAACCAAACCATCGAAGTTTAATAGAAATTCACCTGTATTATCTTTTATTTGAGAAAGATTATCCATCAGCTTATCAATATGATCGATGACTTCTGTTCTTTGAATAAAAACTTCTTTTTGAATCATGTATATTCCCTCCAACTGAATAATAAATTGAGTGCTTACTTAAAACATGCCCAATTAAACGTTTTCAAATTACATATAACATAGCTTTTCTTTTCTCTTTTCCCTGAAAGTAATTCCGTTTTAGTTCAAAAATTTCTTTTCTTTTGTTCTTTTACTACCCTTTTTGTTTATTTATTTCCTTTTGTTTTTGATTATAGTGAACTTATTGGAATTGGTCAATGAAAATTAATAAAAAATTTGAGAAAAAATTCGCAAAAAAAGTAGAAGAAACTTTCCTCTACTTATATTATCAAAGATTAAATTTTCGTACCCGCTTATAAAATGTACTTCTTGGAATGTTTAAGTATTCAGCTGCTAATGTTACATTTCCATTTGTTTTCTGCAATGCCTGAATCATCTGTTCTTTTTGGATTTTTTCACGTAGGGTTAATTTTTCTGAATTCGAATTTATTAGTGAACTTGGAGAGTTACGATCAAAAATAAGATTTTTTTGCTTACTTTCAAATAAAGAAGGTAAAAAATGCTGTAATTGTTCGGTTTGCTTTACTCCTCCTTTAACTAAAATATTTATTCTCTCAATGACATTTAATAGCTCTCGTATATTCCCTGGCCAATCGTGTTTCATCATTGCAAGGTGAATTTCCTCTGGAATCTCGAAATCCCAAGCATGTTTTTGACAAAAATATCGAATTAGGTATGGAATATCTTCTTTTCTATCTCGTAACGCTGGTACAGTAATTGGATAGACATGAAGTCTGTAATACAAGTCCTCCCGGAAGGTTCCTTCACAAACCATTTGGTAAAGATCGCGATTAGTAGCTGCAATTACCCTAATATTTAGAGGAATTTCCTTTGTACCGCCAATAGGTGTTATTGTCCGCTCTTGAAGGACTCTTAATAAAGACACTTGCATGGATTCTGAAATTTCACCAATTTCATCTAAAAAAATCGTTCCATTGTTCGCTTGTTCAAATTTACCTTTATACCCTTGCCGACGCGCACCTGTAAAAGCTCCTTCTACATAACCAAATAGCTCACTTGCCATTAATTCTTTATGGATGGCTCCACAATTCACCGCAACAAAAGGTCCATTTTTTCTTGAACTATTTTCATGAATTGATCGTGCACAAAGTTCCTTGCCTGTTCCCGTTTCCCCATAAATACAAACACTCGCATCTGTTTTGGCTACAAGCTTCATTTCAACAAGTGCTTTTTGAAAAGCATTGCTTGTTCCTGTTTCACCTTTAAAATGAAACTTTTCTATTTCAACACTAGGAATGAAAAAAGAGTTGGCCCTCGTTGTTAACTGATCTTTTAAATAAATGGCCCGGCCGATCAAATGAGCATGTCTATAATCAGAATAAATCGGTATGTCTAATTGAATGGTCAGGCCGAATTCCTGTAAATCCTCAAGATTAGTACCTATGAAAGTCATAAATCTTTCCCGCAATGAATTACTTGCAAACACTATTTCATGTTGATTATTACAAATAATAACTAGTTCGTTGGTTTCCGTATATTTAATTGATTTTTGCATTAATTCATATTCATCTTTATGTACATTGAAACTTAATTCACGTTCAATCGCATATGCAACAGAAGTTACCATTCCAAGCATAAACGGATGGGAGCGCTCAACTGGACAAGAAACATCAATAACTCCCAGCAATTTCCCACCAGCATCCCGGATGGGCGCAGCAGCACAGCTCCAATAATGCGAAGCGATTGTGTAATGCTCTGAACCAGTTATCATGATTGGTTCTCCAATTTGCAGAACAGTTCCAATCGCATTCGTCCCAACTTCATTCTCCGTCCAGCGGATCCCTTCGACAAAATTAATGGCACTCGCCCTATGGAGTATCTCTTTATTACCGGAAACCGATAATACATAACCATCCGGATCTATAATAAGAGCCATCATTCCTAAGGATGTAATAGAATCATATAAACGATGAATGTGAGGCTGTGCGACATTCAAAAGAGATTTATTTTTTTCCTTTTGTGTTTCAAACTCTTCCTTCGAAAGAATAGTTGTCCCTTCATGTTGATATGGATTGACATCAGCTTTCTTACAACGGTACCAGGATTCGCTAATTTGCTTAGAAATACGTGATGAATCAAGTGTACCTTCATTAACAAACCGTTTCCACGTGTTTAATGGGAGTACAGTGTCCATCATTTAAAATCTCTCCTCTATTATTTTCTTCATAATGAGAATCCTAAAAATAGATTTGTTTCAAAAGTATATGTTACAAGGATGTATATTATAGGAGTTAAGTTAGGTGGATGTTCATTTAAAGTGTTAAAACAATGAGGGTTTATACTTTAACAATTGTTGTCATTAATTACCTGTACAATTTGATTCAGCTATCGGTATTCGTTAATAAGTTTATTATAACGATATATGTAAGCACTTACAACTGATTTTTCATTTTTATCAATCTTCAAGATTGTACAGGTAATTCTATTACGTAATGCTATAATAGCTCCAAAATCATGTTGGGGAAACAAGAATTTTAATATGGTTTTTGTTTTTGATTAATTCTTCAAACCCGCCTTCTATTATATTCTGTAAAACTATTTTTTCGGTTATAACCTCTTCAACAGGTAATCTCCCTTCAGCTATTAATCGAATCGTCATTGGGAATACATTTCGATAACCCAAGATCCCTTTCAATTGCCGTTCTTTTAAGACAAGACTATTTGGTGAAATACTTGACTCTTTTTCCCATATACTTACAATAAGTACCTGTCCCCTCGTTTTTGCACATTCAATCGCATCGTTTAAACAAACATCCACACCCGTTACCTCAAAGCAAACATCTGCCCCGCCATTGGTTAACTCATTAACAGCTTCTATTACGTTTTCCTTAATAGGGTTAATAACAAAATGTGCTCCAACATTTTTTGCAAGTTTTTGTCTTTCTTCAGAAATTTCAACAGCAATTATTTTACTAGCACCTGCTGAAACTGCTGCCTGAATAATCAGTAATCCTATCGGTCCTGCACCAAAAACAACGCAAGAATCACCTGCTTTTAAGGCACTTTCCCTAACTGCATGAACAGCAACAGCTGTAGGCTCAACCAATGCACCTTGTTCATATGTCATATAATCTGGCAAAATATGAACCATTTCTTCGTTTACTGTGACAAATTCTGAAAAGCCGCCTCCACCGCCAGCTAATCCTAAAAACCCCAATTGTTCACAGACATTATATGTTCCCGCTTTACAAGCCTTACACATACCACAGGCGAAAATGGGCTCTACTGTTACCTTATCGCCAACCTTAACTCTTGTTACACCATCGCCTATTTCAGTCACTATACCAGAGAATTCATGACCTAATATAACCGGGACTTCCTCTCCTGTTAAAGGATGAGGCTGGGTGGGTAGAAAGATGGGACCTGCAAGATATTCATGTAAATCTGTACCGCAAATACCGCACCATTTCACACGAATTTTTACCATACCAGACTGAATCATTGGTTCTTCTACTTCTTCAATCCGAATATCTCGAACTCCATACCATTTTGCAGCTTTCATGAACATCAACTCCGTATCATCTTATTATTTTAAATAATAGGACTTCAGTAAATTTACCTAACTGAATATAGTTAGTGATCTTTCTTTCTTCTATAAACTTTTCGAACAAATAAAGCATGGTAAAATGCCCTGATAATACTTACATGCTTGGGCATTTTCCTGCTCTCATGTTACATATTAAAAGTATGGGAGTTTCCTAGAAATGAACGGTATGGCCAACCGAACCAAGAATCGCTTCATGAACAGCTTCACCCAAAGATGGATGTGCAGCTACAAAGTTTTCTAGAACATCAACTGTTAACTCGGTATGTAACATTAATGTCGCTTGTCCAATTAACTCTGTAGCACGAGGACCAATAATGGATACCCCAATAATCGATTGATATTCTGGTTCAATGATGATCTTGACTTTTCCGTTCTGCTCATTAAGTATAAGTGCTTTACCGTTTGCTGCAAAAGGAAATTCTCCGATTTTCAAGTCATGAAATTGATTTCTCGCTTCCTTTTCTGTTAAACCAACACTCGCTATTTCAGGTGCTGTATAAATACAGCGCGGCACTGCTTGATAATTTACACTAGTCTCGTGACCACAAGCATGATTAGCAGCAACTGTTCCTTCATGAAAAGCAACATGTGCAAGCTGTATTCCTCCTATAACATCACCACACGCATAGATATGAGAATAAGAGGTTTGCATATATTCATTTACATGAATTCCTTTTTCACAAAAAGAAACGCCGATCTTTTCGAGTCCAAGCTCGTTCACACGCGGTTTTCTTCCTACCGATACAAGCACATAATCCCCACCAAAAGTCCTATTTTCTTCTCCTTGTCGAATTGTCACTTCTTTTAAATTTCTATTAACATGCTTTAATGCTGTATCTGTATATATTGTGACACCTTCTTTTTCAAGCTCCTGTGTTAAAAATGAAACAATATCCGGATCCTCTGCAGGCAGGAGCTGGTTTGCCATCTCAATAATCGTAACTTTTGTTCCCATCCGGCTAAAAATGCTTGCAAATTCGCAGCCAATTACCCCGCCGCCAATAATAATGATTGATTCTGGGACTGAAGGCAAATCAAGTGCTTGACGACTATCTATGATCCATTCTCCATCAAAAGGAGCAAAAGGAAGCTGGATCGGTTCTGAGCCAGTGGCAATAATAATATTATCTGCATCGATTTCTTCCTGTGAAACACCTTTATCGATTAAAAGTCGATGGCTTGTAAGAAATGAAGCTGAACCATTTATCACATTTATTTTATTTTTTTTCATTAAGTAGCCAATTCCATTTACGAGATTATTTACAATGTTATTTTTATATGATAATACTTGTGTCCAATTAATTGAGACACTCCTGTTATCAAGCTGCACCCCAAATTTATTGGCTTTTTTTACCTTCCCATAAATATCCGCACTTTCTAAAAGAGATTTGGTAGGCATACACCCCTCATTTAAACAAGTACCACCTAAACTTTTTTGTTCTACTAAGATTACCTGTTTACCCTGCTGGGCAGCGACAATTGCCGCTACATACCCAGCAGGACCTCCTCCAATAATGACAAGCTTTGACAAGCGATTTCACCACCCTTATAAAATGAGAATGCTATCAGTGGGGATTTTCCTTGAGTACAAAATATATAAGTGCCGACATTGCCAAAGGACATGGCGAAGGTTAGTCGGCGTCCCCCCTGAAGGCTTGCGAACATATCTGATCTTTACTGGCAGTTATCCTCCACTTTTCTTATTAGCTACCTTGAATCTTGAAGTTTGGGTTTTTACAGCCCGTTAAGATTGAGATAAAAGAATTTGATAAGGTTTTTCAAGCAGTTGTTTGATTGATTTTAAAAACTCTGCAGCAGGTGCACCATCAAGTACCCGATGGTCAAATGTTAGACTAAGAGGCAGAATACTTCTTCTTTGTAGTTCCTCTCCAACAAATACGGGTGTTTCTGTTACAGCTCCAACCCCTAAAATTCCTGTCTCTGGTGTATTTAAGATTGGTGTAAAATGTTCTACCCCATAAGAACCTAAGTTCGTAATCGTAAAGGTAGAACCTGAAATTTGTTCTGTAGTCAACTGACCTGCTCTTGCCTGTTTTGCAAGGGTTTTAATTGTCTTTGAAAGCTCAAGTAAAGAACATGTTTCAGCATGACGAACAACTGGTACTACTAAGCCGTTTTCCAGCGCCACTGCGATACCAAGATGAACATGCTCAAAGCTTTCAATGGCATCATTAATAAGCGCACTGTTCATGTTTTTATGCTTCATCAAGGTTAGAACCACAGCACGTGAAATAAAATCATTTAATGATAGTTTACTTTCGTCTTGAAGTTCCTCGCGAAGTGACTTTTGTAAATGGATAAGATCCGTTACATCTGCCTTCATATTGATTGTTAGTTGTGCTGAATGTAAAAGGCTTTCCTGCATTCGTGTCGCAATCACCTTCCGCATTCCTGAAATCGTTGTTTTATTTACACTCCTTGGGTCATGAGTGTTGACGGGTTGTTCCTGTTCAAGCTTTTGTTTTTTTCTTTCCTCTATAGCATGGAGAACATCTTCTTTTGTGATTCTTCCATTTGGTCCTGAACCTTTTATTTGTTCAAGATTCAATCCCGCTTTTTCAGCCATTTTTTTCGCAATAGGTGAAGCTTTTATTGACTGCTTTTCATTGCTTGTATCCTGTATAGAAGTAGTTTCCTCCTCAACGTTTGTTCCCATATTTTCAGCTGCTTCTGTTTGCGGGGTTACAAGTGTAGCAAGCTTTTCATCCGGGTTACCAATGAAGCAGATCGGAGTCCCGGGAGGAACGCCATTTCCCTCTTGAACTGCTATTTCTAAAAGAGTTCCATCGACTGGTGCCTCAAGGTCTGTTTCAATTTTTTCAGAGCTAATTCCTGCAAGTAACTCCCCTTTGTTAACAACATCCCCAACATGTTTATTCCAATAGCTAACAGTTCCCTCTTTCATAGACATCCCGAGCTTAGGCATCACAACTTCTACTGCCATATGGGCATTCCTCCTTCTTCTTTAAACGATTTGCAGCGATTTATCTCCGAGCATTTCTGAGACTACAGCAATGATTTTTTCCGGTGTTGGCAGGTAAAGATCTTCTAATGGAGGTGAAAAGGGAACCGGCGTATGCGGAGCAGTAATTCGCTTTATTGGTGCATCTAGCAAATCAAAACCCTCATCAGCCACCATTGCTGCGATATCTGTTGCTATACTGCATCGAGGATTTGCCTCATCAATGACAATAAGTCGGTTTGTTTTCTCGACAGAATTTAAAATTGTCTCTGAATCTAGCGGTGACAAGCTTCTAGGGTCAACTACCTCCAACTCAATTCCTTTTTTCGCCAGTTGCTCTGCAGCAGTAAGAGCGGTATGAACTTGTTTGCCGATAGCAACGATTGTTACATCTGAACCTTCTCTTTTCACATCTGCTTTTCCTAATGGTATTGTGTAATAGCCTTCAGGTACTTCACCTGTCGTATTGTATAATGTTTTGTCCTCAAAATAGATAACTGGATCATTATCTTCAATAGCAGCAAGCAATAAGCCTTTTGCATCATAGGCCGTAGAAGGAACAACCACTTTAATCCCTGGCATGCTTGTGAATAATGCATACAAGCTTTGCGAATGCTGTGCAGCGGCACGGAATCCTGCACCATGGGTAGTACGGATGGTCACTGGAACTTGAGCTTTTCCGCCAAACATATAACGAAACTTGGCACCTTGATTAAGCACTTGGTCCAAGCAACTTCCAATAAAGTCATTAAACATTAATTCTGCAATTGGACGTAAACCAGTTGCCGCTGCAGCCATTGCAGCCCCCATATATCCCGCTTCGGCAATTGGTGTATCAAGAATACGGTCCCTTCCAAATTCTTGAACTAATCCCTTCGTCACGCCTAGTACACCACCCCATGCTTCATCATCTTGTAGATGATCCACTGCAGCTCCTCCTGCAACATCTTCACCTAATAAAATGACATTCTCATCCTTACGCATTGCTAGCTTTATCGCTTCATTAATTGCATTTGATACACTGATTATTCTTCCCATACGAATTCCTCCTGTTTATTTAGTAGATTTATCATTAATAAGATACATAAACATCTGTTAACAATTCAGATGGGTCAGGGTAATCACTTTCTTCAGCAAATGTAACCGCATTTTGCACAGCTTCTTTTACCTTATTCTCATAGTTTTCAATCTCATTAATAGTAAGAAGCTGATTTTCAATAGCAAACTCCTTAAAAAGCTTTATCGCATCTCGTTCATCACGATGCTGCGCTTTATCCTCATCGGTCTTATATTTTTGAGCATCTCCCTCAAAATGTCCGTAATTTCTATACGTCATACACTCAATTAATGTTGGACCTTCTCCACGTCTGGCCCGATCGATCGCTTCTCCTGCCGCTTTATAAACAGCCATTACATCTTTTCCATCTATCCGAACACCAGGAATATTATAAGCGCTTGCACGGTCTGAAATTTGTTTACATGCCGAAGCATATTCAAATGGCGTTGCTTCACCATAGCCGTTATTCTCGGCAACGAAAACAACTGGGAGCTTCCAAATCGCTGCTAAATTTATTCCTTCGTGGAAGGTCCCTTCGTTATTTGCACCATCGCCAAAGAAGCATACAGCTACAGCATTTGTTTTCTTATATTTCGCAGTTAAGGCTGCCCCTGCTGCGAGCGGAAAGCCTCCGCCAACAATTCCATTTGCCCCAAGCATTCCTTTATCTAAATCAGCAATATGCATGGATCCCCCCTTTCCTTTACAAAGTCCTGTTGCCTTACCAAACAACTCAGCCATCATGCCATTTAAGTCACAACCCTTTGCTATACAATGTCCATGACCGCGATGTGTACTAGTAATATAATCCCTTTCATTTAAATGTGCACAACAACCAACTGCTATCGCTTCCTCACCTGCATAAAGGTGGACAAATCCAGGCAAAACTCCTTTTGCAAATATATTGTGGACCTCATCCTCAAAATAGCGAATCTCCAGCATTTTTTGATAGATCCACTCTACTTTTTCTTTTGTGATCATACTGCTTACTTTTTCCCTTGTTTTTTCCATGATTTTTCCCCTCCTGTTTTTAGTAAATCGTTTACATTTTTACTGTGAGGCATTTAACATAGAATGCTCTACACATTTATCAATGCAAAAACCGTGCCAAAGTTGTGTACCACTAGCAAAAGTGAATTTTATAGAATTTACTTTTTATCTTTTAGACAAAATGAGATAGATGTCTCGTTTTGTCTACTTTTTTATCCAGAAAATAGAGAAGGAACGAAAGCATTACACTATATTTGAAGTTCAGATAAGTCATTTTTCCTTCAAGTCAATTTGGCATACTATTTGCAAGCATTTATTTTAAAAAAATAGAAAGTGATTATCTTTGGAGGAGGGTGGTCAAGTGGAGATTAACGACCTTTTACTTATTGAAATTGAAGAGATGTCTACTCAATTACTTAATCTTTACCGGGAATGCAATGAAAATCTTTTGCATCCTCAACTTATACATGCAAGTCAAAGATTAGATCAATTAATGAATACGTACAGATCCATTACAAAATGAAGGAATGGATTGTTAATGAGGAAAGGGTACACATTATTGTGCACCCTTGTTTTCTGAAAAGGAGGTTCGCGTTATAAAGCTGCCATCTCTTCTTCTAAAAATTCGCTAAAAGTAAGAACTTCATTGGTTTGCAGTTTCGTGATCAAATAAGTTGAAGAAGTAGGAAGATTAATTTTATCTGCTTTAATTTCCACTAATTTTTTTAACATTAGTTCTTCCTTGATCATTGTAGTCGGTAAATACGAAATGCCCAGCCCTTGTTCAATAAATCGTTTCGTAATTTCAATTTGATTAACTTTCATTGTTCGAACGAACGGATAGCTATTTTTAATTATCTTTAAAAGACCGTCCCAATATTCAGGGTGATTATGGGTGATTAGCCTGTATTTTTGTAATACATTACTTTCGTTATTGTCCGTGATATTTTCGTTTGCAGGCCCAACTAAAATGACTGAATCTTCATGGATAGTTTTGCAATGTACATTTGGGTGGATCGTCCTTATTCTAGAAAGTCCTATATCAGCTCTCCCACTACTAATTTCTTCACCAATTTCAAAAGAAGGAATTATGTTTATTAACACTTCAATCCCAGGATATTTTTCCATAAATCTCCGCAATATTGCAGGCAGGATCGACGATGCAATTTGCGGGGCTGCTGCAATGATGACCTTTTGTTGATAGCCTTGTTTCCAAGATTCAAATGTTTCTAATCCCTCTTCATATTTCTTTACAATTTCCCTTGCTATTGGTAAAAATCGATAACCGGCTGGCGTGAGAATAATTGATTTTCCATTTCTTTCAAACAACTTACTACTTATGCTTTCTTCAAGTCTTTGAATATGTTTTGTGATCGCAGGCTTGTTAGAAAAAGTTCTTCTGCTGTTTTTCGAAAATTTTCATAGCTTGCTGCGACAATAAATGTTTTGAGCCATTTTATCTCCATTACGATCTCCTCTAATAACACTTCGTTATCAATCTTGCTTAAATTCGTTAATTTTTATTATTTATCGTTTCAATTATAATCTAATTAACAGAAATATACAGATTTTTTCTTTTCAAACAAAATTAAGAGGGAGAGAGTAAACATGGAAAAAACCTATAGCAAAAAGGATCAGTGGAATGCGGATTTATATGATGGTAAACATTCCTTTGTCTCAAAATATGGTGAGGATCTTCTTGATTTATTAGCTCCAAAGCCAAAAGAAAAAATTCTTGACCTTGGATGTGGAACAGGAGATTTAGCCCAAAAAATCGTTGATTATGGTTCAGATGTTGTTGGGGTCGATAAATCTGAAAATATGATTGCACAAGCTAGAAGCAAATACCCAGATATTCATTTTGAAATAAGAGATGCAACAAATCTAGCTTTCAACCAGCAATTTGATGCAGTTTTTTCAAATGCAGCTCTTCATTGGATAAAGCCGCCTAAGGCAGCCGTCACAAATATTTATAGCAGCTTAAAACAGAAAGGACGATTTGTTGCAGAATTTGGCGGAAAAGGGAATGTTAAAATGATTACTGATGAAATCATCAATCAATTAGAAAATGCAGGTTTTGATTATCAACAAGACAAATTCCCTTGGTATTTTCCAAGTATTAGCGAATATACAACGATAATGGAGAAAGCCGGATTTACCGTAGTATATGCTCAGCTTTATGATCGGCCTACTCCCTTAAATGATAGAGAGGGATTAAGAGGTTGGATCAACATGTTTTGCGATGCTTTTTTTGAGGAGATTGACCAAGATCAGATAGACATGATGATGAAAAAAATTGAGAAGCAATTAAAAAACCGTATGTATGTAAATGGTCATTGGCTTGCTGATTATAAAAGAATTCAAGTCATCGGAATAAAAGAGTAAAAAGAAACAGCTCAGCAAATGATAAATGTACACGAATACTATCAAATTATTCGTGTGCATTTATCAAATTGTTTCCTATTTATTCTAGGCCGCCATAAATTACTGATCGTAATCGCGGCTGATGATATGCCTCAAAGTTAGGCATCATTTGCTGCATATAGACTGCTGAAAGTTTTTCCTTCGGATCAATTAATACCCAAGTTCCAAGTAGTCCAGACCAGCCAAATTCCCCGATTGAGCTATTGGCTCCACCTAATGCCGGATTTACCATGACTCTTACACCTAATCCATAACCATATCCGCCGAGATAGTTCCAACTATAATTCTTCGCGTTTTCTTCAGTTAAATGATTCGAAGCCATAAGCTTAATTGTTCTACTTCCAATGATGCGCTCCCCATTTAACTCACCGCCGTTAGCAAGCATATGTGCGAAAGTACTATAATCACCTAATGTTGACAGTAATCCGCCACCACCGCTTTCAAATGCTGCATCTTGTTGAATATGTGCATCCATGGCAGTATTTTTTGTTAATAGTCCCTCTTCATTCCGGTTGTATACGCTGCAAAGACGATGTTTTTTATCGCTAGGAATTCTAAAGAACGTGTCCTTCATCGAAAGAGGTTCAAAAATTTCATCATGTAAAAATTGTCCGAACGATTTTCCTGAAAGTACTTCAATAAACGCCCCTAACACATCATGATTCAAACCGTAATGCCACCTTGTTCCGGGATCGAACGCTAAAGGAATGGATGCTAATGCTTTTGACATTCCGCGGGCCGTCATTTTCTTACCGTGATCCTCTTGCTGTTGCATAGCATGCATGGCTTTGGCAACTTGCCGTTCCGTTTCATTCGACTCTCCCGGATAGGTTATCCCAGATGTCATGGTAAAGAGATCTTTTACTGTTATTGATCTTGATGCAGGGACAGTAACAATATCTCCCTTTTCATTCTCCCGATATACGTGAGGGTTTTTAAACTCCGGTAAATATTCTTCTAGAGGATCATTCAGTAAAAAAAGTCCTTTTTCATAAAGCATAAGTGCTGCAGTACAAGTTACTACCTTTGTCATTGAATAGATGCGATAAATCGTATCCGGAGCGATCGATTTTTGCGTTTCAATATCTGCAAGACCAACGAAGTCTTCAACAATTGTTTTACCATGATGGGTAACTGACAATGCACATCCTGCCGGCCCCTTTTCAACGAAACTTTTTAGCAGCTGGTTTAGTTTATTTTGCAATGAATTCAATATTACAACCCCTTCGTTAACGTTTTCATTTTTATAAGATTCTTTCTTCGCTGAAAAACTCCTCTTTATAAAACGAAGATAACTAACAAATTTTTTATCCAGCTGCCAAAGAGCTCGTTCTTCTAATGAAAATAAAACTGCTTTATTAAGAAAGCTTTACCAGCTTCACACCATGTGCAGGAATAGCCGCTTCAAAAACTTGTTCAATTCTCCCTTCGTCTGTACGGTTCCATATATCAATTGCATTTTTAGAAGAGGATAATCCCAATTGCTCAAGTGTCACGCTGACAGTTCTCGTTTCATTTCCCGCATTAAACAGTGCAGCATACGTATAACGTTCATCCTTTGCTGCCCAAACGATTTTGTCATTTTCACGATAAACCAGCCTATTGCTATGACTGTTTCGATGCATAGCAAGCACGTCCTTGTTTGTTAATAATGACAATGTCCACTCATCATTATCACGTACCTGGACCAACTTGAAATGTTTCACCGTTCATTTCGACACACCCAAATCCCGAAATCGTATATTGAAACAAGAATAATGGTCCATCAATCCTTGTTAATCCATCCCAATAATACTTATGGTCATTCACATATTCATGTCCCACTGCAAATAACTGACAAAATGGACCGTTTACCGTGTCAAGAAAACGAAACCCGTATGTTTTATAATCTTCATTCATCCAGACATAACACCTCCATTGATTGCTTTCATTTTTAATGTTTCATGTTAAACATACAATAATGAGCGTTTCACTATTTGACAATTCTATTGAAATTGTTTAAAATATTATTTGTAAACGCTTACAGTAAGGAGTGATAATCATGTCAGAAATCACAAAACAAAAAAATAACACCAAAAGTGAAATCATCGATGCCCTCCTACATAAGAATTTATACAAAATGCCTGATGGCCGCCAATTTTATGAAGCTACTGAAAAAGAATTAAAACATATCCTTTGTTCCCAAGCAGGCTCTGAAAACCTATGTACATTATAAACATTATGATAAACTCATTTCTTTAATAAACCACTTTCATGAACACATCATGATGGTGGCTTATTTGCTTTACCCTTATTTTAACAAAATCGAGTACATACTAGGAGTCAATTCTTGATGTATACATGTAAGGTTTTTAAAGCAAAATAATTGTTAAAACAAGAGGAGATTTAATAACGATGAAAGACAAGGACGACATCATTTGTGAGGAAACAGATTATTTACATCATATGCTTAATGAGCAAATTACTCGTATTTGTGTGTTGGAGGAAGAAGAGCGAATAAGGGAAGAAATGAATAATAAGTAAACAAAAGAGGAAACTAATAAAGAATTTGTCTTTTTTAGTTTCCTAAACCTTTGTCTATCCTTCTCCATAAACGAATTAGCTTTTCTCCGCCATCGCGCATCCAATGAGGATTTGCGGCTGTTTTATCAATTTGCTCTTTAAGGATCTCTTCTTTATCAATTCCATCCATATATCTTCCTAAAAAATGAACAAGAACATCTAATCTTCTTAATTGAATTAATATAGGCAGTGCCTCTATTTCAAGCTTTGTTAACGTAATGACAGTTGAAAATCCCGAAATAAATGAACGAATTTTCTCCCAAAGCTGTGATTCGTTTTGTTCTTTGATTATTATTTCTGATAAACAAACTGCTGCTTCCATTACACGTACATCGTTTGTTACAAATTCAAAATCTAAAATCGCATGGATGGTCCCGTTTATACATAATACATTAGATTCATTTAAATCTCCATGTATCAGTTGGTGTGGTAATGCTTTTAACTGCGGTACAAATTGTTGAAATGCTACCAATTGTTCTGCAATCCATGTTAATTTTGATCGATATTCTTCAAATACCTTTGGGGGATGTTTACACCAATCTACAACAACATCAATGCCACAATTAGGATGTGTATGTTCAATTTCATAATATGGCCGATAAACAAGAGACTGCTTTACCGAAAGCTTACTTAATGCATCTAATAAAAACCCCGTTTTTTGTCCATAAGAATATAGCAGCTTGCCTTTTTCAAAATTAGAATAAAGCACTTTCACCGTTCATTAAAACACTGCCATCTTTTTCTGGATGAGCAAATGAAAAGATAATATGTGACAATTTTGAATAATCAATTGCGGAAGGATCGCGAAAATCTTGAACATAGCCAATCAATACGTTTGGTTGTGTCTGTTGAATGTTAGGTAATTGCTTTTGCTTTGGTTGTTTAGCTGATTTAGGAGCCTGTTCCATATTCAAATGCTCTATTTTGAAATTAGAATAGAATATTCCTGATAAAAATCCTCCAATAAATTATTATGAATGGAATTGTTAGGAGGAGAAAGCGGTTCTTCATCTTGTTCAATCCTTTCACTAACCTTTAGTCTATAAAATAGTAACAAAAAAGAGTCTGTGAAAGGGATGGTAATATACCCCTATTTGTAATTCAGCAATAATTGAATGAGAAAATTTTTTAGTAAATATCATATTTTTATTGGATATAGGAAAACTAAGCAAGTTACTAATGTTGATTAAAGGAGGTTTTTAACATGCCGAAGGATAAACAAACACCGTCTCAAGAGGTTGATCAAAAACAAATAATCAATGACAAAGTTGAAAAATTACGTAATAATAATTTTGAAGATGATCACGTCCGTAAAGTGACACAAAATGGTGCAGATGGTCAATAAGAAAATCGCAAGGCGCTTAGCATTCGGCGACAAGCATAAGGCGAACAGGAATAGAAGGTGTTCTTTACCTGTATGACTAGACCCTAGAGCCGATGGCGCCTGGAGCTAGACACCAAAACTAAGTTGAAAATTTCTTTCTTAAACTTTAAAAAATCACAAGTTCTGGTTCTTGAAAATAAGCCATGCCGAGAATAGAAGGCATTCTATTTTCGGTAGGGCTAGGATCACAGTGCAAAGCACGGATAGTCAAAATATAAACAATCGTTTGGAGAACTTTCTGTTAAAGTACTCCATTTGGATAAACCATCACCTTTAAACTTGCTTTTTTGTTTAGGCGAGCTCTTTCCATTGCTTCCTTCGTTTCTTCTAGCGAAAATTTATCTGTTATTAGACTCTTTACATCCACATTTTTTGATTGCAAAAATTCTATACCCTGAGGGTAAGTGTTAGAATATCTAAAGATTCCAAAAATATCCAATTCATTATCAGCGATAAGTGGGACATTTATAGCAATCTCATCTTGCGGAGGAAGACCTACGATGGCCATTTTTCCTCCTCGTTTTACAGCTTTAAGTGCTGACTGCAATGCTTTAGGATTTCCAGCTGTCTCAAAAGCAACGTCTACCCCTTTGCCATCGGTAATATCCCTAATAACTTCATTAGGGTCCTGCTCCAACACATTGATCACATGTGTCGCACCAAGCTTTTTTGCCGCCTCTAAACGATTATCTTCAAGGTCTGTTACGATAATTTTTGTGGCACCAAACGCTTTTACCGCTGATATTGCGGTTAATCCAACAGGACCCATTCCCATAATTGCGACAGTTGATCCAGGTTTCAGATTTGCTCGATTTGCAGCATGGATACCAACAGAGAATGGTTCTACCAATGCAGCTTCTTCATATGAGAGGTCATCGGAAATTGGAAATAAAAAATCCTCACGATGTTTTATGTATTGTACAAACGCCCCATCAACAGGCGGTGTCGCTAAAAATTGAACATCTGGACAAAGATTATATCTGCCCTCTTTACAATAATCACAACGTCCGCAAGTAATGCCCGGCTCAATTGCTACACGATCTCCAACCTTCACTTTTGTTACATGTTCTCCAACTTCTACAACAATTCCGGCACATTCATGTCCCAAAATAATTGGTTTTTCCACGACATAACGTCCAATTTTACCGTGTTCATAATAATGGATATCTGAGCCGCAAACCCCCACAGCCATTACTTTTAATAACACTTCATTACCTTGAATCTCGGGTACGGGAACTTCCTGAATTTCAATGTCAAAAGGCTTGTTCATAACTGCTGCTTTCATAACTGTTGGAACTTCTAAACTTTCTACTAGACTTAGATTTGATTTCGTTGTCACGATGATTTCCTCCCATGCCACTCGTTTTAAAAGATCATTGAGAACGTTTTCACACCCCAAAATGGTTCACCCCATTAATGACGATGTAACAGCATCCCTCACTTGCGTTCTTAAATAAAGAATACCATCATTCTATGAAAAGGAAAAGCTAGAGTCATAGATTAGATCGTAACAGCTTTTTTATGAGTTTTAAGATATTATGATTTAACTATTTTCAGGAATCCTCTACATTCAACCGAACACAAAATCCGATTATGAATATCTTATTACCAAATATATTCAGGTAAGGGTTGTGTTTTAATTGAAGAAGTACGCTTGCCAGTCCCAATCCAAACAATGATGATTTTAGCGCCGACAGGTATCATTTATTATCCCCAGGTGCAATGGCCAAAAAACCCTGTGATCCAAAACAAGTTGAATAAAGCGCTTCTTAGGAAGGTAAACCATTTATTTAATAAAAGCTATCAACAAACATACATTACAGAATTAGCCGGAGATTATGAAGTAAAAAATAATCTGCGCGGGATTATCAGTATTAGCTTAAATAATGTTGCTACAGGCCCTAAGCTGGCACATCCATTTGACAATCTTTCTTCTTTCACCGCCGATATTCGAACAGGTAAAATCTTCGCTTTATCCGACCTCTTTAAACCAAATAGTGATTATCTGCAACGTCTCTCATCTTTAGTAAAGGAACAGATATCTAACAGAAACATAAACACCTTTCATCCATTTGAAACTATCCGTCCCAACCAAGACTTTTATCTTGCTGACAAAACGCTCGTTATTTATTTTCAACGTTTTAAAATTGCACCACGACCGACTGGCTATCCAATTTTTCCTATTTCGATATATAACATTCTCGATATCATTGATAAAAAAGGGCCACTCGCAAAAATGCTGGCTGATTTTTAATTTAAGACCCAATTAACTATAAAAAAGCAGCGGAAATAGTATGCCACTGCTTTTTTGATATCACAATTCCCCAAACACCTTATCAAAACCAATCTTTGACCTTCTCATAAGCTCTTCAGCTGATTGCATTGGTATATTTTGAGTTAACACCTCTTGTGACACAGAACCTTTATATCCGGTTTGTTTTATACTTCGTAAAAACACTGGTAAGTCGATTACACCCTCACCTGTATATAAACGGTCATTATCCTTTAATTCTTCAATAGGTAGTTCGGAAGCATCATTAATATGGACATGAACAATCTGATTTTCGTTTAATTTTACTAAATCCTCACCTGATAAGCCTGTTGTATACCAATGATAGGAATCAAGCAACAAGCCAACATTAGGTAGACCAATGGCATCGATTAAATCCAATGTTTCTGCTTGTGTCCATATGAATGGATTTTGCCATGCAGTTCTTAAATGATGTGGACCAACATATTCTAAACCTAAGCGAATCCCGTATGTCCCTAAAATTTCCGAACAGATTCTTAACCGTTTTACTGCTAAACTCATCAGACTTGCGGCCTTAAGATCAGTTGACGGCAAAATATAGGTGCAGCAACGAGTACATCCTAGTTCATTCGCCGCTTTTGCTGCAGAAACTAGCTTAGGCAGATCAGCATTAAATTGATCAGTTGATTGACGCCATTCAACAGGCAGTCCTATCGCCCCGATGACGATATTATTTTTGTGTAAAATTTCCTTTGCGTTTTCCAAGCCATATTTATCAATAAGGCTTTTTGCATCTAGATCAACGGATTGAAAACCGAATTCTGCCGCTAATTCAATGAACTTTTTATCATCAGTGATCTCCCCTAATCCCGCTTTAGTAATTCCTTTTAACATATCGTTCACACCCTTTGTATTTTTATAATCGAGGCTTTATGAAACGGTTGATCTCAGTCCACAGATACTCACGTTTTTTGTGATTGAACTGGAAGCAATTAAGTAACGGTTGTAAATCAACATCTTGGCAAATTCAACAATGGAACTTGACCATAGCTGAACGGTACCCGAATTCAAGACCGTAACTTAATTTTAATTAAATATTCCAATCTAATATCACTTCACGACCAGTTTTTGAAGATTCATAGATTGCATCAAGTATTAGATTATTTGTTAACCCCGACATTGCTGAGGTTATTGGCTGCTTACCTTCATGAATGCATTCAATAAAATGCTTGCTTAAACGGATGCGGTCATCTTCATAATTTTCAGTAGGAGATAGGTCTATATCAAGGGCACGATCGAATTGTTCAGTTAAAATTTTCGCACGGCTGCCGCTAAGTGATGCACCACCTTCTGAGCCCATTAAATGGATAAACGGTTCATTGCTCGTATCCATATGAACAGCCCAGCTAACCTCTAGAGACAGCGTCGAACCATCCTCCATTTTAATTAAAGCTGTCGCCAAATCCTCCACATCGTAGTGACCATTCCAGTTCGGTGTTCCCCATGTTCCAATTCCTTTTTTCTTCGGTCCAAATTCAGCATATGTTGAGCCGAATACAGATACCGGCTTTGGATTTCCCATTAAATAAAGAGCTAAATCCAGCATATGAACACCGATATCAATTAATGGCCCTCCGCCTGCTTCGGATTTTTGCGTAAACCAGCTTCCCCATCCTGGAATTCCTTTTCTGCGAAACCATCCAGTTTTTGCATTATAGATTTTTCCTAATGCACCTTTATCAACTTGTTCCTTCACTTGCTGAATTTGCCATTGCCATCTCATTTGATGTCCGACCATTACAACTTTGCCGGACTCACGTTGTGCTCTCACAATTTCCTTAGCTGCTTCACTATCTATTCCCATTGGTTTTTCTACAAGAACGTGCTTTCCTGCTTTTAATGCATGAATCGCAAGCGGGGCATGCCATTTATTCGGTACACCGATAATAACAGCATCGATTTGCGAGTCGTGAATCAATTCCTCGGCACTAGTAAAAACTTGTGAAATTCCAAATTCTTCTGCACGTTTTTCAGCTAAAGGCTGGTAAACATCTGTAATCCCTTGAAGTACAACATCTTCTGTTAACCGATTAAATGCCTCTAAGTGGACACTTCCAATTGCCCCTGCTCCAATCATTCCTAATCTAATTTTATTTTTCATATGTACCTCCATTTATTAATTGTTTTATTAGTATGAAGCCCTTTTTGGTTGCAACCTCCAAAGAAATGATAACAACGCTTACAAATATGATAAAATAAAAGCAGTAAAAAAACTGATCAATTTTTCATCTATTTATCTCATTTTTTCTGTAAAGGAGGAACGGCTTATATGACAATTTTTCCAATGTACTTATCTACTTATCCCAATATGGACACCACCTTTCCGTTTCACCTATCCATTAATGAGATAAAATCATCCTTCCCTTCCCACCGCCATGATTATCTTGAATTTTCGTTAGTGATTGAGGGGCAAGGCCATGAAGTGTTAAATGGAAA
The DNA here is from genome assembly GCF_947503125.1 of uncultured Metabacillus sp. Lineage (GTDB taxonomy): Bacteria > Bacillota > Bacilli > Bacillales > Bacillaceae > Metabacillus. Next base: position 32,637 of record NZ_CANNCR010000037.1, read on the forward strand.
GAAGCATGAAATGGAAGCTGGTACATTTACGTTTATATTGCCTTATCAAATTCATGAGATTGTAGCCGAAAAAGACAGACCTCTAATTTTATTTAATTGCATATTTGATTTAGGACTTATCCATGATATTGGTCTGCAAGGTTTATTATCTGAAACAGGAGAAAGTGAACTCAACCCTTACCTTAAGCTAAATGATGAGTATTTTTATAAAATAAAGCGTAATTTAGAAGAAATGTATGAAGAATATAACGGTAACAAACCATATAAAGAAATTGTAATTAAGGCAAAATTAACAGAAGTACTTATATTATTTGAACGGAACAGAAAAGGGAAGCAAATACATTCTATTTCGAATAATCACTCAGCAAAAAAGGGCATCATTTGGGACATTATTCAATATATCCATTTACATTATCAAGAAGATATTACTCTATCAAAATTAGCAAAGCAATTTCATGTTAGCGTCCCTTACTTAAGTGAACTTTTTAAAGAACATGTTGGACTTAATTTCGTTCATTTTTTACATGAAATTCGGATTCGCCATGCATGCAGTTTATTAACATCAACGACGATTCCGGTTACAGAAATTGCACTGGAGGTAGGTTATCAGTCTTTTCAAACGTTTTCACGTGTTTTTAAGGAACAAAAAAAGATCTCCCCTTCAGCATTTCGAAAAATTAATAACGGTCAGGGCAAGCAATAGATGCAACCTATATAAAAGGGTCAGTCCCTGTTTTGGAACCCGACCCTTTGCATCATTGTTTATTCGATTTTAGGTAAAGTCTCTTTTAAATAATTCATACTTATTTCAATACTTTCAAAAGGAGAGCGTTTTGATCGATCTTGCTCAACAACAAACCATTGAATTTGCGTTTCCTTGCTCTTTCTTAAAACACCTTCAATATTAACTCCACCAGTACCTAATTCGGCAAAGGTTCTTTCACTATCTGTCGTCATGTCCTTCAAGTGGATTAATGACATACGGTCTGAATACTTATCCATCCATTCAAGCGGATCTTCGCCTGCCAACGTTAACCAATAAACATCCAATTCTGCTTTCACAAACTTAGGGTTTGTTTCTTCAAAAAGGAACTCAAGATTTGATTTCCCATTATTTTTTTCAAGCTCAAAATCATGATTGTGATAACTTAACGAAATTCCATCCTTTTGGCTTTTTTCACCAATCTCATTTAACCGCTTAACTAACCCTGCATAATCGCTGCGTCTTTCTTCAACTAAGTAAGGGATTACAATATTTGCACAGTCAAGAACTTTTAAATACTCTAATTCACCTTCGAGATTTTCTTCCATTTTCTCTAAAGGTACATGGCTGCTAACAGCTTTAAGTCCAAGGCGATCAAGCGTAGCCTTTAAATCTTTTGCATCCTTTCCCCAATAACCCGCCAATTCTACTCCATTAAAGCCTAATTCAGCAACTTTTTCTAATGTACCGTAAAAATCTTTCTCACATTCTCCATGTAAAGTATACAATTGAACTGCAATTCTATTATTCATCTATGTACTTCCTTTCCCCAATTAGGATAGTATTCGTTATAATCATACCAAAAAAATTCCGATAATCAATTGAAAACGTTTTATTTTTTGAATTTTATTTCTACTTTGAAGTAATTGTTACCTTTCTTTCATGCGCAGGCGTTTGATGAAACGCTTCGAGTATCCCATTATGACTCAAAAGCTCTTTCGTAACCTTTCGCATTGGAATCGAAACCTCAAATTCGCCTCTAAAAGGAAATGGCTGAACACTGATTTCAACTTCGTTTTTCCATTTTACCATAAACATGTCTTCTTTAAAAAATGAAAATGGCTGTAAAATCCCCTTTTTAAACCAACTGTGAACCTTTTCCTCAACAGCGCCCGCCTCTTGCATACATACAAATAGCGATAGATGATCACAAAATTTAAGTAGTTGATAATGAAACATCATATTTTTATCGTTTTTTATAAGGTTTAAAGCAGAAAATATACGATCTTGTCTCTTATATTCCTTGTTAAGATAGGAGGTCATTCGTTTATCTAACTTCATTCCATCAAAAAATTGTGTATAGTGAATACTGCACATCAATGCCGCATAAGCGTCCTTCTCTTCAATTTCATCAATTCCCTTCTCATAAAAATGCAATTTCATGGAATGTGGAAAATCAATAAAGGTATAAGGTTTATTGACTTTATCGTTCCATACAGGTGACACATCGACATCAATCCATGAACGATCATGCTGAGCTATTGCATATAAAACTGACTCTCTTTTTTCTTCGCCAAGAAAACATTCAGATTTCCAGTTTTGTGCAAAGCCTTCAGCTAATAATGCATGCTCATGTTGTTCAGTCATTATAAAGGAAGTCTTGTCTTCATATACAATCATAAGATCCCCTCACGATTTTTCTTTAGCTTTATTGCTTAACCTTATATAATTTATTCTCCCTGAATTCATAAAAGTCCTTTACAAAATCTAAGAAAGGATAGATTTAATTTAGAAACACATCTTAGTTAATGTGCATGATAGCTGCAAAGGAAAACATACTAATAACATCATCCTATAAGAAAGGTAAGGAATTATGAGACGCTTACTTACGATCTTGGCGATTATTTCAGTAGTACTTGTTAGTATTTATATCGAATAAGTAAATTATCATTAGAATATGCCTTACTGCCTTCCGATGAAATGCTTGTTCAAAAAAGCATGACGGAACTCTCTTGCCCCTTTCCACAGCATCAACTAACAATAGCACATCTACACAAATTGATTTAGGAAAAGAAATGTTTTTCAAGGAGACGTTTGGAAATGAAGTTTTTTTCACAGATATTATGGGCATATTTGAAGGGCCAGTCACACTAAAGGGGATCACTCAGGCCATATTAGCTCTTAATGGTAAAGGTACTTCAAATCTGCAAGTAAAAGCGGAAGAGAATTTTCAAGCTGGTGAAACGAAAATAAACAAAGGTGATTTAATTAATACTGGTATTGATGTGGCTAAGGATACATATATCCCGATTGGTGTAAAGGTCGTGTTTGATGAAGGAAGATTAAAGGCCGGGATTAGCTGCGCCTTATGCCATGCTACAGTAAACCAATCTGGAAAGGTGATTGCAGGTGCACCAAATACTGATTTAAATATGGGACTGATGCTTGCAATGGGCTCCAATACTGCCGCTTATTTTACCCACACAGAAATGGAATCGATTAAAGAGTTTATAAAAAAAGATGGAAAAGTCATTCCTGGTACTCAAAAAGAAAAACTTCCTGATCCAGATTTACTGGAGCAATTTGTTGATCAAGAAATAGTGAAATATCCAACAGGAAGTGTCGACACGACCATCGATTTTGCAAATAACCCGGTTCAAACTCCTGATTCCTATACATTTGGCGATCATCCATTTGGCTGGAGCGGCCAAGGACAAATCGGTCCTTTTAAAGGGTTAAGTGCGGCGATAAATAATGCTCATTCACAAAATATGGATGCACTTTCTTAATCAGAAATCAGTGAACCTGTCTTTCATATCAATAAAGAGGTTTATATGGGAACGTTATTACAACGGGCTGCATCTAAAAAATATCGTTATGATATAAATTCAGGCATTAAACCATCTGAGTTCTTTGCACAGGTCGACCCGACACCAAATGCTCCAGGTGTAAATCGATTAATTAAAGCTCCAACCTTTCCTAAAATATCTTATATGACAAGTATCGGCCTTTTCTCAAGCTCAGATAACTATAAGGCTTGGGAGCAGGTTAATGCAATGTCAGCATACATGAATACACTAGCACCGCCAGCCACAGAATTAAAAAAGGATAAGGCAACATTTGAAAAAGGAAGATCCGTTTTTGCAAAAGCTGGATGCATATCCTGTCATGGAGGAACCTATTTAACAAATAATCAACTTATTAGTACAGAAGAAATCAAAACAGACTCTTCCCGTGCTAAAGGTTTTCATGTAACTGAACATTATTTTACAAAGCCTGAAATCTTTGCACCAAATACACCTGTCCCGCTACCTAAACACCCAGAAACAATAGCGGTAGAGATGAATGACAAAGAAAAACAGTCACTAAAAAAAGCATGGGCGCATGGAAATTCTTCTGGAGTATATAAAACTCCAAGCTTATATGGCCTATACTGGAGTGCCCCTTATTTACATGATGGGGGTGTAGCTGTTGGGCCATCACTAGAATTGGGCATCCCTAATACCTTATTCAAAGGAATTCATCCTGACCCTGTTAACAGCTTAAAAGCATTGCTTGATTCCAAGCTGCGTCAAAAGGTGATCAAGGCTAATCTTGAAAATGATCAGCTTTCCTCGGCACATGTTTCCGGAAAGGGTCATGACTTTTACATCGATGTAACGACAGGTTTTACAAAGTAGGAACAGGCTGCGGTTATTCACTATTTGCTCCGAGTGACAGATTGATTTTCATGGAGGCTTATGTTATGAAAGCTGTTACGTATCAAGGATTTAAACATGTTAAGGTAAAAGAGGTTCAGAATCCTAAGCTAGAAAAAGATGATGATATTGTAATCAACGTTACATCTACATCGATTTGCGGTTCTGATCTTCATTTATATCATGGATTAATCCCAAGTCTTGAAAAAGATTATATTATTGGTCATGAAACAATCGGTATTGTTTCAGAGGTCGGCAAAGCTATTGACCATGTAAAAAAGGGTGACAAAGTCATTATTCCTTACACCATAGGTTGTGGTGAATGTTTTTATTGTCATCATTCATTGGATAGCCAATGTGATAATGCCAATATAGAGGGTGAGATTGGAGCTTGCTATGGATATTCTCGGCTTTTAGGTGATTTTGACGGCTGTCTAGCAGAGCAGCTTCGAGTACCATTTGCTAATTTTAACCCAATCTTAGTCCCTAATAATTGTGAAATTGATGATGACTTGTTGTTGTTAATGACAGATGCGCTCCCCACTGCCTACTGGGCGATTGAAAATTCTGGCCTTAAGTCTGGGGACACTGTCATTATACTAGGGTCGGGACCGATCGGCCTTCTCACCCAAAAACTTGCATGGCTAAAAGGAGCCGAAAGAGTCATTGTAGTGGACCGTGTTGACTATCGTTTACAACATGCCCAAAATACCAATAAGGTCGAAACCTATCACTTTGACAAAACGAAGTAACTACCATTCATTCTTAAAGAGATAACTAATGGTGGAGCAGACGTTGTAATTGATTGTGTTGGAATGAGCGGCAAGATGAAACTAGTAGAAATCGTAGAAACGGCTTTAAGATTACAAGGCGGCTCTCTACAAACCATCGAATTAGCCTCACAAATAGTTCGTAAAGGTGGAACTGTTCAGCTTATCGGAATTTACGGGACAAGGTATAACACATTTCCATTAGGTGATTTCTACATCAGGAATATTACCTTAAAGATGGGGCTTGCACCTGTTAAGCCATCTTTTCAACCTCTTTATGCAATGCTAAACAATGAAAAATTGGATCCACGTGATATCATTTCCCATCGAATATCACTTGAAGCAGCGGAAGAAGGTTTTCAGATGTTTAATAATAGGAGTAATAACTGTTTAAAAATTATTTTAAAACCTTAAAAAAGACTTCCTTGAGTCGGGATTATTACCCGTTAAGTTTGATATCTTACCTTTTAATAAATATTTGGGCTTTACCTGGCATAACCCTCTATGATAATGTATAAAGTATTAATGTTCCTTCCGAATCATTCGCTTGTTGCGGGACACTTAACCATGTACGGATCGGAAGGAACGGGTGCCTGATTTTAAATCAGGCATTTTTTTATTTATATAGAGTGAAAATCTTTGTGCTATCTGCTATTATTGAAGTAGATATCCTTTTTTTTCAAAAAAATTTATGCATTTGTACATAATAGTGGATTTCTAGGAGGAGCCGATGATGGTACGTACTTGTGAATTTGTTTATCTGCCCACAGATGCTGGGACAATACGACTTGATATTTACTATAAACATTCAATATTCCATGTTCAAGCTGAATTAAATGAATTAATGACTTCATCCTATGACCGTAAAAAGGTTGAAGCAGTCAAGAAAGCATTGCTCCTCTTAGCAAAAGAACATCATGCTTATGGTCATCAAGAATAGTTTTCACCTTTACTATCCATGTGTATAATAAGAATTAATCGAGAAAAACAAGGCAGTTTTGTCCCCCCCTTTTAGAACCATTTGTTCGAAAGACGGAGACAAGCTGCCTGTTAATATGGTACAAGTTTTTTTCATACGAGGTGATAAAATTGCTGGAAGGCTGGTTTCTATGGTTTATCCTGTTTTGGACCGTTTTTTTACTCTCGATGTTAGCAATCGGCGGATTTTTCATGTTCCGAAAGTTTCTTAAAAGACTGCCAAAAGAAGATGGCAAATCAGACTTAGATTGGCAGGATTATTATTTAGACAAAACAAGACATTTATGGAATCAGGATGAGAAAAAATTGCTGGAGGAACTAGTAGAACCTGTTCCTGAGCTTTTTCGGGATGTTGCCCGGCAAAAAATCGCCGGCAAAATTGGGGAGCTTGCGTTAAATGAAAATGCCTCAAAAATAACATTGGATTTAGTGATCAGAGGATATATTATGGCAACCCCAAAACGTGATCATAAATTTCTAATTAAGCGATTGAAAGAGAAGCAAATCGATTACACAGCATATAAAGCCCTCTTTTAGACTCGATATGTTTAGTCTATAATAGCAAAAAGAGGCTGTCTCAAAGGGGTTCCTTTTTTAAAGGGTTTGAGACAGCCTCTTCTTCATGTGTAAGCAACTAAGATAATCGGAGCGAAAGACGCTAGATACTTCATCTCGAACACTTGGGCGTGTGAGAGCCTGCAAAAATTTATATCGTTGGTATATTTGTCGATGAATCAAGCTGTTCCTTAACTCGTTTATAAGAAATATACATCGCGATTCGCCATGGAACAATCATCCCAAATGCAAGTATCCAAAACATACCACTTAACTCTCCAAAATCTATCGTACTACTTAAATAAGATTTCATGATAATACGAATGAGTAACAATCCGATTAGTATAAATGCAAACGCTTTAGAGCGTTTCAGATAAATGTTATTCTCCCTGATTTCAAAATTCGAAGTTTTAATCAAAAAGATCGAAAAGAGCATTCCTACTATTAGAGCTTCAAAAAATTCAGCAACAGTTACTCGAAACATTGGATGGATAAACATAAGTGCACCAGTACTCATAAAAATTGGCGGCAAAATAATTTTCTTTGCGGTTGCAGGCTTTTTAGCTGATTTCATTCGAACGAATAAAACGAGCAAAGCCATTCCTATGGCAACAAAGGAAGAAATAATTGTAAACAAACAAATCAATCCTTTACTCAACAACTAACTAGTCTTAGTATAAACGATATTTCCATAATTACCTACACATATTTCTATTTGATTTTTAGACAGTTAAAAAGACTGCCTCATACCAAAAGGTCAGATCCGTAAAACAACATAAATTGAACCGCGATGAGTCCATATATGATTGTTCATTAATAGGATTAGACCCCTGTTGAGACAGCCTCAAATGTCCTCTTAATTTAGCACACGTTTAACTGCTTCGATCACACGGCTTTCATCAAAGGGCTTTACAATGAAATCCTTAGCACCAGCCTCAATTGCATCGACAACCATTTTTTGCTGACCCATTGCCGAGCACATTATAATTTTTGCATCAGGATATTCTTGCTTAATCTCTTTAAGTGCTTCGAGTCCATTTTTTTCTGGCATTGTTATATCCATCGTTACTAAGTCTGGCTTTTCTTTAACAAAAAGATCAACCGCCTCTATTCCATTTTCTGCTTCTCCAACGATTGTATGGTTCGCCTTTATTAAGATATTTGATAACGTCATTCTCATAAACTTGGCATCATCAACAATTAAAATTCTAGCCATGCCTAGTTCCTCCTGAAAAAATGATAAGGAAGCCTGATAAAAGTCAAACTTCAAATGTGAAGGCGATTGCATATAAGAAGTATGAAAGTCCGAATCCTTCACAACAAAAGCAATCGTATACACTCTTAATATCATTATATCAAAAAGTTCCCTTAAGCATAGTAAAATCGACTCAAAAAGATTGTTCTTGCTGCTTGGTCAAAAAATAGGATCCACTAATAAACCTATCGCAATCATTGAATGGAGATACTAAAAATTCAGATGGGTCGAATAACTCATCTATATTTGTATGGTGCTCTAATTTTTGACTAACTAGAAGTAGTTCTAAAGTAGAGAAATCTGTTGGTTGAAAAAGCTCATCGTCATTTAATAAATACAACCTATTCTCTTCTGCAACGTATGTAAACAACTTAGTTTCTTTGCCTAAAGAGGATAAATAATATTTATTTTTCACTAATTGCATTCGAGCTTTTTCTTCATTTAATATAGTTTTAATCTCTATATTTAAAATAGTTTTAATCTCTATATTTAAAATATAGTCCTTTCCTAACCTCAGTAAATCAAACTCTTTATCAATTTGTGGTATTTTATAGCCTACAAAAAATAGCCCAGATATTTGCTTTTTACAGATAAGTTTTCGATAAAAGAAGCAATTTGGTCGATTTCATCATTTTTCATAGAAAAACTAAAAAAATCTTGCAAAAGTTCAAAATTTTCTATTGGTAAGTCTCTATAACTACTTATCAAAGAATTTAAATCAATTGGCTTTTTCATCATTTCACCTTCTAACATATATTTCTGTAAGTTTGTACCTATCTATTTAGTATGCAAGAAAATGAACCATTCCTACTAAGTAGTATTTTACGCTGTTCTGAAGGAATGGTACCATCCATTACTACAACTAAAAGAAAAGATGGAACCAAAATAAAGTACCGTTATTCTGTTTGTTCTAATTTCCATAATAAAGGTGTTGCAGCATGTAAAGCTAACTCTGTAAAGGCTTATGAAGCAGAGAACTTTGTGTTAAAGAAAATTGAGTGTTTTTTGAAGGAAAAAGAACACTTCTACAATAAAATTCAGGCAATTAATTCATCCACGGACGATTCTCTAACCGAACTTCAACAGGAACTAATGCAGGTGAGGATCGTCTTTCCGAGATACAAGTCCTTCAGGATAAATACCGTGAAGCCATTGAACAGAACACATTTCCAACTGCCATTTTACAATGTAGTTTGCAAAAGATTGCTCATGAAAATACTGAGTTAGAAAATAGGAAAAACAAATTTACCTTAAAACTTAATTCCTCTAAATCAGTATTCATTCAATCAGAACTTATTGAGATGCTCTTGGTGGTTCATTTTAGAATACAGACAGGCATATCAAAGGAAAAATAAAAGCAACTGCTCCATCTCCTGGTTCACAAAGTCACTATTAAGCAAGAAGTAGGAAAGTCACGTACTGTCAATGAAATGAATTAAATTTTGACTTTTCAGAAGTTAACCTTTCAAAGACCTTCACGCTTATTCACTTATTGTATCGACGGATAGAGAAGATCTTTCTTCTACATTCATATCCGCTTCCGTTAACAAAATATCACCTTATCTTCAACCTTTTTTGCCTCTAATTATGGTACGGTTCACCGTGATGTTTATTAAAATGGTTATCATCCCATTAGAAACCTATTCCTATTAATATCCTTAAGTTCTGGATATTTTTCCATCAATTCTAACGCCAAACTAAAGCTTTCATCTTTTGAAAAAATATACTTATAGGATTGAAATACTTGAAGTTCATTATAGAAATTTATGTAATCTTCAGGAATATGAATAAATCTATTGTATAAAGACAAATCACTTTGAAAATGTTCAACTTCTCTCATCACTAAAGCTAATTTCGGTGTAATAGGAAAAATTATTTCTACACCTTTACTGCCTATCCCTTGATGTTCTTCATGACCATACAAGACCAATGGATTGTCGGATGTATAAAATAAGTTATCTGTTTCGTTAACAGCAAAAATCCAAATATGTTTTAAAAATATCTTTGCAAAAGATTCTAATAGTTCTGTGTCTATCAATTGATCATTATGAATTAAATTAATCCTATTTTCTTTCAACTTTATTTCTAAACTATCCAGAAATTCAGAGTTAATTTCATCTTTTAACCCCTTCTGGAGTAATAACTTTGTACCTTTTTCATACATTGTAAGCGTCAAGTGAAATTGAACACTTTTTGCTAATTAATTTTGAACAGTTTCTTCTTCAAAAATGGAAGAACGATGTTTCATTCTATAGCTATCTCCATTTAAATACAGAATTTCTGAACGATGAACAATTCGGTCTAAGATTGCCGTTGTAATAGCTGGATCTCCTATCAGTTCTCCCCAATCAGATGGACCTTTATTTGAAGTTAGAATAATTGATGCATTGTTATAAAGGTCATTGATTAAATGAAAGAATAAGTTTGCTTCTCTTTGGTCCATAGCCATAAACATAAGGTCATCAATGATGATTAAATTTGAACCGCGAATTCTTTTTAAACGGTTTTGGGATTTCCTTGTTATTTCCTCCGTTTTTAAAGTGTGTACTAGTTCTCCCATAGAGATAAAAGAAACTTTGTAGCCCTTATATATTGCCTCTAGACCTAGCCCTACGGCCAAGTGAGTTTTACCTACACCTGGCGGTCCAAGTAGGATTAGGTTAAACATTTGATCAAGCCATGATAGCTCTCCTAATTGCTTAAATTGCCTTCGGCTTAAGGATTGCTGCTCTTCAATATCAAATTCATTTAATGTTTTATGGAAAGGGAAAGCAGCCCATTTTAAGCGCTTTTCAACTTGTTTCTCTTCTCTTCGTTTTTGTTCATAGCCCAATAATTCCCGAAGGAATTGGTGATAGGTCCAATCATCTAATTCTGCTTTTTGAATTAAATCGGGTACAATTTTGGCTGTCTCTGCAAAATTTAACGACTTTAATTGCTGTTGAATAGAAACTATATTGTTATGCATTACTGTACTCCTTTAAAAAAGTTCATGTAGTCATCCAAATCTCGAACTGCAGGTTTTGCTTCAATCAAAGCTTTGTCCATTTCGTGCAAAGGTTTTATAAGCGTATCTGTTAAAATTTGATGCGACTGTTCAGTGTTCAATGAGCGGTGTCGTTTTATATACTGAATGACATCGCTAAAATCATTTGCACTAAACAACTTTCGTTTTATACATTCCTGAAGTGCCTCATTTTTTAGGGTTTCTTCTAATCCTTCAATTGTTCTGCTTATTAATTGAAGTTGGTCCCGAATGTATCGTGGATAATTTCGATGAACATTTTCCAAAAAGTACGTTGCCTGTTCTAAATTGCTAAATTTCGAGGCAATAGTAGCGATATACTCTGGTATACCTTTGGTTCTATCTCGAGTATGTTGCCGGTCTTGAATTAGCTTTCCTCGTCCATTATCAAGTGTGTGGACTGCTATAATTGGACCATCATGATTTTCTCTAATCTCGAGACGATTATCTTCATTAATTGTTAAATAGATGATTTTATCTTTTTTGTATGTTCCGAGAGGAACTGAATAGCGGTTGGATTTATATAAAATCGTATTGTCCTTACGGACGTATCTTG
>NZ_CANNCR010000038.1 GCF_947503125.1 uncultured Metabacillus sp.
AAACCGCCGATAAATCGGAAAACTCGCCGATAAAGTGAGCAAAACCGCCGATAAATCGGAAAACTCGCCGATAAAGTGAGCAAAACCGCCGATAAATCGGAAAACTCGCCGATAAAGTACGCAATTTCGCCGATATCCCAGAAAACTCGCCGATAAACCGCGCACTTCACCCATAAACCGATATTCCGCCCCATACCCAAATTCACCAAACCAAGCAGAATTACAAAGCAAGTGGAGGAGCTTAATCATGGAAAAGAAACGGATTGTTGTCAAGATCGGTAGTAGTTCGTTAACGAATGCCAAAGGGCAAATTGATCAGGAGAAATTTTCGGATCATGTTCAGGCAGTAGCCGCTCTTCGCAAAGCGGGTCACGAAGTGCTGCTAGTATCATCAGGTGCAGTGGCAGCTGGCTTTGCGAGACTCGGCTATCCAACAAGGCCGATTACATTAAAAGGTAAGCAGGCAGCAGCTGCAGTTGGACAAAGTCTTCTTGTGCAATCATATATTGAGCAATTTAGTCAATTTGATATTATCCCTGCGCAAATTTTGCTTACACGAAATGACTTTTCGAAGCAGGATCGTTATAAAAATGCTTATGCAACGATTTCAGAGCTTTTAGAGCGGGGGATTTTGCCGATTATTAATGAAAATGATACTGTTTCAGTAGAGGAGCTTACCTTCGGTGATAATGATATGCTTTCGGCACTTGTTAGCGGTCTTGTTCATGCTGATCAGCTAATTATTTTAACTGATATTAATGGGCTTTATGATTCAAATCCACGAACGAACCCGCTTGCACAAAAAATCGACTACATTCCTGAAGTAACAGATGACATGCTGAAAGCAGCAGAAGGAGCAGGGTCGAAGGTAGGTACAGGTGGAATGAAGTCAAAATTAATGGCGGCTAAAACAGCAATATCACTTGGTGTTCAAGTGTTTATTGGCTTAGGAAAAGGAAGTCAAAAGCTGATTGAGATTATTCAGGGTGATGGAAATGGGACCTATATCGGAAAGGAAGGCTTAGCCTCAATTAATAATAGCAGGCAGTGGATCGCATTTCATTCTGAAATATCCGGTACAATCTATGTGGACCAAGGCGCTGAGGATGCCCTTGTCTATAACGGGAAAAGTCTTCTGCCTGCAGGGGTCTACGATATAAAAGGGTCGTTTGAAAAATGTGATGTTGTTGAGGTGGTTGGACCAAATGGCTTGCTGGGCAAGGGCGAGGTTCTATTTTCTTCTGATGAGCTAAAAAACATCATGGGGAAACGAAGTGAAGAATTGAGAGAGGACAAGGTTCTTTCTTCAATTGTTGTGATTCATCGAAATAAATGGGTAAAAGCATAGGGAGGGAAAAAACATGAGTGAGGTTTTACAAAAGGGAAAAGCAGCAAAGGAAGCTAGTTTTGTAATGGTAGATATGTCTACAGAGGAGAAAAATGAGGCATTAGCCAAAATAGCGGATCAGTTATTAGTAGATCAGGCGTATATTTTAAAAGAAAATCAAAAGGATCTTGAAGCTGGAAAAGAGAATGGATTATCAGATAGCATCCTGGATCGCATCATGCTTAATGAAAAAAGGATCACGGATATGGCAGAAGCGATTCGCCTATTAATCGAATTGAAGGATCCAGTTGGTGAGACATTAGAAACGATTCAAAAAGACAATGGACTTCTGATCAAAAAGAATCGTGTGCCACTTGGTGTGATCGGGATGATTTATGAAGCAAGACCTAATGTTACAGTCGATGCCGCAACGTTAACATTAAAGACTGGAAATGCGGTTATTTTAAGAGGAAGCTCATCTGCAAGCTTTTCAAATAAAGCTCTTGTCAAAACAATTCACACGGCACTAGAAAAAAGCAATGTGCCAGTGAATGCTGTCCAGTTAATTGAGGATACAAGCAGAGAAACAGCAAAAGAGCTTTTCCACTTAAAAGAATATTTAGATGTATTAATTCCTCGCGGCGGAAAAAACCTGATCGATACAGTCGTTAGAGAGTCAACAGTCCCTGTTCTTGAAACAGGCGCTGGAAACTGCCATGTTTTCATTGATGAATCTGCAGATTATAAAATGGCTGAATCAATCGTGATAAATGGTAAAACACAGCGTCCATCTGTATGTAATGCAATCGAAACGATTTTAATCAATGAAAAATGGTTTGCACAATATGGCAAGGATCTCCTCGATTCACTTCATGACCAAGGTGTTGAAATTTACGGAGATGAAGCCGTAAGAAGTGTGTTTGCTGCTGCGAAGCCAGCAACAGAAGAGGATTGGTATACAGAATATTTAGCACTTTCGATCAGTGTAAAGGTTATTCAAAGTGTTGATGAAGCAATAAATCACATTAATAAATATGGAACATATCATTCTGAGGCGATTATTACTGCCGATCAGGAACATGCTGCCAAATTCTTAAATAAAGTTGATGCTGCAGCGGTTTATCATAATGCCTCAACACGTTTTACAGATGGCTCTGAATTTGGTTATGGCGCAGAAATCGGCATCAGCACTCAAAAGCTTCATGCACGCGGTCCAATGGGATTAAATGCCTTAACCTCGAGTAAATTTTATGTATATGGAACCGGACAGATTCGTCAATAAAACGGAAAGGGGCTGTACCTCAATTAAGGGGCAAGCTCCTTTTATTTTTACACTTAACGATTGATGGTAAAATAGTCATTAGATGAATGAAATCGAGCAAATTTATTGGGAGGGGAGACTTTGATCACTTACACTATTTATCCACAAGGTGACAAGGCGGTCACCGTAAATTTTGGTGATTACATACATATAGACATACACCGTAAAGTCATCAGTTTCACTAAATACATTGAATCCCACCCGTTTTCTGGATTGCTTGAAGTCATACCAAGCTTTACATCTGTCACGATTACATATGAACCCATCATGATTGAAGCTTCTGCGACGAATAATTCTCCGTTTGATATTGTTAGTAACATCTTAAAATCAATGCTATCTGAACTCCCTGAAACAATTGACCATCCAGCAAAAACAGTGACCATTCCAGTTTGTTACGGAGGAGACTATGGTCCAGATCTTCAAGAGGTAGCTGATTACCATCAAGTAACCCAGCAAGAGATCATCAGCATCCACTCAAGTCAAGTGTATTTAGTCTATATGATTGGTTTTGCTCCAGGCTTTCCTTATTTAGGAGGGATGTCGAAAGAAATTGCTACGCCCAGAAAGGCAACACCAAGGCTAAAAATCCCCGCTGGAAGTGTTGGCATAGGCGGTGAGCAGACAGGTGTTTATCCAATAGAAAGTCCTGGCGGCTGGCAGATAATTGGCCGCACGCCGCTGCAGCTTTTTCAGCAAGATGCGAAACAGCCAAGTCTTCTGCAAGCTGGAGATCTTGTCCGAATTCAACCAATCACACTACAAGAATTTAAAAGCTGGGGGGCTGATGGCAGATGACAATGAAACTACTGGAAGCTGGTCTATCAACAACTGTTCAGGATTTGGGCAGAGTCGGCTATCAGCAATATGGTGTTGTTGTGTCAGGTGTGATGGATGAGACTGCTGCAAAAATCGCGAATGTTCTTATTGGCAATATGGAATATGACGCGGTACTTGAATTGACCTTAATCGGACCTACTTTGCTTTTTCAGCAAAATGCGCTTATTTCCATTTGTGGAGCTGATTTATCTGCAACCATTGATGGCAAACCGGCGCCAATGTGGAAACCGGTCTATGTAAAAGAGGGAAGCATTTTGCGCTTTGGCCGTCCGCAGCTAGGCTGTCGTACCTATTTGGCTGCAGCAGGGGGATTTGATCTTCCAATTGTCATGGGAAGTCGCAGTACTTACGTTAGAGGTGGGATTGGCGGCTTTCACGGTCGTCCGCTTGACAAGGGGGATGTGCTTAAGCTGAACGGAATAAAAAGCAGTCATACAAGGGTGCTAGAGCAATTCCTTTGCAAGAGAATGAATTCAGCTTCGTTTTGTACGACAACTTGGACAGTCAGCTATCAAATGAAACCTAATTATCAGAAAGATCCGGTCATCCGATTTATAAAAGGGCCGCATTTTGAACACTTTACGGAAGCAACCAAGAAACGAATTTTGAATGATGCCTATCAGGTTACATCGAATTCTGATCGCATGGGCTACCGACTATCAGGTTCACCACTTGAATTAAGCAAAAATCTTGAACTGTTATCAGAAGCAGTGACAATGGGGACCATTCAAGTTCCGAAAGATGGACAACCAATTATTTTAATGGCAGATCGTCAAACCATTGGAGGGTATCCGAAAATAGGGTATGTTGCCAGTGTTGATTTTCCTGTATTAGCACAGGTTCTGCCGGGGAATCAACTGACGTTTCAGGAAATTAGTATTCTTGATGCACAAAAGCTGTTGCTTCAAAGGGAAAAACTGTTTTCAAAATGCAAAATTGGATTAATACAAGCGTTTAGGAGGATGAATGATGGCTCGGATTGATTTGAACTGTGATATGGGTGAGAGTTTTGGCAGATATACGATTGGATCTGATGAGGAGATTATTTCTTTGATTACATCAGCCAATATCGCATGTGGCTTTCATGCAGGGGATCCAAGTACGATGAGGAAAACGATTCGCCTAGCAATGGATTACTCCGTAAGTATTGGTGCCCATCCCGGATTAAATGATTTAAACGGATTTGGAAGGAGAACGATGGCAGTGTCAGCTGCTGAGGTATATGATCTTGTCGTATACCAAATCGGTGCCATTTATGGTTTTGTCTTAGCGGAAGGGGCAAAATTAAGCCATGTGAAGCCGCATGGTGCCTTATATAATATGGCAGCTGTCAATCAAGAACTGGCTGAAGCGATTGCCGAGGCGGTATATGATATCAATCCTGAGCTGATTTTATATGGGCTGTCAGGAAGTGAAATGATCAAAGCTGGGAAAAAAATCGGATTAAAAACAGCAAATGAAGTATTTGCGGACAGAACGTATATGGAAGATGGAACGTTAACACCGCGTTCAAAGGAAAATGCCTTAATTAAAGATAAAAACCAAGCGATTTCTCAAGTGCTCAAAATGGTAATAGAGCAAAAGGTGGGCACGGTGTCTGGTGTGGAAGTGCCGATCTCTGCTGACACCATCTGTATCCATGGTGATGGCGAAAACGCTGTTGAATTTGCCAAAAAAGTAAGGAAAACCCTTTATGAACACGGGGTAGAGATAAAAGCTATTTAGAATGGAGTAGCTTTACCTTGTAAAAAAATATTTTAGATTAAGAGTAGGCATGGTGATGATATGGAATTTTTCACGATATTAATTCCGATATTTTTTATTTTTGGTATAGGATTCGTTGGGCAGAAGAAGATTGGGTTTGATACGAAGCCCTTATCGGTGATGGCGATTTATTTAATGCTTCCTTTTCTGGCTTTTCAGACATTTTATACGACGGATTTAACGATTGATTATGCAATGATGACGCTTTATACGGTGGGATTAGCCTTTTCGATTATCATTGTTATTTATGTCATTTCCTATATTAGAGGATATTCCTTAAAGAAAACATGTGGAATGATCCTAGCTTCTGCATTTATGAATAATGGTAATTATGGAACACCTCTGATTTTCTTTGCTTTTGGAGAAGCCGGACTGCATTATGCCGTTATTTTGATGGTTATTCAGCAGCTGCTTATGTGCACAGTTGGTATTTATTATGCTGCAAAGGGATCGCCTGATGGAGGCGGAATAAAAATGGCTGTGAAAGAGGTTGTAAAGGTGCCGATCGTATATGGAGCCTTGTTCGGCATCCTTTTTCATCTCCTTGAGATTCCGATCGGGAGCTCTTTTATGGAAGCGATTGAGATGGTTGGAAATGCGGCCGTTCCAACCATTATGATTATTTTAGGAATGCAGCTTGCGAAAATATCTGTAAAAAAATTAGAGTTTGCCCCGCTCTCGCTTTCCTTAGGGTTAAGACTCTTTTTATCACCAGTCATCGCGTTTGGAATTACCCTAATCCTGCCGATTGATGATTTATTAAAGCAAATTATGATTGTCCTTTCAGCAATGCCGACAGCTGCAAATACAACGCTGTATGCCTTACAATACGATACGGAACCGCAATTCGTTTCAACAGCCACTTTATTCAGTACGGTTTTAAGCTTGGTTACATTGCCGGTTGTACTCTATGTATCTAGTTTGATTTATGGATAACTGCTGCAACAACGAAATAAAGGAGACACCGCGGGCTCAGAAACCCTTTAGGCAGCTCGCGGACCACCAGCTAAAGAATTGAGGGGCTGTAGCCGTTCCAATCAACAAAAAATACAATTGGTAAAATAAAGAATAAGAGAGTCGTAAAATCTCCAACAGCAGATTCAAGCTTTTTTATAATGATCCATGAATTTAAGAGACTATGCCTTTGTCGTGTAAAGAACATATGTCGACCGGTCCTCATCAATTTCAGCAGAAATTTTTCTGTATTCTTGTTCGTCTATCCATAAAAAATCATTTCCTATCAGGGATAAAGCCTCTTCATGTGAATATAAATCATATGTATAGATGAGCGGCGACACACTATACTCCTTATAGTCACGCACTTCCAGCGTAACATGGGTATAGCTTTCGGCATGTTCAATAATTGCTTCTTCCTCATCTAATTCTACATAAATAACGTAATATTCCTTTTCAAGACTTGCTGATGTCTTATGATACACCTTTTGATCTTTAATAAAATAATCACATAGTCTTCGACAAAAAATTTCAGTTGGTTCAGAAAATTCATAATGATACAATGCAGGGTAATTTTTTTGCTCATCATTTAAACGATATTCCAATTTATAGTTTTTTTTCATATTTACCTCCAAAGTCTAGGCTATTTCTACTATACTATATGAGGGTGGAAAATGATGTATGGACTTTGTGAATTATTTAAAATTAGTTAAACAGTTTTTAAGGAGTTTACTTAATTAGATCACTAGATTGTTATTTTTACAGTGGGGGGAAGACAATTGAAGAAGACAAATAAATTATTAACTGGAATCATTTCAGCAACGATGATGACGATTTCTGGTTGCAGTAATAATGAATCATTGCCGCCTGTTCCAGAGGGAACAGATTGTGATGATTGGGAATGGGAAGCAGATGAAGGGGTTTGGGAGTGTGATGATGATACTTCATCTCATTATGGTCATTATTATTACGGCGGAAAATTCTATAATTCCAAAAGCAGCTTAACCGCAAGCTCTACTTATAAAAGCTATAAATCGAGCACTTCCTTTAAAGGAGGCGGATCTGGATTTGGTAAAGGTTCTAGCGGAGGTTTTGGCGGGTAATGTCACACTCTTTTCATTTAGAAGAGCATTTGAGCAAACGGCGTGATGCTTATAGCAAAGTCAATCATTTTTGGCACGATTTATATGACAGTGAATATGCGTTATATGATATCGCTCTAATGACAGAACAGGAAATTGCTGACATTCACATAGCGACGCGACGCATCGGCCACATTTTTTTTAAAACAGGCAACTTGCTGAGAAGTTCATCAGACGAAACATTATTACAGTTGGATCTGCCGCACAGCATCCTACCCTTTATAAGGCATCGTGCATTACCCGTTGATTCAGTCATTTCCAGAGTTGATTTAGTTCAGACAGCTGATGGGCTTAAGATGCTTGAGCTTAATAGTGATACACCTACCTTTGAAAAGGAGGCTTTTTATGTAAATGCTGTCCTATGTAAAGAGTTTGGTGTAGAAGACCCCAATAAAGGTTTAGCAGAAATGTTAGGAAAAGAAATGCGTAAAGCGTTAGCAGAAATGCTGCACCGTTCAGAGATTGACCATGAACCAAACATTGTGTTTACATCACATGAAGCTCATGAGGAAGACAAATACACGACCTTGTTTTTAATGGAAACAGCCAATGTCCCGGCAAAATATGTTCCTTTACATAAGCTGACAATCAAAAAGCAAGAAGGGTTGTATGATGATGAAGGGAATAAAATTGACCTCCTATATCGACAAACCTATCCGTTAGAGCATTTGGTTGAGGATATGGATGAACAAACAAATGAAGAAATCGGGGTACAGCTACTTGAGCTTATTGTGTTAAACAAGCTGCACATGGTGAACCCCATATCAGCATTTTTACTGCAATCAAAGGCTGTTCAAGCAGTTATTTGGGGCATGATGGAACGTGATCATGCTTATTTTACAGCAGAAGAAAAGCAATGGATTTCAACTTATTTTTTACCTACTTATCTGGAAGAGGACATTTTCTTAAAGAGTGGTGTGAAGTATGTCAAAAAACCAAGTTTTGGTCGAGAAGGAGACACCGTATCCATTTACAAAGGGAAAGAAAAAATCTTAGAGGATGCTCATAAAACTTATGATAAATCATTGCCTGTTTTTCAAAAGTATATAGATCTGCCTGCCCAAGAAATAAAAACATGTGATGGAATGAACGAAGGAAAAGTGCTAATTGGAAGCTTTTTAATCAATGGAAAACCATCTGGCATCGGGTTAAGGGCAGGGAAGCAAATTACCGATAATAATGCCTATTTCTTGCCAATTGGACTAAAACGTTAAAGAAGGGACATGAGAATATGTCATTTTTAGATTTGTTTTTATCGACAATATCCTATATTGGAGTAGCTGTTGTGCTTTTAATCATTGGAATTGCCCTATTTGAAGTCACAACAAAGAATAAGGAATTTGAATTAATCAAAAACGGAAATAAGGCAGCAGTTTATGCTTTTGGCGGACGGATTTTAGGTTTAGCGATTGTCTTGTATTCATCTATTTCGAACTCTGTCAACATTTTAGATATGGTGGTTTGGGGAAGTGTCGCTATTGTTATTCAGATCATTATCTTTTATGCAGCCGAGCTGCTGACTCCAAAATTTAATATTACAAAAGCCATTGACGAGGATAATCAGGCAGTAGGCTTATTTTTATTATTTTTATCTGTTTCTATTGGCTTGATTATTGCTGCATCACTTACTTATTAACCAGTTAGAATGAAAGCGGGTGACCATTTATCATGTCATCCGCTTTTCTCGTCATGTTCCTCTTTATTTTCCTCCACTACCATCCCAGGATCAAAGTACTTGATTGCACTATAGCTAGCGGGGTCAATTGTCACGACCTCATCTGTTTCCGTTACAAAAGCGATCTCATATATTTTACCGATTTTTACATGTTCTAATTCTTCATCCCAGATAGACAAATTTGGACGTAGTAACCCTAGTGTCGCACAGCCTGTATCATGTTCCAGTTTAACAATTTTAAAGAAGACTGTTGCAAAATAATTAGTTGTTTCAGCTTTTCCCCATGTGAAAAAGGGATCTCCTTTTTGTGTTTGCAGGATAAAAGGAATGGTTTTATAGGCTGGAGCCTCAATTAATTTATGAGTTGATCGTAAATACTCAGCTCTTTCCTGCATTTGCTTGATTTTTTTTAGCGCATGCCAAATTGACGGCAGCGTATTTGCGTATTGCTTATTTGCATTTTCAGTCATCACTAACATCACCATCTTTCTTTAAAAACAATTTACGATAGGATATTGAATTTCTTAAAAATTGGTGTTAGTTCAATGTTAAACAGGCTTGTTTTAAGGAAAATTCATGAGAATGTTATGTTTTTTGTCATATTTTTACTTTTTTATTAATTTAGAATAGAATTGGAAGGCTTTGTAAATAGTAATAAGCAAAGAATGCGTGAGAACACACCACTAATTTTCATGAAAGTTAGATGTTTTAGACGTTAGCCAGTGTATTTTGAATGTTTGTATAGCAACTAACCATTGAATGAACTTTGAACGAAATTTTTAAAAATGAAGAATAGGAAGCTTTAATATGACGTCAAAAACAGAAGCAATATTTTGGAGCATAGCATTACCGGGTTTTGCCCAAATACTTAATCGAAAACTGTTAAAAGGCTTTGTCTTTATCTTTTTAGAATTCCTTATTAATGTTAACAGTAATTTTAACACAGCCATTATGGCTAGCTTCTTAGGGGAAATTGACAGAGCCGTAAACATTGTTAATTATCAGTGGCTCATGTTTTATCCATGTGTCTACATGTTTGCGATGTGGGACGCATTTAAAGATGCTGAGGGAGATAGATCACCATATTCATTTTTTCCCTTTGTCTTTGGTGCTTATTTTGTTACGGTCGGCTTAATGTATTCACCCGTTTTTAAAATAAATGGCGTTTTATTAGGACCTATCTGGCTGCCAATCCTTTCGCTTATTCCTGGCTTACTTGTTGGGTACATTATTTGGATGATTATTTACTTTGTTAAGAAGAATAAAAAGTGAACGTCTATCCCGCCTTTCTACCCAAGCATGTAGATAACGTTTTTACCAACTGCCTGAATACTCCATTTACTCTTTATTTTTATTTTTATTCTTATTACCCCAATAAAACCAAAGCCTTTTTCGAAATTTATATGAAGGTTTAGGTTTTTTGTTCTTTTTTAAAGGGTAGTAAAGTATAAATGATCGTAATTAAAATCAAATTTACATTTTATCAAGGCGTATTTCTGCTAAAATAAATGGATAGTGATACTTATCACGCATAAACCCCCACATTCAATGCTTTGTCGGATCAAAATCTTTAGGTAGACCCAAACCATATCTTTAATACAAGTTTTTAGATTATCTTTCATTTTTTGCAGGAGGATACCATGACATCGGAACAACAATTAATTCATAAGACTTTTTATGAGACGTTTTTGACTGATCATGATCAAAGACGGCCTTCTCAAGTGCTTGGAGAAGCTTATTATGAGGAGCAAAATCGTGATGAAAGCTTTGATTTGTCCTATATTCGTTATGCCCAGGGAGAAATTTATTACCATGATCAGGATTATGAAGCAGCCATTTTTAAATGGGAGAATATAAAAAATGAGCTAGAGCCATGGGCCATGATGAATATTGGGGATGCTTATTATCGACTAGGACTGCTTTCTTCTGCTGAAGATAAATACACGTCGATCGAAACAGAAGACAAAATATTAAGCAGTGAAGTGGCGCTTAAGCTTTTTTCGCTTTATCAAGAAAGAAATAAGGTGGAAAATGCTTATGACATTATTAAAAAGGTCTTACATATTAACCCAGATTATCCGCAGGTTACAAGAATCGCCAGGGACTTTTATGAAGAAAAAAATGATACAGACCATGCAGTTAAGCTTGCGGTTTCTGAATCCATTCGAACAGAGCGGGAAGAATGGTTCCAGGTATTAATTTCGTATGTGAAAGCAGGATATACGAAACAGTTTGAGCCTGAATTTTTTGCCGAAGCAATGTTAACGTTATTTGAAGCAAGTAAGAGCTCCTTTGCCCAATTTATTGGAGCATTGTGGGAAAGCTATCGAAATGAAACATCATACCTAACATGGCTAAAAACAATCAATGATTTCTTTTTTTCAGTCGACCTTGAAGAGAATGACTATTCTTGGGGTCAGACCACAGTGTTATTTGAAGAGACATTTCTTGAGTTAACAGATGGTTCTTATTATTTAAGAGAGCTGCACGATGTGATCCCGAATTTATTGGCAAATTGGCTGATGCTTTCAACTCGTGCTAATGGATTATTCCCTTCCGCAACCGTGTTGGCTTGGAATGAAATCTTTCCTGGTACTGTACTTCCAGATGCTGTTTATAAAGCAGAGACCATTATTTTTGAAGCTGACAACGGACAAAGCGGCATAGAAAATGCGCTGCAGCTTTATAATATAATTAATGCATGGGCAGAAACTCATTCTGTTGGGGTTGATCATAAAATAAATTGGTGGATGAAAGAAATGATCAATCCAAAAATAAAACATCATTTCCTTTTAGCTGGAAAAGCAGGAAGCGGAAAAACAACGTTTGTGCATTCTTTATTAGGTGATCAGCCATTCAAAGGGTCGACATCTTCCCTAGTGGTTCTGCATGATGATGATGAAATCTCAATGGAGCATATTTCAGCTGCTGAAAAACGACCTGTTCACAATCAACGTGAGTTAGTAGAACTTATGCAGGGGGAGGATCCTGAGCTCTTTCTTGTGAAGCGTCCATGTATATTCTTGCATGAGAATCAATGTGCAATCATTGATACACCGCCTGTAAATGGAAGCGTGGAAATGAGAAATGAACTTTTTGATTCCCTGCTTTTAGCTGACGGAATGCTCTATGTTCTTGATGGAACTTCTCCATTAACTGATAGAGAATATGATGTTTTATCCCAAATGAAAAAGTTTGCACCAAGCTTAAACGTCCACTTTTTGTTAAATAAAGTTGATTTAATAGCAAGTGATTCGGATGCTAAAGCCATTTCTGATGAAGTTAAGGCAAAAATAGCCTCACTTTATCCTGAAGCAGACGTTTTACCATATTCGTCCTTGCATCCTTTCCACCAGCAACTGAGCCAGCTTTCAACATTTATCAATACGCATTTCCAATATGATGTAAAAGAAAAGCAAGAGAAACGGACAGCAAAAGTATTAACACTCATCCGTAAAAGTTTAGCTAGTCTTTTACAAAAACGTGTTGATATGGAGAAGGGCTTGATTGACTCTATCCAGTGGAATGAAGATCTCTTAGGAAGGTTAAAGGGCTTTACAAATAAACTTACTGACCTTCAGCAGGAAAAAGTTGCTTCCATTTTAAAAGCATATAACGACTTTTTGAAAGAAAGCAAAGCTGAAGCAAAGGTGACCATTCCGAAAATGTTAAGGGAATGCAGTGAGCTGATTAAAGAAGACAGCGATCTTAAACAAATTCATCTTGTTCTAAATGAAAGTATGAATGC
The DNA here is from genome assembly GCF_947503125.1 of uncultured Metabacillus sp. Classification (GTDB taxonomy): domain Bacteria; phylum Bacillota; class Bacilli; order Bacillales; family Bacillaceae; genus Metabacillus. Next base: position 12,769 of record NZ_CANNCR010000038.1, read on the forward strand.
TAAAATTCAGGACTATTTTGAACAGCATATGCTACCAAAAATATGTGAAAGACTTGAAGATTGGATCACAACTTCTCAAGAAGAATTGCTTGATAGTCAAGCATACTTAGCTGAAATGAGCGAAACTTTTAATGATATTTATCAGGAAGAAAAGCTGCTATTGCAATGTGAGTTTACGATTATAGACGATTGGCGCCGTGATATTAATCGGATCACAGGTAGAATGCATTATGAAAAAGAAAATATTATGCTCAAGAATAAACCGGCTCAGCTCATTTTAAAAAGTGCTGGCAAATTATTTGGAGCGATCAATCAAAATAAAATGATGCTTGTTAATCAATATAAGAAGTATGTTGAAAGTGAAACATATGAGGATGTGACAAAATCCATTGTCACAAAAATCTTCTTGCCGTTTGAATTATTTGAAAAAGGATTAAGCCAAGATGTTTCTTCATTCTTTACTGGACCAATTCATGAGGTGAAGGAAACCATCGAAGAAACAGAGACAACGATTCAAGAGGGCAAAGAAGGGCTAAGCGAGATGAAAGCAAACCCAGAAATCTTCTATGATCCGTTGAAATTATTTGAGGTTAATCTTCTTCAACAGGAATTTATGCTTCGGGCAAAAAGAGATTATAGTCATACAGGATGATTGAATGACTGAGTTTGTATGGAAGAGCAGTTCTTCTGTACAAAGCTCAGTCTTTTTATATAAACGGAATGATTACTCTAAGATGGCAAATAATAAAAGGGCATATTCATATTTTAAAAGTCTCTAGGAGGCAAAATGGACAGGAATTATGCCATAGATTTTATTAAATTTTTCGCGATATTAGCAGTAGTCACTATTCACACTGTCCCAAAGGATAGCATCTTTGGACTGTTCGTTCTTGATAATCTTTCTAGATTTGCTGTTCCTTTTTTCTTTTCAACATCAGGCTATTTATTCGGGAAAAAAATGAAGCGAGATGGAAAAACTTTCAGGTACTTTAAAAGATATGTGCTTAAAATCTTAAAACTTTACGTTTGCTGGGTAGTTTTCTATGCCATGTATGATATTCTCATACTCGTCTTAAGCAGTCATGATTTACAGAGTGATGTAATGGACTATGTTAAAAATTTTACATTGCTGAATGTATTGTATTACGGAAAAGGGACAAGCGGATACCAATTATGGTTTTTACCCGCTTTAATATGGAGCATCACCATTATTTATCTCTTTTTTAAGATGAAGAAGATAAACATTCTCATCATCGTTGCATTTGTATTGAACATAATAGGGCTTTTTGGGCAATCCTATGCTATCTTTTATGAATTTCCACTAAACACCCGTGATGCTTTATTTATTGGCATATTTTATACGACGTTAGGTTTTTTCTTTGCGTTAAATCTTGAATCAGATGTTAGTCATTTAAGCAGGAAAGCATATCTGTCATTTGTTTCGCTTTTTTGTATTCTTCAAGTTGTCGAAGGCTTTATTTTAGAAAAGGTGATTGAGGCAAAAAACGGAGAATACTTTATTTCCACCATCTTTTTAACATTCTCACTATTTTCCTACATCTTAACGAATAAACAGCTGGGGAAGGGCAGGTTTCTTACAAGGATTGGAGCAAATGCTTTAGGGATCTATGCGATTCATGTCTTTTTTATTGATATGATCGATAAGACGTTAAGCTTTTTGCACTTGAATTCCTTTTCAGGTCATTTCGTCTGGAAACTAGTTGATACTGTCATAGTGTTTAGTTTATCCTATCTTGCGTATGGTTTTCTTCAACATGTGAAAGATCATATAGATCTGGGGAAATCGAATTAGCAGTAACAAGCGCCCAAAGCAACTGCTCTGGACGCTTTTGTTTATTTTATTTAGAAGCTTGTTGTTCAACAGCTAAAGATTCAGGTCTTTCACACGTACTTTCCATATGATAATGTGTACCATTATCTGACGCATCATGGAAACCGTGCATGGCTTCTAATACATGGAAGGCCAAATCTCCATTTGCACGGAATTTGCCTCCTTCAATGATTGCCATAGCCATATCAGCCACACCTAAACCGCGGCTGTTTTGGGAATATCCATATGATAAGGGAACCTCGACAAATTCTTTTTCATCACGTTTTCTTATCTTGACAGGACCGCCGAACGTATTCGGGTCTGGAACAAGCAGAGTGCCCTCGCTTCCGTAAATTTCAATTGGAGGTAGGGAGGTGCCGCCAAAGGCATCAAAGCTTGTTGTAATCGTCCCAATGGCACCAGATGCAAAATCAATGACACCGGAAATATGTGTCGGAGTTGCTACATTAATTTTCGTGCCGGCTTTCGGTTGGCTGCTGATTGTACGTTCCGGGTAACTAATTCGGGCTGAACCAGAGATTCTTTTAATCGGTCCTAATAATGAAACCAGTGCTGTTAAATAATAAGGACCCATATCAAACATTGGGCCGCCGCCAATATCGTAATAAAAGGCTGGGTCTGGATGCCAATGCTCATGTCCTCGGCCAATCATAAATGCAGATGCGCCGATTGGTTCCCCGATTTCTCCTTTTTCAATAAGATGAATAGCTGTCTGAATCCCAGCGCCTAAAAAGGTGTCAGGTGCACTGCCAACTAAAAGCTGATGCTTATTAGCTGTTTCTAAAATTTGCTGACCTTCTTCGCGTGTAACAGCAAGAGGTTTTTCTGTATAAACATGCTTGCCTGCTTCAAGGGCCTGGATACAAACAGCTGCGTGTGCTTTCGGTATCGTTAAATTAATAACTAATTGAATGTCAGGATCAGAAAGAAGTTCTTCAACAGAACAAGCCTTTGGAACGCCGTATTTTTCTGCTTGAGCTTGTGCACGCTGCTCATCTAAATCCGCACAGGCTATAAGCTCAAGATGATCGAACTTTTGTACATTCTCCATGTAAATGGAACTAATATTTCCGCAGCCAATAATACCAACTTTTAGCTTTTTCATAGTGTAACCCTCCATTGTTTTTATTCTATATAAGCATTGTTATAGTGAGTTAGGGCATGGAGCCTTGCGCTTTTCTTAAAAGGTAAGAAAGTATAAAATTTTAACTTAGTTTTTGTGTCTAGCTCCAGCGCCTAGCCCCTCTAGGGTCTAGCCACTCATGAATTGAAGGCAAAGAACACCTTCTATTCATGAGCGTCTTATTTGCCCTAGGCTGATCAAGGCGCTTGCACTTTTCTTATTGACTATCTCCCATTCCAGTGTAAACTCTTCCATTTCCGATGCTTGATGCACCAGAAGCTGCCAATTCTAGAGCTCGTTTCTTTCCTTCGGCAGCCCATAGGAAGCCGCGGCGCATAATGAGGGAAACCTCTGGCATGGCTACGATATTTGCTTGATGGCCTAATGAATTATAGAAGACATGTCCTTGTCCCCATCGTTTTGTCCATACGACAGGCATATCAACAGCTTTATTTGTTGCATGCGGGCCATCAACAACCGGGAAGCGTGTAGTGGCTAGAACCTCTACAGCCGGGTCCACATGAAGGTAATATTGTTCACTTACCACTTTAAAGTCTGTTAACCCTTCTAACAGCGGACTTGTCGAATGCTTGATATTGACCATATATTCCACACCATCATTACCAGGATGTGCTACCCAATTTCCGCCAGTCATAAACTGCCAGTCAACATTGTTACGGAAGGAATCACACATTCCGCCATGACATCCAGCTAAGCCGACGCCATTCATAACAGCTTCAGAAATATTTACCACATATTTCTTTTCAATTTCTCCCATCGTCCAGTGGGGAACGATTAAATCTAGTGATTTTAGCTTATCGGGATCTGCATAAGAATCTAGTGAACTTGAAACCTCTACTTGAAAGTTTTCCTCCTCCAGAATTCTTTTGAAAATCTCTGCAACTTCTTCTGGTTGATGACCATCCCAGCCTCCCCAAACGATTAATGCGCTTTTCTTCATTTGAAAACACTCCTTTTTTCTAAAATTAATAAGATTTCAGGTAGCAATTTTGCAACTTATGAAAGGAATCTTGCAACTTTTTGGATTATTCTAATATTCTCCTTTAAAAAGTTCTTTGTACTGTGGATAAGCGCCTTCGACATCCAGCTCCAGCGCCTAGCCCCTCGAGGTCATAAGACGAATTGGAACTGAAGGCAAAAAACGCCTTCTATTCCAATTCGTCTTATGCTTGTCGGGGCTGATCAAGGCGCTTCCGCTTTTGGTTTTAAACGTCAGAAATCCTAATCCACTGTCGTTTATCAATTGAAAGATCAACCGCTTCCAAAACTTGTTGGCATTTTACGCCATCTTTGAAGTTCGGGACAGGCTGACGGTTTTCGCGGAGTGCTTCCATAAGCTCAACAACTTCGTGTATAAACGTATGCTCATATCCGATTGTATGTCCAGGCGGCCACCAGTTTTCAGCATAAGCATGAGCAGGGTCTGTAGCCAATACGCGACGGAAGCCTTGAACATCCTCTCTGTCATCGGTGAAATAAACCTGAAGTTCATTCATTCGTTCGAAGTCAAAGATGACACTGCCTTTTGAGCCGTTTATTTCAAATGAATTTGTGCAGCGATGGCCTGAAGCATAACGGGTTGCTTCAAAGCTTCCTAAGGCACCATTAGCAAACCTGGCTAAAAACAGTGTAGCATCATCAACGGTTACTTCACCTTTTTCTGCATTTTCATTGCCGGTAGCAGATAAGCCAGTCATGTTCGTTGGAATTGGACGCTCTTTAATAAATGTATCGCTCATCCCGATGACTTCATCGATGTCACCGATTAAATAATGAGCCAAGTCAATGAGATGTGCGCCTAAATCTCCATGCGAACCTGAGCCTGCAACCTCCTTTTGGAGTCTCCATGCTAGCGGGAAGTTTGGATCCACCAGCCAATCTTGTAAGAACCATGCGCGGAAATGATAAATATCGCCTAATTTCCCTTCGTCAATCAGTTTTTTCGCTAACATGACAGCTGGAGCAAATCGATAATTGAACCCGACCATATGCTTAACCCCGGCCGCTTCTACAACTTCAAGCATTTCTCTTGAATCCTTCAATGTAAGCGCTAACGGTTTTTCGCAAAAAACATGCTTGCCAGCTTGGGCTGCGGCAATCGTTATTTCTTTATGTACATCACTAGGTGCATTGATATCAATTAAATCAATATCATCTCTTTCTAAAAGACTTTGCCAATCTGTTGTATATTCCTCCCAGCCGAATTGTGCAGCAGCTTCGGCTACTCCAAGTGCATTCCGTCCGCAAATCACCTTCATCTCAGGGTGAAGTGTTTTTGGGAAAAATAATGGTAGGTCGCGATATGCATGACTATGTGCTTTACCCATAAATTTATAGCCGATCATGCCAACTCTAATCTTATCCATACTAATCTCCTTTTCTTATTTGTATTTTTATAGTGAAAATCTAGCGCCGATGATCATTCACTATTTTTTCTAACGGCGCTAGAGCGATGATGCTCGTTCGATCAAGGTAACTGGCAGCCGTTGAATGCCAGCTATTTTGCCTTCATTGGAAATGAGCTGAAAAACCTTTTCTGCCGCCATTTGCCCCATTTCAAATAGCGGAACCTTTACAGTGCTAAGTGGAGGGGATGTCATTTTGGCGATTTCTGAGTCATCATATCCAATTAATGCGTAATCATGGCCAGCTGTATATCCGTGTTCACTTAATCCTTGCATAAGTCCAATTGCCATGCGGTCATTTGCTGCAAAGATTGCTTTATAGTCTGGCAGCAATGGTGCAATTTCAGCAGCAGCTTGAAAACCGCTTTTCCTACTGTAGTTTCCTTTAAAAATGATTTTCTCATTGAATGCTACTTCAGCTTGACTGATCGCTTTTATATATCCTTGTAACCTTTCGGCACTATTAGAAAATTCCATAGGGCCATTTAAAAAGATGACATGTTCAAAGCCTTTCCTTAGCAATGAGGACACTGCTTGGAAGCTGCCGTCCACATGGTCAGCATCAATTGAGTGGAAGGAATGGCCAGAAAATGTTTGGTTAACAAGACAGTAGGGAAGATGTAAGTCATGAAGCTTTTCAAGCGCATCAACTTCACCAGGAATATTTTTAGAGCCAAGGATAATGCATCCATCTACTCTTTGAGAACGAAACAGCTGTACATAGTCTTTTGGCTCATCAGGTGATTGAAATAAAAGCAGCAAGCCATAGCCTAATTCACCGAGCCTGGCACCAATCCCGCTTAGCAGTTCAGAAAAGTAATGGGTTGACATTAGGTTAACCTTTGGCAAATACGGAACAATCACACCGATATTGTTGCTTTTCCCCCTTGCAAAACTTTGCGCGATTGCATTTGGGTGGTAGTTAAGCTCTTTGGCTGCTTGCAAGACTTTGCGTTTTGTTTCTTCCCGCAAAGGGCCGATATTATTAAAAACACGTGAAACAGTGGCTTCAGATACACCTGCCAGTTTCGCCACTTCTTTTCTGTTAGCTAAGACATTCACCTCCAAAAAAAATGTACACGCGTACATTTTCTCTATTATTCTATGATTTGTCAATTGGTTTTTTGAAATTTTCAAAATCTTTTTTAGAATGATGAAATGATGTTTATAAATGGCTAAAATAAATCCAATTCAGCATGAAAAGTATTACATGTCTAACCTGTTATAGGTTATGATAAAAAAGTGAATATTTGTTCTTAAAGATAAAGTGATGCAAAACTCAACGTTAATTGAAGTGCTGAAATACCAGACAGTTTAAACGAGAAAAAGATATAAAAGGGGAAGGAATTGAACCATTTGTTAAAAAAAGGGAAGAACAAGAGGTATATTGCAATATTCCTAAGTTTGCTTTTATTGTTGGTTTCCGTGCCTGTTGTATCAATGAAGCTTCCCGTCCGGACATCAGGAGAACATCCAACGGTTTTTATAGCAGGGGATTCAACAGTGCAAACATATTCTGAAAAATGGAAACCAAGAGCTGGCTGGGGGCAAATGCTGCCACATTTTTTTAGTCCTGAGATTTCCTTTAAAAACTATGCAATCAGGGGAAGAAGCTCAAAGTCATTTATCAATGAAGGCAGACTAGATAAAATATTAAGACATATAAAGCCAAATGATTATTTATTAATCCAATTTGGTCATAATGATGCCAAAAAACACCGCGATGATCTTTACACATCTGTGCATGAATATAAAAATTATTTAAAGCTATACGTCAATGGAGCTCGAGCCCGTGGCGCAATACCTATATTAGTTACGCCTGTAGGCAGAAGAGATTTTCACAAGGAAACAGGTAAATTTAAAAGCAGCTTTCCCGAATATGTCAAAGGAATGAAAGAGGTCGCAGCTGAGCTTGATACCTCGCTCGTGGATTTAAGCCTTCTAAGCATTGCCTACTATGACCGAATAGGACCAAAAGGTACACTTTCTGTCTTTTTACATATCGAACCAGGGGTGTACAAAGCTTATCCTAATGGGGCTAAAGATGATACACATTTCCAGGAATATGGGGCTAATCAAATTGCGTACTTGATGGCTCACGCAATAAAGGATCTGGATGTTCCATTATCAAATTATGTAACGATAAAATGAACGAATAAAAGTCTCCTATTATGGAGGCTTTTTATTCGTTCTTTTTACACTGGAAAATAGGACATTTAGAACAAAATGCTAAGTTGTATAGTCCTAAGGTCATAAAAATAGTGTTAGTTAAATAGATTCATTTTTTAGATCATATCTGTTTTTTAAACAACAACATCTGTTTTTTATATATCCAATAAATGGACAAGCGGATAATATTTACCTGTAAGCGCTTTCTATTAGTGGGATGGAGGTGAAGAATCGAAATGGAAGGGTGCTTATATTATATATTGAAAGGATGGAAACTTATTGGCCACGAAACGAACAAACAAAGTAAATAAGATTTTTGCAATGCTTCTTAGTTTATTACTCCTATTGTCATCAGTTCCAGTTTTTCCCCATCAAGCGAATGCAGAAGAGTTTGAAGTAAAGAAATTTGATTTTGGTACTGAAACGGGCCCGGTTATGGAGGGCTATACAAAGGTTACTCCTGAAACAGGTTATACGGCCGAAAGCAAATATGGTTTTGCCGATCCCTCCAAGGTAACAGCTTTCGATCGGACTGGTTCTGATCCATTAAAATCAGATTATATCACAACTATAGAAACCTCCTTCAATGTTGATCTGCCTAAAGGAGATTATTCAGTTACCGTGATTTCTGGTGATGAACAAGAAGCGACTGAAATTGGCGTGAAGGCTGAAAGCATCCAGAAGATCCAAAATACCTCAATTCAATCAGGCCAATATATTGAACGTACGTTTGAAATCGCACTCATAGATGGACAACTTACCATCGAATTTACCGGTTCAGCACCAAAATTAAATGGACTAATTATTGAAAAGCTTCCAGAACGTACAGCGGGTGAGCACCCAACCGTATTTATGGCAGGTGACTCTACTGTTCAGACTTATGATGAATATTGGCGTCCAGAAGCGGGCTGGGGTCAAATGATTTCTCGTTTTTTCAGCTCTGAGCTTGCCTTTGATAATCATGCCATCGGCGGAAGAAGTACGAAGACTTTTTATAATGAGGGCAGACTTGATACAATTTTGCGAAATATAAAACCGAATGATTACCTATTAATTCAGTTTGGGCATAATGATGCAACCATCAGTCGACCTGAACGCTATACTTCTGTTCCTGATTATAAAGAATATTTACGAACATATGTGAATGGTACTCGTCAACGTGGAGCAGAGGCCATTTTGGTTACGCCTGTTGGCCGCAGAGATTTCAACGCAGATACAGGCAAATTTAATGTCAGCTTTCCTGAATATGTTCAAGGAATGAAGGAAGTTGCTGAAGAGCTTGATGTCCCATTGGTTGACCTAAGCTCTTTAAGTGTTGCTTATTATGATTCGATCGGTCCAGAAGGAACACTTTCTGTTTTTCTTCATACAGAGCCGGGGATGTATCCAGCATTTCCGAATGGTTCACAGGATAATACTCATTTCCAAGAATATGGTGCTATTCAAATTGCCAGATTGTTATCTGGCGGTATTAAAGAACTAGAGATTCCATTATCATCCTATGTTATTGATATTAAACCACCTGTAGCTGTACCGAATAAGCCAACTGGTTTAGTGGCAAGTAATATCAGCAACGCAGGAGCTGTTTTGACTTGGAATGAGGTGGAAACAGCAGATATTTATAAAGTTTATCGCAAACCTTCAACTGAATCCACCTTTGATTTAATCGGAACAGCAACGGTTCCAAGAATAAGCATGACAGGAATGGAGGAAGGTAAATCCTATGATGTCGTTGTAACGGCGGTTAACGGCAAAGGTGAATCTGAGAAATCTGATGTTGTTACCATCCAAACAAAACAAGCTACAATAAAATTTGATTTTGGCTTAGCTGGTACGCCAGTGGCTGAAGGCTATACGGAAGTAAATCTTTCAACATTATATACTTCTGAAAGAGGCTTCGGAATTGTCGATGCAACAGGGATGATCGGCAGGGATCGCGGAACAGGCGGTGACCTTCTTCGTGACTGGCTTGGTTATTTCAATGTTGGCTGGAAATTTAATGCAGATGTACCAAACGGGCTTTATGCCGTAAAAGTGTATGTAGGAGATTTCTCAGGAAGTGCTAGAACAACTGTTCAAATCGAAGGACAGGATTATGGACAAATTTCAGCACCGAAAAATAACTATACAGAGAAGCTGATTCCTGAAGTATCTGTTAAGGATGGCCAAATGAATTTTCAGTTTGGCGGTTCAACAGGGATTGTCAATGGTGTGGATCTGACACCAATATTGCTCGCTCCTTCAGAACTTAAGGTGGAGGAAAAAAACCTTGATCCTTCAAAACCTTCTGTCACCCTTTCATGGAAATCAGTTGAGGATGCGGAGAAATACAATGTTTATCGGAAAGTGGCTGGCACAGATGCAAATGAATTGGTTGGCCAATCGGAAACAAATTTCTTTAAAGATACATCTGTTAATGTTGGTCTAAAATATGAATACACAGTTACAACCATCGACAGGGCGAATGTGGAGACGGTTCCATCTATGCCGTTTGAGGTTTCCATGATTGACCCTTCCCAGCCAGTACCAGAAGCACCAAAGAATCTAGAAGTAGCAAAAGTGAAAAAACATGATCTTACTATTAAATGGGATAAGGTGGAAGATGCGATCACATACAATATTTATCGTTCAGAAAAAGCTGATGGAGAGTTCGTCTTAGTTGGCAAAACGGATAAGACAAGATATATCGATGAAACTGTGTTGACAACCATTCCTTATTATTATAAGGTTGCAGCTGTTAATGCAGGTGGAATTTCAGAGCTATCAGAAACTATTAAAACACCAGCTGTTACGGTGTTGAAACGGCAAATGGAGGATTTAGGCCGTTCACCGGTTGCGGTACAAACGGAGGAAGGTGTGTTTGTCAGCTGGAGGCTATTAGGAACAGACCCAGACACAGTAGGCTTCCATATTTATCGGGATGGCGAGAAAATAACCTCTTCACCAATTACAGACAGCACGAACTATTTGGATAAATCTGGAAAAATGGATTCAATCTATGAAATTCGAGCAGTTGAAGCTGGAAAAGAACTAAAACAACAAGAGACAACAAAGGTTCTCAGTAAAAATTATTTAGATGTGCCCCTGCAAAAGCCAGAGGATGGGATAACACCACTTGGTGATCCATATTCCTATCGTGCAAATGATGCAAGTGTTGGAGATCTTGATGGTGATGGAGAATATGAATTGGTGTTAAAATGGGATCCAACAAATTCAAAGGATAACTCTCAAGCAGGGTATACCGGGAATGTTTATATTGATGCCTATGAGCTTGATGGAACATTAAAATGGCGCATTGATTTAGGGAAAAACATTCGGGCTGGAGCTCACTATACCCAATTTTTAGTTTATGATTTTGATAGTGATGGAACAGCTGAAATTGCCATGAAGACAGCGGATGGAACGATTGATGGTCAAGGAAATGTCATCGGAAGAGCAGATGCAGATCATCGCAATAGCTCGGGATATATCTTGCAAGGAGAGGAATTCTTAACGGTCTTTGATGGCAAGACAGGCAAGGCGCTTCAATCTACAAACTATGAACCGCCACGCGGTGATGTCGCTTCATGGGGAGATTCATACGGAAACCGTGTCGATCGGTTTTTAGCCGGGGTTGCTTATCTTGATGGAGAACGCCCAAGTATCGTGATGGCACGCGGTTATTATACAAGAACGGTGTTAACTGCCTATAATTGGAGAGACGGACAGCTGACAAAACAGTGGACGTTTGACTCTCAAGAGGAAGGAAACCGCGAATATGCCGGACAAGGATACCATTCTTTAAGCATTGCTGATGTTGATAAGGATGGGAAGGATGAAATCGTATACGGCCAAATGGTTGTGGATGATGACGGTACAGGATTATATACAACAGGCTTAGGTCATGGTGATACTCTTCATGTAAGTGATTTCCTCCCAGAACGCCAAGGGCTTGAAGTATATGCTGTACAAGAAAATAAAAGTGCGGAATATGGCTATGATATGCGGGATGCTGCAACTGGTGAAATCATTTGGGGCCAAAAAACAGGCCAGGATACAGGCAGAGGCCTGATCGCAGATATTGATCCAAGACATGCTGGTGCAGAAGCATGGGCCATTTCAGGTGCGTGGAACAGCCAGGTTGGCGGTTTGCATACAGCAACAGGCGAAAAAATTTCTGATCGTATTCCTACCTCTAATTTTGCGATTTGGTGGGATGGTGATTTACTTCGCGAATTAGCTGATCACCAATACGATGAAGCAAAAGGCGCAGGAGCAGGTAAGATCGACAAATGGGATTATGAAAATAACAAGCTAGTAAACTTGCTTACTGCAGAAGGAACCCTTTCTAACAACTCAACGAAAGGTACTCCGGCGCTGCAAGCAGACCTATTTGGCGATTGGCGTGAGGAAATCATTTGGCGTACAGAAGATAGCAGTGCATTACGCATCTTTACGACAACAGAGCAAACAGATCATCGCCTCTTTACGCTCATGCATGATCCGCAATACCGATTAGCGATTGCATGGCAAAATGTCGGGTACAACCAACCGCCGCATCCAAGCTTTTTTATCGGTGAGGGAATGGAGAAGCCCCCAGCACCTAGTATTGATGTAGTGGAAAGCAAAAGACCTGATACAACATCTCTTAAAAAATAAAAAAAGTAAGATTATTAGGTTTATGATATTCAAACAGGGGGTAGTAAAAAAATGACAGTATCCCCCCTGATACTTTCCTATATGAAAAACGAATAAACTTGAAGAGCCTCCATAGTGCTATGGAGGTTTTTTCTTGTTTTGCTTTTATTTAAAGGTAATAAGCATAAAATTTGAACTTAGTTTTGGTGTCTAGCTCCAGCGCCTATCGCCTATCAAACTTCAGATCATCTCCCTACGATAAGTTCTTTATCTCAGTCGATGCTCCTCCAGTTTATACGGCGATGACCAAGGAGCTTGCGCTTTTGTTCAAGTTTAAGAAATTCTTCATTTTTCTCCTATCTTTATTTTAAGATCTCCTGTTTATACTAAGGTCATCAAAAGCAAATGAAACTCATGTTATAATTTGGAAAGGAGGTATGTGGAGATGAATGATTATGTTGTATTAGTAGTAGATGATGATAAAGAAATCCGTGATGCGATTGAAATATATTTGAAAAATGAAGGTATGACCGTGCTTAAAGCAAAGGATGGCATAGAAGCGATCGAATATATAAATGAACATGAAGTCCACTTAATTTTATTAGATATTATGATGCCTAGAATGGATGGTATTGCTGCAACATTTAAAATACGTGAGGATAAAAACATCCCAATCATTATTTTAAGTGCAAAAAGTGAAGATACCGACAAGATCTTAGGTTTGCAGGTCGGTGCTGATGATTATGTGACAAAGCCTTTTAATCCATTAGAACTGATTGCAAGAGTCAAATCACAGCTAAGAAGATATGTAAAATTAGGACCGTTTGAAGGGATAAAGAAAACAATTGATTTAAACGGACTTACCATTGACCAATCAGCAAAGGAAGTAGCGGTAAATGGCGAGCCGGTTAAATTAACACCGATTGAATATAAAATCGTTGAACTCTTGATGGTCAACGCGGGTCGAGTATTCTCTATCTCTGAAATTTACGAACGGGTGTGGAAGGAGCCTTGCTATAACGCAGAAAACACCGTTGCTGTACATATTCGTAAAATTCGTGAAAAAATTGAAATCGACCCTAAAAATCCGAGATATTTAAAGGTGGTATGGGGAATTGGATACAAAATGGAAAAGTAGAATTGCCATTGTCACATGGTTTATTTTACTTACTTTTGGAATAAGCGGTGTTTTGACCGCACTAGTAAATGATGAGAACGATTATATGAAGCAAAGTTATTTTAACACCTCCCAATTTGAAGACACGCTTGGGCAATTATTCATGTATATTAATGCATTTGAAATATCTTATGAAGAAAAAGCAGAGCTAAAAAAATCGATAACCGTTTCAGATGAAGAAATTGAAGAGTACCGTTTCAGATATGGTGACCTCACCGAACAAATTACTAGTATTGAACAACAGTATCAATCTAGAATTGATGAAGCACAAGCAAATGAAGATCAAAAAGTTGCTGATATTTATATCAAGGAAAGAGATAAAAAAATTGAAGATATCACGAAAAATTTTGAAAGTGACGAGTACATCAAGGAGAAAATTGTAAAAGAAAAAGAACAAAAAATAGATGAATATTATAAAGAGCTTGAAGGTTATCGACATGAATATGAAAAATATAAAGAAGCATTTGTCTATTATTTAAAAAATACCACAACAGGAGAGGTATACACGAACCTTCCTTCAAAAGAAAGCAAATCAGTTGAAACATATATAAATAATGACAAAATGATTTTCATCCAAAGCTACCCAACAAAAAATCAAAGCTATCTTAGCATGAGAGAGCAGCCCTTAATATCTGGATATGAAGAAGTGATGCTTAATAACTTAAACAATGACTCAAATGCTTTATATGAAGGTAAAATAGGGATTTCTAACGATACACCTAACTCAAATTTTATTATGGTCGATTATTATACTTATGATAACCAGCAAAAAGTATTTTGGGTTTATACAATCGCATCGGTTATTGCTTTGATCGTAAGTATCATTATTGGTAAGAAAACAAAGATATTTAAGAGAACTGCCCCGAAAATGTGGGAGGGAATATATAATAAAATCCCGATTGATGTTGCCATGCTTCTATTTGGTATTACGGCAATCATTACAATGGTTATAATTGTTGATCAGTCCTATCTAGGTTATAGTTATCAACTAATGGGGATATTAGAAATTATTTTTTATCAACTGATCCTCATGACGATCTTTTTCGCTTTAACGGTTATCCAAGGAATATATCTATACTCTCGATTTAAAGCATTACATCCTAATAAAGATGTTTGGAAGAGTACATTATTCTTTCAATTTTTTAAAATGATAAGTAACGCATTTTTGAATCGAAGAATCGGAACACAAGTATTTCTTCTCTTGGCAATCGTCTTTTCATTCGGAGCCGGGTCAATTCTTATCTTTGTTGAACCAGTATTTTTGCTCGGATATGTCCCTGCTTTTTTTCTAGTGGCTGTACCGATATTTATTCTTATTATAAAAAGAACCGGCTACTTTAACGAGATTAGCAACAATGCACACGCATTAGCAAATGGTGATTTTCAACCTGATTTAAAGGTAGTTGGAAGGTCCGTATTTGCCAGGCTAGCAGAAGATATCAATACAATGAAGCGTGGGGTAAAAACATCACAAAAGGCCCAAGCGAAAAGCGAAAGGCTCAAAACCGAGTTGATTACCAATGTCAGTCATGATTTGCGCACCCCTTTAACATCGATTATTACGTATTCTGAGCTTTTAAAAAATCAGAAGTTAACTGAGGACGAACGAAAAATGTATATTGAAATTATCGACCGCAAGTCTAAGCGCTTAAAAGTGTTAATCGATGATCTGTTTGAAGCCTCCAAAATGGCGAGCGGGAATATTGAACTTGTAAAGGAAAAAATTGATCTTGTCCAGCTGCTTCAGCAAGCATTAGCTGAATCGAATGAAGCGATACAAGCTTCCAGGGTTCAATTTCGCGTGGTAAATCCAGACAACCCTGTTTATGCCTTTGTTGATGGTCAAAAGCTATGGCGCGTATTCGACAATTTAATCGGTAATATTCTAAAATACTCGCTTGAACACACAAGAGCTTATATTACAATCAGTGCGGTAAATGGTGAAGCCATGATTACCTTTAAAAATATTTCAAAATATGAGCTTAATGATGATGTGAATGAATTATTTGAACGATTCAAACGCGGAGATAAATCACGTCATACAGAAGGGTCAGGATTAGGGTTGGCGATTGCAAAATCAATCATTGATTTGCATGAGGGCTCCCTAGACATCAATGTAGACGGTGATCTGTTTAAAGTTACAATTGTATTAGGGTTAATGCAGGAATAGAAAATAAGCTGTCTCGAAAAAGGACCGACCTTTTTGGGACAGCTTTTATTTTGCTTTAAGAAATTATATAAGCGCTTCGACACCCAGCTCCAGCGCCTAGCCCCGACAAGCATAAGCCACTCATGAATTGAAGGTAAAGAACGCCTTCTATTCATGAGCGTCTTATTTGCCTTAGGCTGATCAAGGAGCTTGCGCTTTTCTTATTTACATGAAATTAACGTTTTGGAACATATCGTCTTTACATTATGAGCTTAGTATTTGTATAAGTAACCATTTTTAATTATTGGAGGAAAAATGAAAGAAAACATTATTTTTATTCATGGGTTAACTGGCACAAAAAATGCGTTTAATAAACAAAAGAAGCACTTCGATCACTCTTTTAATACGTATTCTTATGATTTACTTGGCCATGGAGAGGATCGAGGGAAGGTTGTTGATTTTACATTGGATAACTTAGTCGCACAATTAGAGAACCTTTTTGAGCGTGAAGGACTTAATGAAGCACATCTATGTTCACTTAGCTATGGGTGTTATCCAAGTATACTATTTGCAAATAAGTGGAAAAGGAAAGTGAAAAGTCTATGCTTTATCGGCGGTCATTATAATTCGACATCCCCTCTATTTGATGTGTTTAAACATTATTGGGAGATTCGCAATGAAGACTACCCATCATGGTTAAGAAAATATTCGCACGATATTTATCCAAAAGAAAGTGTAATCGATCCTTATTCGATTATTTCCCGTAAAATTTATTATAGATATGGTCTTGAACTTGATGAAAATATCTTAAAAATTGCGATTTATCATCGTTTAACCTATGATTTGCGCAGTGACATTTCAAAAATTAGCGTCCCAGTTCTTTGGGTGATGGGAGATCATGATTCTTTATACAAATCAACATTAACTGATTTAGAAACCTTACTCCCGCACGTTATTTATAAAGAAATTAAACATGCCGGCCATGCTGCGAATATGTTTAGAGCCAGCTGCTTTAACGAAATGTATGAGGAATTTCTACATTCAAATTCAGTAGCAAGACGTAACTCGGAAACGAAAAAGGAAATCAAATAGTGAAATTTCTATGTTTGCTTTCTGTTTAAAATGGGTATTTTTAGAATTAGTTATGAAGGTTTATCTATTTTATAGATTAAACTTGGAAGATTAATCTTAAATAGATATCAATTTTAGTAATTTAAGATGAAATTCTTCTCGAATAATGATATGATAGAATTATCTTACTATTTAATAGAATAGCAAATTTAGGGGAAGGTGACACTATGACAACTAGAATAGAGACAAATGATAGCAGCATCCCTTTACGTCGTGATGTAAAATCTCTAGGTCATATTCTTGGGGAAATTCTTATTCATCATGGGGGAACGGAGCTTCTTGATAAAGTAGAAAAATTAAGAATGATGGCAAAGTCTCTTCGAACTAGCTTTGATGAGGAAACATATAAAGAACTAAAGGAAGAAATCGTGAACTTGGACACGCCGATGCGGAAACAAGTTATTCGCGCCTTTTCGATTTATTTCCATCTTATCAATGCCGCAGAGTCCAATCACCGCATTCGCCGCCGTCGTGAATATCAGCTCCAAGATAACCAAGTAGCACAACCAGCATCAATTGAAAGTGCCCTTTTATCATTAAAAGAAAATGAAATTGATGTAGATACCATTCAAAATGTATTAAATACGTTATCTCTGGAATTAATTATTACAGCTCATCCGACAGAAGCAACGAAGCGTTCAGTGATTGAGATTCAAAAGCGTATTGCCACTATTTTAAAAAGCTTAGATAATAAAATGCTCACGAAAAAAGAGCGTAAAAAGCTAGAGGAAAGCTTATTAAATGAAGTAACCATTCTTTGGCAAACAGATGAATTACGTCATCGTAAGCCTACCGTAATGGATGAGGTGCGCAATGGTCTTTATTATTTTGATCAAACATTTTTTGATGTTCTTCCAGAAATTCATCAGGATCTTGAAGAAGGTCTTAGCGAACAATTTCCAGGTTATAAGTGGGAAGTACCTAATTTCCTTCGCTTCGGTTCCTGGATTGGCGGAGACCGAGACGGCAACCCTAATGTTACACCAGAGGTTACATGGGAAACATTAGAAAAACAACGTGAACTAGCACTGAAAAAATATAAGGAAGCATTAATTGAAGTCATGAAACGCTTTAGTCATTCCACAACACGTACTGAGGTAAGCGAAGAGCTAATTGCGAATGTTGAAAAGGATGAAGCAGCTTATATGGGCAGCGATAAACATTGGCCGGTAGAAAATGAGGTTTATCGTCGGAAAATTGCCGTTATTTTGACACGTCTAAAAGAAGTGGGGAAATCTGACATTGGTTACCAATCTTCTGAGGAATTATTGGAAGATCTTTATATGATTCAGCGAAGCATCAGCAAGCATCAACCGGCAAATCGTCAGTTGAAAATGCTCAAAAAATTAATTCGTCAAGTTCAGTTATTTGGATTCCACTTAGCTACTCTTGATATTCGTAACCATAGCGGAGAACATGAGGCAGCCATAACTGAAATATTGGCTAAAGTGAAAGTAGCTGAAAATTATGCTGCCCTCTCTGAAGAAGAAAAAATTAAAACATTGGAGACGGTTCTCAAAGATCCGCGTCCTGTTCTTTTATTAAATGAAGATTATTCAAAAGAAACACAAGAAATGATTAAGGTCTTTACGATGATTAAGAAGGCCCATGATACATTCGGCAAAAAATCAATTCTTGTTTACCTGGTAAGTATGACACAATCTGCAAGTGATTTGCTTGAAGTATTGGTGCTTGCTAAGGAAGCG
Source organism: uncultured Metabacillus sp. (assembly GCF_947503125.1). Classification (GTDB taxonomy): domain Bacteria; phylum Bacillota; class Bacilli; order Bacillales; family Bacillaceae; genus Metabacillus. The sequence continues at coordinate 31,119 of NZ_CANNCR010000038.1, forward strand.
GGCATTTACCGACTTCATGCAGATGGTACTGTTGAAAGCCATTTAAATGTTGCGCCGCTTCTTGAAACAATTGATGACTTAACTGCAGGTCCAAAAATTATGGAAAAATTGTTTAATATGGATGTTTATCGCAACCATCTAACCATTCATGGCGATTCACAAGAAATCATGCTTGGTTATTCTGACGGAAGTAAAGATGGCGGTACGTTAACGGCAAACTGGAAGCTATATAAAGCACAGCTTGAAATCCATGATATGGCAAAACGCTATGGAATTGGATTGAAATTCTTCCATGGCCGCGGCGGTTCATTAGGTCGCGGAGGCGGTCCATTAAACAGAAGCATTTTATCCCAGCCAGCGGAAACACTGGGCGAAGGGGTGAAAATAACGGAACAGGGTGAAGTGTTATCTTCTCGCTACCTGCTAGAGGATATTGCTTACCGCAGCTTAGAGCAGGCAACTTCAACATTGCTTGAAGCTTCTGTTAACCTTGCGAAGGGGTCAGAGCAGCAGCATTTACGTGAAACGGTTTGGGAAAAAACAATGGAAGAAATCTCAGCGGTTTCGCTTAAAAAGTATCAATCGCTTGTGTTTGAGGATCCTGATTTCTTAACGTATTTTACAGAAGCAACACCATTGAATGAGCTTGCAGAATTAAATATTGGCTCTCGTCCTATGAAGCGTAAAAACCGCAATCGCTTTGAAGACTTACGTGCGATTCCTTGGGTTTTCGCATGGACACAAAGCCGTCAGCTTTTACCTGGATGGTATGCAGCAGGTACCGGATTGGAAAGCTTTGCTTCAAAGGACGAGGAAAACTTAAAGCTATTACAGCGCATGTATGAAGAATGGCCGTTTTTCCGTTCAACCATTGATAATCTGCAAATGGCACTAATGAAGGCTGACATTACAACAGCTAAGGAATACACTGATCTTGTAAAAGACAAGCAAATTGCAGACCGTATTTTCGGCAACATTGTTGAAGAATATGAAGTAACAAAAGCTATTCTTCTCAAAATTACAGGTGATGAGGAACTACTAGACCATACACCAAATATTAAAGAATCGGTTCACCGCAGAAATCCATATGTGGACCCATTAAACTTCCTTCAGGTTGAATTGATCAAGGAACTTCGTGAACAAGAAGAGCCAAATGAAGAGCTATTAACAGAAGTGTTATTAACAATTAGCGGTATTGCGGCTGGTTTACGTAATACAGGTTGATAATTAAGAGGCAATTAAGGGCCAGACCCCAAAGGCAATATAATGGATATCTAGCAATTTTTAATCCAAAATATTGTGAAAGAGGGGTCTGACCTTTCCCTTCTTAAGTCAGCAACGGGATTTGCTTTGACAGAGGAAAGGAAATCTGTTAATTGAAGAACAGCAGTGGGTCAGGAACCGTCATGTTGTTGCGATTGCGAACAATGAGTGGAAAGAATACTAAAGATAGCGAAAAGAGGGTGGCTCAAATATTGAGTTATCCTCTTTTTTTGATTTAACGTAAAAAAACGTGTTATGTTATCTGACATACTAATTGTTCTTCTTATTTTTCAACACTATACTTTAATTATTAATTAGCATTACTAAAAATAGGATAAAGATTCTCATCGTTGATTGAGAATAAAAAAGCTGTCTAGGGTTCCGTTGATCGTTGTAAAAACATTCGATCAAGCCTGGTCCAAGAGAGAGCGTATAGAAATTACAAATTGTAACTTCTATATACACGGAAGGATAAAAGCCTGGGAGATCACACATCTCCTTAGGCTTTAATTTTTTTCCTCAAATAGCCTTTTACAAAACGCTATCCAAGTAGCAAAGTGAAGGGCAAATTTTATGTAACTTAATTTCTGAATATTAAAAAATTAAAGAAAGAGGTAATGGAGATGACGAAAAATACGGAATTGAAGAAATCCTTAAAGCTCTTTGGTGTGGTTTTCCTTGGTCTGGCATGGATGACACCAATGATCTTTTTTACAGTTTATGGTGTTGCCTTTGAAGCAGCAGGAGGTATGCTTGCTGCAGCGTATGTAGTAGCGTTTATTGCCATTTTCTTTACTGCCTACAGCTATAGCCAAATGGTGAAGGCATATCCGATCTCAGGGTCTGCCTACACCTATACTAAAAAGGCGATTAATCCGCAAATGGGCTTTCTTGTTGGCTGGGCACTTTTACTTGATTATATTGTTTCGCCAATTATTGCTTGTTTAACCTTTGGTCTTTTTATGAATGCTCAATTCCCGAGTATTCCTGTTTATATTTGGATTATTGTGTTAAACCTTGTCCTTGCTCTAGTTAATATTATTGGAATTAAGTCAGCTGCACGTGTTAGCGGATTTTCAGTTGTCCTTCAGGTCGTTTTTATTTTCTTCTTCTGTCTATTGGTTATAAAAGATATTGTCAGCGGCGGGAGCGGTGCGGCGTTATTTTCTATTCAACCCTTCTTCTCATCAGATTTTGAACTTTCAACGATTTTTTCAGGTGCAGCTCTTATCTGTTTTTGCTTCTTAGGCTTTGATGCTGTGACGACGATGGCAGAGGAAACAGTGCAGCCAAAAAAAACCATTCCAAAAGCGATCTTTTTAATCGTCTGCATTGCAGCTGTTCTCTATATCGCAATCTCTTATTTAACCCAAATTGCATATCCTGACTATTCTTTTGAAAATTCCGATACAGCTGCATTCGAACTGGTTCGAATGGTTGGTGGAAATTTGTTGAGTGCAGTATTTACAACTGTGCTGATCGTTGCTATTTTCACTCAAGGTGTTTCCTCTGTGACGAGTGTTACCCGGTTCATCTATGCATTAGGAAAAGAATCAATTCTTCCAAAAAAAGTTTTTAGTTATGTTCATCCGAAATTTAAAACACCAGTACTAAATATCGTGTTTGTTACCATTATTTCATTTAGTGCGATTGTCATTGACCTTGATACAGCCGTCACATTTGTCAGTTTTGGTGCCCTTACTGCCTTTACTTTTGTAAATTTATCTGTTATCACTCATTACTATATAAGGAAAAAACAGCGGACCTTTAAGCATTCATTGCTTTATCTTGTCTTCCCATTAGTTGGTGCGGGATTTATTGGCTGGTTGTTAACATTATTAGAAAAGCAAACTCTGTTAATTGGAACAATCTGGATCATACTAGGGTTTATTTATATTGGGGTTAGATCAGCCTTCGTTAGAAAATCTGCTTCTGGATTAAAGGGAGGAAAAGTGGCAATAGAAAATAGATGACAAAAACTATGTTAGAAAATGTAACATGAGTGGTGCTGGAGAATATAGTTTATCTTACAATGAATTTACTGAATCATTTGAAATTGAATAAAGGTTCTCACAATGAGAACAAAAAGCTGTCTAGGGTTCCGTTCTATATGTTGGAGAATTCCCTCCTTCCTCATAAAAGAAGTCTGGTCCGAGAGAGAGCGTATAGGTAATGGGCCCCTCTTACCTATATACACGGAAGGATAAAAGCCTGGGAGATCACTCTCCCAGGCTTTTATCCTTTTTTTAGTATCTGCAAAGCAAGACGTCTAACTAACCTACTTTACTTATTTTACGCAAAACCACAAAGCGCAGGAAGTGCGCATTTTTTAGAAAAGGGAGGAATCATTTCATGAATAGCATTTGGAGCAAAACCATTCCAGCAGGAGGAAAATGGTCGGGAGTCATTGGAAAGGGGAAACTAATTCAATTTACAGCTTTAGGAGATAACGCAAATCTTTCAACACTAATGTATCATGCAGCTAACTTATCGGAACGCTACAATATGCCTGATACGCTAAAAGCACAGCATACTGCGCACTTAACAAAAGGCCATGTGTTAATGAGTGACAATGGAAGGGTGTTAGCGAGTATTGTTGAGGATAGCTTAGGCTGGCATGATAGCATCTCGGGTTATACAACGCGCATACAGACAGATGAAAAATATGGCATAACAAACTATCAACAGAAGCGTAATGATTGGTTTAGAAGCGGTGAGGAGAACCTCCTAATGGAGTTAGTGAGAAACGGATTAAGTTCACGTGATTTAGTCCCAGTCCTTAACTTGTTCTCTAAAGTTTACTGTGATGAAAAAGGTGATATGCACTATACGGAACATCATTGCCGAAAAGGTGCGACCGTTACACTTAGAACAGAAATGGACACATTATTTATTTTCTCTAATACACCAAATCCTTTAAATCCGTATCGTGACTATCCATCTGTACCAATTACAATCGAGATAGTTGAAGCGAAGCCAGTTGAAGATGATGACTATTGTTTAAATTATAGATCAGAAAACCGTCGAGCTTTTGAAAATACATGGGAGTATTACACATTATTAGGCAATGCTAATCCAGTTGCTGTTAATAAATAAATGAAATAAACAGGGAGGAAGAAACATGGCTGTCTTAAACTATACGGAAAGTCCGCGAAAAGAAGAAGAAGCAATTTATGATCAAACAATTCTTGCTGGTGAAGGGTGGATGCATGAGCTTTTGCCAGGGCAGGTGTTAAGAATAGTAGATTTAGAAGGCAACCAAGCGGCAGATACGCTGTTTTATGATGCTGAAAATCCAGATGATCATTATAGTGCAATTGCGACTATTGCAGGTCAAGGAAATATCTATTTATCAACAGGCACTGTATTACGCTCAGAATCTAATAAAGAGTTGTTAAAAATTGTAGCAGATACTTGCGGTCGCCATGATACATTAGGCGGTGCATGCTCGGCACAAAGCAACACAGTTCGTTATTCACACGATACACTTCCAATGCATAATTGCCGTGATACATTCATGCTTCAGCTGGCAAAGTATGATGACACATATACAAAACGAGATTTGGCCCCTAATATCAACTTTTTTATGAATGTACCTGTAACACCAGAAGGAGGACTTCAATTTGCAGATGGTGTGTCAGCACCGGGAAGATATGTTGAAGTACAATCAATCGTAAAAACGATCGCGTTAATCAGCAATTGTCCACAGTTGAATAATCCATGTAATGCATATAACCCAACACCAGTCCGCGTGTTGATCTGGAATAACTAGTAGAAGAGAAGGAGTGATTGATATGTTTAAAAAGGTTCTTATTGCTAACCGCGGAGCAATTGCAGTCAGAATTGAGCGTACGTTAAAAAGACTTGGTATCTCTTCTGTTGCGGTTTATACAAAAGCAGACCAAGATAGCTTGCACGTAGACAATGCCGATGAAGCAGTGCATATCGGCGAGGGAGCGGCAAAGGATAGTTATTTACACGCTGAATTAATTTTACAAACAGCACTTAAGACTGGTGCAGAGGCGATTCACCCAGGCTATGGGTTTCTAAGTGAAAATGCTGATTTTGCAAGGGCTTGTCTTGAAAAAGGAATCGCATTTATTGGACCTACTCCAGAGCAAATGGAAATGTTTGGATTAAAGCATTCAGCGAGAGAAATTGCGGAAAGAGCCGGTGTACCAATGCTATCTGGAACGGATTTAATTGAGAATCTTGAAGCAGCTTTAATGTATGCTGAAAAAATCGGCTACCCGGTTATGTTGAAAAGCACGGCAGGCGGCGGTGGAATTGGAATGCGTGTATGTCATAACGAAGCTGAGCTAAAAGCTGCGTATGATGGGGTCCGCCATCTTGCAGAAACGAATTTTAAAAATGGAGGTCTTTTTTTAGAAAAATATATAGAAAAAGCCCGTCATATAGAGGTACAGATTTTCGGGAATCAGTTTGGAGAGGTTGTTTCGTTAGGGGAGCGTGACTGTTCCATACAGCGGCGCAATCAAAAGGTGATTGAGGAAAGCCCGGCTCCCAACCTATCCAACGAAGTACGTGAAAAAATGTTCGCTGCAGCAGAGCGCTTAGCTAGTGAGGTCGGATACAGAAGTGCAGGTACTGTAGAATTTTTATATGATCCTCAAAGCTCGGAGTTTTATTTTTTAGAAGTCAATACAAGATTACAGGTTGAACATGGTGTAACTGAAGAAGTGTTGGGAGTGGATTTAGTAGAGTGGATGGTTAAAGAGGCAGCAAATGAATTAAAGGATTTACAATCCCTTATTCATAAGCTAAATGGACATAGCATCCAAGCACGAATTTATGCGGAGGATTGTCTTCATGATTTCCGACCAAGCGCAGGTCAGCTTGATCAGGCCATTTTTTCAACCCTTTCACGGAATGAAACATGGGTAAGAGATGGAATCGAAATTACTTCATTATATGATCCAATGCTGGCGAAAATCATTGTTCACGGTGAAAACAGAACAGATGCAATCGCTAAATTAGTTCAGGCATTAAGTGAAACACGCATGTACGGCATTACAACCAATCTTCAGTATTTACAAAGCTTGCTCAAGGAAGAGGATTGCATAACAGGTAATGTTTATACACGAATGTTAAATGGCTTTAAGCCAGTTGAAAACACCTTGGAAGTATTAGATGGCGGCGTGCAAACAACCATTCAGGATTGGCCGGGAAGAACAGGTCATTGGGATGTGGGTGTGCCACCATGTGGTCCAATGGATCCTTTATCCTTCAGAATCGGAAACAAATTATTAGGAAATGAGGATGATGCACCAGGGTTGGAGCTCACATTGCGCGGTGGTTCTTATCGCTTTCGAAATGAGATGTGGTTCTGCTTAACGGGAGCTGATATGGAAGCCATGCTGGATGGCGAGTCTGTTCCAATGTATAAACCGATTCTGGCTAAAAATGGTCAGATACTATCATTCGGTGAGGCAAAAGTTGGAATGCGCACATATTTGTTGATCGCTGGCGGCTTTGATATGCCGAAAATATTAGGCAGCTCATCAACTTTTACGCTTGGAAACTTTGGGGGTCATGGCGGACGCGCTCTTCGTACAGGAGACATATTGGCTGTTTGTCATCACTTCAAACCAAGCCATTCTCAAGAGCTCCCGGCTTTCCATCAGCCGCAAATGAAGCACTCCTGGACAATCGGAGTTATTCCCGGGCCGCATTGTACAGAAGAATTTTTGCAAGAGAGCTATTTAACCCAGTTGACAGAAACAAAATGGAAGGTTCATTTTAATAGCTCAAGAACCGGTGTCCGCCTTGTCGGGCCTAAGCCGCTTTGGGCAAGGGAGGATGGAGGAGAAGCAGGGCTGCACCCATCCAATATTCATGATAATGCGTATGCAATAGGTACGTTAGATTTAACAGGCGATATGCCGATTCTACTTGGTCCCGATGGTCCTAGTCTCGGAGGGTTTGTTTGTCCAGTAACGACTGCCTCTGCAGAATTTTGGAAAATTGGCCAGCTTCACCCTGGGGATACCGTCCAATTTCAGCTCATTACATTAGAAGAAGCCGACCGTTTACGAAAGTTGCAGGAAAATAATCTTCATGCGATAGGGCATAACGAGTTCAATCTTTTAAACAAGGTTGAAATCATACAAACAAATGAAGCATTATCTTCTGATTATCCAGTGCTTGCTTTTGAGAAACATAATCGAAAATTTCCAATTACCATTCGTTGTTGTGGGGATGAACACTTATTAGTAGAGTACGGGGAAATGGAGCTTGATTTATTACTTAGATTTCAGACCCATATATTAATGGATGTAATCAAAAATACCAGCGAAATTCCAGTTTTAGACTTAACACCTGGTATACGCTCATTGCAGATCCACATTGATGCCTCAAAAATAACAGTGAAAGAAACAGCTGAAAAGGTATTAGAGATTGATAGCAAGCTCCCGCCGCTTGAATCCATTCAAGTACCATCAAGAATTGTTCGCTTGCCGCTATCATGGAATGATCCCTCTGTACAGCTTGCAACAGAACGATATCAGCAAAATATCCGGCCTGACGCACCATGGTGTCCTGATAATTTAGAATTTATTAGAAGAATTAATGGACTCGAAAGCATTGAAGATGTAAAACATATCGTCTTTTCTGCCAATTATCTTGTACTTGGACTAGGGGATGTCTATTTAGGTGCACCTGTTGCCACACCAATTGATCCTAGACATCGTCTTGTGACAACAAAGTATAATCCGGCACGGACCTGGACGCCTGAAAATGCTGTTGGCATTGGCGGAGCATATATGTGTGTTTATGGTATGGAGGGACCGGGAGGCTATCAATTTGTTGGAAGAACTATTCAAATGTGGAACAGGCTTCGTTCTACAAAGAGTTTTGAACAGGGGAAGCCTTGGTTATTACGCTTTTTTGACCAAATTCAGTTTTATCCAGTAGAAGCTGGTGAATTGCTGGAAATGCGGGAGAACTTTTTACGGGGCAGATTTGAGGCGGATATTACAGAAACAACATTTGATCTTGGTGACTATTTATCATTTCATGAGGAGATTAAGGAAAGCGCTGAGCAATTTCGTGTTCGCCAACAGGAGGCCTTTAAAGCGGAACGTGAAAGATGGAAGGAGCTGGGTATTGCCGAGCATGTGTCTGAGGAGGAAACCTCAAATGATCCTCATGAAGAAGTTCTTCCAGAAGGGGCAATACCTGTTCACTGTTCAATGCCCGGAAGTGTGTGGAAGGTTCTCGTTACACCAGGGCAAAATGTGAAAAAGGGCGATGTTTTAATCATTGAGGAGAGCATGAAAATGGAATTCCCCCAAACAGCACCTTGTGATGGGATTGTTGCTGAGGTGTACGTAAAACCTGGAGACGCAGTCCATGCAGGACAATTATTTGTCAGTTTGTTTGAGGAATTGAATGAAAAGGTGGGTGCTGCACAATGAAGAAAGTTGAATTACCTAAAAAACTAACAATAGCTTGGCTCCGTAAAAAATATTTAAAACATGAACTTGCTCCAACTGAGGTAATAATTGAAATTATTCAACGTGTCAAAAGAGATGAGGGAATGAATATTTGGATCACATCGCCAAATAAAGATACCATTCAGCCATACCTTGAACGATTACAAACGCTCGACATCGACTCCTCACCACTTTGGGGGATTCCTTTCGCTATTAAGGACAATATAGACTTGGCAAATGTCCCAACTACTGCAGGTTGTCCTGAATATGCCTATACACCAACAGAACATTCAACGGTTGTCGCACGATTAATCGAAGCAGGAGCTATCCCGCTTGGAAAAACCAATCTCGATCAATTTGCAACAGGATTGGTAGGCACGAGAAGCCCATACGGAGAAGCGCATAACGCTTTACGACCAGAGCTCTTAAGCGGCGGCTCAAGCTCCGGTTCTGCCGTTGCGGTGGCAAGAGGGCATGCCGTTTTCTCCCTTGGAACAGATACCGCAGGTTCAGGGCGAGTACCTGCTGCTTTAAATGATCTAGTCGGATTAAAGCCGAGTTTAGGAGCATGGCCGACAAAAGGAGTTGTCCCAGCCTGTGCAAGTCTTGACTGTGTCACTGTTTTTTCTCATAGCTTAGAAGATGCAAAGAAAGTTGATGCAGTGGCAAGGGGAATAGATGAGCACGATCCTTGGTCACGCCAACTTCCATTTCCAGTTCAGAAATTGCCTGAGAAAATCTGTTTACCAAGAGAGCCATTAGCGTTTTTTGGTCCATTTGCCAATGAGTATAGAGCTGCATGGGAACAAGCGATTAGTAACTTAAAACAATTAAATATTCCGATAGAATATATTGATGATCAATTATTTTCTGAAGCTGCAGCCATTCTTTATGATGGACCATATGTAGCAGAACGATGGGCTGATATAGGAGGCTTTATTAAAGAGCATCCAGGCAGTACTTTTCCAGTAACAGAACAGGTTTTGCGCTCTGCTACCTTACCCAAATATGATGCTGCTTCCGTGTTTCAATCCATACATCGTTTGCAAGTATTAAAACGTAAAGCTAGCAATCTTTTAAAGGATGCCGTACTAGTAATGCCAACAGTAGGCGGGACATGGACTCGAGATCAAGTAAGAGAGGATCCTATCAAAACAAATAGCGATATGGGACGCTATACGAATCATTGCAATTTATTGGATTTATGTGCTATTGCCGTTCCTGCTGAAGAAGCCGCAGCGAATCTCCCATTTGGGATCACCTTCTTTGCTCATTCAGAAAACGAAGGTCTTATTATAGGTGCAGCGGAAGCGTTTATGAATCGAAATAAAGGCCAGGAAAAGAAAATATATGTAGCAGTATGTGGTTTGCATATGAGAGGCTTTCTATTTGAAAAACAAATGCATGAGTTTGGTGCGGTTTTTGTGAAGGAGGCAATCACAGCGGAAAAATATCAATTTATTAAACTGCCGACATCTCCTGCAAAGCCTGGCCTTATCAAAAAACAAACAGGTGGTAAAGCCATTGAATTAGAGATTTGGGAAATGCCTTTGCATTCTTTTGGAGAATTTGCTGTTTTAATTCCTTCTCCTCTTGGAATTGGTAAAGTGGAGCTGCAGGATGGTACAGAAATACCTGGATTTATCTGTGAAGGCTATGCAGCAGATGGATCGGAAGATATAACAGATTTAGGAAGCTGGAAGAAGCTTGAGGTAAAAGTTTAGCAGAATCGTATTATATGACTTCCATCTTACAATACACCCTTGCCTGGTTAAAAACCAAGCAGGGGTATTTTTGTACTATCACCAGAAAGTATAAAATTTTATGGATGATAGTATAAGAAATACTAAGGCTTTCGCCATTAGGACTTGGCGATACGCCAAGTTTTTCTAATACTATCAGAATTTATATATTTTCTTAACATAGCTTGCGTTTCTGAATCTAGCTCCAGGCGCCATCGGCTCGAGGTCATAAGTCAAACAGGAATTGAAGGTAAAGTACACCTTCTATTCCTGTTCGCCTTATGCTTGTCGCTGATAGGCAGGCGCCTTGCGCTTTTTTTATGAATTTTGTTCTTCTGATCATTTTCTTCGGGTAATAAGCAGGACTTTCTGTTTATGAACTTGAATAAGTCTGTAACGACCTTGTGAATGATTAGTGGTCTAGAAGCTGATAATAGGAGTGGGAGAAAGTTGAAACAAACGGTCATCGTTTATCGAAAAGTACCTGAGGATGTTCTAGCCTTATTAAGGGAAAAGTTCGTTATCAAGTATTTTCATAACTTAGAAACAGACCATGATCCTGATTTTCTAAAAGAATTACCTACGGCACATGGACTGTTAGGTGCTAGTTTGAAAGTAAATAAGGAGTTGCTCGATCAAGCGCCGTATTTAAAAATCGTATCAAATATATCAGTAGGCTATGATAATTTGGATTTAGAAGAATTGAAAAAAAGAGGCATCCAAGCAACAAATACACCAGGAGTATTAGTTGATACAACAGCAGATACTGTTTTTGGCCTATTGCTTGCAACGGCTAGAAGGATGCCTGAGCTTGATTTATATGTGAAATCAGGTAAATGGAGAGGAACGAAGGACGAGGATTTATTCGGTGTAGATGTCCATCATAAAGTACTTGGTATTATTGGGTTAGGGGATATTGGAAAAGCCATTGCCAAACGAGGCCATTTTGGCTTTGATATGGAGATTCTTTACCACAATCGCTCAAGAAATAAACAGGTGGAAAATGAGTTTAACGCTGTATATTGTGAACTTGACGAATTGCTTAGTAAATCGGATTATGTGTGCTTAATGACACCGCATACACCTGAAACGGATAAGATGATCGGAGAAAGAGAATTTCGCTTAATGAAAGACACCGCAATATTTATCAATGGTTCAAGAGGTAAAAACGTTGATGAAGCAGCATTAATAAAAGCTTTGCAAACCGGACAGATTTTAGCTGCAGGTTTGGATGTTTATGAAACAGAACCTGTAAGCAAAGATAACCCATTATTGCAGCTTTCCAACGTCGTTACGTTGCCGCATATCGGATCGGCCACAAAAGAAACAAGGGAAAAAATGGCGAGACTGGCAGCTGAAAACTTAGTAACCGGGCTTGAGGGCGGCACTCCTCCGAACTTAATCAAATAATTAAGTGTATGGGACAGAATAAAGGTTCTGTCCCTCTATTTAATTAATCAGGATTGATTATAGATCCGAAATTTTTCCTAGACTAAGAACATAGCCTGAAAAAAGGGGAATGTTTTAGTTGGAAAACCTATTAACAAATCAAATCGTTGTCTATTTAATCGCTGCCTATATTTTGTCTCATGTCCCAATAATTGGACGCTATTTTACAATGATCAATACATTGATTCATGAAAATGGTCATGCCTTAGCTGCGCTCCTTCTTAATGGCAAGGTGTACTCGATTAAATTATTTATAAATACGGCAGGAGAAGCGGTTACAGGTCAACGCGGCTGGTTTTCAAGTGTCGTGATTTCTTATGCTGGATATACCTTTTCTTCCCTAGTTGCTTATGGTTGTTTTATGCTGCTGAACATGGGAAATAGTCGTTTCATTTTATATGCGTTTTTAGCGATTGCCATCATCAATTTACTGCTGTGGATAAGAAATCTGTATGGAGTTATTTGGCTCATTTCTTTTATTGTTATATGTGGATGGACAGTTTATAGCGGCAGCAGCGGCTTTCAAACGTTTTTTGCCTATTTTCTGTCATCTGTCCTTTTAACAGAGTCTGTTTCATCTGCCTTACAAATTTTTATGTTAAGCATAATAAAAAGTAAGTCCGCAGGAGATGCAACAAGTTTGGCACATTATACGAAAATTCCTGCCTTCCTTTGGGGATTTGTTTTTTTCTTTCAATCACTTTATGTTGCTATTATCGCCATTCGCGACCTTGTTTGACCAATCTGCGAATCTTTTGTTCGCCTTTAGGTAGTGTCAAAAGTTCTATGAAAAAAAACGTTTTAGTTTTAATTAACACCGAAGTGAACTTGTTGACCGCCGCAATCGCTCTTGACAAACACACCAATGGTTT
>NZ_CANNCR010000039.1 GCF_947503125.1 uncultured Metabacillus sp.
TTTTAGTACGTTGTTTGTTAATCGAAATTAACGTTGGCACGCTTGGTTTTGTTTAGTTTTCAAAGATCATTTTTTAAAGCAGATTTATAATAATAACAAACTCCCAATCTTAAAGTCAAGAAGTTTTTATTTATTTTTTTAAAAAGCTCATTGCCTGTTTCGCAGCAACGTATTCAAATATACCACCGTTTCATTCCTTTAGCAAGCATTTTTTTAAAATAATTTAAAAATGAATAAAACTTGATAATTCGAAGAGAAAGTTATTGATGTAATTCCATACTAAACGCTAGAAAACTAATTTAAGCGTTTAGTGAAAGTTATTCAGAAATAACTCTATTTAGCCTGCGTTATTTACATGAAACCGACCAATTAAACGCAAATACAGCTAACTCAGTTTTTGGTATCAGTCCATTTTTAATACATGAACTTTTAGCATATTCAAGTGAGTAATAGTTTAAATAAATAGCCGTCACCAGAAAAAACAAGATAAATATAGATAACTTAATGCTCTTAGCTTTTATATGAACCACCACGCTTTTATACACAATATTCTAAATCACTACCATTTTAACATATTATGACAATCAAAAAAGCAGACCAAATCAAAATATGGCCTGCTTCTAAAGTTCTTTTTAACGGTGTCTCATTTGCGGGAATAACAATACGTCACGAATTGATGGTGAATTAGTTAAAAGCATAACTAGACGATCGATACCGATTCCTAAACCACCTGTAGGCGGCATTCCGTATTCCAGTGCTTCAATAAAGTCTTCGTCCATCATATGAGCCTCGTCATTACCTTGTTCACGTTCTTTAAGCTGCGCTTCAAAACGCTCTTTTTGATCAATTGGATCATTTAGTTCTGTAAATGCATTTGCATGTTCACGAGCAACGATGAATAGCTCAAAGCGATCAGTAAAACGAGGGTCATCATCATTTTTCTTGGCCAAAGGTGAAATTTCTACAGGATGACCGTAAATAAATGTTGGTTGGATTAATTTTTCTTCTACTTTTTGTTCGAAGAATTCGTTGACGATATGTCCATATTGCATATGTTCAGTAATCTCAACATGATGTTCTTTTGCAAGAGTCCGAGCCTCTTCTAAGGACATCTCCTTCCAAAAGTCTGCACCTGTATATTCTTTTATAGCATCCACCATATGAAGTCTTTTCCATTTCGGTTCAAGATTTACCTCGTATTCCCCATATTGAATCGTTGTCGTGCCTAATACTTCTTTTGCTACATGGGCAATGACATTTTCCGTTAACTCCATAATATCTTGATAATCAGCGTATGCTTCATAGAGTTCGATCATCGTGAATTCAGGGTTATGGCGCGTAGATACACCCTCATTTCTGAAGACGCGGCCTATTTCATAGACTTTTTCCAATCCGCCTACAATTAATCGTTTCAAGTGCAATTCAATTGCTATACGCATGTATAAAGGCATATCCAATGCATTGTGATGAGTAATAAACGGACGGGCAGAAGCACCACCAGGAATAGAATGCATTGTTGGTGTTTCCACTTCTAAATATCCTTGATCATCTAAAAAGCGTCTCATCGCTTGAATGATTTTACTTCGAGTAATAAACGTTTTCTTACTTTCCGGACTCACAATTAAATCTACATAACGTTGACGATAGCGTTGCTCAATATCTTTTAATCCATGGAATTTGTCTGGTAATGGTCGCAATGCTTTTGTTAAAAGCTCAAAAGATTTTACTTTTATCGACAATTCTCCCACTTTTGTCTTAAACACTTCTCCAGTTACACCAATAATATCCCCAAGATCTGCTGTATTGAAAATGTCATAAGCCTCTTCCCCAACAGTATCCTTACGAACATAAATTTGAATTTGACCAGATAAATCCTGGATATGGGCAAATCCCGCTTTCCCTTTTCCTCGCTTTGTCATAATACGTCCAGCAATTGTAACAGATATCGCCTTTTCTTCTAATTCTTCTTTTTCGAATTCATTATAGGCATCAATAATCTCTGCTGTTTGATGCGTTCTTTCAAAGCGTTTTCCAAACGGATCTAACCCTTTTTCTCTTAAAGTATGTAATTTCTCACGTCTCACCTTTAGCTGATCATTTAATTCTTCTTGGTTTAATTCATCGTGACTCATATTAACAACTCCTATCAGTTACTAAATAAAAAGCAGAAAACTGCCAGGAGTACTGGCAGTAAAACAACTTAACGCGCAAACCATTAAACAACCTAACAGTTATCCTACTTGACTAGCACTTTCTTGTTTTGCTTCAACCTCTAAAACAAACTCATCCAGAAGGGCAACAAGCTCGTCTCTAGTATTCATTAGGTTAACTTCATTTCTTACCTTTGCATTTCCTCTGATCCCTTTTAGATACCATGCAGCATGCTTTCTCATTTCGCGAACAGCCACATTCTCATTTTTAAGGGCAATTAATCGATCTAAGTGCAGCTTACATACCTCAATCTTTTCACGTACACCTGGTTCATCCATTAGTTCACCAGTTTCTAAATACTTAACAGTGCGATAAATCATCCAAGGGTTTCCTAGTGCAGCACGCCCAATCATAACCCCGTCAACACCTGTTTCATCAAGCATACGCTTAGCATCTTGTGGTGTTGTTACATCACCATTACCGATAACCGGGATTTTAACCGATTCCTTTACCTCTTTAATGATATCCCAATTTGCTGTTCCTTCATACATTTGTACACGTGTACGACCATGTAAGGCTACAGCTTTACCTCCAGCGCGTTCTACAGCTTGGGCATTTTTCACAGCATAAATATGCTCCTCATCCCAGCCCATACGCATCTTTACGGTTACAGGCTTTTCAACAGCTTCTACTACAGCTGAAACCATGTCATAGATTTTATTCGGGTCTAAAAGCCACTTTGCACCAGCATCACATTTCGTAATCTTCGGAACTGGACAACCCATGTTTATATCAATAATGTCCGCTGTTGTGTTTTTATCAACAAATTTAGCAGCCTCAACTAGCGTTTCTTTTTCTCCGCCAAAAATTTGCAAACTTAAAGGTTTCTCACGCTCATCTATATAAAGCATCCCCATTGTTTTTGCATTTTTATATAAAATCGCTTTATCGCTCACCATTTCGGCACAAACTAAACCAGCACCAAATTCTTTTACCGTTAAGCGAAAGGCAGAATTACATACACCTGCCATAGGGGCAAGCACGACTCTATTTTTTAATTGAATATCACCGATTTTAAACAATTTCTAACCTCCTATCCTTTCATTGATTCATTTGGGGTCAGTTCTTCAACAGTAATGTTAAGAGCTTTAGCTACTTTCTCGATAAACTGTTTGTTGGGTTCACGATTGCCTCTTTCTATTTCACCTAAGACTGAAACAGAAACGCCAAGATCTTTTGCGAAACTCTCTTGGGTAAAGCCTTTTAATTTTCTAAAAGCGCGAATACGTCTACCCCATTTTTCTGCTTCCATATTCGTACTCCTTCTTTATCTTGTAATTGATCTATGATAGTCGAAAGTGATTCTTTCCTCGATGGAATGCGGATGTTCTTGTCTAATTCTGATAATGGAATTAACACAAAGGCACGTTCATGCATTCTAGGGTGTGGAACAATAAGTTGCTCTGTTTCAATATTTTCATGATTATAAAGCAAAATGTCAAGGTCTAAAGTTCGCGGCCCCCATTTTACTTCACGCTTTCGATTATGTGATTTTTCAATATCCTGTAACACGTTTAATAGTTCAAGCGCTGATAGATCAGTGTTTATCTTAATAACCATATTTAAAAATTCATCTTGATCAGTAAAGCCAATTGGATCTGTTTCATAAATAGAGGAAATATTTTCTACAATTATGGATGGATGAAAGTGCAGTGTTTGAATGGCTTTTTTTAAGTGCTTCTCCCGGTTTCCCATATTCGATCCAAGAGCTATATATGCTTCTACGTTCATTTCCTACCCCTTTTAATTTCAACGGCTACCTCTTTATAATGACCTGGTATCGGCGGGTCGGGCTTTATTAACTTTACCGTACAGTTTTGAACGAGATAGAATTTCGTCAATACTTCCTTAGCAATTTGCTCGGCAACAGTCTCAACAAGCTTATAAGGTTTACCCTCGACAATCTTTTTACAGCATGTATAAAGTGATGCATAATTGACGGTATGCTCCAAATCATCTGTTTCTCCTGCTTGTTTTAAATCTACTTCTACAGTTAAATCAACTCTAAATCGTTGGCCAATCTTATTTTCTTCCTTCAAAACACCATGGTATCCATAAAACTCCATACCGTTCACAAAAATCTTATCGATGTTAGTTACCTCCTTTACCAAGCATTGCATCCATCATTTTTGCCATTCTCGCCATCTCTAACACATCATGAATACGAATGATTTGGCAGCCTTTTTCAATTCCTAAGCATACGGTTGCACCTGTACCTTCCATTCGTTCCGTCGGCGGCAGGTCTAAAACATGCCCGATAAATGACTTTCTAGATGTACCTAATAATACCGGATAGCCAAGTTCGACAAAAGCATCCAAATGTCTCATTACCTGCAAATTATCGTCCATTGTTTTGGCAAAACCAATACCCGGATCTAAGATAATTTTATCATCACTAACTCCTGCATTCTTTACAATTGTAACAGACTCCATTAGGTCAGCAATCATATCAGGAATTAATTTATGATAATCACGATCGTGACGGTTGTGCATAAGAATAATTGGGACATTATAATCAGCAGCAACCTTTGCCATATCAGGATCGGCTTTCGCACCCCAAATGTCATTAATGATGCTTGCACCTGCTTCAACCGCTTGCATGGCAACCTCTGCCTTATAGGTGTCTATCGAAATCGGAACATCTATTTCATTTGCAAGTTCACGAATAACAGGAGCTGTTCGCTCAATTTCCTCTTCCACGGATACAGGCTGGTACCCGGGTCTTGTAGATTCCCCCCCGATATCAATGATATCTGCCCCGTTTTTGATCATTTCCTTTGCGTGAGAAATAGCTTTATCCAAATCTACATACTTTCCTCCATCTGAAAAAGAATCTGGAGTTGTATTTAAAATCCCCATGATTTGTGTCTTTTCGCCATAATGGAGAGTGTATTTCCCACATTCAATCACTTGTTGCTTCGTCATTAATTTCATTCTTCATCCAACCTTTATATCTCGTCTATACTTAATAATTTCGTCCGATAAGAACAATATAACTCCGTTAATTTTTGCACAACACTTCCATCTTTCCCAAAAAACAAATACTCGTCCACCTTTTTTATTGGAACAATCTCTTGGGAGGAATTTGTTATAAACACTTCATTTGCTTCTAGCATATCCTTTTTTGGGTAAAATCCTTCATCGATTTGCATGCCAAGGTTGTTCAAGCATTTCATCACAAATTGCCTTGTAATTCCATTTAAAATTCCTGTCTCAATTGAAGGCGTGTAGACAACCTGATCCTTTACCCAAAAGATATTGGAAACAATGCCTTCTGCAACATATCCTTTTTCCGTTAAGAAAATTCCTTCTACATCTGGAGTTTCTCTTAATTCTCGTCTTCCCAAAATATTATTTAAATAATGGTGTGACTTTAGGCGCTCTGTTCCTTCAGGTGTATTTCTGCGCAATGTTAAAATCGAAGCATGTTTTTCAATATTTCCAATCGGTGGTGCCTTTCTTAAAAAACAAAGAACAGTCGGTTGATCATAAGGTTGTAGCAGTTTGCCGACCTCGCCTATTCCAGCAGAAATATTTAACCGAACCGTCACATCTTCATTTACGAGATGATTTAACTGAAGGAGCTTCTGAAGAATTTCAGACACTTCATCCGCATCAACCTTATAAGAAATCCCTAACTCATTTAAGGCATGCTGCAGTCTTTTTAAATGATCATGGAGAAGGAAGGGGAAGCCTTTATAAATACGAAATGTTTCAAAGGCTCCTAGACCATAAAGAAAGCCATGATCAAATGGAGAAATCGTGGCTTCTGTATCTTTTATAAACTGTGATTGGCAATATATATACACGTTTATGAACTCTTTTCGATTAATTTATATTGATTGATAAAATTCTTTAATAAGTCTTTTCCAAAGGATGTCATGATCGATTCAGGGTGAAATTGAACACCTTCGATCGGTAACGTTTTATGGCGGATGGCCATAATTTCATTTTCAGCTGTCCACGCTGTTACCTCTAAGCAATCAGGCAACGTTTCATTTTTTACAATTAACGAATGATAGCGCGTAGCAGTAAATGGATTTTCCATGCCTTTAAAGATCGTTTCTCCATTGTGATGGATTTGTGATGTTTTCCCATGCATTAACCGTTCAGCACGTACAACATCTCCGCCAAAGACCTGTGCAATGGATTGATGACCAAGACAAACGCCAAATATCGGAATTTTCCCAGCAAAATGCTTAATGGCTTCCATGCTTATTCCCGCTTCATTCGGACTGCAAGGCCCAGGAGAAATCATCAGAAATTGGGGGTTTAGCTCCTCAATTTCCGAAATCGTTATTTCATCGTTTCGTTTTACAACAAGTTCTTCTCCAAGCTCTCCTAGGTATTGCACTAAATTGAATGTGAATGAATCATAATTATCAATCATTAAAATCATCTGAACTCACCTCAGTCTCTTATTTTCTCTTCTTTACTCAGCTCAATTGCCTTAATCATTGCTTTAGCCTTTTTCAAAGACTCTTTATATTCAAAATCCGGATTGGAATCAATAACAATTCCTGCTCCAGATTGAACATACCCATAGCCATCTTTTGCAAATAAAGTACGAATCACAATATTAAGTTCCATATTTCCATCATAACCGATCCAGCCTATAGAGCCAGTATATATACCTCGCCTTGTTGGTTCAAGCTCTTCAATAATTTCCATTGTTCTTACTTTAGGTGCACCTGTTATTGTACCACCAGGGAAGGTCGCTTTGATCACATCTGAATAATTTGCTGTTTCTTTTAGTTTCCCCTGCACATTTGAAACGATATGCATTACATGTGAATACTTTTCAATGACCATAAATTCATTAACATGGACTGATCCATATTCACATACACGCCCTAAATCATTTCTTTCGAGGTCAACAAGCATGACATGCTCTGCACGCTCTTTTTCATTTTCAATTAATTCATTTGCAAGCTTTCTATCCTCTTCTTCATTTTTGCCTCTGGACCTTGTCCCGGCAATCGGGCGGGTACTTACAGCTCTCCCTTGTTTTTTAACAAGTAATTCTGGTGATCCGCTCACAATTTGAAACTCTGGAAAATGCAAATAAGCCATGTATGGAGAAGGATTTACTTCCCTCAAGGTTTCATAGATCTCAAGCGGATGATTTTCTAAACGAACATGCTGTCTTAATGAGAGATTTACCTGAAAGACATCTCCCGCTGCGATATATTGCTTGATATCTTCAACAGCCTTCTTGAAGGCTTCCTTTGAAAATGTGATAGGATCACCAGAAGTCGCTTCTTCTTGCCTATTTTTATATTGACATAGATTCGGGATGCATGTCCACTTTTCCTGCAACAAACGCAGCTTCTTCTTGGCACTTTCGACTTCATGCTCTTGATAATAATGTGTAATTAACCAGAGCTTGGATGTATGGTGGTCAAACACAGCAATATCATCAAAAAGCAAAAAATACAGATCAGGAGTTTCTAAATCATCAGCTGCAAAATCCGGCAACTTCTCAAAATACCTTACATAATCATAGCTAACGAAACCTATCGCTCCACCTTGAAAATCAGGCAGTTCCGGGTCGGTTTCCATCTGATATTTTTGAAACCAGGAATGAAAGAGATCAAGCGGATCCCCTTGCAGAACCTCGGTCCCCCATTCATTTGTTATAAAAAGCAGATGATTTTTACCCTTTACTGAAGCAACCGGCTTTAGCCCGGCAATACTGTACCTGCCGCCCCGCCCACTTTCTAAAAAAACATGCTGCTTCTCTTCTTGGACCAAGTATTTATATTGTTTAAAAAAATCACAATTATAATCAATATTGATGCTTAGCGATGTCCTTCGTTGCTGCATGACTAATCTCCCCTTTAAAACTCTTACTTTCATTTTACATAAATGTTGCGGAGAAACCATAAGGAATTTAATTTAATTTTTCACAAAAAGGACATCTTTATCACATTCCAAAAAATGATAAAATCATTTTATAAAGTGAAAAGAGGTCGACATTTACGTCAAACCTCTTTTAAAATATATAATCTTAGTCAGGATCAATCATATTGATATAACGGAGTACTTAAGTAACGCTCACCATTATCTGGAATTACTGCCAATACTTTTTTGCCTTTACCAAGCTCTTTCGCTACTTTTAATGCTGCAAAGATTGCTGCTCCAGCTGAAATTCCACCGAGGATTCCTTCTTCTCTGCCTGCTCTTCTAGCTGTTTCAAATGCCTCTTCATTTTTAACCGTAACAACTTCATCATAAATAGCTGTATTTAATACATCTGGAACAAATCCTGCACCGATACCTTGAATTTTATGAGGACCTGGTTTTCCACCCGATAGAACAGGAGAATCTGTTGGTTCAACTGCATAAATTTTGATGGATGGATAGTTTTCTTTTAAAACTGATCCAGCTCCAGTAATTGTACCGCCTGTACCAATACCTGATACGAAAGCATCTAATTGGTTACCCATTTGTTCAACGATTTCCTTACCAGTTGTTAGGCGATGGATTTCAGGGTTTGCTTCATTTTTGAATTGTTGTGGCATAAAGTAACCATGCTCTTCAGCTAGTTCTCCTGCCTTGCGGATTGCTCCGTTCATTCCTTCAGAACCAGGAGTAAGAACAAGCTCTGCTCCATACGCACGAAGTAAGTTTCTGCGCTCCAAGCTCATTGTATCAGGCATAACTAGAATCGCTTTTAGTCCTTTTGCAGCAGCTACCATAGCTAGTCCAATACCTGTGTTACCACTTGTTGGCTCAATGATTGTATCGCCAGCTTTTAATTTTCCGCTTTTTTCTGCAGCTTCAATCATTGCAAGTCCGATACGGTCCTTTACACTGCTGCCCGGATTAAAATATTCAAGTTTCAAATAAACATCTGCACTGTTTTCATCAACTAGTCTATTTAACTTCACGATTGGTGTTTGACCAATTAATTCATGTATAGAGTTTGCTACGCGTGTCATACTATTCCTCCCCTATCCCGAGTAAATTTATTGGATTTATAAGTAAATATATCAATTAATATCACAATTGTCAAAACTTTTTATGCTATTTGTACTATTTTTCTGATTTTTCACCATAAAACCATGTGACACCCAGTTCTTCCCATAAAGGCTCGACAGATACCGTTCCTTCCATCTGTTCAAGTGCAATTTGCCGGCGGATTTGTCCTTTTACATCTTCAAAGCTGTATGTTTTCCCTTCAAGTTTTTCATGAAGGAACAGTACTGCATAGCCTGTATCAACTTGAATTGGCTCGCTCCACTCACCTTTGCCAAGCTTTGGTGCTGCTTCAAGATAGGCAGCAGGAACATATTCATTATCTTTAGAGACAAATCCAATATCACCGCCTGAATTCGCAGTAAACTCATCTATCGATTGTTCTAAAGCGAGTGCTTCAAAGCTGGATCCGCCATTAAGCTCTCTGATGATCTGGTTTGCCTCATTTTCCGTCTTCACGATAATATGTGATAAATGATAGGACTCATCTATATTGTATAAATCTTTATTATTTTCATAAAAATCCTTCATTTCTTTTTCAGAAACCGAAACATCCCTAGTCAGGATCTCTTCGAGCAAGATACTGTAACGAATCTGGTCTCTCCAGTTTTCTTCATTGCCAAATTGTTCTTCGTCCAACGAGTTATACATCGACTTATATGTAGCTAATTCCCTTTCAATGACTTCATCTGAAACGGAAATATCGTATTTCTTAGCCAACTCCTCAACAACCTGGACATTTATTAACTCCTTAAGCGTATCCTTCCCGTAACGCGTTTCAAGCTCAGCCATCCATTGTTCCCTGGTAATAGATGTATCACCAATAGTTGCAATTGTTTCACTTGTTTGAGGATCATTTGATACAGGAATAACCCCTTGATTCTTTGAAAGGAAAAATCCAAGCGTAAAGCAATTAATGATTACTAAACCAAAAATAATACTCCATAATGTTTTCCCGCTCACTTTACCCAACTCCTACTACCCTGCTCAAACGAATTATTTTGCTGCTGTTTTTAATTCTTCTAAATCCTCTCTCGTCAGCAAATAAACTTCATTACAGAAATGACATTGAGCCTCAGCCTTTCCATCCTCATCAATCATGGCCTGTATCTCTTCTTCACCAAGGCAGATAATCGCATTTTCAATTCGTTCTTTTGAACATTGACATTTAAATGCAACAGGATGCTTTTCTAGTATTTTCACGTTTCCTTTACCAAGTACTTCTTCTAAAATTTCCTCAGGAGTTAAACCACGTTGTATTAATTTTGAAATTGGTTCAATTTTATTTAATCTCTCTTCAATCTTTGTAATGGTTTCATCATCTGTTCCCGGCAATAACTGAATAATGAATCCGCCAGAAGCTAAGATGGTATTATCAGGGTTAACCAATACTCCAACTCCAACTGAAGATGGTATTTGTTCAGATGTTACCAAGTAATAAGTAAAATCCTCACCAAGCTCTCCAGAGACGATTGGTACTTGTCCAGAGAAGTTTTCTTTTAGACCAAGATCCTTCACAACTGTCAAGTTTCCCTCTGTACCTACTGCTCTTCTGACATCAAGCTTACCATGTTCATTTAAGTCAAAATGCGTTTGAGGATTCGTCACATAGCCGCGCACATCTCCCTTTGAGTTGCTGTCAACTAAGATGATACCGATTGGTCCGCCTCCCTCAATTTTAATTGTGAGCTTAGCATTTCCCTTTAGCATCGAACTCATCATGACTCCTGCAGTCATTGCTCTTCCAAGGGCAGCTGAAGCCGTTGGCCATGTGTGATGTCTTCTTTGTGCTTCAGAGATCGTCTCTGTTGTTCTTGCAGCATATGCTCTCACTTGATCATTATAAGCTAATGCCTTTATTAGATAGTCCATTTGTTAAACTCCCTTGTCTGTATAATCAATGATCTAGTTTATGTAAGCTAACGGTGCTCTGTACCTAATTCCTTTACTGTATTTCGTTCATAAATAAGCTGGAGACCTCTTAAAGTCAAGAATGGGTCTACTATGTCAATACAATCTGATTCCTTGGCGATTAATGTAGCTAGACCACCCGTTGCAATAACCTTTGGTACTTCCTTTGCTTGTTCTTTTATCCTTTTTACAATTCCCTCTACTTGTCCTACATATCCATATAAAATACCAGATTGCATCGCACTTACAGTATTTTTACCGATTATGTTATCAGGTCGTGTTATTTCGATCCTCGGCAGCTTTGCAGCTCTTGAGTAAAGAGCTTCTGTTGAAATATTAATTCCAGGTGCAATGGCCCCTCCCATATATTGACGTTGTTCATTAATATAACAATAGGTAGTTGCCGTTCCAAAATCAACAATGATAAGCGGGCTGCCATAATCCTGAATACCCGCTACAGCATTTACAATTCGATCCGCTCCTACTTCACGAGGGTTTTCGTATTTTATATTTAATCCTGTTTTCATTCCAGGGCCGACAACCAATGGTTTCAGATTAAAATACTTCATACACATTCTTTCTAACGCAAACATGATTGGCGGTACAACAGATGAAATGATAATTCCCTCTATTTCTTTAAAAGAAAGTCCCTCATGTTCAAAAAGGTTTTTTATAATCATGCCAAACTCGTCTTCCGTTTTATTACGGCTTGTTTCTATTCTCCAATGATGCTTTAACACATCCTCTTTATATACCCCTAAAACTGTATTCGTATTTCCTACATCCAATACAAGAATCATTTGTATCACCACTTTATATTTAATCTATTACTAGTTTACATATTCGAGATTATTTTATCATAAGAAAAGCGTAAGCGCCTTGATCAGCCTAGGGCAAATAAGATGCTGATGAATAGAAGGCGTTCTTTGCCATCAATTCATGAGTGGCTAGACCCTAGAGGGGCTAGGCGCTGGAGCTAGACACAAAAACTAAGTACAAAAATTTATACTTTCTTAAACTTTAAAAAAAGCGCAAGGCGCCTGCCTATCGGCGACAAGCATAAGTCAAACAGGAATAGAAGGTGTACTTTACCTTCAATTCCTGTTTGACTTATGACCTCGAGCCGATGGCGCCTGGAGCTAGATTCAGAAACGCAAGCTATGTTAAGAAAATATATAAATTCTGATATTATAAGAAAAGCCCAAGCGCCTTGATCAGCCCTGACGTAAAATCAATTAGCGTTTTTCCATTAAAAAAAGATCGATGACAAATTTAAGTTAGCCATCGATCTAAATTTTCACTATTATTGTTTAGAAGAATCCTCTTCATCTTTTTTTGGTTGGATATTTACTTTAACGTCCTCTGCTTTAGCATCCTGACTTTTTTCAGTCGCTGCAACTGGACGATCCGGTAATTTACCATGTTCAACAAGACTTTGAATTTGCGCTGCATCAAGTGTTTCAACCTCTAATAAGGTTTGTGCAACCAATTCAAGCTTTTCTCGATTTTCTGTTAAGATTTGACGAGCACGCTCATAGCTATCTTTAATAAAGCGTTGGATTTCTAAGTCAATCTCATGTGCAATGGCATCACTGTAGTTTTGTTCATTATGAAGATCGCGACCTAAGAAAACTTGACCGCCTTGTGATTGCCCGAATTGCAATGGTCCAAGCTTGTCACTCATACCATATTCAGTAACCATTTTTCTTGCGATGCTGGTTGCTCTTTGGAAATCATTATGAGCTCCGGTACTTACTTCACCAAAGATAATTTCTTCGGCAACCCGACCGCCAAGCAAACCAGTAATTTTATCTAAAAGTTCTGGTTTTGTCATAAAATATCTATCTTCTTTTGGAAGCATAACGGCATATCCGCCTGCTTGACCACGAGGCACAATGGTTACTTTATGTACCATATCAGCTTCATCAAGCACAACACCGATAATCGTATGTCCTGCTTCGTGATAGGCAACGATATTACGCTCTTTCTTAGAAATAACACGGCTCTTTTTAGCAGGACCTGCAATAACGCGGTCTGTCGCTTCATCAAGATCGGTGTTATCAATCTTCTTTTTATCCTGTCTCGCAGCAACTAATGCAGCTTCGTTTAAAAGGTTTTCTAAATCTGCTCCAGAGAATCCAGGAGTACGGGCCGCAATGGCCTTTAAATCTACAGATTCATCTAGAGGCTTATTACGAGCATGTACTTTTAAGACAGCTTCACGGCCTGTAACATCTGGACGGTCAACCGTAATTTGACGGTCAAAACGACCTGGACGTAATAACGCTGGATCCAGAATATCAGGTCTGTTAGTAGCCGCAATGATAATGATTCCTTCATTGGCACCAAAGCCATCCATTTCAACAAGCAATTGGTTAAGAGTTTGCTCACGCTCATCGTGGCCTCCACCCAATCCTGCACCACGTTGGCGCCCAACTGCGTCAATCTCATCGATGAAAATGATACATGGGGCATTCTTTTTAGCATTTTCGAATAAATCACGAACACGTGATGCACCGACACCAACGAACATTTCTACGAAATCAGAACCACTAATGGAGAAGAACGGCACGCCGGCTTCACCCGCAACTGCTCTTGCTAGTAAGGTTTTACCTGTTCCTGGAGGTCCCACAAGCAAGACACCTTTAGGAATTCTTGCCCCTAGCTCAGCAAATTTACGAGGATCTTTTAGGAATTCAACAACCTCAACCAGCTCTTGCTTTTCTTCATCTGCACCAGCGACATCCTTAAATTTAACCTTCTTCTTTTCTTCGCTATACAGCTTAGCTTTACTTTTACCAAAATTCATCACTCGGCTGCCGCC
The DNA here is from genome assembly GCF_947503125.1 of uncultured Metabacillus sp. Taxonomy (GTDB): domain Bacteria; phylum Bacillota; class Bacilli; order Bacillales; family Bacillaceae; genus Metabacillus. Next base: position 13,928 of record NZ_CANNCR010000039.1, read on the forward strand.
GCCCTGAGCTTGGTTTAGCAGGAAGAAGAATAAAATAAAGATAATAACAAATGGGATAATGGATGTGAAAAATGTAACCCAACCACTTGTTTCTTCAGCTGGAGCAACATTTAATTTTTCAACATTATTCGCCTCAGCAGCTTTATCAACCCGATTTAACCCTTGTTCGGTTGGTATATATGTCAAGAAGGTTTCATCTTCTTTATAACCTTCCATCTTACCTCTTACTTCAAATACACCACGAACCGGCTGTACAGTCATTTCTGTAACATTCCCATTGTTTAATTCAGAAATGAAATCATTGTACGTTATTTGTTCCGTTTTAGGATTGCCACCTGTAAAGAAACTAACAACCCCAATTATGACTAAAAAGATTAGTAAATAAAATATGGTATTACGGAAGATCCGATTCATTCCTTACCTCCTCCCACAGTAAACACGCTATATTAAATAGTATCATAGAAAATCATGGTAACACAACAAATTAGACTATGCTAAATCCCTGGATTTGCTGAAAAGTTTATTCATAAATTTCAGGCTTTAAAATTCCGATATAAGGAAGATTTCGATATTTTTCGCTGTAATCAAGTCCGTAGCCCACTACAAAAGCATCTGGAACAACAAAACCTACATAATCAGCTTCAATATCAGCTTTTCTGCCAGTTGGTTTATCAAGCAGTGTAACGATCTTTATTGATTTTGCTTTGCGGTAACGGAATAGTTTCACTAAATAACTTAAAGTTAAACCGCTGTCGATAATATCCTCAATGATTAAGATATCTCTTCCTTCAACAGAAGTATCCAAATCCTTGATGATTTTTACTTCTCCTGAAGAGACAGTTGATGAACCATAGCTTGAAACATCCATAAAATCCATTTCCAAATATGTATCAATATTCTTTAAAAGATCACCCATAAACGGCATGGCACCTTTTAGAACGCCAATCGCAAGCGGAAACCGATCTTTATACTCTTCCGTTAGGATCTTTCCTAACTCCTTCACTTTTTCCTGAATTTGTTCTTCAGTTACTAGAATTTCTTCGATATCTTGTCTCATTAAATGTGTGCCCCCTAGAAGTTCATAGCTCTTTATAATGTAATAATACAAAGTCATCCCCATTTGCCGGATCGGCTTCATAAATTGACTTTTTTAAGCCGGGCAGCCACAGGATGTCCCCATTCCCATCTTCTACAATTGGCCATGAGTTTCGGCTATGTAATGGAATCTTTGCATCAATAAATATATCTTTAACCTTTTTCCTGCCATTCATGCCTTTTAACTTGATTTTATCTCCCTGCTTTCTTGTGCGAATAATGAGCGGTTTCACTAACGTTTTCTCATTTAATAAAAACGATTCATTCCCATTAAATGATTCACTGTTACCTTTGACCGATTCGCACGAGATCTGAAACCCGTTTGGGAGATAAACAACGGAAGGGATATCAAGTTGAAAACAATAATCTTTACCTTCCTCTTGCTCAAAAGTAAACATACATGTTTGATATGATTTAATCACTTTTAAACTGCCTGGGTAGTCAAGTGAACCTGATGGGTGATCTTGTGAGAGTAACCTCAGTAAACTCTCAATATGTATTGAAGATAGAGAAGCTGGAATATTTACGTATAGATAGTTTAATATTAGTTGAATCCCTCTTCTTTGTAAAGGCAAAGGTAAGCTTTTAAACCTGTCGATATCCATTTCTACCAATGACTTTTCTTTTCTTTTCAATACTTTATTCATTTGTTGCTTTGTTAATTCCTTTAAATACGTTTCATCCTCTAATAAGGTTTCACTAAAATATTGAAATCTTTCGTGAACTAGTGGATTTTCTCTTTTTAAATATGGCAATATATGCTTTCTGAAACGATTTCTAGTATAATCCGTCTTTTCATTACTTGGATCAAATCTAGGCATTAAGTGTTGTTCCCGGCAATAAGAAAGAATTTGTTCTTTTGTTTGTCCAAGCAAAGGCCGTATGATGTGTCCATTGTGAAACGCTCGTTTTAAGCGAATACCTGCAAGGGACTCTCCCGTACTTCCTCGAACCAACCTCATTAAGATCGTTTCTATTTGGTCATCCCCATGATGACCAAGTGCCAAACACCTTGACTGATACTTATCTAAAACTTCCTTGTAGAACTTATATCGGCACTCTCTTGCAGCAACTTGTGAACTTAAATGGTGAAGCGCAGCATATGCAGCTACATCAATTTGCTTTGCTTCACATATTATATGATGCTGCTTACAAAAATCCTGGACAAAGAGCATATCCTCTTTTGATTGTTCTCCTCTGAACATGTGATCGACATGCACAGCGACTAAATTAATCTTCCAGTGATCCTTTTGTTTATAAAGTAAGTGCAGCAACGCCAGGGAATCGGGTCCTCCCGATACACCAACGACAATGGTTGAACCCTTTTCAATCAATTGATGTTTTTGAATAAGGGCATAAAAGTTTTCCACGTTTCTTCCCTCTTTTTTTAATATTCCCTTTGAAGTCTTTTCTTTCTTATCTCTATCCTACCATTATTTCTTAGGCAATAACAAAGAAGAAAAATGCGTTCACATATTCACCATATTTTTTGAACAATTTTACAGTACGTTTTACATTAAATAATGATAAACATATAGGGAATAGATTAAAAACACGCCTATCAGAATCACAATTGTTTCAAGAACGCCGCTCATTTTTTTCCGTTTTTTAGTTTGCTTTGCCTGTTTTCTCGTTTGCTTCACTTGAGAAGGACCCATTCTTGCAGCCTGACTCTTGGTATGACTTTGTGTCTTTACCTGAGTACGATAAGTTTTCGTTTTCTGCTTCTCTTTGCTCGTTTCTATTGAGAGTAAATGAACTAAATCTCTCTTCATTTCAGCTGCATTCATGTATTTTCCCAATAGAGCCTTTTGTAAAACCTGCCTATGTTTTTGCAAGAATGGATGATGATCGATGATGTCAAATAGCTGTGCTCTTCCGTCACTTTCACTTTTTCTAGTAAATCGCTTTGGATAAGCAGCATTAATCATGATCATTGCAACCGAAAAAAGGTCATATGAAGGCTCTGCTTTACGGGTGCCGAATCCCCAATACCCGCGGTCAAAAAACTCTGTAAACTCTTTGATTGCCCTTCCTTGCTGTGTCGTTCCGCCAACATCGATACATCTTATTCTTGGCGGAGGACCTGATATAAGCAGATTTTCAGGTTTTAGGTCCCCGAAAATCCAGCCTTGCTGATGAAGCCTTTCTAAGTTTGATAGAAGCTGAAGAACCAATACATCAACCCATTCAATTCCTCGATCTTTTATAAATTCCAGGAAATTTTTCCCTCGAACATATTCCATCACATAAAAAGGAAGGATTTTCCCATGATCGATTCTCCAATCATCCACATCAAGCAAAGAAGGCCCAAGAGAAGTACCTTGGACCTTAGAAAACCGCTTTAGCACGTTTACCTCTGAAGTAATCGCCATACTATTTTCACTCAGTTTAAGAGCGACTTTTCCTTTTCTACTATCAGCTAAGTACACATTGCCTGTTGCACCTTGTCCAAGCAGCCTTATAATCGTATATCGCTCCCCGTTCCACTTCCCATTAACAACCGTTCCTGAAGAAAGGTTACATGCCTGATTCATCATAGTATTCTTCTTCATTTCGTAATAAACCCCTTAAGGAACGTTTCTGTTTAAACTGTTGAATCGCATCCCGTATCGCTGGGCCAGTCGGTGTAATACCTCCTGTTGACAGTTTAGGGAATATAGAAGAAAGTGATTGTAGATTTGGTGTCCAATCAAGTACCTGTTCAACCTCATCCTTTTTCCCAGGAAATACTGAGACAGAAAATTGATTATCTCCCATTCTTGAATTCAAACTAATAGAGAGATCAAGCAATGCTTCCTTAACCGTAGGGAGCTTTGGCTTCATACTTGCACTTGTATCAACTAAAATGAGGATTTCCAAGCTTATGGTTTCACCTAGTTCATCAACAACCTCCATTACCTCGCCCCGTTTTTCAGGTGGAAGTTCTTCCATTGACGTATGTTTGCCAAGGATTTGCTGCAACTCTTTATTTACAACACCTTGAAGCGTTTGCGTCATAGCTTTTCTCGTTACCATTTGCACTGTTTGCGATAGTTGGTGCGCATAGACAATTTGGTGTACGCCACCTCCTGACATTGCGATTCCTTCTATTTCTTGCATGGCCTCATGATCAATCACATTCTCTTCAACAACACCAATAACATTTACCGTTATCCCTTGCTCATGAGCTAATGCTGCTATTGCAATGGGATCTTCCCCATGATTAGAACATCCGTCCGTAATTAATAAGATTTGCTTTAAATGACCCTTTGCCATAATTACCCTCCTAGAGAGATGTAAATTTTTCATATATCGCTTATATCGCTTGGACGTATATGAAAACTTGTTACCATACTCGCCAGAAGAGCAGGTTTTTATACTTTAGCTCCTTCTTAACCTATTTTTTTCTTTGTTTCATATTTTGAAACAGGAATGCTTGCCCATTTCGGCGTATTGTGCTCAATCGCCGAAACAACAACCGTCATATCATCCTCGATTTTACCGGATCTCGTTCTTATCACCTCTTCCATTATTAGGTCTGCAACCTCTTGAGGATCTTCCGTTTTTATTTCACTAATTTTCCGCTTCATCCATAAATCATAATTCTCAACATGTTTTGGTCCTTCAAAGATACCATCACTCATCATAATCAAAAGGTCTCCTGCCTTCAGCTTTTCCCCAACAACATCGACATCGAAATCATCGATAATGCCCATTGGTAGATTGCTAGCTTGAATTTTAATGATTTTATCTCCTCGTTTCACAAAGCTTGGCGTTGAGCCAATTTTTAAGAATTTACTGGTTCCATCTTGAAGATCGACAATCGCTAAATCGAGCGTTGAGAAAATTTCATCTGTCGTTCTAAGCGATAAAATTGAATTGATTGTTTTAATTGCAACCTTTTCTTCTATGCCTGATTGCAAGATTTTTTGCAATAGCTTGATCGTTTCATTGCTTTCAAAGTGAGCTCTTTCACCATTTCCCATTCCATCACTAATGGCAACAGCAAACTTGCCTACTCCTAAATCAATCATAGAATAGCTATCTCCTGATACCAAACCGCCGCCTTTCGCTGCATGAGCAACACCTGTTTCAATCCGGAATTTCTTCGCTGAACCAAATGAAACATGGCAATAACCATTTGGATAGTTTGCACACTCCTCATGTTTAACGATAATTGATTCATCTAAAATATCAGATAGCATTGGTGCAATGATTTTTTCGCACTCACCATGTCCATTACAAAAAGGAATACTCATTTCAATATCGACATTCCCTTGCTCAAGGCTGTAAATATCTACATTAACAATTTCTATCCCGAAATTTTGCAGGGCATCTAAAATTTGCTCCTCCTGGACAAAATGATTCTCGCGTTCTCTTTTAATTTCCTTGGAAAGGTCCTCCATAACATGTGATACACCTAATAGTTGTTCAGCAACTAACCTCCTGCTTTCCTGAACCTCCTTCTTTAGCTTTTGATTTGCTTGAAAATAATTGATTTCTTCTTCGATCGCCTCTTCCACTTTCGTTGATTTTGAACAGTGTTTCGCAAACTCCTTTTTTAACTTGATATTGTTTTGATACGTTTTTTGTTTCGTTTCTTGCATAATTGCCTGCATATATTCATAAGTTGTATCAAAGTTCTGTACCCAGCACCTTTCTTTCTTAAAACAATGCTGGCATGTACTTTCCGTAATACTGCTTAAAAATAAATCGGTTTCTCGTTGTTCATCTTCTGTCACATCCTTATTATAAAAGGTTCCAAAACTTTCCGATAGCGCTTGGAATACTTGTGAAAATTGATCAACGCGATGTGCGGTTACATCACGGATTTTCCGTACATATTGTTGTTGTTCCTGAGCATGCTCACTTGTCCCTGGGATGTGCCGTGCCAGTCTTGCTGTAATGGCTTTCGGTGTAATCAGGAATAACAAGATGGCAATCATTGATTCAGTCAGTGTTGTCATTAAATCAGATGACCCTTGTCCATATAAAGAAATCAACACAGACCCTAGCAGAAGGCCAATTGCCGTTCCTAACTTTTGCCCTTCTCTTAATAGACCTCCTAATAGTCCAGAAAAGGCAAGGAGGCTCATATGATATAAGTTTCCGACGTTTGCCAAGCTTAAAATCAATCCCGTGACAACTCCAACTGTACAGCCAATGCTGGATCCGCCTATAAAGGCAAAAAGGAGAACAATATAACGGGAAAAGATATGTTCTGCCTGCAAATTTTGATAGGACACTCCAACAAGACCTGTCATTACAGAAGCTAAGAGAATCATAATGCAGATAATTTCCTCAATCTTTAGTGATTGTTTATATTTTCGGGCAGATATGAGTGGAATACTTTGAAGAAATATTAAGGTTAGGATAAAGGATAACCCTGATTCAACCCCTGCCATCATATAATCATATAATGTTAAAGTGGATTTGGTTGCGAATGAAAAGACAATCCTTGTTAATGCAACCGTCCCAAAAACGACAAAGGGGAGAATCTTTAATTGATCCTTAAAGATATAGGCAGATAGGCGATTGATCACAAGGAAACCAATAATTGATGCTAAAATGATGAAGGATATTTCAAAAGAAACAGTCATACCTCCGGCTATTAAGGAGAAACCGGCTAATAATGCCTTATCTTTTTTCATGAGAAAAACTGCGCCAAAGAATGGCAATGCGAAAGGTAATACCTCCGATAAAATAATTGCTCGTCCTAATAAAAACCCAATTAATACATACACAAGACCTTTATGCAAGAGGAACACTTGTAATTTAGAAGAGAATCGATGAAAGAATCGATTAACTACTTGCTGGGTTTTAACCATTCCCAAATCCGAAATCGGCTCCATTAACCTTCTTTCTACTTTTTCCATCGTTCATTCCCCCACTAATTGATTGTTGCTGTAATTATATCGAACGCTTGGACAAGATTTTGTCAAAAGAAGGAATGATATTCCAAAAACAGTTCGACTGTTTTTGAAGAATGCGACAAATATCTAAGTGATGTGAAAATTTTTCTAATGTCTTTCGTCAAAAAGGTAGAAAACGATGAGAAAACGGCTAGGAATATGTAAGTAAAAGGAGAAAGAAAGATAGAATAGCCTATGAAAAACGGATCCTTGTCGGTAAAATATTTCACCTTACCAGGTTTCGAATCCCATTTCCTTAGTGCGGAGAAGCTTTTTTAATAAAACGACAAAAAAACTAGTTGCTCAAAACAACTAGTTTTTCCATATGACCCGTACGGGATTCGAACCCGTGTTACCGCCGTGAAAGGGCGGTGTCTTAACCGCTTGACCAACGGGCCTATTTAAATGTTAGAGACGGATATGAGATGTCAGAGGTTTATGTTTTATTTCGAAGAAACCGTTTATCCGACTTCTTACTTCCAAATTCTCACTTCTAGTATGGTAGCGGCGGAGGGAATCGAACCCACGACCTCACGGGTATGAACCGTACGCTCTAGCCAGCTGAGCTACGCCGCCATATTTCAAAGTTGTCCTTTTCTAAGGCACAAGATATATAATACATTCGAATTAAATTTCCGTCAATATAAAATTTATTCACATAATCTTCTGACTATTAATCACTATTTAGAAAAGCGCAAGCGCCTTGATCAGCCTCGGGCAAATAAGACGATTTAGAATAGAAGGCGTTCTTTTGCCTTCAATTCTAAATTGGCTTTGACCTCGAGGGGCTAGGCGCTGGAGCTAGACACAAAAACTAAGTACAAAATTTTATACTTTCTTAAACTTTAAAAAAAGGAAAACACCAATAAGATGTCTTCCTTTTACGGCAACATTTATATGAAGGCAGCAAGCTATCCTCTTCTAGCTCCTCGACCACCGCGTTTTGATTCTGTATTGCGTTTTAATGAAGATAGACGATCTTCACTGTCTTTTAAGAAACGACTCATCTTTTGTTCAAAGCTTTCCTTGCTATTATTGCGGAAATCATTTCCTCTTTGTCTCGGGCGATCTGATTGCCTTGGACGATCTGAGTTTCTTGGGCGTTCTGGACGTTCTGGGCGCTCTGGGCGATCTATCGCTTTTTTAATAGATAAACCAATCTTACCATCATTCTCAACATTTATTACTTTAACTGTAACTTCATCTCCGACTTTTAAGTGATCATTAATATCCTTCACATAATTATCGGCAACTTCACTGATGTGAACGAGACCTGTAGAGCCTCCTGGTAGCTCAACAAACGCTCCAAAATTAGTAATGCCCGTCACTTTACCCTGTAACTTGCTGCCAACTTCAATCGACATAAAAATAATGCTCCTCCTTAAACAGATAAAAAATCATTCGAACCTTTATTATATTATACATAAATAAAAAATCGAGTGTCAACAAGGCTAATCTTTTATGTTAAAGATGATCTCATTCTCATCAGATAAGAAATAATCCCTTCGTGCAATTTTTGCGATATACTCATCATCATTAAGCTTGACAATTTCTTCTCTTAAAAGCTTCTCCTCTTGTTTTAATCTGCTCAATTCTTTTTCAAGTTTTTTTTGTTCAGCCAATTTTTCCTCAATGGTACTTTGCTGATTGTAAATGGTGGTGATTATAACCACTGAAGAAATGACAGCCAATAATCCTAACAGGGTTAACCTTCTGATCAAGCCTCTTTTCCGTCGTTTCGAAAGTTGCTGTTGTCTCTCCTGTTGCTGCATATATTGTGATTGCAATTCCGTAATTTTCCTGGTTCTTTCGAGACTCATAGTTTTCCTCCTTACTTTTCTTTTCTCCGTAGCCACCACGCTTTTATCTTACTAGCTATATTCTGGAATTTTTTCATAAATCCTGCTAACAACCGAATAATCTTTCCCAGAAAGTTCCTAATTTTAAATGGAGTAAACCGCCATAAAAGGCGCAAAAGAAATCTTACCGGTGCTAATAAAAGTTTAACGAACGAATATAAAAATTGAAAAGCCCATTTTAGTAATCTCCATAAAAAGTTCACCGTTCCAAGTAAGATCACAAAGAGCAGCTGAACCAAGCCGACAATCGGTTTTACAATCATTAGATTGCCTACCTTTAGCATAAAACGATAGATGCTCAGGCTTGTCTGTATTAAACGCTCAAGAATACGCAAATACAAGCGTTTAAATAAACTCTGATAAGCTGCATATCCGCATAGTACAGCTAGGAAGATATAAATCCGCAATTCTCCTTCATTAACCAGCAGCAACAGATAAAAAAGGATAAGTCCTTGTACGACCCAAAATAAAAAATCATTAATAAAAACAACCCATCTAGCTCTCATTGGCCGCTTTAAAAAGCGGCCATAAGTATCGAGAGCCAAACCGAGCCAACCACCCATACCAGCCATTGCCAACATTGTGTAAAATTGCGTTGTCAGACTCATTTAAATAACTTGCTAAAGAGTCCTTTAGCTTTCTCCCCATGCTGTTCGTCCAAATACACCAAGTCAAAAATTCTGCTGCCCTTTATGGAAACAACGCCCTTATCAACATCAAGATTTTTCATCTGAAGGTTTTGCCCGCGGATCGCTAGCGCCCCCATGACGGTATCCAATAGAAATTCCTCACTATCAAAGCTCTCCACCTGCTTAACACCAGTAATCTCTAATAATTTCCTTCCCCGCATGATGACATCATGCTCTTGAATGGCACCTTTATGGACAGATGAATTGTTATCATAATATTGATTCATGTTCAACCTCCGCATTCTAAATAAAGGATTCTTTTACATTTGTATGTAAAAACAATCCGAATTAGAACAAGCTATATAGAAATGCGGAAGCGGCTTGATCAGGCCCGACAAGCACAAGACGATTAGGAATAAAAGGTGTTCTTTACCTTCAATTCCTAAGTGGCTTGTGACCTCGAGGGCCTAGGCGCTGCAGCTAGACAATATCGAAATGCGGAAGCGGCTTGATCAGCTCCGACAAGCATAAGATGATTCCTAATAGAAGGCGCTTTTTGCCTTCTATTAGGGAGCAGCTTATGACTCGAGGAGCTAGGCGCTGCAGCTGGACAATTCGAAATGCGGAGGCGACTTGCTTAGCTCCGACAAGCATAAGACGCTTAGGAATAGAAGACGTTCTTTGTCTTCAATTCCTAAGTGGCTTATGACTCGAGGAGCTAGGCGCTGCAGCTGGACAATACAGAAATGCGAAAGCGCCTTGCCCTAAAAGCTATTCCTGCTCTACCTTCTCTTCTTTAACAATACGGTACAGATTTGCTGCCTCTTCTTTTCTTGTTGTTTCCTTTAAATCTGTAATCTCAACTGTCATTAACTTTTGGCCAAAACGGATGAGCAATTCATCCCCTATTTTCACATTGGAGCTTGCCTTTCCGGGGATTCCATTAATTGAAATCCGGCCTTGATCGGCAATTTCTTTTGCTAATGTTCTTCGTTTAATGATTCTTGATACTTTTAAAAATTTGTCTAATCTCATCTTCATCCCTCTTTATCTATTTTCTTTGCTTCATTCCATAATTGATCCATTTCTTCTAAGGACATGTCTTGAAGCTTCAGGTTATGTTCCTCTGCCTTCTTCTCTATGTAGCGAAAACGATCATAAAATTTTTTATTTGTTGAAGCCAATGCTTCCTCAGGTTCAATATGATAATGCCTTCCCACATTGACTAACGCAAATAACACATCGCCGAACTCCTTCATGATGTAATGATCATTTGTATTCAATTTTAGCTCGTCTTCAAATTCTGTTATTTCCTCTTTTACCTTTTCCCAGGTTTCATCAACCGTTGGCCAGTCAAATCCAACCTTAGCAGCTTTTTTCTGTAAATGAAAGGCTTTAGAAAGGGCGGGAAGTGCTGATGATACCGAATCAAGAATGGATGTTCTAATAGGGAGTTCTTTTTGCTTAATCTCTTCCCAGTTTGCCAGCACCTCATTTGTATCTTGAACAACCGTTTCTCCAAACACATGCGGGTGTCTGCGAACCATCTTTTCTGCGACTGCTCTAATAACATCATCAATCGAAAACATTCCATCGTCTTCACCAATTTGGGCATGAAGAACAACCTGCAAAAGAACATCACCTAGTTCTTCAATCATATGATCTATATCTTCTTCTTCTATTGCTTCCAATAGTTCATAACACTCTTCAATTAAATATCTTTTTAAAGAGTGATGTGTTTGTTCCTTGTCCCAAGGGCAGCCATCTGGACCGCGCAGTTCGGCTACAATTTGCCTAAAGCTAGTAAATTGATGATATAACAGTTCGTTATTTTTTACAGGTGGAACATAGACACTTGTTAAGTTGTTGACACTTGTTTCACGATCAAGCTCATACAATGGCACTTCTTTAATTAGCTGCTGACTGCTTCCAGCAGCAGTTACAATCGTCACACGATAATCATCTGGCAGCTGTTCCATTAAGGTGAGCTTTACATCTGACGCTACCATTTGGTCATAAACTTGAGTAATAAGAACATGTCCATTCAATTGAAGCTGTTCGCTTTTTAATGTTAAGGCATCTACTAGCTGAAATCCTTCAATTGGATCAATTTCTAATGCCTGAAAAGTCGAATCGATAAAGCTTTGTCCGCCTTGTACAACAATTGTATAACCCTTTTCCCTTCCGTTATTTAAAAGGAGTTGTACGGTTTTCTCTGCGACAAGCGGATGTCCCGGAACAGCATACACAATATCCTGATCGGCAGCTTTTTCTAATAAGGTTTCGACAATTTTCCGATACACTTCATCAAAGTCATCATTCTCTTCATAAATAGAATCAAACGCTTCATAACGTATTTCGTTATTTAATTCGACAATAATGGGATGCTCCTTTGTCCGTAAAAATAAATGCTCAGATTTTGTAATTAATTGGTATACACCAAAAGGCAATTGCTGCAAATCGCCTGCACCTAACCCAACAATTGTGATTTTTTTAGCCATTTATGAACCCCATTTCATTTTACAAGTTTTTTTACAATTGGAATATTTTGAAGCTCATCATGTGTAAATACTTTTAATTTTAAAATTGCCCATCCATAAATACAGCCTCCGATTAATACCCCGCTGAGCGATGCAATACTAGCATACAGTCGATGCTCTAAGTCAAAAACCAGGCCTGCAGCTTTTAGGAAGATCGTTAACAAGCTAACCATGATGACAATCGCAAGACTGATTTTAACTAAACTCTTATTCCCTTTAAAAGAATAACCTTTTATCACCATATATAAAATTGTGATCAATACGACAATCCCGTAAGAAACGACTGTTGAGATTGCTGCTCCGATCACCCCGTAAATTGGAATCAGCCACGTATTTAAACCATATTTAATCCCCACTCCAACTATGACCGACAATGCTGGAAAAAAGGCATAACCTAATCCCTGTAATATCGCAAACATAGTTAGACATAACGAGGTAAACAATATGGAAATACTTAAAACCATTAAGACCATTGAGCCTGAAGTATTTGTAAAAAGCATCACATTCGTCGGTTTTATAATCGCTATTAACCCGGATGATGCACCTGCGGCAACAACAATGCATAGCTTCAAAGAAAGATTCAGCTTTTCATGAATAAAGACAAAGTTATTTTGCACCTTTGCGCTTGCAATAACGGGAACAAGTGATAGAGCAAGAGATGTCGCAACAACTGTCCCCAACTGAATAAGCGGTTGTCCACGATCATATATGCCCTTGGTTTCCTTCGCTAAAACCTTTCCCATTCCTCCATCAACTAATAGGGAATATAAATTAAGCGCATCAATTAGCTGTATAAAAATTAGCATAAGGCTGCTTAACCCAATTGTCCAGCTAGACTTCACTAAAGATAAGAGTATTTTCCGAGTTTGAATAGGTGCAGAAATATTCCACCTAAACATGCCGCGATGCTCTTTTCTCCAAGTGATTGCCAGCATTACCAGCGCAGCGATGCTCCCAATAATAGAACCTGCTAAAGTCCCAAAACCAACTTCATATAAATTATATCCAGCTTTTATCATGAAATAAGAGCTTACCAATATAAAAGAAACTCTAATTCCTTGTTCAACAACCTGAGAAACAGCTGTCGGATTCATATTTTGCTCTGATTGATAATAGCCTCTATAGGTTGAGACTAGGGGAACAATGAGAAACGAGATTGCGGATACCTGAATAAGCTTTGTAAGATGAAGGTCTCCCATAAAGCGTGCGATCTCATCAGAAAATATGTATAAACAAATAGATAGAAAAAAACCAATGACTAATAAATAGAAAAATATAATCGTCATGATCTTTGAGCGAATTTGCATCGATTTCCCATATCCGTATTCCGTCATCACCTTCGAAATCACTACAGGGAACCCCGATGTGGCTAAAATCACACTCATCCCATAAAAAGGATAAACCTGTTGATAAATATAAAACCCGATATCCCCGACAATATTTTGAAATGGAACACGGTATGCTGCACTTAAAATTTTTATTACTAACCCGGCAACTGTAAGGATAAGCGCTCCTTGTATGGCCAGATTCATCCTATTCTTCTGGACGTTCATGTCCTACTCCTCTCAAAAATCCTCTAAGCTTGATTATAGTAGAGCTGAAGAGCATTGAAAAGTCTTAGCCTAAGAATGAAACAACATTTAGGATAGATAAAACAAATAATTCAAACATAAGAAAAGCGCAAGGCGCTTAGCATTCGGCGACAAGCATAAGTCAAATAGGAATAAAAGGTGTTCTTTACCTTCAATTCCTATTTGACTAGACCCTAGAGGCAGTCAAAAACCAGGGCGTCCTTATCTCTTGACTGCACTTGCACGTCCTGTGCTTCGCCGATGGCGCCTGGAGCTAGATTCAGAAACGCAAGCTATGTTAAGAAAATATATAAATTCTGATATTATAAAAAAGAGCAGCATGTACGCTGCCCTTTTTGTCTACATCCTTATTGTTCCATTTGACGCGCTAAAAATCCTGCTGCAGTCTCTACTGCCTTATGCTCAACTTCACCAATTGACTGTTCTTTTGAAAAAATAATGACAGCTCCAATTGGATCACCATTCGCGACAATTGGTCCAATTGTATATGATTTGATTTCTTCGCTAAGACCTTCAACAAGCTGTGTCTCTCCACCTTCAGCTTGTAAAACAGAGCTTCTTTCTTCCATTGCTTGTTCAACTACGTCACTAATGTTCTTATTTAAGTATTCTTTTTTTGAACCGCCGGCTACGGCAATAAATGTGTCTCGATCACAGATTAAAACTGGATGACCCAAACTATCATACAGGGCATCTGCATATTCCTTAGAAAAGTCGCTTAATTCGCTTATTGGTGAATATTTCTTTAGAATGACCTCACCATCGCGATCCACAAAGATTTCTAATGGATCTCCTTCACGAATTCGAAGTGTTCTGCGAATTTCCTTTGGAATAACGACTCGACCTAAATCATCAATACGACGAACAATACCAGTTGCTTTCATCTTATGCTGCCTCACTTTCATCGGATGATAGGGAAAAGAGTGATTGTTTGGATTGCTGTTACTTTTAAGATAGGGTGTGTGTAACAACTCTAACCTCCTGAAGCTTTAATGAAAAAACTTTTGACAGGAGCTTTCTCTTTATGTAACAATCACCATTTGTTGAAATTAGTATCCTACACAAGTGATGTAATATACATGATGAAAGTGATTTTTTAACATTTTTCGTAAATTAACAACTAATAAGCTTCGCCTAAATCTTTTGATGTTAAACCTAATTTAAAGGAATTTCTTCTTTTTTTACTGACGCCAGCCCATTTAATAGTTCCTTGATAATATCTAACCATTTTTCTGTATCAAGCCCTTTTGTAGCAACCGTCAACTTTAATCTGCTGCCTTCCATACCTAAACCAACAATTCGATTATACTTATTGCTCAATTCGAATAGGCGGTGGCCGTCAATTTTATTACTTGCTTCCTCTTCAATGAGTAAGGTAATAACATCTTTTTCTTGTTTAATATGTTCAACTCTTTCCTGTATTGCAAACACTTTAATTTTTGCAATTTGGAATAAATAATCTACTTCAACAGGATATTCTCCAAAACGGTCAATCATTTCCTCTTGCAGTTCTTCTAATTCTTGCAAAGAATCAATTGATCTGAAGCGTTTATACATATCGATTTTTTGACGGCCATCTGAGATATACTCCTGTGGTATATAAGCATCCACTTGGAGATCAACTTCAACTTCAATCGCTTTTTCCTTCGGTTTATCTGTTTGCCGTTCTTCGATCGCTTCTTTTAACATTTGTGAATAAAGGTCAAATCCAACCGAATCGATAAAGCCGTGCTGCTGGGCTCCCAATAAATTACCTGCTCCTCTAATCGATAGGTCACGCATCGCAATTTTAAATCCAGAGCCAAGTTCGGTAAATTCCTTTATCGCTTGCAACCTTTTTTCAGCTACCTCTGTTAAGACCTTATCTTTTCTATGTGTAAAATAAGCGTATGCCACACGATTAGAACGTCCTACCCTGCCTCGTAGCTGATAGAGCTGGGATAACCCCATCTTATCGGCGTCATTGACAATCAATGTATTAACATTTGGAATATCTACACCCGTCTCAATAATCGTCGTACTTACTAATACATCATATTCCCCTTCAAGGAAATTAAGCATAACGGACTCAAGTTCGTTTTCTGTCATCTTTCCATGTGCATATGTCACCCTGGCATCAGGGACAAGCATGGATATTTCCTCTGCTTTTCTTTCAATATCCTCGACTCGGTTATATAAAAAGAACACTTGACCGCCACGTGCCATTTCCCGTTCAATCGCTTCTCTTACAAGGGCACCATTGTACTCAACAACATAGGTTTGTACAGGAAAGCGGTTCTCGGGAGGTGTTTCAATAACGGATAAATCACGAACACCTAACATGGACATATGTAAGGTCCTTGGGATTGGTGTCGCTGTCAATGTAAGGACATCAACATTTGTTTTCAGCTGTTTAATTTTTTCTTTATGCGTCACACCAAAACGCTGTTCCTCATCGATAATAAGCAACCCTAAATCCTTATACTGAACATCCTTTGATAATAAGCGATGTGTCCCGATCACCATGTCAACGGTTCCGTTTTTTAAGCCTTTTTTCGTTTCAGTGATTTCCTTTCGCGTTCTAAAACGACTTAGAAGCCCAACGTTTATCGGATAATCCTGAAATCGCTCTCTAACCGTTTCAAAGTGCTGCTGAGCCAGAATGGTCGTCGGAACTAATAATGCAACCTGCTTTCCATCAGCAATGGCCTTAAACGCCGCTCTTATCGCAACCTCTGTCTTTCCATAACCAACATCTCCACAAAGTAGTCGGTCCATTGGACGAATACGCTCCATATCCTTTTTGATTTCTTGGATGGATCGTAATTGATCCTCTGTTTCCTGATATGGAAAGGCTAATTCAAATTCCTTCTGCATTTCTCCATCAGGGGAAAAGGCAAACCCTTCACTAGCTTCACGTTCTGCATACAGTTTAATTAAATCATCAGCAATATCTTGGACAGAAGACTCCACTTTCTTTTTTACCCTGCGCCAATCGCTGCCGCCAAGCTTATAAATCTTAGGTTCTTTGCCTTCAGAGCCTACATATTTTTGCACCTGGTCAATTTGTTCAACCGGGACATATAACTGGTCACTGCCTTGATACTTAATGTTTAAGTAATCCTTATGAATTCCATTAATTTCAAGTGTTTCAATCCCAAGATATTTACCAATACCATGGTTCACGTGAACAACATAGTCACCAATTTCTAACTCAGAATAGCTTTTTATTCTCTCAGCATTTGAAAGCTTTTGTCTTCTGACTTGCTTTTTCACACGCTTTTTAAAAAGCTCCTCTTCTGTGATCACAGCAAGCTTTTGCATTGGAAGCTCAAAGCCTGTTTGAAGATCGCCTTGCATAATATAAATATTCCCGCTCTTAAAGGATTCCATCTCTCCAAGGATGTGGGCATTTATATCATAATCTTCTAAAACCTGCTCTAATTTTTTTGTTCGTTCTTCATTAACACCTAAAAAAACAACTGCATAATTCGACTTCTGCCAGCGTTCAAGCTCATTTTTTAACACATTCATTTGCCCATGGAAGTTTTGCATTTGCTTGCAAGATAAATTCAAAATATTTTGCGGGCTTGTATGTGGTACATGTCTTAAAAACAATGAAAGATAGACGATTGGGTGTTTCTTTTTCGTCATCACATCCACATAGGAATGAGATAATTTCACATCCTGAAAGATTTTCCCGTCTTCCAGCAAGCTTGTAAACCACTCAGCTTCTTCCCTATCCAATTGATCATAGGTTTCGTGAATTCTGCTTATTTCATCCAGAATGACAATAGCATCTGCAGGGAAATAATCTACTAAACTAGCAGCCTTCTCATAGAAGAGGGATGAATATTTAAAGATATCTTGACTAAATTGATTATTCCTTAAGCGCTCTAAGTCATACTGTATATTTTCAAGCAGCAATTCTTTTTGCTGCTCATTCTTCATTTTTTTAAGCGTTTTTGCTAAACCTGCCTCAACCGCTTGAATACCGCGATTTTTAGACTGTTCATCGACAATCATTTCAATTGCAGGTCCAATTGAGATTTCCTTCAGCATATGGAGTGAACGCTGGTCATCTATATTAAACGAACGAATCGAATCAATCTCAGTATCAAATAATTCAATACGAACGGCATGTTCCTCTGTCAACGGATAAATATCAATAATTCCGCCCCTTACACTGAATTCCCCTGGTGTGCTAACCATGTCTGCCCGTTCATATCCTAGGGAAATAAACATCTGAATGACTTGATCAAGGTCAATATCTTGTCCTAACGTCATCTTTAACTGATATTGTTCCCAAATTTCTGTAGGCGGAAGCAAACGCCTTACACCTGCCACAGGGGCAACAATGATCGATTGTTTCCCTTCAGCAAGCCTGTTAAGAACCTCAATTCTTTGTGCTTTCAGCTCCGGACTAGCAATCGCAATCTCAGAAGCAATTAAATCATTAACAGGGTAAAGGTAAACCATTTCATCATTTATAAGATGAACGAGATCTTCATATAATTTTTGAGCTTGATAAAGATTATGAGTAACAATTAAAATTGATTTCTTTAATTCATTATAAAGAGCTGCGGTAAAAACAGTTCTAGCTGAACCAGATAAACCAGCTACAAGCTGTTCATTCAACCCTTCTTCAATCCCAGAAACAATAGTCTTAAAATCATCTGTCTGATTAAAATATTGCTGCAAACTATACAAGCTCAGCCCTCCTCTCAGTAAATTCATAGATTTATCTTTTTTGGCTTGTTTGTTTTTTAAATAGATTTGGATTGCCAGCTTTATACTATGGTGAAAAGCTAAACAGAAAAATGCTTTGGGGCTGTACCCAAAGCTCTTACTGAATAAAACTTTCATATTGATGAAATTCTGGATATCTATTTAGTGCATCTTGACAATCCTCGCAAATCGTTTTTATTTGTATATCACCATTTTGTTGATAGGTTATCATCTCTTGACGTTCTTCATCAGATAAATGATCAAAGCCCAGCTGTTCACTTGAAACAGCCATTTTATCAATACTTCCTACCTTCACACCACAGTGTCTACAATGATAATGCAGAGCCATAATTGCCTCCTGAAAAGGGTATATTTTACTGATAGTATGTACCTTTTCGAGGCTTGATATACATGATTTGCTCGGCAGATTAACTGATATTATGTTTAATTAAACTCATTCATAATCTGAGTAAATGAAGTAGACAGCCATCTTTCACAGGCATTTGCAGATCGATCAATCGCTTCATTGATCCCTTGTGTTTCCTCATCAGTAAATCGTCCTAATACATAATCGGTAATTTTCATGCCATTAGTTGGACGGTCAATCCCTATGCGAATCCGGTTAAATTCTTGTGTGGCTAAATGTAAAATCATCGATTTAATCCCATTATGGCCGCCGGCACTTCCCTTAGTCCTTAAGCGAATTCTTCCAACTGGTAGATCAAGGTCATCGTAAATAACAACAATCTCGTTATGATCAATATCATAATAATCCATCAAAGGCCGAATGCACTCCCCTGATAAATTCATATATGTAAGTGGTTTTAATAATATGATTTTCTCCCCTGAAATATGTCCCATCCCATATAATCCGTTAAACTTGTGGCGATCAAGCGGGATCGACAATTCCTTCGAAAGCTTATCAACAACCATAAAACCTACATTATGCCTTGTTTGCTCATACTGTTTCCCAGGATTACCCAATCCGATTATGAGTTTCATTTCTAGAAACCCTCCAATACAACTCAACTTATACGCATATGATTATATTATATACTTATCGTTATACTTTTACATGTTATTTTATTTACAATTCTTCCTCATATCCTAACAATAACACAAAAGTCTATGAGCAAAAAGGAAAGTGCCAGCCTTCCTAAAGCTACTAGGAAAAAATCTCTTAGTGCTCTAAAGTAGAAGGCTGACACTCGGTTAAATAATTCATCTATGGCTTTCTTATTTTTCGCTTTCTTCTCGACCTTCCTCATTTTCAGGAGTTCCAGGCTCTTGCTCTTCCCCACTGTCAATTTCTTCTTCCTGCTTAGGAGGGAGAATGGATGCAATCGCTGTCTCTTCATCCTGAACAAATGTGTAATCATTGCTCTTTGGAAGATCCTTAATTAAGATTGTTTCATTTACGCCGAGGTTTGTAATATCAACATCAATAGACTGTGGGATATTTCCCGGCTTTGCAGTAATGGTTAGTTCATGGAATGATTGCTGTAAGACACCGCCATCCTTCACACCTTGTGCTTCACCTGTTAAATGTACAGGTACATCAACTTGCACATCCGACTGCATGTCCACTACATGAAAATCGGCATGGACAATTTCATTTTTTAATGGATCTGTTTGAACATCATAAAGCATAACCGCATGTGAATCACCATCTACATCCAGGTGAAGAATCGCATTTTTTCCTTCTTCCCTTAATGTTTTTATCAGTTCGATACTATCTAAAGCAACTGGCTTATTTTCAATTTTCTTCCCATAAATAATCGCGGGAATTTGACCTGATTCACGAATTTTTCTTTTCGCAGAGTTTGTGAATTCAGTTCGCTTTATCGCTTGTAATGTTGTCATAGTTACACCTTCCTAACGAATTATCATCCATATATATTGTTTACCCATAACTAGGAAGGTATAAACATATTTTTTCTAGCGGAAGCGATCTGGTTATGCCTGGCAAGCAAAAAGAAGCTATATTCTAATACGGGATGCCCGCATTTCAAGAATAAGCTTCCTTTATAAAAAAGTAAGTATAAAGTTATTACCTTGTGTTATTGTATAACACAAGGCGCCTTGCACTTTTCTTAATCAAAAAGTAAACTTACAGATTGTTTTTCATGGACACGAATAATCGCTTCGCCAATTAATGGTGCAACAGATAGCTCAACCAATTTATCAATTCGTTTCTCTTGCGGTAATGCAATTGAGTTTGTCACAACTAATTCTTTAATTTTAGAATTGTTAATCCGTTCAATAGCTGGACCTGATAAAACAGGATGTGTACAGCATGCAAATACTTCCTTAGCACCATTTTCGACAAGCGCGTTTGCTGCAAGCGTAATTGTTCCGGCTGTGTCAATAATATCATCAATTAAAATAGCTGTTTTCCCTTCGATATTCCCAATAATATTCATAACTTCCACAACATTTGGTCTTGGACGTCTTTTGTCAATAATCGCAATTGGAGCTTTTAACTTATCCGCTAATTTACGAGCTCTTGTTACACCGCCATGATCTGGGGAAACGATGACAATATCATCAAGGTTTTTTCCTAGGAAATATTCTCCTAATATCGGCACTCCCATAAGATGATCAATCGGAATATCAAAGAAGCCCTGAATTTGTGGTGCATGCAGATCTAAAGTAATAACACGGGTTGAACCTGCTGTTTCAATAAGATTTGCAACAAGCTTAGCTGTAATAGGCTCCCTTGCTCTTGCTTTTCGATCTTGTCTTGCATATCCATAATAAGGAATTACAATATTAATGGTTTTGGCAGATGCACGTTTTAAGGCATCAATCATGATTAAAAGTTCCATTAAATGTTCGTTAACAGGGCCGCTGGTTGATTGGATGACATAGACATCACAACCACGAATACTTTCCTCAATATTAATTTGGATTTCCCCATCACTAAACCGAGTAACAGAACTCTTCCCTAAATCCACACCAACAATATCTGCAATTTCTTTTGCTAATGCTGGATTAGAGTTGAGCGTAAATATTTTTAAATTTGAATCTCCATAGCGATTAGACATGGTAAAGTGAAAACCTCCATTAGGAATTTTTATTTTTTATTCGATCGACATAATTCTCTTTATTTACTTGTCGTGAACGTGCAACTGTTAATGCTTTCTCTGGTACATCATCTGTAACCGTTGATCCCGCAGCAACATATGCTTCTTTGCCAATTGTTACTGGTGCAATTAAATTTGAGTTACATCCAATAAATGCCCCATCTTCAATCTTTGTTAAAAACTTATTTTTTCCGTCATAATTAACCGTAATTGATCCGCAGCCAAGATTAACATCGGAACCAACCTCAGCATCGCCAATATAGCTTAAGTGTGATGCTTTGCTGCCCTTACCCATTGTCGACTTTTTAACTTCAACGAAATTTCCGATTTTCACTTCATCAGAGATCGATGATAAAGGACGAATATGAGCAAAAGGTCCAATGTTAACACTGTTGCCGATTTGACTGTCATGTGCAACAGATTGACGGATTGTCGTTTCGTTTTGCACCGTGCAATTTTTAATTTCTGTATTCGGTCCGATCAGGCAGTTTTCACCTATAACTGTTTCACCTAGAATCATCGTTCCCGGGTAGATAACAGTATCGCGGCCAATAACAGCATCTGCAGAAATATAGGTGTTATCAGGATCAATAAGTGTTACACCGTTTCTCATATGCTCTTTATTGATGCGTTGCTTCATAATTTTTTCCGCTTGTGATAACGCGATTCGATCGTTAACTCCTAATGTTTCATCAAAAGAAGCTGTTTGATAGGCAGAAACAATTTTTCCTTCCTTTTTAAGAATCTCTATCACATCTGGAAGATAGTATTCCCCTTGCACATTATCATTTGATACATGTGATAATGCTTTAAATAATTCTTTATTATCAAAGCAATATGTACCAGTATTAATTTCAGCAATTTCTCTTTCTGCATCTGTTGCATCTTTATGCTCAACTATTTTTTCTACCGTACCGGCTTCATTGCGAACAATACGGCCATAGCCTGTTGGATCATCAGCCTTTGCTGTTAAGATCGTTGCTTTTGCATTTGTTTCTTTATGATGAGTTAATAATGCTGCCATCGTTTCTGAAGTAATAAGAGGTGTATCGCCACAGATGACAATTGTTGTTCCCTCTTCATTCTCTAGGTATGATGCCGCCTGCATAACCGCATGAGCAGTTCCTAACTGTTCACTTTGTAACGCATACTCACTCGCATCGCCAAGCTCTGATTTTACTTTTTCAGCACCATGTCCAACAACTGTCACGATTTTTGTTAACTCTAATTTAGATACTTGGTCTAAAACATGTTGTACCATAGGTTTTCCACATACAGAATGCAGAACTTTATATAATGAAGATTTCATCCGTGTGCCTTGTCCTGCAGCTAAAATAACTGCGTAGCGATTTTCCATTTACTAGGCCTCCATTTTTATATTTAACCTTTTTTAATTAAACTATTAAATGTCTAGTACCTTTTTATCCATAAAAAAATATATCTTAAAATAACTCGTATTTCAAGATAGCAAATAAAAGTACATGATATTTCTAATTTTATCATAATAATATTTTTTCGCACGTTCACTTTAACACAATAAAGGGTCTCATGAAGAACAAAAGCGCAAGCGCCTTGGTCATCGCCGTACAAACTGGAGGAGCATCGACTGAAATAAAGGAAACACGGTAAGCGAAGCGAACCGATGTTGACTTATCGTAGGGAGATGATCTGAAGTTTGATAGGCGATAGGCGCTGGCAGTCAAAAACGCGACGTCCTGTCGCACTGACTGCACTTGCATATCCTGTGCTTCGGAGCTGGATGTCGCAGTGCTTATCCACAGTTCAATGAATTTTCTAAACGATAAAAAAGGACTTTGCATTTATCTGCAAAGTCCCTTTTTATATTTTATGAAGCACCTGCTTCTTCAAATTCTACTTCTAACTCACCTAAACGGTGATATTCTGCTAATACAGCGTCTTGAATTTTTCCGCGTGTATTAGAATTAATAGGGTGTGCAATATCTCTGAACTCTCCATCAGGAGTTCTCTTACTTGGCATCGCAACGAAGAGACCGTTATTTCCATCAATAACACGGATATCATGAACAACAAATTCATGATCTAGCGTGATTGATGCAATTGCTCTCATACGTCCTTCGGTATTTACGCGGCGTAATCTTACGTCTGTAACTTCCATCCTGTTCACCACCTTTTCCCCCATATGAAAAACTTTAGTTACTATTTCAACGTTCTTTTATATATTCCTGCAATATTTGAAAATTTTTTTAAAATTTAGATAAGGGAGGAAAAGAGGTATTAAGCAAAAGATCTTAATAATATAAAAGGACTGTCTCAAAACAAAGGATTAAACCTCTGAGACAGTCCGTATGCAAAAACGTTACTTAATTAATGCGATGACTTCTATTTCAACTAGAGCATCTTTTGGGAGACGTGCCACCTCAACGCAAGAACGAGCTGGCTTATGCTCTGAAAAATATTGACCATATACTTCATTAAATGCAGCAAATGAATTCATATCTTGAAGGAACACTGTTGCTTTTACCACTGATTCAAGAGATGCGCCTGCCTCCTCAAGAACAGCTTTTAAGTTTTTAAATACTTGATGAGTTTGTTCAGAAATATCTCCTGTTACCATTTCCCCTTCAGCAGTTAACGGGATTTGACCTGAGCTATAAAACAAATTATTCACAATAATCCCTTGCGAGTATGGGCCGATTGCGGCAGGTGCTTGATTAGTGCTGACAATTTTCATATTATTCCTCTCCAATCTTTTTTTCTTTAATAAATTGAAAATAAGTCCCGGGCTTTACTTGGATATGCTTTTCACGCGTATCTACATCAGTGAGTTTTACGAGAGAGATATATTCGTCCACCAGTCTTTCTTCTACTCCCTCAGTTTCTACAAGAACTCCGATCCCTGCAACCTTAGCCTGGAACTCCTCAAGAAGGCTGATCATCCCGTTGATTGTGCCTCCAGCCTTCATGAAGTCATCAATAATTAACACATTAGAGCCTTCCTTTAAGCTACGCTTAGCTAGCAGCATCGTTTGAATACGTTTAGATGAGCCTGAAACATAGTTAATGCTTACTGTAGATCCTTCTGTTACTTTGCTATCTTTCCTTACGATCACGACCGGTACATCAAGTTGAGCTGCAACAGCATACGCCAATGGGATCCCCTTTGTTGCAACAGTCATCACGACATCAATTTTCCGATTACTAAAAACGGTTGCAAATAATCTCCCTAATTTGTTAACAATCGAGGGGTCACCAAGGATATCGGTTAAATATAAATAACCTCCTGGAAGCAGCCTTTCTGGTTTAGCCATTAATTCACAAAGCTCGTCTATAAATTGTTTTGCTTCATTTTCCTCGACCTGCGGAATAAACTTTACTCCGCCCGCAGCACCAGGTACAGTGAGTAATGTTCCAATTCCATGTTGCTCAAAAGTCTCTTTAATAATCGTCAAGTCTTCGCTTATGGATGATTTAGCTGATTGATACTTCTCTGAAAAATAGGTTAATGGCACTAACGAATGTGGATGATGAAGCAAATAGTTTGTCATATCCACAAGACGACCACTACGACGAAATTTCATGAAATGGTAACCTCCAAAATCCGAATATTATTATAGTAAATATAACTTAATATCCGTATTTAATCAAGGCTGTTTCGCTCCCCCAGCATTCGTACTGCAAATACTTGGTCACAAAACCCTCGAAGTCCATTATAAACTCTCGGCAATCGTGATTCATATTGTACAAGACCGAATACAGTCGGTCCGCTCCCGCTCATGAGAACGGCATCAGCTCCAAAACGCTTCATTTGATCTTTAATATTTGCTACTTCAGGATACATATGTAAAGTTACACTTTCTAGTACATTTCCCATTAGTTTGCAGATCTGGTCATAGTCTCCTGCTTTAATAGCTTCAACCATTCCTTCAACATCAGGATGCTCGATCGAATTTATGTTTAAATTTTTATAAACATCAGCAGTTGAAACGCCAATTGTCGGCTTTGCAAGAACAACCCAACAATGTGGCGGAGGGTCGATATGATGGATGATTTCCCCTCGTCCTGTAGCTAATGCCGTTCCGCCATAAACACAGAATGAAACATCTGAACCGATTTCTGCTCCCAGCCTTGCTAACTCTTCTATAGATAAACCCAAGTTCCATAAGCGATTTAATCCTCGTAATGTTGCCGCTGCATCACTGCTGCCTCCCGCTAATCCTGCAGCAACTGGAATCGTTTTTGTAATCGATATCGACACACCTTTACGGATCTTATACCTTTCCTTTAACAATTTAGCCGCTTGATAAGCCAAATTACGATGATCATCTGGAACAAAACGATTTTGAGACACAATACAAATCTCATCATATGGCAAAGAAACGAGCTCGACCCGGTCAGCTAAATCGATGGTTGTCATAATCATTTTCACTTCATGAAAGCCATCCTTCCGTTTAAAAAGGACGTCCAATGATAAATTTATCTTCGCTGGTGCTTTTTCTAACACACGCATGTATTCACCTACTTTAACGATCTAAAATTGTATCAACATTGTACCACAAAAGCAGGCATAGTATTTCTTTTTTCGACAAAGAAAAGCGGAAGCACCCGCTTAGGCGCTGCAGCTGGACATTCGAAATGCGGAAGCGCCTCGTTCAGCTCCGACAAGCATAAGACGCTTAGGAATAGAAGACGTTCTTTGTATTCAATTCCTAAGTGGCTTATGACTCGAGGAGCTAGGCGCTGCAGCTGAACACGAAAACTGAGTTCGTTGTATATCTTACAAAGGCTTAAGTGCCAGCGACTCATCAACCTGCTGACTTCATTCTTCCCTATAGACAAAGGGCTGACTGTATAAGCTCACTCCTCAAAGAATAAGGCGATAAAGCTTACCAGTCAACCCTGATACTTCACATTACTTTTGACCACGATGATGTTGAGCAAGCTGAGACTCAGCTAATTCAATTGCACGTTTAACCATATTTCCTGCGTCACGTGACCGAATTGCTCCCCATCCTTCTTCTTTTACTGTATCGTAAAAACCTAAGTCCTTTGCTAATTCATATTTAAAGCTTTCAGACATAATTCCACGACGTCTGCCCATAACACTACACATCCTTTCAAAGGATAAATATGGATAAAAGAAGAGATTGAACGGTGGCATTTTCTATTATCTACACTTATTTATCGATTTATGTAGGGAACTGCTTCTAAGAAAAGCGCAAGGCGCTAAGCATAAGGGGACAAGCATAAGGCGAATAGGAATAGAAGGCGTTCTTAGCCTTCAATTCCTGAGTGGTTACACCCTAGAGGGGCTAAGTGCTGGAGCTAGACACAAAAACTAAGTACAAAAAGTTATACCTTTTTAAAAAAAGACAAAAGAAAAAACAGTAAACAATTCTGTCTACTGTCCACTAACTGCAAATGAACCTGTTGTATCTTCAAAAAATGTTAATTGTACTGTTTCCGTTAACACATCAGCATAGCTGTAAGATACACGTTCAAACGAATTTTCATCTTGATCAAGCTCAATAACAAAGACAGATGGATAGGTTTCTGCAAGTACACCACAGCGTTCTATCGTTTTCCTACGACCACCGTTTGCTCTTAAAGTTAGTCGTCTGCCAAGATTTCCATCCAAGGACTTTTTAATATCCGTTAGAGTTTTTCCCATTGCATCCACCTCACTAATGTAATTATACAGCTTTTGCCTATGTAAGTCAAATAAAATTAAAATTATATCAATAACTTTTCCCAACTGTCAATAAATTATTTTCAACAAAATTCTTAATCCTTCACAGATAGTTTGTTCCGACAATATTAATTTTATGTGCAAAAATGAATGTTTTTTTTATTTTTTATTCAAATGTTCATTTATAAGCCGTAAACAGAGGAAAAGATTCATTATTTTTTGGATTTCGCTAAGAAAAAACAATGAATACCAGATGGTATTTTCATGGTTAAAAAAGATGAATTTTATCAAAAAAAGGTGATATTTTATCACTGTCCACGCAGCTCTTTTCTATTAGAAAGAGCCACTTATATCGATAAGCGGCAACATTTACTGATTACTATGTTTTCTGAATGGCATTCCTGTCCTAAGCACTCCCCTTGTTTCAACACCGCCAAGACCCTTTTCCCTTGTTAACGTGTTTCGAAGGACATCCCAAACATTAATCCGTTCAACAAACGGAGTAAAGCTTATTTTAGCGACAATGTAAACAGGGTCTAAGGCATGGATATTTACCCTTGATGGAGAGCTGGCAAAATTAGCGCCTGCCCTAATTAAGGATTCGAAATGGGATTGACATGCTCCTGCAAAAATCACGAGCTGGTCAAGGTGGGAAACTTTTTTACGGGCATTGCGGACAGTTTGCACGAACTCTTTTGAATGGCGGTACGCATTTAAATCATCTATATTTCCTTTATGCTTTGAATAAGCATCATGACCTGTTATCACTAAAATATCAGGACGATAGCTTTCGAGAAGACCCGTAATTTTTTCTGGCATTTCCTTTTCACTAACATGAATACCATTTACGGGGACACCGATCTTTTCATATAAGGCTAAACATTTTTGCAAATAAAGGGGATCTCCATCAACATGAAGGACTCTTCCAGGTATATGAAAAAACTCTTCGTTGTGGCTATAACTGGATGTTGCATAATATTCTTGCTTCTCTCTTAACAGCTGATAATCTTGGCGAAATAAATAATATGACTGCTCAATCAATTCCTTTTCCTTTTGCTTGCGGCTATTTTTCTCCATCTCATCCACAATGACGAGATCACTGCATTGTGCATCAGCTATTAATCTAACTTCATCACCATATAAGGTTGCAATCTGCTCTCCTGAAGCAGTTGTTTTTACATCAATCACTCGAAATAACAGGTCAAGCTGATAAGATTTTCTTGCTACAACATCTCCAATTTTCACCTGCATAATTGATCACTCCAATTTTAAGAAAAGCACAAGCACCTTGCTCGCTCCAATACAAACACGGTCATTGTAGGATTATTATCATCTTCTAAAAAAGTATCCTTTTCTAGCCTATGTTGTTTTTGATAATTGGTGATATGTCGCCTAAAAAAAAGCAAATGAAGAAGCATTTACGTTAAATAAAAATAAAGCATAGTCTACAACGTAAACCATGCCTTAAAATCCTATCATAAGAAAAACCGGGCAAAAACCGCCCGGTCCTTTTTTGTCTAGCGAATATCCGATAGCTTGTACTCTATTCCATG
>NZ_CANNCR010000040.1 GCF_947503125.1 uncultured Metabacillus sp.
AGACGCTCGAGGTACAAAACTTATTTCATTACGTTTTGTGCCTTGAGCGAAGCGAAAGGAATGGGTATAAAAATGATAAAAGGGAGGAAATGAAAATGCCGATTCAGACCTCATTTAATCCGAAGGGTCGCAAAGAGCTTAAACATGCGATTTCGGTGGCAGAATATCACGTGCTGCGTCGTAAACTGCTGCATTTTATGAAAAGAGATGCCAATGCTGGTGCAAATGGGAAATATTTGATTCGTTCAACATACTTCGATAATTTTGATAATAAAATTTTGAACGAGAAAAAGGAAGGGTTCCTAAAAAGGGATAAATACCGTGTTCGCATTTATGAGAAAAAAGATGATGTCATCAATCTTGAGCGAAAAAGCAAACGAAATAATTTGACATACAAATCAAAATGCAAAATAACACGAGCAGAATTTGAAAAAATGCGGACCGGTGACGTTCACTGGATGAATCAAGACGAACGAGCCCTTATTCGCGATTTATTTTTTGAAATGCAAAATCACCAAATTAAACCGAAGACAGTGGTTGACTATGAACGTGAAGCATTAATGTACCCTTATGGAAATGTTCGAATCACCTTTGATACAAAGGTTCAATCAAGCTTACAAAATACAGATATGTTCAATAAACATTTACCAATGGTAGATGTGCTTGAACCAAATCTGGTCATCTTGGAAGTAAAATATGATGAATACTTGCCAGATTCTATTAAACTTTTACTTCAGCTGTCAGACACAAGGCAAGAAGCCTATTCAAAATATCAATTAAGCCGCATGTATGGTTAAAAAACATAATAGGAGAGAAAAAAATGGATACTACTAATTTTTCAGATATTTTCAAATCAAGTTTTATAGAGAAAACAACCTCATTTTCTATTATTGATTCCCTGCTTGGGATTGGCGTAGCGTTTTTAGTCGGGTTATTTATTTACGCCATTTATAAAAAAACCTTTAACGGTGTAATTTACTCACATTCCTTCAATATTTCACTAATCATTATGACAATGGCAACGGCGTTAGTCATCATGGGAATCAGCCAAAACGTATTATTATCACTTGGTATGGTTGGAGCGTTATCAATCGTTCGTTTCCGTACACCCATTAAAGACCCAATGGATTTAGTTTATCTATTTTGGTCCGTTATTGCCGGTATTTTGAGCGGTGCAGGATTCATATTATTATCTGCTGTCGGTTCTGTCCTTATTGGGCTTGTTATTCTTTTATTCGCAAATAAAATCAAAGTGGACAACCCTTACCTATTGGTTGTGAAATATGATCAACATGCTGTCGGGGAACAAATTGAAAGCATCATGAAAGAAAAAACAAAAAAATTCTCGTTAAAATCAAAATCAATTATTCAAGATCATGAAATGGAAGTCACATATGAAATTCGTGTAAAAGAAAACGATGCCAAGATTGCATCCGAGCTTTCAGCCATCCAAGGCGTTCATTCTGCCGTCATGCTAAGTTATGATGGTAACTTTACAGCATAAGAAGGGGATATTAGCCCCTTCTTTTTCCCATCAAACGCAAAGTTTTAACAAAGGAGGTTAATAAAATGAACAAAAGTATGACTAGGTTTTTATCTCTATTCGCTTGTCTTGCCATTATCACCAGTGGTTGCAGCAGCAATCCGAGCAGCAGGACAAATGCAGCTGAGCTTGCTAGTAATCTCGTCACATATGACAGCGATGATACGTATACCAGCTGGCAAGATTCAAATGTAACCTATATTCGTTTAGAGGAAACAACGGCAACGGTGGAAGAAAATGATGGCGTCATTGTTGAGGATTCACAAATATTGATTCGTACAACAGGAACCTATGTTGTAGAGGGAACACTAGAGGATGGTCAAATTGTGGTCGATGCAGAGGATGCCGGCACGGTTCGACTTATTTTAAATGGCGCAGAGATTCACTCCTCAACAAGTGCACCTATTTATGTAAAACAGGCAGATAAGACCGTGCTGTCTCTTGAAAAGGACACTGAGAATACCCTTTCTGATGGAAAAGAATACGTTTATGAAGATGGTGAAACAGATGAGCCAGAAGCGGCCATCTTTAGTAAAGACGATTTAACGATCAATGGATCTGGTAAGTTAAACGTAACAGGCAATTTCAAGGACGGCATTACGAGTCGTGACGATTTAAAAATTACAGGCGGAACGATTGAGGTTACATCTGCTGATGATGGTTTTGTCGGCCGTGACTTATTAGCTGTAAAGGATGCTGCGATCTCGGTAACAGCAACCGGTGATGGTTTGAAAGCCTCGAATGATGAGAACGAATCGAAAGGAAACATTGTTTTGGAAAGCGGTTCGGTAACGGTTCAAGCAAAAGGTGATGGCATACAAGCTGAAAAGGCTGTTACCGTTATAGACGGAGAATATTCGATTATTGCAGGTGGAGGAAGCCCGGAAACAATTGAAAGTGCTGAACAGCCAATGGATCGTCCTATGGGAACCACTGAGGATATGTCAACAATGATCGAACGTATGTTAGCGGGAATAGAGGTTTCTGATGAAATAAAAGAACAGCTTCAAAATGCAAAAAGCTTTGAGGAGATCCAAACGATTTTACAAAATTATCCCGAGATTCAAGAACAATTGCAAGCGTCCCGTGCCATGGCAGCAGGTGGTGAGCCGCCGCAAATGAATGCGGAAGAAACGACGGAAGATACAGAATCAGAGGATACATTTAGCACAAAAGGGATAAAAGCAGGCACTGAGATGACCATTGCTGGAGGAACATTTACCATCGACTCTCTCGAAGACTCTCTTCATAGTGATAAAAACCTAACCATTGCTGGAGGCAAAATCAAGGTTTCAACTGGAGATGATGGTATTCACGGTGGTGCAAACGTAGCTATTAACGGCGGAACCATCGATATTGAAAAAAGCTTAGAAGGTATTGAAGGCGAAAATATTACAGTCGCTGATGGCAACATTTATGTTCATTCAGAAGATGATGGCGTAAATGTTAATGGAGGCAGCAGTGATGCGGAAATGCCCCGGATGGGTATGAATGTTTCAGCCGAGGAAGAAACAGCGGCAGCTAAAGAAGAAACAGCTGGTGAAGAATCAACGGAAGATAGTCAATTAATAATTGAAGGAGGCTACCTATATGTTTACGCAAATGGTGATGGCCTCGACTCAAATACTGCAATTAAACAGACCGGTGGGACGGTGCTTGTATACGGACCTACCTCATCTGGAAATGGTTCGCTGGATTATACGGAGTCCTACATGATGGAAGAAGGCATTTTAGTTGCTGCAGGCAGCAGCGGCATGGCCCAAGGAATTTCAGAGGATTCAACACAAAACGCGGTGATGATGACTTTCTCCGAGTTCCAAGAAGCCGGAACATCCGTCTATGTAGCAGATCAGAAAGGTAAACAAGTCTTTGCCATTGCACCTGAAAAGCAATACCAAACCATTCTCATCAGTACACCAGACCTGCAAAATGACCAGTCCTATACAATTAGTTCAGGCGGAGCTTTAAGCGGAGAAAATAAAGATGGCTTGTATGATTCAGCACAATATAAAGATGGCACACAACCGATCACATTTACACTATCTGATATCATCACATATCTTGATGAATCTGGTGTGACAGAGGCACCTGCCGGGAGATTTGGCGGAGATGGCGGCGGTCCAAAAGGCATGGAAGGTCGAAATCCTTTTAATACAGAACAAAATACCGATACGCAAACTGAATAGTAAACAAACAAAAATGACAAAGGGAATAAAATACAGTTCAAAAAGATGTATTTGATGCACATAGGTCAGATCCTCCAACATCTAAATTTATGATATTTACGGTGTTTGAGGGATCTGACCTTCTTTTGTTGCCATATCAACTCACAATAACCCCTCGCCAAATTCAATTTCATAGTTTACAATCTGATAATCACATTTTTCAAGTATTTCTGTGAACGAATCAACGATTTTTGCGTCAAACAAAGTATGTTTACAGCGAATGAGCTCTGCAGCGGCTTCTCGATAAGATAATTGAGTGCTATAGGATCGAGGGGTTGTCATTGCATCAAATGAATCCGTAACCGCGACAATTCTTGCGAAAAGCGGAATATCATCCCCCTTTAGCTGATCCGGATACCCCGTTCCATTCATTCTTTCATGATGTGACCTGACTGTTTGAATCGCATAAACCATCGAAGCTTTCGGTTCCATATTTGATAGAATTGAGGCTCCAATCCTAGGATGCTGTTTAATGATCTCAAACTCCTCTTCTGTTAGCCGATCTGGTTTTAGAAGAATCTGATCGGGAATGCCAATTTTCCCAATATCATGTAACAAGGCCGCTTTGTATAGCTCACTGCATGCATTATCATCCAGACTCAGTTTTTTTGCAATCCAAATGGAATATTTTGCAACCCGCTCGGAATGGCCAGCGGTATATGGATCACGAGCATCCAGTATTCTCATAAACTTGTTTACTTTGTTTTCTAACTGTTTGGTGAACATTATTGAGAGTTCCTCTTTTCTAATATGATAATGTCAACCTTTTAGCAGTTTGAAAGAGGCAACCGTTACGATCTGATTCCTTCTTTTATTACAATGCTTCATCAGCAACCGCTAAATTAATCCTTAAAAGTAAAACATTTAAGTTATCAATATCTACCATTTATATCGACACAATTTTGTTTTTCTTTAAGATTTAATCCATTCCGCTGGGAAATGTTGCAAAAAATGAGGCTGACTCAAAAAAGGCCAGCTCCTCCAACACAATATATAGGATCTTCATCAGTCTATATCACTATATATATTGATAGTTGTGGAAGAGCAGACCCCTTAAAGACAGCCACATTGTTCTTCATTTATTATGTGCCGCAAAATGTTCGATACGGTCGGGATGAAGGCGCAGGCAGAGTGCAATATTCAATCTGTTCAGGAGAGTGGTCGTATGGTTTTGATAAAACATTAAGAAGCCGTTCCATCACACTATAGTCTCCTTGTTGCACTGCAGCATCGAGAGCTTCTTCTACCCGGTGGTTACGAGGAATAACCGCCGGATTAGAGTTCCGCATCAATTCAAGTGAGGATTCCTTCGATTCCTGCTGCTTGCCCAGTCTTGCCTGCCACCACTCATGCCACTGTGCAAATTCTTCGGTTCCAAACAGGTCTGATCCCTCATGTTGCTCAATCGTTAACGCACGGAAGGTATTTGTAAAATCCGCACGATGCTTTTCCATCAATTTGAGGAGATCTTCAATCAGGGCTTCATCCTCTTTCTCTTCATTAAAGATTCCCAGCTTAGCTCTCATTCCCTCAAGCCAATTAGCCTGATACAGCTTCGAAAAATGAGAAATCTCATTCTGAGCCAATTCAAGAGCCTTTTCCTCATCGTCATGCAGCAACGGCAATAATGTTTCAGCAAATCGTGCAAGATTCCATCCGCAAATGTATGGCTGATTTCCATAAGCATAGCGGCCTTGCCTATCAATTGAACTAAAGACGGTTGCCGGGTCATAAGTATCCATGAACGCACATGGACCGTAATCAATCGTCTCTCCGCTTATCGTCATATTGTCGGTATTCATTACGCCATGAATAAAGCCAACTAGCTGCCATTTCGTAATCAGTGCAGCCTGGCGCTCGATCACTTCCTGAAGCAAGCGAAGATAGCGGTTCTCATCAGCGGGAACGTCCTGATAATGCCGTTGCAATGTATAATCAGCCAAATCCCGGAGATGTTCGACTGTGCCCCATTGTGCTGCAAATTGAAAGGTGCCGACGCGCAGATGACTGGCAGCCACGCGAGTTAGGATCGCACCAGGCACTTCCGTTTCCCGGTAGATGGGCTCACCAGTCGTGACAACTGCAAGGCTGCGCGTGGTCGGAATCCCAAGGGCATGCATCGCTTCGCTGATGATGTATTCGCGCAGCATCGGTCCAAGCGCAGCTCGCCCATCGCCCCCGCGGGAATAAGGCGTTCTCCCTGATCCCTTTAGCTGAATATCAACCCGTTCTCCTTCAGGAGTGATCTGTTCGCCAAGCAGTAAAGCCCGCCCATCCCCAAGCATGTTAAAATGCCCGAATTGATGCCCTGCATATGCTTGCGCAAGCGGTGAAGCACCTTCTGGAAGCCTGTTGCCAGCAAACTCCTCCACCCCCTCCTCACTTTCCAATTCTTTATCGTTCAATCCCAAGGATACTGCCAACGGTTTATTGAGTATGATTAGCTTTGGTGACTCTACTGGGGTTGGATTGTGGCTGGTAAAAAATATTTTCGGCAGCTGAGCATAGCTGTTATCTAGGTTCCATCCTGCTTCACTTTTCTCGTTCGTCATCATATCTCCTCTCTTTCTTTGTATTCTCGTTCCATATCATGATTAATATGTTTAGTGTCTGTTTCCATGTTTTTATTATACCCTTTCTTTTACTAAGCTTGAGCATGTTCATTGTTAATGGATGTAAGAAAAGCGACACTTCTTCTAAAATTTACGACACATTCTGCCCCATGCAAAAAAGGACAGACAAGAGTAGTTTCTTGGTTTCATCTACCCTTCTCTGTCCTTTCTTCCTGAAAGTTAACACTCTTTATTCTAAATTAGAAAGATTCTGTTTTTTTCATGTTATTGCTTAATTTCCCACTGCTTTTTCCTCTTTTACCTGATCCGCATAATTCTCCTTAGGTTTCCGCATTTTATAAATCGCAACCAATAAAATAAACCAAACAGGTGTAACGAATAAGGCAACACGGGTATCTTCCGCCAGTGCCAGCACGACTAGAATGAATGCTAGAAATGCTAGGATCAAATAATTGGAAAATGGATAAAGCGGCATTTTAAATTTATTCTTTTTCGCAAGATCCGGTCTTGTTTGACGGTATTTTAAATGACAAATAACAGTAATTCCCCATATGTAAATAAAACATACGGTAGAAATACTTGTAATCAGCGTAAAGACTCCTTCAGGCATCACATAGTTCAAAACAACGCCAATTAGAATGACGGCAATTGAAAAGAACAATGCATTGGAAGGTACTTTACGTGAAGTAAGCTTTGCAAATGAAACAGGTGCATTCTTTTCTTTGGCAAGAGAATAAACCATCCGGCTTGTACTAAATATAGCGCTATTACAAGCAGAAGCTGCAGATGTTAGGACAACAAAATTGACGATACCTGCAGCTGCAACGATACCAATCGCCATGAAAACTTGAACAAATGGGCTTTCTGCAGGATTAATGGCACTCCAAGGATAAATACTCATAATGACAAGAAGTGCACCGATGTAGAAAATCAAAATTCGAATCGGGATATTATTGATCGCTTTTGGGATT
Organism: uncultured Metabacillus sp.; assembly: GCF_947503125.1. GTDB lineage: Bacteria > Bacillota > Bacilli > Bacillales > Bacillaceae > Metabacillus. Next base: position 7,313 of record NZ_CANNCR010000040.1, read on the forward strand.
ACTTTTTCAGGATCTTTTGTTTCTCCCGCTGTAAGTCCTACGAGTTCAATGCCAACAAACGCAAACACGACCATTTGGAATGAAAGGATAAACCCATTCATGCCATTTGGGAACATGCCTCCGTGGCTCCACAGATTCGCGAAGCTGGATGTGCCGGAATTTGTGGAAAACCCTTTTATTATCATGAAAATCCCAACTACAATTAGTGCGAGAATTGCAATTACTTTAATTAATGCAAACCAGAATTCCATTTCACCAAACAGTTTAACGGTTGCAAGATTCATTATTAACAAAATAACAAGGGCAATAAATCCTGGTAACCACTGTGGTACACTAGGGAACCAATACTGTGTATATAGACCAACAGCAGTTAAATCGGCCATGGCAATGCAAATCCAGCAAAACCAGTAAGTCCAGCCTGTAATAAACGCTGCCATATTGCCTAAATAGTCTCCTACAAAGTCAACAAAAGAATGATAATTCAAATTAGTTAAAAGAAGTTCTCCAAGGGAACGCATGATTAAAAAGCAAATGACCCCTGTAATTAAATAAGCAAATAAGATCGATGGTCCGGCCAAATGAATAGACTTCCCTGCTCCAAGAAATAACCCCGTTCCAATTGCCCCGCCAATGGCGATTAGTTGTACATGCCTGTTTTTAAGACCTCTCGACAATTTTTGTTCTTCCATACACCTTCACCTTACTAATCAAGTTATTGTTATATCTAAATACCAACATTCCCTCAAAAAACTTTATTAATAAAATAATATCAGAATTACAGAGACTAGAAAACTAGTTGTTAACCATTTACTAATTCATTTGTTTCCTTTACTCTAAATAATTTGTCAAACAGAATGGTTCCATGATTTTTAACATATCAAGTTTATTATAATAGGAAAAGGAACTATTCCACTTTTTTGGGTATAGTTCCTTTTCACTATTAATACATGCAATTGATATTTAGAGCTACATAACTTGACCTCGCTCAAAGGTATTTATTCCAAAAAGATATTTGGCTTTGCAATCTTTGACGTAATGATTCCAATTATACAAATATTTACGGAAGAAAAAAGGAATGCTTTTATTCCTAACATATTAAACCCCGCTGTTAGTATTAAGCCGTCAATAATTAAAATAATAACACCTATATTGACAGAAATAGAATCTGATATAAATTGGGCTAACAAGTCGGTTCCTCCCGTGCTTGTTTTATACCGAAGCATGATTCCTACTCCGATTCCAATAATTGCTCCACCTAATATGACACTGATATAGATAGAAAGCAAAAATTGAGTTCTTAAAGGCGTTAACCAATCAATCATTATAGAAGTAGCAATTAAACCTAAAAAGCTATTAAAAAAATATGTTCGTTTATAGAACCACGCATAGATGAAAAGAGGTATGCTTAAGAGAAACATAGCTAAACCAGTTGGGAAATTAAAGTAATAATGCAATATAAGAGCTATTCCTGTAATTCCCCCGTCTAACAAATGATGTGGAACTAAAAAACCATTTATTCCAATGCTTATCAATAAACTACCTATTAGAATAGCAGCTATCTTCTGGAAAATATAAATCACCTTTTAATTTTTTTACTATAAATCTATGTACAAGCATGTAATTTAAGAAGTATGTTATGATTTTTTATTTTGCAATTTCTTTGTCCGATAAATCAGTGATTCACTTATAACAGTTCCGCTGTATACATTATTGTTTTAACAACAAAAAATACCTCCTAATCAAATCAGGAGGTATCGTAATAAGAGTGTTAATTTAGAATTCAACCCTTAATTCGATTCTTTTTTCTTCTTTTGTAATGAATTTTTAAGTATTGAACCATGCATTGTGATTGCTAATAAGATAATAACGGGTAAGTTCTCAAGTAAAAAAGTAATAAGCATACGATCCCTTCCTAAAAGTACAGTTATAAAACATACATCCTATACTTTATTTATTTTTAAACTATATAAGATATTTATCATCATAATAAGATTGCAGATCCTTCTTCCTGCAATTTTATATTATGTTCCACTATTGTCTTAGGACTAAACATTTGCCTAAAATACGATGAACTATCTTTACAGAATGTATCTTAACATTCGATTGATGAGGGGACATAAATTGTAATTAGCTGATTTTCTACAAAAATAGAGGGTGCCAGAACAGGAATCAGCCCCATTTTAGACACCCTCTATAAGTGCAAGTGATCATTTATACAAAAGCTTCTACTGCAAGGTTTTCTAGACGCTTTTTAATCTCTTCAAAATTCACATGTTTTTGCGCAACACCTGTTTCCATTGCAGCATAAGCAACAGATGCTGCTACATTAGCTGCTACTCTTGGATCAAATGGATTTGGAATGACATAATCGGGATGTAAGTCTTCCTCTGCAATCAGTCCAGCGATCCCATAAACAGCAGCTAGCTTCATTTCTTCATTAATTTCTTTTGCTTGAATATCTAACGCACCTCGAAAAATCCCGGGGAATGCGAGGACATTATTGACCTGATTAGGAAAATCAGAACGGCCTGTTCCAACGACAAGTGCTCCAGCTTCTTTAGCATCCTGCGGCATAATTTCTGGTACTGGATTGGCCATGGCGAATATGATTGGATCTTGATTCATCGACTGAATCATTTCTTTTGTGACAGCACCTGCAACTGACACTCCCACAAATACATCCGCTCCGACAAGCGCATCTGCTAACAGACCTTGTTTTTGTTCGCTATTTGTCATTTGAGCCATTTCATCTTTAAAGGAATTCATGCCCACTGGACGGCCTTCATAAATGATTCCTTTTGTATCACATAAAATGACATCTTTTACACCCATATGAAGAAGCAGCTTAACAATTGCGACTCCCGCAGCACCTGCACCGTTTACAACAACGAGAATATCTTCAATTTTTTTATTCGCTAATTTTAACGCGTTGATTAATCCGGCAGCTGTTACAATCGCTGTACCGTGCTGGTCATCATGAAAAACCGGAATATTGCATTCCTTTCGTAATCGTTCCTCAATGTCAAAACAGTGAGGTGCTGCAATATCTTCTAAATTCAATCCGCCAAACGTTGGTTCTAATAGTTTCACAACTTCTACCATTTTATCCGGGTCCGTTGTATCCAAACAAATCGGAAATGCGTCCACATCAGCAAATGATTTGAACAGTAATGCTTTCCCCTCCATAACAGGCATGGCTGCTTTTGGTCCGATATTACCTAAACCAAGTACGGCAGTTCCGTTTGAGACAACGGCAACCAAATTTCCCTTCATCGTATACTCATATACTTTACTCTCATCTTTATAAATGTCCAAGCATGGCTCTGCTACGCCTGGAGAATACGCAAGACTTAAGTCCTTTGTATTACGGACGGGAACCTTTGAATGAACACCAAGCTTTCCTTGATTTTCCTTGTGCATCTTGATTGTTTCTTCACGTAAAGTTGGCATTTCATGTATCTCCTTTTAAAGTTAAAAAATGAATTTTGATTCCTGTACTTTTTCCTGCTTATTTTCTTAATTTATTAGCTTAATAACTTCATTAAAAGCGTTGCGATGATAACCGTAGACGCTCCGCCAAGTCTTGTCGCCACTTGAGCAAATGGCATTAATGACATACGGTTGGAGGCAGACAAAATCGCAACATCTCCTGTTCCTCCTAAACCGCTATGGCATCCCGTTACAATGGCTGAATCAACCGGATACATTTTCATGAATTTTCCGACATTATAGCCCGTACCGACCATTGCAACCACAACAGCTGTACAAACAACAACATAAGCCGGAGTGACAATCTTCACAACATCCTCAAGCGGAATGTAAAGGATACCTAGCCCAACCATAAGCGGCCACGTTAAGCTTGTGGAAACAAATTTGTATAAATGATAAGCACCCTGTTCCATTTTGGCAGGTATTAGTTGAAGGCACTTAACTAATGTTGCAGCTACAATCATCAAGACAGGACCCGGAATCCCCAGGAACTTATGGGCAAGTGCCCCAAAAATGAAGAAGCTGCAAGCTATCAACAATCCTGCTCCCATTAACGAAAAATCAATCGGCACTTTACTCGTCGTATCTTCTTTCAACCCGTCTCCGCCTTTTGTTTTGACGAGTACGCCATTTCCGGAAAGCTCCGGTTTTCGTTCACCTAAGTTTTTCATTAATCCTGCACAAATGATCGCAACGATATTGCCAATCACTGCTGCTGGAATCATTTGCGAAACAAACGCTTCTGCAGGCTCGCCTAGAATTTGCGAGTAAGCCAGCGAAAGCGGCAAAATCCCCTCACCAATTCCTCCACCAATAATCGGGACAATGATATAAAAGAACGTGTGCTTCATATCATATCCAAACAAGGATCCTACCGATACTCCTGCCGCAACAGATGCAAGGGTTCCTAGGATTAGTGGAATAAACATTCTTGTGAATCCTTGAATAAGAACACTGCGATTCATCCCAAGAATACTCCCTGCAACTAAACAAGAAATATATAGATAAAGAAAGTTTGACGTTTTCATTAAAGTTGTGACCGCTTCCAGTGAAGCTGGATTAAACAGGTCATAAAATACTAGAATAGAAGGAACTAACAGAGCTAAAATCGCCGGTCCCCCAATATCTTTTAAAATCGGGATTTTCATACCAAGATCCCCAAGTAAAATTCCCATTACCATGATGACCGCAAAGCCTCCGATCATATCTGGCGGAAGTTGATTATAGACAGATGCTGCATAAATAATAGCTGCCAGCACTAAGTAAAGCGGCAACGGGATGACCCCTACCTTGAGTTGTTTGAGCCGTTCTAGCAATCCTCTTTTCTCTTCTTTTTTCTCTATTATGTGAAGCGTTTCCAACTTTTTTACTGATTCCATGTTGATGACCTCCTTTTTTCTTGTACTCTATGTTAGTCGTTTTGTCGAAACATAAATAGTTTTTGTAACTTATGTAAGTGTTTTTGTCATTAAAAAAAGTAAGCAGCCGAATGACTGCTTACAAATATTGTTTGATGATATTGCTTTTTTCTTCAATATATTCATGCTGATAAACCGGCCTTCCGATCGTTCCATAAATCACTTTTACGTCAAGTACGCCAATATCTTTTAAGAATTTCAAATATTTTCGAACCGATACCCTTGAAATTCCTGTACGACTTACCACATCTTCTGTTGAAAATGGACCTGTTTTTATACTCGTGATCACATTCCAAATGATGTTTAATGTATCTTTTGTCAACCCTTTCGGTAATTCTTCTGGAAGCCGTTTTTCTTCCTTACGCAAAATTTGCTGATCCAATTCCGCCTGATTAAGGACTTGCTGATTTTGAATAAAAGCTGCTTTCTCCTGATATGCTGCTAATGCCTCACGAAAACGTTCAAATTCAAATGGCTTAATTAAATAATCGACAGCCCCCAGCCTTAAGGCCTTTTGAATTCTTTCGATATCAGATGCAGCCGAAATAACAATTACATCGATTTTCTTTTCACTTTCTCGTATATATGAAAGCAAATCCAGTCCATGTTTGCCAGGCATAAAAATATCCAATAACAATAAATCGACTCTTTCCTTCTCCAATTCATAGATTGCCTGCTCAGCTGAAAAACAAACAGAAGCTAATTCAAAGCCTCCTACTTGTTCCAAGTAACGTTTATTAAATTCTGCCACCATCGGGTCGTCTTCTACAATCATGACACGAATCATTTTGCATCACCTTTGCTTTTATATGGAATGTAAACAGCAAACATCGTTCCTTGTCCTTTTTTTGAGGAAATGTCCAATTCTCCGCCAAGTTTTTTTAAGCTCTTGTTTACTAAGTAAAGTCCAAATCCACGATCCTCTCCCTTGGTGGAAAAACCTTTTTCAAGGATATGGTTTTGTATCTCTTCAACTATTCCGATTCCGGTATCCTTCACTTCAACTGTCAAGATTTCATCGGCATAATCAAACTCCACTTCTATTTGTTTGGACGTGCTGCTTTCAACTGCTTCAATGGCGTTATCGATGAGATTACCAATAATCGTAATCAATTCATGAGTAATGCTTGCATCTTCAGGTTCAGGCAATTGATATTCTGATTTGAAAACAAGCTCAGCACCTGACTCCCTTGCATAACTCAGCTTCCCGAGTAAAAAGGCGGCCAGCACGGGATCTTTCATTTTTCTTGTGATAAAACCAACCTCGTTTTTGCTATGGTCTGCGATTACACTAATATAATCAGCCAGCTGATTATATTGACGCATATGGACCATACCAAGTATGACATGGAGCTTGTTCATAAATTCGTGCGACTGTGCCCGAAGCGCCTCAGCGTATAACCGTACACCTGTTAGCTGCTCAGCCAGCTGGCTGATTTCCGTTTTATCACGAAATGTTGCAACAGCACCAACAATCTTGTTTTCGACAAGCACAGGAACACGATTAACCAGCAATGCAACACCTTTTATGTTTTGTTCTTCATCCAATTCAGCTTGTCCTGTTTGCAAAACTCTGCTTAACCTTGAGGTAATCATATAATCATCGATCTTTTTTCCAATCGGATTTTCATTTAAGCCAGCTTTTTGCAAAATCCCTAATGCGGCCTTGTTAATAAGAGTAACCCTTGAATCTTGGTCAACCGCTATAATCCCCTCGCGAACTGATTGTAACATGGCACTTCGCTCCTTAAGCAGCTTTGCAATTGCAATCGGCTCAAGCCCAAATAAAATCTTTTTAATATATCTGGCCAAAATGACTGCTCCGACAATTCCGGTTAAGATGCCAAAAATCGTCCCTGCATAAATGTCCCAGCGGCTTTTTTCAACCGCTTCATTGACCTTCTCAAGAGATATGCCCACCGCTACTGCTCCTACCTGCTTTCCGCTTTCATCGAATACCGGGGTAAACGAACGCAAGGAATGGCCTAACGTGCCTTTTGAAATCGAAACATGCTCTTTTCCTGCTAAGACCGCCTTTTCATCTCCTCCAACAAACCGCTTTCCTACCTTATTTGGGTCAGGATGAGATTTACGGATTCCCTTCATATCCATTACGACTACAAATTGTACGTTTGTAACAGCTTGTATGTTATTTGCAAATGTCTGTATGTCCTTTTCATCCCCTCTGCCGCTCAATCCTTGAATCACTAGCGGCGAACTTGCCACCATTCGGGCAGCATTTCCTGCTTTTTCAGCTTGGCTATCCTCAATGCTTTCAGCAACTGTTCGGCTGATAAGCAAATCGGTTATTAGTAATGAAAGAGCAACAACAGCACAGACAAAAAGCGTGATCGTTGTCTGTAAACTCCATTTTCCTTTTTTCATCTCTTCACCTCAATGGTTCAGCATGCTTTTTCTATTTAAATGATCATTCTTCTAGAATAAAATTGTTCGTAACTAATGATTACCTATTATCATAACTCAATAAGTGGTACTGATAGAAGTTTTGGTTCATAAAACCAATAAAGCCGCAAAAAAATACACCTCCCATATGTCAGCTCTACTAACATATAGGGGGTGCAGTTGAACACGAAAGCTTCCATTTTTATCTCTTATCCGGTTATTCCTTCAAAATAAAACCAGCTCTCGCCATGTCTCCAAGGATATCTTCAACCTCTTCCGAAGACTTTCCGATCACAAGTCCAATGATCTTCGTTACCTGTTCCTCATCTGGAAAATAACCGGGATCTAATAAGCTTAACGGAATAAACTGTTGCTTATCTACAAATTTTTCAACCACTGGAATGGCACTGTCAAAATGACTCGTCCAATTGAAGTTGCAAAGTCGCATGAACGTTGTGGCAAATCTTTTTTGAATATCATTATAGAGCAAGAGTCCGCATGTCGATGCATTAAAGCGAACATTTAAATCAATAAAATAATATTGTCCTTTATAGAGCAGGACATCAAAGCCGGCCATTCCGATATATCCCTTATCCGCTATATTTTTCATGACTTCATAGCCGGTTTCAATAATGTCAGCGATGTTGTGATCAAACTCGGTTGTAATCCAGCTGCCTGAGAAATTGCCATCCTCTGTTACAAGTTGCTCTGATTTTCCTAAAAATTCAATTTCTCTCTCTTTGTTGACCATGTAATGAACAGAAATATTCTGCTCGTAAGGGATATACTCCTCAACGATGATCGATGATAAATCACCAAAGCTTTCAGTAATCTCATCCAGCTGCTGTTCCTCATTAATAAGCAAGACTCCGTATCCACCAGAGGTCGGGCGGCCATCCCCTGTTTTTAAAACAAAAGGCAGCTTCGGCTTTTCCTCTAAAATTTGTTCTAAGCTCATCATTCTTCGCTTTGGGATATGCTGTGAAGGAACAAGCTCAGGTATATTCCGTTTATCACATAAATAGGCTAACACTTTAGGGTCAACCCTGTATTGATCTGTTGATACCTTTTCTTCAGGGTGTGGATATTGAAAAATCATCTTTTTATTTTGATTAGACAGAAGCTTAAGAACGTCTATATATTCATCTTCAGTTTGATACGTATAAAGGATAGGCGGCACCTGGAGCCCTGCTTTTTTCAGCAATCTTATAGCTGGTTTTGTCACACATGCAGCATGACAAACAACCGGTGTGTTTCCAATTACGCTTATTCCCTTCCTGTGAGAGCGTCCAAGCTTAACAAATCCCCTGAATAATGCTGATAATCTTCAGCATACAATTTGGGATTGTAGATGATTTCTTCTCCGTAAATGTCTTGCATTGAATAAGCTGGACGAAATTTCATCATTTGTTGACCTTTCGTCGTTGTTAATCGTTTCGCTGCTTCTCCCATATTAAAACCTCCCTGAATTCACCATATTTTGTAAACTAGTATTTTCGTTTATTCATCGCTTTCAAAAACTTAATTTTTAGGAATTCTAGTATTCTCTTTCTACCTTTCATGTTTGGTATTATCTTTTTTATTCACTGAATGGACAAACCTTAAACCTAAATTTTTAAACGCTATATTTTTTTATGAAAGTATTGGTTTTAAAATAATGAAAAAGGGGAAGATTATCCTCCCTTATGAATCAGCCCATTTAAGCAAAAATACTACTTACTTAATTTTTCTATTGTTTTTGCAAGTAATGCTGTAAATTGAGGGAATGTCTTTAAATCGGTATACTCGTCTTTTTCATCATGTGAAAACTCACCCATCGGACCTATTCCATCAACCGTCGGTATTCCTTCAATTGCCGTAAAAGAGGCGTCAGATCCTCCTCCTGAACTTACCTCTCGTATCGACATATCAAGCTCAGCAGCAGCTTCCTGTATGACGTTAATGAGCTGCTCCGTCTCGTTTGTTTTCTGCATAGGCGGTCGATTAATATCACCCTTTAGCTTGGTACTGGTTCCTGATACATACTCCTCTTGAGAAATTTCAGTCATCTTCCTGACGATCTCGGCAGCCTGATGTTCCTCCTTAAAACGCACATCAATTTTAGCTTTTGCAGCCGATGGGACGGTATTTGTCGAGGTCCCGCCTTGTACCAATCCTACATTTACAGATATCCCTTCATCATAATCATTTAACTCCTGGAGCTTGAGGATTTTATGAGATATTTCCTCAATCGCACTTCTTCCCCGTTTCGGCTCTACACCTGCATGTGCACTCTTCCCCTTCACATCAAGTGTAAAGAGGCCAACACCTTTTCGCTCTGTCACAATCCCTCCATCTGGGCGGGAGCATTCAACGACTAACGAATACTGTTTGTTTTCAGCTGCCTGTTTAATGAGAGGCTTTGAGGTAGGTGAACCGATTTCTTCGTCACTGTTAAAGATAATATGCACATTTTTGTAAGCGTCAGATCCGGCTGCTTTTAACGCCTTTAGCGCATATAAAACCTGAACATGACTCGCTTTTTCATCATTCACACCAGGACCGAAGGCTTTATCTCCAATCACCTTGAACGGGCGTTTTGCCGCTTCTCCCTTTGGAAAAACTGTATCCATATGGGCAATAATCAAAATTTTCGGGTCGCTGTCACTTGTGGCTTTCACCTCCAAATGGTTACCAAGCTTTCGCTCAGGATGTACCTTTACAGTCATTCCGATCTCTTCAAATTTCTCTTCTAAAATTTCCCCTACTTCATCGACACCCTCTTTATTGTAAGTTCCGCTATCTGTATTCACGAGCAGCTCCAAAAGCTCAATCATCTCTTCTTTTTTATTTTCCAAATACGTTTCGATCATATTCCTCTCCTCATTTTTACTAGTTTATAGGTTCTATTACCCGCCACATTTGGAAAAATAAACATTCAGGGGATCTCCCTAAATAAGAAATGCGCAAGCGCCTTGGTCATCGCCGTACAAACTGGAGGAGCATCGACTGAGATAAAGGAAACACGGTGAGCGAAGCGAGCCGATGTTGACTTATCGTAGGGAGATGATCTGAAGTTTGATAGGCGATAGGCGCTGGAGCTAGACACCGAAACTTAGTACAGAATTTTATACTTTCCTATCACGCAAAAAAGGAATACTAGACTGCATATTGCGGTCCAGTATTCCTTTTTCTCGATAAAACCTATTTATTTCGTCTTGGATTGTTACGAGTATTCATTGGATTGTTTAGATCCTTCATGTTTCGACCTTGAAATAAATTTGTGTCACTCGTCGTGATATTCGATTGTTGCGGATTCTTCCATTCTGAAATACCAGGGCTTTGAATCGTCGTTTGCTCCACTTTATTACCTAATTTGTCCAGTGTACGACCAGCCGCTTCTCTTCCACCTAACCCGAAGGCCAATCCAAATGCAAGTGTGAATCCTCCCAAGATTAAGATAAATGCAGCATTCACAATCGTACTAGCTACACCTAATTGATTAAGTGCCATAAAGAAAGCTAATGTAATAATCGTATATTTAGCGATATTGCCAAGCAGCTTCCCTTCTGTTTTTTGTTTTACCATGCTCTTAACTACACGTTTGACAAGGTCAATCCAAATAAAATCCAATCCCAAAAAAGAATTAAAAAAATTGGATTATCGGCGAAGGGCTAAAGTTTCTTATACTATCCTCCATAAAATCTAATACTTTCTGGTGATAGTATAAAAGAATGTGTTTACAAAAAAAGAGGACGGGTATGCAAGAAAATGAGAACGAATAATTTATGAAGGAGGAATGAAACATGAATATTACCGAAGTTATGACAACCGATGTTGAAAGCTGTACACTTAAAAGCTCTTGCAACGAAGTAGCGATGAAAATGAAGGAGCTAGAGATAGGCTCAATGCCAATTTGTGAGAATGAAAGATTAGTAGGGATCGTAACCGATCGCGATATGGTGATAAAAGGAATCGCAAACAATCTATCAGGAGAAACGTCCATTTCGAAGCTAATGACCGAAGATGTCATAAAAGGAACGCCAGATATGTCCGTGGAGCAAGCGGCAGAGATCATGTCACAATATCAAATTCGCCGTCTTCCTATTGTCGAGGGTGACAAATTAGTCGGAATGGTCTCGCTTGGTGATTTAGCCATTCATAACAAATCAACGGAAAAAGCCGGAAAAGCCCTTGAGGATATTTCCGTTCCAGCCGAACCGAATCATTAATCTTTTGAATGGCCCAAAACAATACGAGGAGTGACAAAAATGCCATTATTGGAAATAAGCATCATTCCCATAGGAACTGATTCTACCAGCTTTAGTTCAGAGGTCACCAATGTTGTCCGAAAAATTGAGGAAAAAGGATTAACATATAAGTTGACCCCTACTGCAACCGTCATCGAAGGTGAAATCGAACAACTATGGGATATTGCCAAAGACATGCACCAAGAAGCATTATCAGCAGGCCCTGACCGAATTGTCACCAATATTAGCATCGACCATCGTACAGATAAACAAATGGACATGAAGCATCAGGTTGATACGGTTGAGAAGGAATTGGAATAGCTTGATAGACAAAGCTAGCACCCTCATACATGACAAAGTATGAGGGTCCTTCGTTACTTATTGCATAATCATTCCCCCATGTAAAATTATTTTTGATAGATTTTTACCTTTTGACCCTACCTACTGACGGGAGGGTAAAGCTAAAGCCGAGAGAGGTTCTCACGGCTTTTAATTGCAAATATTATTCTCCAGTTTTGGCGAAGCGTTCAATTCTCTCGCCAATTTCATCACGAACACGCTGGAAAAACGCCCATTTTTCTTCCTCTGTGCCCTCAGCTTTTGCCGGATCATCAAAGCCCCAGTGCACACGTTTAATATGTGGAGGTGTTACCGGGCAATTCTCTGCTGCATGACCGCAAAGGGTCACAACTAAATCCGCGTTGTTTAAGATTTCACGATCAATCACATCAGAAGTTTGATTTGAAATATCAATTCCCGCTTCCTTCATTGCCTTCACTGCATTCGGGTTTAATCCATGTGCTTCAAGCCCAGCACTTTTTACATCCCATTTGTCACCTAAATGCTTTTTTGCCCAGCCTTCTGCCATTTGGCTTCTGCAGGAATTTCCAGTACATAAGAAGTATATTGTTTTTTTAGACATGTTTATTGCTCCTTTTAAAGTAGATTAGTGAATGATAAGTAACCAAATATAAAGACCAACAAGCGTAATAAACAATGTTGGGATCGTTAAGATTATTCCTGTTTTAAAATAGGTGCCCCAAGAGATTTTCACATCTTTTAACGATAAGACATGGAGCCATAGTAGTGTCGCCAACGATCCGATCGGTGTGATTTTTGGACCTAAATCCGAACCGATTACATTTGCATAAATGAGCGCCTCTCTGATTACACCGGTCGTATTCGTATCAGAAATAGCCAATGCATTTATCATCACGGTTGGCATATTATTCATGATCGAAGATAGGACGGCTGCGATAAAGCCCATACCAACGGTTGCAGCAAATAATCCCTGATCAGCTGTTGCCTGGATTAAATCAGCCAACACATTTGTTAAGCCAACATTACGCAAGCTATAAACCACGACATACATACCAATTGAAAAAAAGACAATCGCCCATGGTGCACCTTTGACAACGGTTCTTGTATTAACCGCAGGACTTCTTTTTGCCATAAATAAAAAGAAAATAGCCACAATACCAGCGATGATGGAAACAGGGATTCCTAGAAATTCAGATGTAAAATAGCCAACTAGTAATATCCCCAAAACCACCCAAGACAAGTTGAACATCTTTTCATCACGAATGGCTTCAACCGGTTTTTTTACTTGAGATAGGTCGTAGTTTCTCGGAATGCTTTTACGGAAAAAGAGAAACAAGACCAAGATGCTTGCAGCTAATGAGAAAAAGTTAGGAATCATCATGCGAGTTGCAAACTCAACAAACCCAATTCCAAAAAAATCAGCGGATACGATATTCACTAAGTTACTAACTACTAACGGCAGTGAAGTGGTATCTGCGATAAACCCGCTCGCGATAATAAATGGAAAGACCATTTTCTCGCTAAACTGTAAATTTCTAACCATCGCAAGAACGATAGGTGTAAGTATTAATGCAGCTCCGTCATTAGCGAAAAATGCAGCGACAATCGCTCCAAGAATACTGACATTTACGAACATCTTTATGCCATTTCCTTGTGCAGCTCTTGCCATATGTAAAGCCGCCCATTCAAAAAAGCCGATCTCATCTAAAATAAGTGAAATAATGATAATGGCAATAAACGCTAATGTTGCATTCCAAACAATGGATGTTACATCCAAAACATCTTTTAAATCAACAACACCTACGATGAGTGCTAAAACGGCACCGCCACATGCAGACCATCCGATCGATAATCCTTTTGGCTGCCAAATAACCAGCGTAAGTGTGAGTAAAAAGATCACTGATGCCAAAATAATTGATGTCATTTTGTTAAATCCTCCATCTAGTCACACGAAATTCGTAAACCCTGTGCTTCTAATTCTTTAACCCGGTCATTCTGATCAGGCAAGTGCTCAAGGATGTTTTGAACAAGCGGATAGTATTCACTGCTTTTATTTAAAGAATAAAAAATCCACTGCCCCCTTCTTGATTCCTTGACAACTCCCGCATCTTTTAACTTACGAAGGTGCTGACTAATAGCAGGCTGGCTAGCCTTAAAAATCTCTACAAACTCACAAACACAACAATCATTAGAATCCAGCATTTTCACCATTGCCAGTCTTGTTTTATCACCTAATAGCTTCAAAATGACTGCAGCTTTATCAATTTCAATGAATGATTCTGCCATTGAAACACCTCCATTTTTCATTCGTATATTACTATATAATAATTTAATTATATATTCAATAAAAAAAGTGAAAGTGAGTGATAGATACGTAGAGGACGTGAAAAAATCTTAGATCGCACTGATTAAGAAGGGGCACTGATATTTTGAAAGATGCTGACCATTGGTTTAAGACACTGACACTGATATAAATCATCAAATTAGATCTATTGTTACAAATCTGGGCATAAAGAAAGCACGAGGCAGTCCCCATGCTTTCACATTTCTTAATATTTATAAGATTGTCCGCCATCGATTGGAATAACGGCAGCGTTGATGAAGTCAGCCTGGTCGGATAGCAGGAATGCCACTAAATATCCTACTTCTTCTGGTTTACCAAAACGTTTCATTGGGTTTGGCTCCACAAATTGTTTACCCACTTCTTCCCAGTTGTCTGGATCAATTTGTTTTAGCGAACCTTCAACCATTGGTGTCATGATGGCGCCAGGTGCAATGGCTTTGATACTGATTCCGTATTGACCATATTCAACTCCAGAGTTTCTTGTTAATCCAACCACACCGTGTTTGCTTGCTGCATAACCGGATTGGTTTCCTACTCCGCGAATACCGCCAACAGAGGCTGTGTTGACAATAGAACCAAAACCTTGTTCTCTCATGACTTTTAATACATGCTTCATTCCGTAAAACACACCATTCAAGTTAACATTGACTACTTTATGGAATTCCTCAATGCCGAAATCCTCTGTTAGGTTTTGTTTCCCTTCGATCCCTGCGTTATTGAAGAAGCTATCGATTTTTCCGAATTTCTCAACTGTTTCATTTACATAGTTTTCAACTGCTTTTTCATCTGCCACATTTGCCGTGATCAACAATACCTCTGCGTTTGGTGCAACCTCTAACACTTTGCTTTTTGTTTCTTCTAATGAAGCAGCATTTAAATCAACGAGTGATAGCTTTGCTCCTTCTTTTGCTATTTGTAAAGCAGATGCTTGGCCTAAGCCAGATCCTGCACCTGTAATTAAGACCACTTTTCCATCAAAACGATTGCTCATTTAAGTTTCCTCCTTTTTTACCAACTTAAGGGAATACCCTATCATTAATAGAGATATCCCTCAGATTATTCCCAATTAAAATATCTCGCATTAAAGATATCTTTTAGTAAGTATCCCCAGTCATTAATAGATCCATCCCGATGATTTTTTTATTGTGCCGTATATCCACCATCAACTGTTAATGTGCTGCCAGTCATGAATGAAGAATCATCAGAAGCTAAGAATAATACGGATTTTGCCATTTCCTCAGCTTGACCAAGGCGTTTTAAAGGTGTGGATGCAGCTAAAACTTGCTTGCTTTCTTCTGGAATAATAGGTGTATCAATAAAACCAGGGCATAACGCGTTAACTCGAATATTTTTTTCTGCGTATTCAAGTGCAAGTGAACGAGTTAAGTTAACAACACCGCCTTTTGCTGCATTATAGGCTGCTGAACCAGGTGATCCAACCAAACCGTACATAGATGCTGTATTCACAATCGCACCGCCACCTGTTTTTAACATTTCACGGATCGATTCACGTGCTACTAAGAAAACACCATCTAAATCAACATTTACGGTGTTTCGCCATTCTGAATACTCTAAATCATGTGAAGGGTGAACGCGGCCGATTCCCGCATTGTTGAAGACAACATCTACCTTGCCGAATGTTTCAACCGTTTGTTTAAAGATATTTGCGACTTCTTCTTCACTCGTAATATTTGCTTTTATAAAAAGAGCTTCAGTATTAAGCGCTTTCAACTCTACTTCAAAGGCTTTTCCTTTTTCCTCATTTAAATCAACAAGAACCACCTTGGCTCCTTCTGATACAAATAAACGTGCGGTTGCTGCTCCAATACCAGATGCTCCACCAGTAATAACAGCTACTTTGTCTTGTAATTTACCCATCATACATCCTCCTAGTGTTAAAATTTTCTCCTCATACTGGAGAAATGTACTAGACAGATCTACTATCAGTACTATATTGCTTACAATTTAATTGTACTCCTTTGTTCACATTTCACAATCATTAAGATATCATTAAGTGTCTACTAGTTAGACACTTATGATGAATCTGTCTATTTTGAGGGAGGTTTTTTCATGAATAACGAACAAATTACAACATCAGGGCGACAAAATCGTACAGAAGTACATTTAAAACAAGCATTAATAGAGCTTATAAAAGAGAAGGGCTACCATTCCGTTACGGTAAAAAACATTGTCGATTATGCCGCTTATAACCGCAGTACCTTTTATATTCATTACACGGATAAAATTGAATTAGCTGAAGATTTACTTGCTTCCATGTTTCAAGGTTTAGAAGCTTCAGTAGGCAAACCATATGTATCTGGTCACAAGGTTTATACCTCCAAGCTTAAAACATCATCTTTTAATATCGTTTCCTATATTTATAAAAACCGGGATTTTTTTGAGTTGATCAACTATGATGACACGTTACCAGGATTACATACACGGTTTCCGCAAACGATCTTAAAAATCTATAAGGAACAATTTATCTTCGAAACAATTAACAATATCCCAGTGAATATGGACTATTTCAAACGTTATACAGCCTATGGCTTTTACGGCCTCCTTCATAATTGGATCCAAAATGGTTTTATAGAAACTCAAGAAGAATTTATCCGTGAAGTTATTGAACTTACGAAAACACATATTTACTCATTTGAGTATATTGGGAATCAGGAATAAGGCCACGAACCAACTCAATATTGTGACTAAAAGAATACACGACAGGAGCTATGATTCTAAAGGTTATGATCATTTAAAGGTGTGGTGTTACGGTACATAAAACGACGAAACACCCTTTTTATTACATGAGGGTGTTCGTTAATAGCATAACCTATTAAAAGTATGGAACGTTATAGCTGGTAAAATCATCTCTTCGAGTGATGATTCCCTTCATTTCCTCTTTTGAAATTACCTGTTATCTTCGCCATTATTATTTGTATTGCCTTTTCATCTTCAGCTATGCTGATTTTCCTTAAAAACCTCTCTGCCTCTTTCCCTTTTAGAATTTTTACTTGTTTCCCATGATAATCTAAAAATACTGTATTATTTTTATTGATTCGATAACTAAAAGGAGTTTCGTCTAAACGATTTCGCTTATCAATATTGTCCATTAATTTCTCTTTCCTGGCCAACCGTCATTTTCCCAACTGCTTGCGGTCCAAATATCAAGACAAATTTTATATATCCTCCTTTATAATCATTATCTTTTACTATCTAATTCCCTTTGTTAGCAGTAATTCCTTCTTTAAGTAAATTTGCCAGTAATTGTTACAAATTGGAGGTATATCGGATTATAAACTGTAAAGTAAATTTGGGTTAAAATCCCCTTACCAGTAAATTCCATTAGGGGGGTAAGATAACGTGGTATTTGAAATTTTTGGAATGAGGTGAGTTTAATGAGAGCATTGAAGAGAATTTTGTCGTGTATTTCCATAACTGTTCTAGCATTTTTTGTCCTCTTCAGTACATCCAGTTTCTTTACCAGCAAGGCCTCTGCAGAAACCCATTTGACCTTTATTAATTTCACCATTTCCTCCAGGAGAAGCACAGCTATATTGCTTATTGTCAGTGTTTCGAACAACTAAGGCAGTTGCCTCTCCATCCGTTTTTGCAGGTCGACTTAGCGTGATTTTTGCCCAAGCCGTTTTGCATACTGTACTAAATTTCAACTCTAATTTTGCTGAAGCACCGTCTCTGTAAATGGTCACACTCTTTTTTGTAACTCCACTCGCAGCACAGCTGTTATAATAAGGACTCTTCCCATCGTAGGCCTGCCACTATTTCAAATAATTCCTGTTATCTTTTTTATTTTCCACAATATATATCGATTACCAATAACAAAAGATAATACAAAATAATAAGGAGCAAAAATACATGCAGGGTTTTATAGAAAATTTAGACTTAGGTGCCAAGGGACTGTGGTTTCCTGTTTCAGTAAGCATTTTATTAGCTGTTATCGTCCTTTTTATTCCTAAAAAGAACATTTCTTGGCGGGAAATCTATATTACATTCGGGGTTGTAGGGTTTGTTACTTGGTTTTGTGATGGTCTTGTTGCCAGGGAATTCGATCTCTTGGATCTAGGACACCCTAATAAAGCTGGACTTGGAGATACTCTTTGTTATACCTTTGTACCATCATCACTTGCCATATTATATTTAAATTACTTAACAAAAAATAACAAATGGAAGTTAACAATCATATTCACTGTCATATCGCTTCTCATAGATATTGGAATGGTCAATGTTGGGTATATGAACTATAAAGGCTGGGATTGGTTAATGTCAATTATTGTTTTTCTTATCGTTTTCGGCTTTTTATTACCAATTCATATTAGGCTCATTAGAAATGAAAATAACTTTGGGAAGTTACAATCCACTTAGATAAAAAAATGAGGACATTAATACATCTTTCTTTACTTGCAAAATTTTGGGGTTTATTTTTCCTTCCCTTCTGTTTTTTCTTCTAATTAAAACCATACTAACGATAGAAAGGAGGGATAAAATGCCGAACAAATCAATGAATAGATCGAAAGTAAGGACTTCTAATCAACAAGGCTATAAGGAAGAAATGAGTATGGAAAACTTGGCAAAGGAAGCACTAGCCAAAACCATTAGAGAAGGCGGGGCCTTTGCCCGGGAAAATTCTGATCGATTTAAGCAATAAAACTAAAAGCTAATATTATGTAGAATCCCTCTTGGATAAAATCATATTGGTGCCTAAGGAACAGGAACCAATATGATTTAGTTTTTTTCATATAAATATCATTAAACAAGTCGGTTATTTTACTAAATTGTCTTTCCCTTTCTTTTTTGCAGCTTCCAGTATCCTGCTGTATATAAACTTTTAGCTACCCTTTTACATTCCTTATTTTCTTGTTAGATAAGCTGAACACAAACCACCAAATAACTAAAAACAAGTACCCGATCACCACATAAATTGACCAAACAGCACCTTGCAGGAATTGAGCAAATATATATTCAAATTCATTCTGCCCTTCTCCTCTTCCAATACAACCTAACAAAGAAATGACCGGAACTGTCATTAAAAAAACGATGAGGGTAATAGACATTCGGAAATTACTTTTTCGAATTAGGCTATATATGACTGTTCCAAATGTTATAAACAAAAATGAATAATAGATTAGCCAAAACCAAGCTGGTAATGTCTCGGTACTCACATTTCTCACCTAATCTTTTGAAAGTTTCATCCTTCTTTAGTAGAACCAAATTTGTAAAACATATAAAAACAAAAATGGTTTCCACAGCAAACTAAAACATGTTGGCTGAATTGACAGCCAAACACCCTTTAACCTCCAAAAAATAAATCTAATAGGTTACTAGATCTTGATGACTTTTTATTATAAAGTTCGGAGTATCCGCAATTTGTACAGTATACAACTACAAAATGATTATGTTGAATATCCATGAATTTTGATAACCCAGTACCTGAGGTTGCGATTTCTTTCGTTTTAGCTCCATTATGGCCACACTTGATACATCCCTTTGCATTCATATTTATCACCCTTTTACCTTTTATAAAAGATAATACGAGATCTTCGTAAAAAAGTTTCATTTGATAAGCTTCCTATGAGCGATTTTTGAAAAGGGATGAATTTAAGTTTCTTTATGATTAAAAGCAACAATGACAAATCGATGCTCATAGTTTAAAATATAGCCATTCTTTGTTATTTCACGATAGGCATTCAACAGCTGATTAAAGTGAGCTTCTACATTAAACCCTGGAAACTCCCACTCGATCACTTTGGCATAATAAATAAGCGCTTCCATATTAAAAAACTTTTGGTATGGAAAATATTCATCAGCAAACATGATCTCAAATTTATGCTCGTTTAAAACTTCTAGCACAGTTTTCATAGTAAAGGTTTCATAGCTTGGAAGAAAGTTCGGAATAAGCATATTGGATAATCGTTTTCCATTTTCCCCGCCTACCTGCTGAGTAATGAACACACCGTTAGGTTTTAAAACTCTTTTTACCTCTTCAACACGAAAAGATTCGTGCCTATTTATAACAAGATCAAAATGATTGTCTGGAAAATCAATGATATCATCGTCGCCTATCGGGGCTAGCTTTATCCCTAAAGGAACCAATTTGCTCTTTAATAGATTTATATTAGGTTCCCAGCCTTCTGTTACCGATGTTTTTTCATAAGGATGATATAAAGATAGAAGGAATTCTCCTCCCCCTGTGCCCATATCAAGTAATTCTATATCTGAAGACAAATACTTCTTTACAATTTCTGTATAATCCCAGGGAAGTGTTTCATTTTCCCAGCTATCCTTTATATAAGAAAAATCCCATCCCTCAAATGGTACTTTTTCATATTCAAGCCATTCTTTTTTTAACTTATTTATGTTCATACTAACTATGCCTCCACTGTTTTTTTCTTTGTGGACGATACAGTTAACTGACAGATACTAGGTTAAACTCGATACAGGCTCCATCAGATTTACTAACTGTATCGAGTAGTTAATTCGTTTCATGTTAATAGATTGTCCCCTTTGGGATAATTTGTTTTCAGGAATTCTGAATAACTCTTTTTCTAAGTAAATATGGCACTGTTGTTTTACTGTATATCATTCCTTTTGATTCGCTTGTTATATGTATGTATTTTTCAGCTTTTTGAGAATCCATCCAAATGATTTCTTCAATTTCTTCTGGCATTGAAATGTTCATTTCCCCACCGATTATTTTCCCGCTAAAAGTAAAGAAAATGGCGTGATGTCCTTTTTCTTCGAAAAATGCCTCGCCGACAGAGAAAACACCATGTATTTCTACATCCAAGCCCGTTTCTTCCTTTACTTCTCGAATGGCAGCTTCTTCTAATGTTTCTCCTTGCTCAACTGCTCCACCAGGAAGTGTATAATAGAATGATTTTTCTCCCTTATTTTTAACCATCAATACATTTTCTCCCGACTCATCAAAGAGCAGTACATATGTAACATCTACTCGTTTCATTATTTAAAATCCCTCCTTTTTTATGACTGTTATTAATTAATCGTTATCATTTTAAAACTCTAGGAAATAATTAATCGTAAAAATCCATATGTATTTTTTCCCGTCTGTAATAATCCAGTCTGTCATGCAGCGTACCTGTATGAAATTCAAATTTATGGCCATCAAGATCGGTAAAGTAAATGGATTTTTTATCTCTTTCATCTCTTGGGCGGCCTGAGAGGATCTTTACCTTTAACTTCTTTAGTTTGTTGTAGAGATGATCAAATTCTGCTTCATCTATTGAAAAAGCGATATGTGTGTATGATTGCAAGATTTCATTACGGGGAATATCCTTTTCTTCATTAAGCGCAAGCCAGATCCCATTTAAATCGAAATAAGCAGTGCTTCTTCCCTTAACTAACAATCTTGCATCAAACACATTTTTATAAAATTCGATTGAATCCTCTAAATTGGACACGGAAAATAATAGATGGTTAAGACCTTTTATTGACACTATATCACCCCAAAACAAAGGATAAAATTTTTGACTATTCCACTCCACTTTCTAAAATGGCAAACGTCTTCTTCTCACAATTAATTTCCGCCATTGCGCCATATGGCAAAATACATTTAGGTTCAGTATGGCCAAAATTCAAGTTATACAAGATTGGCAATTCCTCCAACCGATATTCCTTCATCACCGATTTTATGGCTTCTTTATATTCATCGTAATATTTCTCGTCTTGTGGTTTACCAAACACAATACCTTTCGCTTTTTGCAAAATTCCTTGTGTCGCATAATTTCGCAGCCAATATTTAATAAGATTAGGTTCCGGCTTTTCCTCAGATGTTTCAAAGAAAAGAATGCTATCCTCCCAATATGACTGATTCGGCCAAATGTCGGTTCCTTTCGCAAACTCAAGTACCTCAATACAGCCACCAATCAAACGTCCCTGTACGACTCCGGAGCCTTGAATCACCTCGTAACCTGTGTTCTTGTTCATTTTACGCCTTCGGTGCTTATTGGCTATATCCCATTCCAAGTACTCACTAGTCCATTCCTTAGCTGGTTGAATATCGCCAATAACTTCATTTGAAAAAAATGTTCGCTTTACCATTTCAATCGTATATGGATCCATTTCCACATTCTCTGCAAAATCAACTAATATAGCTGGACCGTAAAAGGAGGAAATCCCTGCTTTATGGCAAAATAAATGTGAAATCGTCACATCTGAATAACCTACAAATATTTTTGGATTCGCACGGATTACTTCAAAATCAATATAAGGAAGTAAGCGGATGCTGTCTTCTCCACCGATATTCGCAAAGATACCCTTAATTTTCTTATCTTTAAATGCCGTCATCAAGTCTTCCGCACGCGCTTGAGGATGGTGATAAAGATAGTCTCCACCTTTTAAGCTATTCGGCATTGGGATCACATTAAGGCCAAATACTGCTTCTAATCTCTTTACACCTTGCTCATAACGCCATCTTATTTCAGGATCACCCGCTCCTCCCCATGACGTACTGACTGTCGCGACTAGATCTCCAGGCTGCAAGCCCTTTGGTTTAATCAACATTTTGGCACCACCTGCTATCGATTTTTTATGACTCTATTCAATCCGTTCTATTATTTTTAAGATAATAGATTTATAGTATGAAGGTTGATGTGGAACAAATTTATCCCTTCCCACATTTTCTTCAATCAAGATTTTATCCCCGGCTTTATTTTGTTTAAATCCCTTTACCTTAATTGTTTCTTTTTCACCTAGCCAAAGTTTGGCAAAATCGTTGAATGTAGCTTTCACAATACCTGAAACCTCTTCAGCTTGAAGTGTAAAGTCATCGAATGTATGATCACTTATATATAAAAAAGCGTTTGCTAATTCTTTATCGATGAAATTTTCTTTTATGACACAATAATGAATGATGCCTAATGGTACTAATTCGTCATAAAGAACATCTATTCCTATTTCCTCTTTTATTTCTCTTATTCCATCCTTAACCGTTTCATCAGCCAACAAATGTCCAGCAGCCGTAATATCCAATAAATTAGGATAATCTTTTTTAGTCTCGCTGCGAAGTTGCAAATAAATATAATCGGTCCCTTCTTCTTTACTAATGAACCAGCAATGAAACGCTTCATGCCAATATCCTATTCTATGTACATCCTTACGGGAAGCAACACCGATTTGATTTCTGTCATCGTCAAAAATTTTTAATTGTTCCAATTCCATTTATCTATCCCAAAAATGATTCCAATAATAATATCCATTTTTGATCTCCGTGTGCTCTTATATTCTTAAAAAGATAATAACATTAAACCAGAAAATGTAAATGGGAATTTTGTTAATAAAACGAAATCATACAAATGGTAAAAGGCGAGTTCATCATTAAGCAAAGCACACGTATACAAAATATAAATAATCTCTTTCTCTGCCTATCTTGGAATCTGAAAATATCATAATAACAAAAAGCTTTTCTATTAAAAGGTTTTGTTTTTATTAATTTTGGGAAGGTGATTTAAAAGCATTGTTGAAAAAGGGGGATTACCTTGTTCGGCTTTGAAGACATGTGGACATTCTTTCTTTCACTTTTCTTAGTATTTCCACTTGTGACCATCATCCATCAAATCGGCCATTTATTTTTTGCAAAGCTTTTCGGCTGTCATGTAGATATCCATATCGGCACAGGAAATATGCTGTGCAAAATAGGCCCTCTTTATATCCGTAAGCTTTACTTTTTTGATGGTTGGTGTAAATATAAAGCATTACATCAAAAGAAGAATGGAAAAGCGAAAAGGATTTTTGTTTATCTAGGCGGTTCTATCTTTAACATCGCAGCCATTATCCTTGTTAACGGCTTAATTCTTCAGGAAATTCTTCATCCTAATATTGTACTGTATCAATTTGTTTATTTTTCTGTTTACTATGTGTTTTTCTCTCTATTCCCTACTGATCTCTCAAATGGTTGCCCAAGTGATGGCAAGGCCGTAATCAACATCGTTTTTAATAAGCAGTTTGAAAAAGACCCGATAAATTAACCCTTTTTTATAAAGTCCTCTTTATAATAAAAAAATTCACAATAAAAAACTCGTCATTAAGAATGACTGAGTTTTTTATTGGCTAAATCTTATCAAGTGATAGGTCAAATCTTTTGCAGTCGTTTACTCAGATTCCCCTTTGTGAATGTCTTGTTGGTTTCTTAGCCGATTACGCCATTTATATAGAAAATAAACAACAATTGTACAGCATAAGATAAGTAAGATAAATAGCAAGAAATGCTCAATCCAAGCAAAAACAAACTGCCATTGATTCCCAAACACATAACCGATACCAATGAATACCAATACCCATAAGAATGACCCTATATAGGCATACAAAGCAAATGTCCGATAGGGTATATGCATGATACCCGCAAAGTAGCTGTTAAACTGTCTAACACCAGGCAAGAAGAAACCAAAAAGAAGCATTTTATTCCCATATTTTTCATAAGCATTTCTCGTTTTCTTTAAATATTTCGGCTTCAAATGCAGCCATTTACCGTATTTTTCGATTAGTGGCATACCAAACTTGTTTCCAATCCAATATGTAATTGTTATACCCAACAATGCTCCTGAATACGCCGCAGCAAGCGCTGGTAGAAAATCGAGAATTTTTTTGTAGGATAAATATCCGGTGTATGCTAATGTCGAGTTTCCAGGAGGTATTGGGGAAGCAATTAGCTCCAAGGGAAGACCAATCAACAACACTAAATATCCATACTGAGCAAATAAACGTTCAACAATTTCCATAAACTCTCCTCATTCCCGCATACTATATTCATTGTGTTTACTATAGAGGAAAGACGGATTTCTTATGTCTATATTTTGTCCAATATTGTTAGTATTTGTTGATTATTTAACTTTATACAATAAAATGGTATCAAACTTTACAACCAAACATACATCTAGTGTCATTTCAAACCCTTTCCTAAAAGCAAAAAAGGAACAATTTCTCTCCAGAGGGATCGGGTGGATACTGACGACTAGACCTGTGGGAAAACTAATAGTTAGATCATTTACTTTTTCTTACAACGTAAGTTATTGCATTTGTTTTTAATAATATATCTTTATTATTCCGCACTATTTTGAATTCCAAAGGCTTTACTAATTGCATTAAAACTTCCCATCCATCGTAATTACGTTGTAATTTGCGGATCATATCTTCTGTACGGATGTTAATTTCCAATAAGGCATCTACTTTTTTATTTGTTTTTATATCAATCTCTTCTACTCCCGAATTGATAATAATGCAGTTAATTCCATCTATTTTTGTTCCTTCTTCCATTTGCCTAAAGACATGTTCAAGGATCGTTTCTGAAGCCACATGCTCTAAACTAGATACAGCAACAATGAGGTCATAGCTATTTTGTTTAATTTGATAATCCCCTATATCAGCTTTTTCTAATACAATTACATCATTAACACCATATTCTTTACTGTATTGACCCAATTTTTCTAACGCCGATTCTAATAAATCAACACAGACAACCTTACCATTATGATCGCCTATAGGAATACTGTTTCTTCCCACTCCACACCCTAAATCTAATACCTGGATATGGTCTTTTTTTAATAAAGGCAGTAATCCAGCACTGTTTTAACGGGTTTAGATAGCCAAGAACCTTCTTCAAATAGTTTATAATTCTCGTAACAAAAATCATGGTACTTCTTTTCCTCTTTACGAATAAAATCAAGTTTGTTCATAGTTCATCATCCTCCGATAAACCTTCTATATTGAATAAACTGTTACCTTCTTTACTATCAAAAAAACGATCCTTCGTTTATTGAAGCATCGATCTCATTAGTAAAGAAAAAATCATTATATTTCATACTAATTTATTATTGGTATTTCCTTACCATTAACCCAATCAAGTATAAACGGTTTTTGGCGTGGATTTATATGAACAGGCAGATCGGTCTTTCGGAAAAACTTGTGATCTCTACTTTCGACATCAACTTGTTTTAACTTTCCTTTGTATTTTTTAGAGATAAATATAACTTGAACACTAAATACCTTGTCTCCATTCGGATATCGAACAAAGCATTGCTCTCCTGAATATATACCAAACAAATCTAAACTAGTTACATTTAATCCAGTTTCTTCATAAACTTCTCTCCTCGCTGTTTCTTCGAATGTTTCTCCAACCTCCATCATTCCACCTGGGATACACCAATTATCTTCATCAGTACGATGCTGTAATAATATCATACCGTTATCTTCGATAATAACCCCACACCCTACTGTTAATAGAGTTTCATGACCAATATGCTTTCTCATTTCTTTTATGTAATTCAATTTATTAATCGCCTTCCCATAATAATTTAGATGGAACCGCATACTTTAGTAATCTTTCCATTAAATAAAAATGCCATTTTTCTTATTAAGAAATAGTGTCCCTTTACCACTAAAAAGTAAATTTTCCACCATGGTAACAATAGTAATGTTCGGCTTTAAGATTTTTAAGCTTTGCCAAAGACTGTTTTGCTTTCTCAAGATTTAAACAAAAGTGAGGGTTAGCAATAGCTAATTCATGATTCTCTTTAACTGCTGCATCACCTGTTATGATGCTTTTTAAACTAGGAAAATATAAGGAGATATGCCCTGAAGTGTGGCCAGGTGTTGCTACTACTCTGCATTTGTTATTCAAAATCATATCTCCATCTTGTACCTTTCTATCAATTGGGACATGCTTCAAACTTTTTAACTGCTGTATAAACCACGCTCCAAATTCTTGTTCTTCATCCGGCAAATTTTCTAGCATTTCTTCGGCTTGAACCAATCTCTCTGACTTCTTTTCACCACAAATGTATTTTGATTCTATTTCACTAGCTATAATGCTTATCCAGGGATACTTTTCTTTGAAATCATATAAAGAACCTATGTGATCATCATCATAGTGAGTAATGATGATATTTTTTAGATTTTTCATTTCATATCCACTTTTAATAATTTCATTTTCAATTAACGTCAAAAAATTAGCATACCCTGTATCGACCAGGGTTAGTTCATTATTTAAGATAATTAAACTAGGATATATGGTATTTTTTTGTCCATTAAATTCAAATTCAATTGGTAGTTCTATTATTTTCATCTTTCCTCCATACTCTCTTTCTCTCATTTCCCCACAAAAATGGCACGTTACGCCAGATTGATGAAACAAAAGGTACGCAATTTGTTTATTGATTTTTTATCGGTACATATAAATCAACCTTGCATTTCCCTTCTGGATCTTCAGCAGGATTATTCAAATTAAATTCAAGATTAAACCGGTCATAATCAGCTTCATACTTGCTAGTTGCTAACCATTCTTCATACATATATTTATAAGCAAGATTCAATTTTTCCGGTGTATCATAAAATGAATACAAAGCATATTGCCCGCCATCTAGCTTTCTAAATTGAATGCCATTATGAATATGTTTCTCCTTTTCAAAACCCTCTGGAATCGTAACACAGGCATCGTGACGACAATTTTCTCCATATACATCATCTGGGTTATCTAATGATATTCCGATAAAACTTTGTTTAGGTGGATAAAGTCCATTATTTACTGCCCAATTAACCAATCGTCCCCAATGATCTTCTGTTGATTTAAAATAACTTCCAAACCGTCTAACAAAAGCTACCTCTAATTCAGGCAATTCCTTTATGGCAATGTTCATTTTTATCATCTCCTAAAATGTAAATAGTTTCCTTTAAGAGCATTCGCTATCCAACATAAAATTTCCTTTCATAAATCAAACTTCCTGTTTATTTGTCAAAAAAAAACAATGCCATTCTAATAGCATTGCACATGATCGCTTAACAAGTTATAAATCAAATTCTCAGCTAATAACACTTGTTTTACAAAAGTTTTTCCATATAAAAAGGGCTGCCCAGTCAGGTTATAATCACTAACCATCTAAGACAACCTATTACTTCTTCATTAATAAGGATCAGCTTCGTGGCTTTTGTTCACAGCATCTCTTGTTGCTTCGTTCGCAGCTAATGATCCTTGACCATATTTCGATTGACCTGCTTCACGGCCTGGAACCTTGCTTTCTGTTTCCATTTCTTTCATTTCTTTCATTTTCATTTCTAGAGCTTCTTTTACACGACGGCCATAGTCTTCATCTGCTTGTGTGAAGTGCTCAATCATGGCATCCTGAATTCGTTTATTACATGCTGCAAGAGCTTCGGATAGGTTTTTGATCAATTCATCGCGCTCCCAATCTTCAAAGCTGCGGTATGTGTGACCCGCTTGTCCGTAGTTGTTAGGACGATCAATAGGCGCACTCATTGCTGCCGCATTATACGTTGGCTGATGCGGCGGATGATTTTCTTTACCTGCCTCCTCAAAGCCGCCGAGCATCGATGGTTCATAGTTAATATGCGGATTTTCTCCAGACTCTTTCGGATCACGTATATCCATTTGGCCGCGGTGCTGGTTCGTACGAACAGGAGCTTTCGGTGCATTCACAGGCAATTTCAAATAGTTCGCTCCTACACGATAGCGCTGTGTATCGGAATATGAGAATGTACGGCCTTGCAGCATTTTATCGTCTGAAAAGTCCATTCCATCGACAAGAACCCCTGTACCAAAGGCTGCTTGCTCAATCTCTGCATGAAAATCCACTGGATTGCGATCTAGAACCATCCGACCAACCGGCAACCATGGAAACTTTTCCTCCGGCCAAAGCTTCGTATCATCGAGCGGATCAAAATCAAGTTCCGGATGGTAATCATCCTCCATAATCTGGACAAAAAGCTCCCATTCCGGATAATCTCCACGCTCAATCGCTTCATATAAATCTTGCGTCGCATGACCTACGTTCTTCGCTTGAATTTCGTTTGCCTCTTCTTGTGTTAAATTACGGATCCCTTGCTTCGGCTCCCAGTGATACTTTACAAGCACAGCCTCACCTTTGTCATTTACCCATTTATAGGTATTTACCCCAGACCCCTGCATATGGCGGTATGTAGCGGGAATCCCCCATGGAGAGAATAGGAATGTAATCATATGCGTTGCTTCAGGTGTACGTGAAACGAAGTCAAACATGCGCTCAGGATTTGGCACGTTCGAAGCAGGATCTGCTTTAAATGCGTGAATCATATCAGGGAACTTCATTGCATCACGGATAAAGAAGATTTTCAGGTTGTTCCCAACCAAATCCCAGTTGCCATCTTCGGTATACATTTTTACTGCAAAGCCGCGTGGGTCTCGTGCGGTTTCCGGCGAATCCTTCGCTCCTGCCACTGTAGAGAAGCGAACCATTAACGGTGTTCTCTTCCCTGCACCGGAAAATACCTTCGCGCGAGTATACTTTTCTACCGGTTCGTCTCCAACTTTTCCGTAAGTTTCAAAGTAGCCAAAGGCTCCAGTTCCTCGGGCATGCACCACACGCTCCGGCACCTCTTCTCGATCAAAGTGGGAAATTTTCTCAATGAAATGGTAATTCTCTAGAGTTGCGGGGCCACGATTGCCAATTGTACGGATATTTTGGTTATCCCTTACAGGATGTCCCTGGCGTGTTGTCAGCGTCTCACGTTTCACATCTTCTCCGTTTGAAGCATTCAACTCTTTATTTTCTGCCAAAATGAAACCCTCCTCAAAAATAATTACTCATTTATCTTTCCACTAAATAGAAAATTTATACAGAAATAAGTTCATTGTATAAAGAAAAGGGATCCTTCCTTAATGAAGAATCGCACATAATTGATGAACAGCCAATAACTGTTCATTTTGATAAAGATATTTACTTTCGTTCTTCATTAACCTTAAAAGCCTTGGGTATATATGTAGCTATCACCTATTTTTCAAATAATGATACTCAAAAGAACACCCATCTTTATCAAGAAATAAGCCTATTTATAAAATAAGCAGCTTTTTAATTAAACCAACTGTTTCACAAATAGGACTCTATCTTGATTTGGTCCATCATAGTCAGTAAAGACAGAAACACCATTAATTGTTTTATCTCCTTTTTCAATCTCAAACCCCATTTTGGTATGATACGCTATCGAAGCTTTGTTAACAGGAGACGTTACACAGCGGACAATGTTCCGGTCATTTTGTTTCACTTTATTAAAAAATTCGTTGTATAATGTTTTTCCCATATTATGTTTTCTGTAATCAGGATGAACTCCTATAAAGTGAATATATGCCTCATTAGGATGTGATTGAGATAGAAAGCCTATCAGAAAACCTATTATTTCCCCTTCCTTTTCAGCAACGAAACTTGTGTTTGTAAAATGATCAAAGAATAATTTCGATAGCTTATCAGACATTTGTCTTCCGCCCCACCACTCATTTATTAGAGGTGATATGGCATAGTAGTCTGATCCTTTTACTAAACGAATTTTCATTATTAGTCCCCTCTAGTTTAAAACTAATTATTAAAGAAACTCCATTTAAGAGATTTTTCAACAAGCTCATTTACAAAAGCTTCTTTCTCCTTTTGGTACCGATGCGTATCAATTGGAAACTGTTTTGCTAATACAAGTTTTAATTCACCATATTTTTTTGCTTCTTCTGGATTGTTTAACAAGTAATTTTTAAAACTTAAATGTTTTTCGATATTCTCGTTACCAACTTCATAGATATGTACATGGTGGGTTCTTTTCTCTTTGCCTTTAGGAAAGTATCTTCTGCCAGATATTCCGTTTTCGCCTCTTGGTTCATATCCTAAAGACCTCATTTTTTCATTGTATAAATCAACATGTTCAATATTTCTAACTACTACTAAAATATCTATTATTGGTTTTGCATACCCTATTGATTTTACAGAGGTACTTCCAATATGAAAAATATCAACCAATTCATCTCTAAATAGTTCCTTAAGGATCCTCTCTTCACTAGCGTATAATTCGGCCCATTCTTTTGACCAGGGAACAATTTCAGTTTTTCTAAACTAACCAACTCCTTTTTTACTTAATTGTAAAATAAAGACGCGTTAGTAGTTAAACGCGTCATCTTAGCAAAACCACTTCATCACCCAAATGAATTTGACCGGTCTTTATAACAGAAGCATAAACGCCAAAATGATTTTTTCTTTCCTTTACAATTGTTTTAAGCAAAGAGGCATCTCGGTCTGCATTTTCAGGATCCACGGTAATAATCATGCATCTTTCACAATGCCTTTTTAATTGGATTTCTACTTCACTTCCAATTTTGAGATGTCTTCCGAACCATTCTTCTTCTATAAACGGAATTTTTTCCTGTAACGATATGAGTAAATTAGGCCGGAACCGTCTATAATCGACATCTGTTTTTCCCCATATATCCTTTAATTTCATTAATGAGGCATCTGTTACAAGTTGAATATGTTCTTCTTCAATTGCCCCTAAAGGTACACGGGCAGGTGTATAGGTAATCGGCGAAATGGTTCGTTTCGATTTCCTTGCGATTTCTTCAAGGAGTTCTTCATCTTCCCAATTCATAGCCTTACCCTCTGGCGTTATGACTTCTACCTTAGGGTATTGTTCCATTGATTCTTCTCCTGCAAACCTTGCTTTATATGTAACCATCTCTGGGAATTGAGTGATCGTTAAAAACTTTCCCTTTCTCGTATCATCTAGAAAAGCATGGCTGCGGTCCCCGTATAAACCATATTCCATTATGTTTGTTTTTTTCACACTCTCCCCGGAAAATGACTTCACAGGATGGCGAACAATTTCCTTAATATGACCGATTAACATGTGACTCACTCCTTCTATTAAATTTTCCTGCTTCACCAATATGTTGATCATCAAATAGTACGCCGAAGATCGTTATTGAACTAAAGGTGAACCCGTTCATTGAATAAGTACCATTTACATTTCCCACTTAAGCTGTCTACCTCCAATAATATGGTAATGTAAATGATAAACCTCTTGTTGTCCGTGAGTTCCTGTATTAGTTATGACTCTAAAACCCGTTTTATCTACACCAAGCTTTTTTGCTACTTTTTGAATTCCCATATGTATCTTTAGTATTACATTTTCATCTTTTTCTTGTTAGTTGTGTCTAACAATTGGGGTGCAGTTCAACTTGGAAGATCCTTTAGTTACTTGTTCTATTTAAACGGTCGTATTTCTCCCATTATTTCAACAATAAGATTTTGTTTCTATTTTAGGTTTACCATTTTATTTCGAAAATGCTGAATGGTTAAAGCTACATCATGCAAGGTATATGGGACATTTTTAAAGTAAATACCCTCACTTTTTATCCATTCAACTGCGATATCTAATGCTTCTACATCTTCATTTAAGTATTTTTCTTTTGACAAAAGAAACTGCTTAATGGATATCAATATTTTCTCGTAAATTGCTTTATCAATATTCGAAAAAGGTTTTGTTACTAAAGACTTTCTAAAGTGATTGAGAGCGTATAATTTCTTATATACTTGTTATTGATAAACATGCAAAAGAAAAAGCATGTTTTGAAAAAAAGATTGATCATTTCTGTGATCTTTTTTCAATAAAAGCTCCCTATTGCGGAAGACTTCTTTATTTTTATTTAGCGAATTCCTTTTCAGGCAACCCCAATATGTCTGTATTTTTAGGTATATGACCAAGTAGACGTAGCATTGCGACAATTTGTCCTTTATGATGTGATTCATGAGTAATTGAATGGATTAGTAATTGATGTGGCGTTTTTCTTACAAACCCACCGCCCGCTTTCCAAGAAGGCTCTTTTTCGATAAACTCATCAAATTTGTTTTTGAAATGTTCAAATACACTCTCTACATATACATCAGCTTGTTGAAAATAGCGTTGAATATCATCTATCTTCATATTATTAATTACTTCCTTCGTAAATAATGGTGATGATGTTTCTGAAAGTACAAAAGAACCTAGCCAAGCATGATAGCAACCTGCCAGATGAACTAAAGAATCTCTAATACTCTGAAAACCAAATTCTAACTCTTTAGTAAAGTCATCTTCATTTAATTCTCTACACTGGTCTAATAAAATCTGACGTGTTTGTTTTACCCATTCATATTCTAGCTTTTCCATAGCATCCTCCCATCCCTTAGTTATAAAGGAAAATTTTTCTTTTTACTATACACCACTTTACATTATCATTACACCTAATTTGTTTTTTATTGAGCTACCCTAAAGGTAATTAATACGCCTTCAAAAAACCTTTCTACTTTAGCAATATATTTTTCATCCATTATGCTACAATCTGGCGCAATTGTTGAAAGAAATCTATGATAAAACTAGTTCACATACGATGTTATCGGCAATGAAAAGGATTAGGAATTTTTGGATATTACCTCTTATTGAAGTCATAAGAATCAAAAAACAGTCTTTTAGAATAAAAGATGATTTTTATGTGCAAAACATAAAAGAATATAATTATAGGAGGATTAGAATGAATCACGAACTGGATTATGATCGTGACTATGACAGCGAAGATGAATTATCTAAAAAGTCACTAAAACAAAACTTACAAATGTCGTTAGAAAGAGAGAATGAAATGATGAAAACATACTTAATTATGGCTGAACGTATACATGACAATGAAGAACTACAAAACCGACTGCGTAATTTTGCCGAGGGTAATGCTAAACGTTCTCGACAATTGATGGATGAAATAAAAAATAATGTATAGGCTATTTATTCTTGATTAACAGTATGAAGCATTATCTGCATGAACAAAAGCGCAAGCGCCTTGGTCATCGCCGTACAAACTGGAGGAGCATCGACTGAGATAAAGGAAACACGGTAA
>NZ_CANNCR010000041.1 GCF_947503125.1 uncultured Metabacillus sp.
AGGTAAAGTACACCTTCTATTCCTGTTCGCCTTATGCTTGTCGCCGATAGGCAGGCGCCTTGCGCTTTTTTTAATATGGCGGTTCCTCTTTTACAAGGTCCCGTGCTTCTTCAATATTGGCACCGTCGTCTTTTCGATGGACCGAGCCGCCAGATAGTCCTTCATTTATCATTCTGTCAATATCTAAATACACTTCATCTTTTCCTTCATAGTTCAAATCTTGTTTGACACCTTCAACCTTTTTTCTCATTTTACAACCTCCTCATCTCTGTTAGCTTGTGCATGAGTCGGTTTCATCATTCATTATTCGTACACATGGAAAAGCATGAGTTCATGAATCTGTGATTGAATTTCCGTTTCTTCCTCTTTTGGAGGCGTCGTTGCTGCCCATTCGATTTTTCCATTTTTATGATATATTCCATCGTAATGAATCCCTCTAAAGTAAAAGGAAATTCGCCAACCAGGTAAGCTTGCCTGTTTTATCAATGGTTTATATTGAAAATGTGTAATCAAACCATATTGCTCCTTTCACAGCTCGGCTTAAGGCGGTTAGTTGTCCGGGGATTTCAACTAAACTAACAGGAAAACCGAAAGATGGTGCAGTTCGGTCTCCTTGCCTTCTTTGTAAATAATACGGCAAAAAAACTTAAAACTCCTTCTTGTTTTGACTGGTACTATTTGCTAAATCTGCAAACAATTTAACCGTTCGTTCAATTCGTTTCGTTTGAATATCGACCTCATCAAAAATCATTGGTTTTGAATTTACCTCAAATAATATTGGCTCCCCTTGAGGTGTTATTCCCACATCCATTGAGAATTCACCGACAAAGCCATACCTCTCTATCAGCTGCCTACCGACTGTTTCAGCCAGCCAATCTAATTTATCCTCAGAACACCGATCTTGGACCTGTTGGAAGGGAATGATTTCTCCGCCATTTGGTACATGTGTGATAATTGAGTTTTCGTCCGCTTTTCGAACACCAATTCCGATGATTTTGTGAACTCCTTTTTCATACAGGCAGAGGATTCGTAAATCATATTTGCAATCATCTATCGTATCGGTTTGAATTTCTTTTTGAAGGAGGTAGGGCTTTTTCATTAATAGTTTTTCAGTGTCTTGCACAAAATCAGCCTGTACATAATTGATTGTTTGATTTTTTTTGTGAATGTAATAGCTCGTGCCATCATAAGAGAGCTTGTAAACTCCTTGCCCTTTATGACCATTAACAGGTTTTACATAAAGGGAGTGGTACGTATTCAATTTTTCGAGCACATCATTTATCGTCGTAAACATCCATGTTTTTGGGAGGTAACCGTTTAATGTAGTTGATTTAACAAGGGCAAGATAGACTTCCCATTTATCAAAAAAGCACGGATTAAAGAAATATTTTCCATCATTTTCAAAGGTTTGCTTTAGAGAAAGGAATAGGGCAGATGACTCTTCTTTCCTAAACGAAATCTTGTTATAGATGAGGTCGGGGATGGGGAAAGTACGTTTTCCCCATTTGTCAGCATGCTCGTAATAAAAATACCCGTTCACATCGTGTTCGTTGAAGTCATTAGTTGTAAAAATAAACGACAGACCGCCAATTTTTGTTAGTTCCTTTTGAATGGCTTTAAAAACCTTCAGATTACCGCGAAATGAGTCTTCTGTTTTGCCTGGACTTGAAAGAATCCCAACAAGCGGAAAATAGCTAGCGTTCTTCATACATCAATTCCTCAGGGTTGTATATTGCCTTCTTTGATAAAAATAATCCATATTCAAGTGATGCTTTACGGGAAAGGATATCCGCTTCCTTGAGATCGGGATGACAAAAGATCGATCTTCCCGGCTTCGAGTTTGCTTCAAACATCCAGACACTTCCGTTTTGATCAATCCCTAAGTCAAATCCAATTTCTCCAACAAATCCTTGAACTTTGTCATCGATGCTTTTACTTAAAATAATCGAGGCATCTGTAAGGTTCCGAAGAGCTATTTTCCGTTCCTGTTCATCCTTATAAATTTCTTCAAGTGTTTTTACAACACCGCCGTTATTTAAATGTGTCGTGACACTTCCTTTTCCTGCTATTTTTGCGGCGATTGCCGTTACCTTCCAAATACCTTCTTCGTTCTTATTTGTGTGGACCCTAAAATCAACAGGCTTTCCATCAATACGCAGCAACTTAATTCCCTGTTGGGCAATATAATGAGAAAGCTCATCTTTAAACGTTACCTTTAAGAAATGTTCAATAGAAGGATATTTTCTTAAACGATTCGTTTGCTTTTCATCGCGATATCTACAATAGTATTGGTTATCTTCTCTTGAATACATAAGCTGATAGACGCCATTCCCTAAGCTGCTATTTGCCGGCTTTAAATAAATGCTTTGATAAGAAGCAAGCATTTCTTCCATCCTGCTAATCGTAGGAGGGTGGTAGGTTGCCGGCAAATATTTAGCTGCTGCTGTGTCGTG
Source organism: uncultured Metabacillus sp. (assembly GCF_947503125.1). GTDB lineage: Bacteria > Bacillota > Bacilli > Bacillales > Bacillaceae > Metabacillus. Next base: position 2,454 of record NZ_CANNCR010000041.1, read on the forward strand.
AATTAAGAGTTTGTGGATCATCCATTTATTAAAAAAACCAGGATTATACCACGGAATCGAGTAGTCCTCTGTGAAGCGCTTTTTTACTATTTTAAATACTTGATGATTTTCTACACGGCGATTTGGGAGTCGGTCATAAACCGCGTTTGGAAACGGAAAGAGTACTTGCTTCCATCCATCAGTATCGTAAGTAAATCCATTGATTGTGCCTTCCTCCCAATTAATATGGTTGGACCCGAAAACAAAGGAAAAGACCCCAACCGATTGGTCCATGGATAAATATTTAGCGAAAAACAACGAGCGTTCCCCCAGCGGACGATGGGCGGATTTAGTAAAGCCTGCTGTGAAAACCCCTACTAAGGACCCTAAGTGCAAATTTCCATCTTTGAAAAAAAGATGGATTTTTCCTTTATCCGGCAGCATCAGATCTGTTGCTATTTCTATTGGTAATACAATTTGATTCTCAAGACCTTCCTTATACAGAACCTTACAAGGAACTGATCTGGATCCGAATGATAGTTGATTGATTTGACCGTATTTCATTGTAGCTGATGGCAAGTGTATACGATCATCTTTGGAGCTCGTTATTTGGATGGTATATGTTGTACTCATTTAGTTCGACTCCTTTATGGCTGCTTGATTTCGCAAATAGCTGCAATAGGCTAGAGGTGCTTGATAAAGTTTTTCGATTGATTTGGGGTTTGTAGCTATCATTGTTTTCCTGCCTGGCTTTGAATTCATATCTAAGATCCATACTGAGCCATCCTTCGCATAGCCAATATCAAGCCCGATTTCAAATAAACGGTCGCATTTCTCTTCAAGCAAAGGCGGTAATTTCGAGATGATCGTGCGAAGCTCATCTTCTAATAAAACAATTTGCTTTTTTGACAGGGAGGAGGACCATTCTTCATAGGTGATTGCTTCACCACCGCTATTTAAATTTGAAAGAAAGGAGCCGTAGTATCCTTTACGAACCCCTTTGCCAACAAGGGCCCATTTTCCATGCTGGTTTTTTTGCAAGAATAGTCGTATATCAAACGGATATCCTTGATTATCTAAAAGTGGCAGAAGTGGCTGGAGAAGGTAAGTTTGCTGCTGGATAAGCTTTTCACACCAGTCTGAAAATTCCTTTAATGAAACGAACAGTTTTGTTTTTTTATCCCGGCCCTTATGGAAGGTAATCATAATAGAGTCAGATAATTGTTTGACTGCGACAATCCCGGCACCTCGAGAACCAGTGAATGGCTTTAAGAGACAAGTAGAATGTAACTTTAAATGGTGAATGATTTGAACAGCCTCCTGCACGAGCTCTGTGTTGGGAAGATAGCAGCTAATGATAGGGTCGCTTTGTAACAAGTTGTAAATCTTCCACTTATCTGGTAATCCTATCCCTAAAAAGGTTGTTTGCGGATTTTTTTTAAGCCATTCCACTATCGGTTTGCTCTTTTGAATAGTTTGCTTCTGATTGAAAAAGCAGCGATCATAAATAAACGTTGGGATAGAGAACTTTGCTTGTATCCAGCTTTGTAAATGATGATCAAATTTCTCACCATCTATAAGTAAGGTGGAAGGGTCGATGGAGGTAGGTTCAAATCGAACACATTGAATTTGATATGGTTCACTTCGTTTTGCAATTTCAGTAGCATATGAATTTTCATGATTTTTATTAATGGCTAAAAAACCTAATGTTAGTTGTTCCAAACTGGTCACTCCATTCACTGTACTAGTTAGTCCATAAAATTGCCAGCAGTGAGAAGGTACTTCATCCCACTGATGGGTGTGCTGAGACTTATCACGCTTGAACCTCTACCCCCTATGGCTTTCGTCTGACTAGATATCCTGTCCTTCTCCTTAGAATGACAGGCAGTTATTCCTGAACTTAGTAGCTTTTATGAATCTTGGATTTTACTGTCCGTTAAGTTGGGAAAGAAATAGGCAATAATTTATAATTGAACGTGCCGAAGGTCTAACTCTTTCGCTTTTTTGATCATTCTCTAATTTTGATGGCTTCGTATTTACCTCAATGATCCACGGATGTCCCTTTGGATCCAGCCCAAGGTCAATGCCGAATTCTCCAAATTCTCCGCCGGCATGAAGTGATACAGTGTTTACAATTTCAAGAGAAAGCTCAGCTAACATTTTTCGAAGATGACGGCTTTCGTCTTTCCCATATAACTCACTTAAAACGGATTTAATAGGATAAATCTGTCCGCCCCTTGCCAGGTTTGCTACAAACTGGTTATCTTCTGAAACTCTTGCAACAGCTGAGGTAACCTTCCATTGATGAAAATCTTTTTTATGGCAAAGGAAACGAAAATCAAGTGTACGATTTTGGTATTTATTAAGCTGAATTGTTTCTTGTAACAAAAAGCGTCCTTTTTTTAGACGGGGAGAAAGAGCGGAATATAGTTTTTGCAGGTTTGTAAATTCAGTGTTGATTTCACCGGAAAAAGTGGTGAAGTCTAGAAAATAGGTTTGATCATCCTTTTCCTTGACTCGAAAAATCCGTCTCCCTTGGCTGCCATTTATCGGTTTTATAAATATATCTTTATTAACAGTGAGCATATATTCTAAAGAAGATTTCGACTCATATAATTGGCTCATCGGTAAATAAGGCTTCAGATGTTCAGATTCAGATAATATTTGATGAACCTCCCATTTGTTTAAAAACCGTTCATTAAAATAGGGAACATTATTTTCAATGATATCAGAGATAACCTGTAAAAATTCTTTCGAGCGCTCCCGCTTTCTTGAACTTATTCGATTGTGTACGACGTTTGGATAGGGAACAATGCTTTTTTTCCATTCCGATTCATGGAGATAGTATCCTTCAATTTGTTGATTGTTGTATGTCGTTAAAGAAAAAATATAAAAAAAGACCCCTTTGTTCATACAATATGCTGCAAGCTCCTTACAAAATTCATGAATGGATCCAAATCTTACACCATCTTCGGTCGTTTTTATTTCAGTTAATAAACCAATGACAGGGCCAAGCTGGAGCTGCTGATTATTTTTTAGTGTTCCTTGAAGTGAAAAGGAATGTATGGGTAAGCAAAGCTTATTTAACACATCTTCACTAAGAGATAATCCAAAGTGATCCTCTTTAATAAATACGATTGGACAGGTGACAGTATGCATTCCACACCCAATTTTCAAGGAGGTTAGATTTTTAGGAAGATGTAATCTCTGTCTAAGCTTTTCACTCATTTCACACCAAGTAGATCTGGGAGCATGTTGTAAAGGTGTCATTTCTATTATTTCGTATGTCATATAAAACCCCTCATTTGATCGCCTTACGGACAAGCACCATAATGTTCATAGGCAGTTATTCTATAAAACATCGTATGATATCTATACAAAATTGGTGAAGTTTCGGAAGGTAGATGGCTATGAACTATTTAATGACGACATTTCAGAGGGTGCCGTTCGGGAACAAGTTGAAACATTTGCTGTTTAGCGCCTTGAGGATATGATCTTATCGATTTCGAAAAGGGAATTTAAGATGATTACCTATTTAGGTGCACTATTAGGCGGGATCATTGGCGGGTTACAAGCAATTTTCGTGATACTGCTATAAATTGAACGTTTAAAAATTTTTGGTATGAATGGAGTTCCTATAAGCATAAAATGCAATATTGCTAATAGTTTGTTATAGTGTAGATAGAGCCTGCATAGGTTAAAAGAACAAAAGCGCAAGCGCCTTGGTCATCGCCGTACAAACTGGAGGAGCATCGACTGAGATAAAGGAAACACGGTAAGCGAAGCGAACCGATGTTGACTTATCGTAGGGAGATGATCTGAAGTTTGATAGGCGATAGGCGCTGGCAGTCAAAAACGCGACGTCCTGTCGCACTGACTGCACTTGCACATCCTGTGCTTCGGAGCTGGATGTCGCAGCGCTAATCCACAATTGAAGAATTTTATAATTTCCTAAGCGACAAGAAAGGAGGCTCATCATATGTCAGATAATTTATATGATGTTGCATACAATTTAGAGAAGGCATTACGTGAAAGTAACGATTTCAAAGAGTTAAAACGTCTTTATGATGAAGTAAATGCAGATGAATCATCGAGAAAAATGTTTGATAACTTCCGTGATATTCAATTAAACCTTCAGCAAAAGCAAATGACTGGAGAAGAAATTACACAAGAAGAAATCGAACATGCACAAAAATCTGTTCAATTGGTTCAACAACATGAAAAAATATCTCAGCTTATGGCTGCCGAGCAGCGCTTAAGCATGGTGATAACAGATTTGAATAAAATTATTATGAAGCCGCTAGAAGAGATGTACGGAGCTCAGTAAACGAGGAAAATACATAGAAAATGGTGTTTAAGCAGAATGGGATCTTTCCATTCTGTTTTTTATCGTTTACCAGGAAATTATAAAATTCTTAAACTGTGAATAAGCGCACGACATCCAGCTCCAGCGCCTGGCCCCTCTAGGGTCTAGCCACTCATGAATTGAAGGCAAAGAACGCCTTCTATTCATGAGCGTCTTATTTGCCCTAGGCTGATCAAGGCGCTTGCGCTTTTCTAATATTCTCTACTGTTGTTCTATTTTCGCGAAAAAGGACATAACCTCTTATTAGGTTAAGACATCAGTAGAAGGGGGAACCACAGTGACTCATTATCGGTTGCTTGCACTAAATATTGATGGAACATTGCTTCGTTCGAATGGTCGCCTCCAGCCGTCAACGAAAGAAGCGATTGAGTATGTTAAGGATAAAGGAATCTATGTCACTCTTGTAACGAATAGACATTTTCAATCTGCCAAAAAACTTGCAAAAGCATTAAAGCTGGAATCGATTTTAGTGACACATGGAGGAGCATTTATTTCTGATAATCTTGATAAGCCTTTATTTGAAAAAAGTATCTCTGAGGAGCAGACGTTTAATCTTGTGCAAGTGCTAGAAAATTTTAAATGTAATATTAGAATCACCCATGAGCGCTTTTCAATCGGAAATCGAAAAAAAATCGCATCGAACTTACTGAGTAAATCCATTTTGAATACATCTGATTCGATGTTTTATCCGGTGCAATTTGTTGATTCTTTAGGTGATTCACTGCGGGATGAGCCAGTAGCTGCAAGGAGAATTGATGTACATTTCTCCAGTGAGGAAGAAAAGGAAGAGGCAGCAGGGTTAATAAGTGAAGCATTTGATTCAATTGAAGTGAGAGATCATCAAGCGAAAAAGCTAGAAATTGTGAAAATAGGTGTTTCAAAAGAAAGTGGACTCCGTGCATTAGCGAGTCATCTAAAAATTCCTTTAGAAAAAACGGTTGCGATTGGTGATGCTGAGGATGATATTGGTATGATTACCTCAGCAGGCTTAGGTGTTGCCATGTGGAATGCACCATTTGAAGTAAAGCGCGTGGCGGATTGGGTCACAAGATCGAATAACCAACAGGGTGTAGCATATATGGTAAAAGAGCATTTCCGCAAGCAGCAAAGATTAGAATTCTTAGAGAAAATAAAAATAGATAAGTAAGAAGGGGAGGCCTTGCTTCTCCTTCTTAACTTTTATCCCATCTTAACGCGAAGTACTCATAAAATTTGAGTTTAGGTGGTACTAACTTCTGAAATTATGGAATGTAAAACTGAAGATTTTAAGAGTATAGTTGAATCTAAGTTCTAGAAAGAGCATTGGAATAAATTTGTGAAAAACTCCATAATGATAGTAAACAAGCTTAAGAATTAGCTTTGATCATTAAACATAACACTCCCAAAAAATTTAAGAATTAAAAATGACTTTGATTGAAAAGTGGTAAATTCAAATCAAATGTTTCGCTGAGATCAATATGGCTAAGATTCTTAATAATTATATGAAGAAAATTCCCCGTTCTAGATTTAAGGAGAAACGGGGAATAAATCTTCTTGAGATATGGAGTTTAATCCTTTATATAAGTGTTACTTTGTTTTTATATAAAGGTGGTAGTGCTCATGATTTATTTCAGCTAGTGGAACAAATTTAATTTGTTCTGCTTCATACATAAAATGATCCGTCCCCCCAATTCTTATAATTTTTTCATGAAGATTCTCTTCGCTTATTGGTAATTCTAAATAATTCTCCTGATTCGAAATGGCTGCTAAAATATATGGCCCATAGGCAATAGAAACAATGTTTTTCTTATCGGGTGTAGATTCAAGTCTCAAGGTTGGAGAAAATTGGATAGATACTTTATCACCTTTAAACCACTGTTTTTCAATTACTAAGTATCCAGCTAGTTCTTTTGCATTATATTCCGATTTATTAACCAAAATTTTCACAGCACCCTTATGCCAATAAGGTAAGCGTATTTTTAACGCATTTTTCCTCAATTTTTTTATATCCAATTCAAGTGATCCTGAAAATGGGTTATGAACTTTTTGCTCTATTTGTATGCCGTTTTTCTCATCGTTAATTTCAGAAGAGACAAACAAATTCACATACAGGGATTCTTCATCAGAAAAATATAAAGCTTCCGTATATTTGAAATGATTCTCCAATCCTGTACCATGACAGCAAGAATTTTGAACATCATATCCTTTTTGACTGCCTGGACGGGTAGGCATGAAATACGTGCTTGCTCCTTTACATTCATGATCTGTACTTGAAAGGATATGATTGAACATTGTTCTTTCATAATAATCCATAAATCTTACATTATTTTCATATTCATAAAGATTTTTTGTTAATTTTAGCATATTATAGGAAGCACAGGTTTCTGCAGTATTGTCGGAAATATTTGCCCCAATTTGATAAGGCTGTTTAAACATTTCCCCCTCGCCGGTTCCGCCAATTGAATAAATATGTGCGTTTACAACGGATTCCCAAAAAAAACGAGAGATTTCGTAGTATTTTTTCTCTTTTGTGGCATCAAAAATTCTCATTGCACCGATCACCTGCGGAATGTGTTGATTGGCATGCAGTGAACCTAATGCATCAATCTTTTGTTCCATAGGGAAGAATAATCGATCATTGTCAAATAGTTTTGCTGCCTTAATATGCTTTTCTTTTTTGGTATACATGTATAATTCAGCCAGTGATTCATTCATTCCACCCAATTCACCAGCAATATACATGCCCCACATTTTTTTCAATTGTTTGTTTGGTAATACACTTAGACGATTGTATACCCAATCCCCAAGTTTATCAGCAATGGTTAATGCTAAATCAATTTTGGCTATATTGTAACTATCTAATAAACCAGCAAATATTTTATGCAGTGTATAATAAGGAGCCCAAATTTCAGGGTAACGTGTATATTTTTCCAAAAGATCGAATTGTTCTTCGGAATAGCCACTGAGAAATCCGTATCCATAGTTTCCATTTGCTTCAAATGCCAACTGAGCTTTATTAAGCTCAGAAATCATATAGGTTAGTTTTCCAAATATAGTTTTATTATCCGTTGCAGCATAACATAAGGCGAGTGCAGATAGATAATGCCCTGTAGTGTGTCCTCTAAGTAAACTATCTGGTGAATCCCACCCAATCATTTCAGGAGCACCTTTCGTATCCAAACCGGAAGTTTTTCTAAAGTTATAAAGCATCTGATCGTCATTAACAGAAAGTAGAAATGCTAAACGCCGGTCCTGAGCCTTCTTGAAAAGTGTGTTCTCTTTCAATCGAACTTTAGTAGTTGAAATACTAGTTACTTTAGTGGATTTGTCCTGATGAATATCAATATTTCTTTTAATATTAATTGTTGCTTTTATTCCATAGTTTGTATCAGTTAATCTTCCATAAACAGCTTTTTCACCTATATCATCATATCTTTTTCTCTCTTCTTCGTTCCACGTAATTGAGTGTGCAATTACATCGCCGCTTTTTGTTTGAATGGCTACTGCTGACGGAAGGTAAAATTCTTCATTTACTTTCTTTTCAAGAACAATTGGAAAAACTTTCTCCAATTGAATTTTATTTTCTTCTTCTAAAATATTAACTTCATAAACCTTATCCATAGAGACTTCACCATATGAAAAAGTTGCGGTTATAGGAACAATTCGGTCTCCCTTACCATATTCTGGTCGACGAATGCTACCTGTTCCATCAATCCAGCGATCATCTCTTGAACGCCAAGAAATCTTTGATCCAAATTTTCCTTTAGTAGGAAGTTTTATATCAAATTCTACTGTTTTTAAGTTTCCTAGATACAAAGCTTCAATATCCTTTTCAACAATTTCTCTATCACTTAATACATCTAACATTATTTATCCTCCAATCGTTATTGGTAAAGCGTTTACATGAACAGTATACAAAAAAAGGCCATTATTGTCGGTAGTTAAAAAATAAGATTAGGTGGATTAAATTGACTTTATATTGTAAGCTTCATTGCACTGAAAATTGTTCAATATCCCAACTATCTTTCTAGAGGAAGAAGATGATCTATAAGTAAATAAAGGTAGCCAAATGGTAGATAAAACTTGTCTCCTCTGAAAATGTTTAACAAACTTATCAAAGTATAAATGAAACATGGATTGTTAGTGAAACGCCTTTTATACGAATAAAAAATCTTTAAAGAGCTTTTTATAGAAATAAAAGGCGGATTTGTTTCTATTTATCCTAGGAAGGACTTTCATTTTGTTTCCAATATTGTTTGCGATAGTTCGCTGGAGATAGGCCATATTTAGTTTTAAAGCATTGTGAGAAATAGCTTAAGCGCGAAAAGCCGATTTCTTCTGAAATAACGTGTAAGGGCCAATCGGTTTTTAAAAGCAGGAGCCGGCTCTGTTCAATCCTATAAATGGCTAGATATTCTAGCGGTGTGCAATCAAAAGCCTGCTTCATGCACCGTGCCAAATAGTTTTCATGAACATGAAAATGGGTTGCTAAGCTTTTATTGGTAATGGGTTCTTTATAGTTTTGTTTTAAATAGATTTCAATCTGCTCGGCCAGCTGAACGGTACTGCTTTGATTGTTTTGATTGTACTCCAGGCTTTGCAGAACCTTCATGAAAATTTGCTGCGTTTCCCAAAAAGCCAGCGAACGGGCTTTAACCGTTGATTCTAAAAGTAAATTTAACAAATTGTATAGCTCATTTGGGTTAACCAGCTTTTGATATTTTGGCAAATGAATCGTGTTGTTTTCAGAGTAGTAGTGCAAGGTCGGGACTTGCTGATCTGGATCCAAGGATTTTTGCTCCTTTTGGACACACCATTTGTCCTTTGTCTGAAAGTGAAACCAGTAAAAAACGGTGTCATTTGCAGATGGTTCAATTGGAAAATGATGTTTATTTGGTTCCAGTATAAGTACTTCTCCAGGTGACAACCTCCATTTTTTGTCCTCTTCTCCTAAATATAGATACCCTTCTTTCATAATGATGACATCAAAGTACCTTAAGTTATAACGGTTTGGGTGCCATTGTCCTTTTTTATAGGTAGTTTGATTCCCCTCAATAAAGTAAGGAAAAGGGGGTACAAGAAACGATAGAAAGGCAGTTTCAGTCATTTCATTCTTCATCCTTTAGTGTGAAATTTTATAAATTTACGTTCAAAATCGATATTTATCCGCTTATATTTTGGTGCTAAAATAGCTGTTGTAAACGTTGTTAAACCAAGGTTAATAACAATGATACCGCTTTAATGAATAGAATAAAAGTGGATTTGAAAAATATAAATTTTGATATTTTTTTAGAAAGGGACGAGGCACTTAATGACGATTAAATCATCGGTTAATATCACAACTCCAGTCAAGCAAGTAATAGTTGAAGATCGATTTTGGAAAAAATATAAAAGCATTGTTGCTAACGAAGTTATTCCATACCAATGGAAAGCATTAAATGATGAACTGCCAGATACAGAACCAAGTCATGCAATCGAAAATTTCCGCATAGCAGCCGGCGAGTCCACCGGCGAGTATTATGGAATGGTTTTTCAAGACAGCGATGTAGCGAAATGGTTAGAAACCGTTGCATATAGTTTACGTGATTTTCCAAACAATGAGTTAGAGAAAAAAGCGGATGAAGTCATTGCATTATTAGGAAGAGCACAGGCAGAGGATGGATATTTAAATACGTATTATATGCTAAAAGAGCCAAACAATCGCTGGACCAATTTGCGGGACAATCATGAATTGTATTGTGCCGGCCATTTTATCGAAGCAGCCGTCGCTTACTATGAAACAACAGGGAAAAAAGAGTTTCTGCACATTATTGAAAAGTATGTCAATTTAATTGATTCGGTATTTGGGACAGAGGAAGGGAAAATGAAGGGTTATCCCGGCCACGAAGAAATTGAGTTGGCGTTAGTGAAGCTTTATGATGTAACAAATAATCAGAAATATATAAAGCTCGCACAATATTTTATTGAACAGCGCGGCCAGGAGCCGATTTATTTTTCAGAGGAAATGGAAAAAAGGAAGACGATTGAGAAAGCACCAACTTGGAATGATGAAGAAAATGTCAACTTTGGTTTGGGGTATGAGTATCAACAGGCACATAAGCCAGTGAGACAACAAAAAGAAGCTGTAGGTCATGCGGTCAGAGCTATGTATCTGTATATAGCAATGGCGGATTTAGCAGCGAAAAATGGTGATGAGTCGTTAAAAAAAACGTGTGAAATTCTTTGGGATAATGTCATCAAACATAAAATGTATATTACCGCAGGGATTGGATCTGCAGTCAATGGAGAGGCTTTTACATGCAATCATGATCTGCCAAACGATAGTATGTATTGTGAAACTTGTGCATCAGTCGGTTTAGCTTTCTGGGCAAACCGGATGCTTCGACTGGATCCGAACCGGAAATATGCCGATGTGCTTGAGCGCGCGATTTATAACGGTACATTAAGCGGCATGGATTTGGACGGCAAGCGATTTTTCTATGTCAATCCTTTAGAGGTAAATCCATTCCAAAAAGTCAGGAAAGATCAGGAGCACGTAAAGACAGAACGTCAAAAATGGTTTTTCTGTGCTTGCTGTCCGCCGAATTTAGCGCGAATGATTGCTTCTGTTGAGGACAATGTTTATACGCAAACAGAAGATGCTTTATATACTCATTTATATATTGCCGGCAAAGCTCAGACCGTTTTGTCTGGTCATCATGTTGAGCTGACACAGGCCCATAACTATCCTTGGGAAGGTGATATTGGTGTTACGGTGAAGGTGGAGGAACCGGTACAGTTCAAGCTGGCATTAAGAATACCTGGCTGGTGTCAAACGGCTTCAGCTAAAGTGAATGGTCAAACGGTATCTGTTAAAGAGTTAGTAAAGGGTTATTTAGTGATAGACCGGGTATGGCAATCAGGTGATACCGTTACGCTTGAATTAGACATGCCGATTATGAGGATGCGTAGCAATCCGCTTGTGTCAATGAATCAATGCCAAACGGCCCTGCAGCGCGGTCCGATTGTTTATTGTATTGAAGAAGTGGATAACGGTTCGAATCTTGCCGCGATTCGTCTTCCTAAGCAAAGCGAGATCATCAGCCAGTATGAACCAGATCTCTTAAATGGAGTTGTCACACTAACTGTTGACGGATATCGAGTGGAACCATCAGGTGAGCTTTATAGTCCTCGACAGGAGAAGATGATTCCTCAAAAAATAACCGCTATTCCTTATTATGCTTGGTGTAATCGTGCAAAAGGGGAAATGCGAGTCTGGATTTATGAAATGTAAATTTTCTTGAAAGTGGGTGAGGGCTTGGAAGATGTTTAAGGTGACAATTCCGGGTCCTATAGGAAACTACTGTTAGATTAATCGTTTTATCATAAAAATACAATGGAATTACTTCAGAAGAAGTTATATTTATTTTAATGGCTTAGCATTTAATAAAAGGTTAAACGACTAATAAGATTAATCGTTTAATCTAATAAAGAAAGGTGAGATTTAAGATAAATATAAAAGATATAGCAGAAAAAGCGAATGTTTCAACAGCTACAGTATCAAATGTAATAAATCATAGAGGGCGTGTAGGAGAGGAAACACGTAAAAAGATTATTAATATTATTGAAGAATTTAATTATCAACCAAATGAGATTGCCAAAAATCTTAAATTAAATAAGACTGATTCAATTGGGGTTATTGTAGAGGATATTTCGGTTTTTAATGCACCTGAGATTATAAAAGGCATTCATGCAGCAGCGGAAGAAAAAAGGTTATCCATTTTATTAACGAATATGGGTCTTTTCTCAAAAAACGGGAATCAGTTTCCGGATATAAGTAAATGTAAGGAACTTGCAATGCCATTGTATAGACAATTAGTAAAAAGCCAAGTAGAAGGGATTATTTACATTGGGATTCATCCAAGAGATATTACCGATCTAATATCTGATTCAAAAATACCAATTGTATACACTTACTGTTATACCAGAAATAAAAATGACTATTCCGTAAATTATGATGATGAAGGAGGTTCCTATCAATTAACAAAATATCTAATAGATAAGGGACACAGCCAAATTGGATTGATTAGTGGATTAATTAATTCGACATCAACATATGCACGCTTACGTGGATACCAAAAGGCATTAAGTGAGCATCTGCTGATGTTTAACCCTCAATTTGTCAAAACAGGGGATTGGCAATATGAATCCGGGTACCGAATGACGCAGGATTTGTTAAGTCAAGAGATCAAACCTACTGCGATAATTGCGATGAATGATTTAATGGCTGCTGGTGCAATTCAAGCAATAAATGACAGTCGCTTTCGAGTGCCGGTTGATATATCAGTTTTGGGATTTGATAACAGGGAATTAAGCGGTTATCTTTCTCCGAAATTAACCACTATGTCTTTGCCATTAGAAGAAATGGGGAAAATGGCAATGGATATTCTAGATCAAATTAGGAAAAAGCATAACGTCATTCAAAAGAAATATTTATTGGATTGCCAACTAGTTGAAAGAGATTCAGTTTATTCTCATAAATAAAGAGGATATCCCTCTTATTTAATAGTTTATTTGTAAGCGGATTCATAAAGGGTACCTATTTTATATTTTAAAGGAGGTTAACAAAAATGAAAAATGCACCTGTTACTAATGCACCAAATAGTTCCAATATAGCAAGATTACATAGAAAAAGATTAAAAGGGAAGTCTTCACTGAAAAATAAATATTTGCCTTATCTATTATTAATACCCGTTTTTACTATGATCATAGTTGTCGTTTTTATTCCCTTGTTAACTACAATCATATATAGCTTTCAATCATATCGGTTAACAAACCAAGAAGAAAAAGCTACTTTTATAGGATTAGAGAATTATATCACTTTATTCCAGGATGAAAGATTTATATCATCTTTAGTTACAAGCTTAATTTATATTGCTGGAAGTGTCTTGGGGATGTTGATTCTAGCCCTGATTACAGCTCAATTAGCTAACCAGACTTTTAAAGGGAGATCAATTTTTCGTGCAACAATTCTTTTGCCTTGGGCTGTTGCACCAGTAGTTGCTGCACAATCATGGAAATTTATGTTTGAAACGGACTTTGGAATCATTAATCACATATTAATCTCACTAGGTGCAATTGAGCGGAATATTCCTTGGCTTGTAACATCTGAGTATGCAATGGGGAGTGTTATTTTAACAAATGTTTGGAAAACTACTCCATTATTGACTTTAATTATTGTCTCAGGATTACAAACCATTTCTAAAGATTTATATGAGAGTGCTGACATAGATGGTGCCAGTCCTTTAAAAAAGTATTACTATATAACTCTTCCTTTAATAAAGCCATTTATTTTAATGGGATTAATCTTTACAACACTTCAAACGATAAATGTCATCGATATTATTTATGTTATGACAGGCGGTGGACCTGGGGAAGCGACGGAAATTTTCACATTATACAATTATAAGGTATTCTTCCAATATCTTGACTTCGGTTTAGGTGGAGCGATGGCTGTTATAGGAGTAACGATCATCGGTATATTAATTTTCATTTATGGTCGGAACATGAATAAACAAGTAAACAGTTAATAATAGAAATATCTAATCTAGAAAAAGTGTCGGGAGGAAAGGTAATGAAGAATAGACATGGTCTGTTATTCTGGATAGCTTTAGGCATGATTGTGGTAATAAATGTATTACCGTATTTATGGACCATTTTAACATCATTGAAACAACAGAATGAAATTTATACTGTGAAAATATTCCCCGAAAAAATCTACTTGGATAATTATATCCAGGTTATAACAGAAAGCGTTTTTTTGACAAATATTATTAATAGTTTAATAGTTTCGGGATCAACTGCCTTGATTTGTATAATAATTGGCGTCCCAGCGGCTTACGCATTTGCCCGTTTAAAATTTAAATTTCAAAATTTATTATTTATGCTAGTTCTATTCATCACTATTTTTCCTGGAATTTTTATTATCAGTCCATTATTTAGTTTCTTAAAAGAAATAGGTGCGATCGATACATATTTTGCCCTTATTTTACCTTATGTTGCATATTTCACTCCATTAGTGGTTTGGATATTGACGGGATTCTTTAGAACAATTCCGCATGCTCTTGAAGAAGTAGCGATTATGGATGGATGTGGGATTTTTAAAGTCATTACACAAATTATTTTACCTCTTTCTTTACCAGGAATATTAACAGTAGGGATCATAGCTTTCACCTTATCATGGAATGAATTCTTATTTGCTTTAATTTTTACTTCTTCAGATAACGCGAGGACTGTACCTGTTGCAATATCACAATTTCAAGGTGTCCATTCATTAAATTGGGGACAAATGACAGCAGCTGCAATAACCGCCACAATTCCTATCGTTCTCATATCAATTTCTTTACAAAAGTTTATAATCAGCGGTTTAACTGCTGGTGCAGTAAAAGAATAAGCAGAATTCTCTTAGGAAAGGAACAGCAATTTAAGGAGGTGATTAATAAAAGATACAGCAATTATCTTAATATAAAAATGACAATAAAGGGAGGAAAGTAGGCTTGAAAAGATCTAAAAAGAAGGCACTAACAATGGTAACGAGTCTTTTTGTTTTATTTGGATCTATTCCAACTGCATTTGCAGCATATAATCCAGGAATACCTGAAGCAGTAGACCCAGGAACCCCTGAATATAACGGGCTTGAAAATCCAGTTCCTGAAGAACCAGTTTTATATGACCCTTCTAAAAATATGTTAGGGGAAATTTACAAAGCAGATAAAGATGCAGGTGGTGAAACATACTGGTTCGATCGTATTCTTGAAAGACCTGGCCCAGACGGTGGAAATGATT
Source organism: uncultured Metabacillus sp. (assembly GCF_947503125.1). Lineage (GTDB taxonomy): Bacteria > Bacillota > Bacilli > Bacillales > Bacillaceae > Metabacillus. Next base: position 17,602 of record NZ_CANNCR010000041.1, read on the forward strand.
TATTCACACGGGGAAGGGCATTATATATGTTTACACATCAGCCAAGTGCCCTTGGTTTCGGCGGCGGCTATGCATATAGAGAAATGCCGACAGGAAGTGCTCAAAATATGTATACCATCACATTATCTGACACTTCTCTATCAGAAGTTACTTCTGAAAGAAAACAATACCCAAGTTATTGGTCAAGTTTACACCAAGCTGAAGGATTAAACATTGAGCAAAAAAAATTCATAACTTATAACAATGTCGCTGTTACGATTTTGAATATTAAAAATACCAGCAATTCAAAGATAACAAATACGCTTATTGTTTCATCTCCAATAGTAAGCACTCCTTCAAAGGATGGAAAAGAATTAACAGGAGTTCAAAAAGCTAGATATGATTTAACTACGATGTATCCTAGATTAAGTGGAGAAGGGATGACAGTTGACGGTACAAAATTGACTAAGTCTATCACTCTTGAACCAGGCGATTCTACTACTGTAAAAGTTCAAATGGGGGTAACAACAAAAGAAATACCAGAATCAAAAACCGACTATGAGAGATTTTTAAATTATGATGCAAAAACAGCTTTCTTAACACAACTTGATGAGTACAATAAATGGTGGTCTGAGAATGTGCCATATATTGATATTCCTGATCAAAATATTAAGAAGATGTCGTACTATAGAACATTTCTAAATCGATTTAACTACCTAGATGCCAATATACCTGGTAATGATTTTCAATTTCCGGTTTCCATTGAAGGTGTTCTAGGATATAACAATGCCATTCAATTAACACAGCCAATGCATATGCAGGATTTAAAATATTTTAGAAATCCTATTTACTCATATGGTAACTGGGTTTCATCTGGTGAAAGTTCGAAATATTCAGCATTTCAAGATAATCCAGGGGATCCTGCTCATTGGAATAATACATATGAGCAATGGATTGCAGATGAAGCGTGGGAGTCTTATAAAGTTCACGGCGGAGATAAAAAAATTCTTAACAACCTTGCCCGTTATGCGGAAGGAGATGTAAAAGGTCAATTAGACAAATATGATACAAACGGAAATGATCTTGTCCAATATGACTGGGGTTCATTAACCGGGAATGATGCAGATGCTGTAGCACTAAATTGGAAAGATAGAGATCAAGACCGGACAGATCAGAGTGCGTTCAACTATTCGGGTGCTTTAGCAGCAGCAGAAATTTATACAATCCTTGGAAACGATCAGAAAGCTCAGGAAATGACTGATTTAGCTGAAAATATTAAAGAATCGATATTAACGATATTGTGGGATGATTCTGAAGGTGAAAATGGCAAGGTCTTTAAGCAAAGGGATATTGAATCAGGTGAATTAGTGCCTTGGAAAGATCAGCAAAACTTCTCTCCATTCACTCATGAGGTTGTTCCAAACACAGCTGAATATAAAAAGGCCTTACGATTTTATGCGGATAAGGGACAGTTTCCAATTATGCCATTTTTCACAGCCAACCAATATGATAAGAAGCTGGCGGAACACGCTGGAAAGGGCGGTAGTAATAACTTTTCAAATATTAACTCAACACTTCAAGCTAGACTATATGCAACAGCTATTAGAAAGTATCCATCTGAGTACATTACCCCGGATATGTATAGAAAACTGATCGAATGGCTTACATGGACTCAGTATGTTAATGGTGACAACAGATTCCCGGATAACAATGAATTCTGGAATAGCTATGATGAAGAAACGAAAAAGCTTAACTATCGATCGTGGATTCATCATAATATCCTTGGTGCCTATAACTTTTCACTTATTGAGGATATCGCAGGAATGCAGCCGCGCGCTGATGATATTTTAGAATTGTGGCCAATTGATATGGGATATGAATACTTTACCGTTAACAACTTAAGATACCATGACAGCGACCTAACCATTGTTTGGGATAAGCCTGATGGAACAAAGCATTATGGAGAAACTCCTGAAGGATATTCTGTATACATTGACGGTCAACGAGTCATTACGGTTGATGATCTAGTACATCTTACTTATGATTCTAAATCTGGAACCGTCACCATCAAAGATGAAAGTAGCAATGCAAAAGTTACGTACAAACAAGCTAAGAGTATGAAGAAAGCAACTGAGGTAACTCTTTCGGATAATGCTAGAGCAGTAGATATGTTCCAAAAAGCAGGTGTTGATCTTACGCTAGAAACAGGAGATGCAGTAAACCTTGCAAAAGGAAAAGCAGTTTCTGCTTCTTATACATCTGTCGGCTCTAGACCTGAAGAACTTACAAAGGTAGAAAATGCAGTTGATGGATTTACGGTAAGCGGACTTCCGACAACTCGAGGAAACCATTATGCAGCACCAAATCCGATCTGGGGTACAAAAGATTCTCCAAATAAGCAAGATTGGTTTGAAATAGATCTTGGTAAGCCAACAGCATTTGATCATGTAAAGCTATATTTCTATAGCGATAAATCTAAAAATAATTACAGAGAACCACTTCATTATACGATTCAGTATTTGGAAGGAGCTGAATGGAAGAGTGTGCCTCTTCAAAAGAAGAGTCCAATTCAAGCTAATTATAATGAAGTAAAGTTTAATACGATCACTGCCCAAAAGATAAGGGTGCTCATGACTCCTTATCCAGGATTTGATATGGGTCTTAAAGAAATTCAGGTATTTGAAACTGGAATGAAAGTGCCGGCAGAACCTAACAAGGCACCAACAGCCGAAATTTTGTTGGATGATAGTTATAACCAAGTCATGAAGGAAAGATTGGTTGCTACAGTATCAGACGATAGTCAACCACTTGATTTTCCAGAGTTATCTTGGAGTAAAAAATCAGGACCTGGTTCCGTAGTATTTTCAGATCCTACATCTGTAAGTACTGTAGCGAGCTTTTCAGAAGAAGGAACATATGTAGTAACTCTAACAGCGAATGATGGTGAATTAACTACCTCTGCTGATATTGAAATAATCGTTGAGAAACAGGATGTGAATTTAGGATTAAGTGCAACACCATCAACATCATATGTATCCTCATGGGAGGATCTGAATGCCATAAATAATGGTATAGACCCAAAAAATTCAAGAGATAAAACGGGCGGTGCATATGGAAACTGGAATAATTCTTCAAAAACTCAATGGGTTCAGTACACTTGGGACAATCCAGTAGTCATCAATCAATCATCTGTTTATTGGTGGACAGACGGTGGAGGCATTCAAATGCCTGAAGCATATACTCTTCAGTATCTTGATGCTGATGGTATCACTTGGAAGGATGTAGAAGTTATTTCAGGTCTTGTAGTAGAACCAGATAATTATAACACAACTACATTTAAACCGGTTGAGACAACGGCATTGCGTATGACGATTACCCGAGGAAATCAATGGACAGGTATCTTAGAATGGAAAGTATTAGAGCCACCTGTAGTTTCAATTAATCCAAACAATGTGAAGGTTCGTGTACTAACTGGAGAACGACCTGAGTTACCGGCAACTGTTCAGAAAGTTTTTGATGGATATACGCAGGAAGTAAATGTTACTTGGGATTCAATTAGTGATGAACAATTACAACAAGGCGACACCGAAATTAGTATCTGGGGAGCATTAGACTCTTCATATCAAATGATTCCAGCAACTGTTTATGTTAGAAGTGAAGAAAGTGTAACAATTAACACTATTACAGAAGAAAACATCACAACCGAAATAGGAGTAGCCCCAAAATTACCAGCGGTGGTAGAAGTACAATACAATGATGGTTCATGGGACAATATGAATGTTGGAGTAAAATGGGATTCAATAGATCCATCACAATATTCAAAGATTGGCAAATTTACTGTTTTTGGTACAGTTGAAGGGACAGACAAAAAAGCAGTTGCAACTATAACTGTAAAGCCAACAAATGATTATTTTAATAGATTAATTGAAAGAGCAAAATCAATTTCTAATGAGAATGGTGAATATACGGAAGAATCCTATCAGGCTTTACAAGATGCAATTGAAGATGTTGAAGCTCTTGGCACCATTGAATCAGAAGAAGAACTATATGCTGCGGTAGTAGCACTTCAATCAGCAATCGATGCCTTAGACAAAGTCACTATTAATTATGATAAATTGGCGGGGTTAACTGAAAAATATTTATCAGAATATGGGGCTCCAGGATCACATGGTATAACCAACTCTTTGGTTAAAAAGCTAGAGAATGCTAAGAAAGCAAGTGAAAGTGGAGACGTTGAGGGTGCTAATGAGTTGCTACAGTCCTATATCGATGAAGTAACCTCTCATAGTGGTAAGAAATTAACAAAAGAGCATGCAGAAGAATTGATTAAGTGGGCTAAACAATTACAAACGAAATAACAATGGTTAATTACTCTTTCCAAGTAGAAGAAACCCTGCTTGGAAGGCCCTTTTGTATAATAAAACTTTAATAAAACTTTGTAAGTTATTATGATTAGGAAATTTATTAGTAGGGGGTTAATTCGAAATGATCAAAACATTAAAGAAGTTTTCCGTATTTATGTTATTATTTGCTATGCTACTTGTATCAGCATGTAGTAATGGAGAATCAAGTAGTGGTAGTAACAATGATGTTGCAGGCAACCCAGATTCCGTTACTATTCGCATGGCTGTATTTGAAAATGATCCAAATGGAATGATGGAAAAAGCTAGACAAAAGTTTAATGAGGAGCACGATAATATTACACTAGAATTTACTCAAATGTCCAATGATGCCTCGCAAATGCATGACCAAACGGTAACACAGCTTTCTGCGGGTTCAGAAAATTTAGATATTGTTAATATGGACGTTGTTTGGACAGCAGAATTTGCTGAATCAGGCTGGTTATTACCTCTTGATGATCGATTTACTGAAGAACTTCAATCAAATTATATTGGACGTCAGGTTGACTCTGTAAAATATAATGATAAAACATGGGCAGTTCCTTGGTTCAATGATTTACATCCATTATGGTATCGTGAAGACCTACTCAAAAAATATAATAAAGAAGTACCAGAAACCTATGAAGAAGCAGTAGAAGTTGCTCAAGAAATTTCAAAGGAAGAAGGAATCCAAGGGTTCACGATGCACTGGGGACGTTCGGAACAATTAATTGTTAGTTTTACAGAGTTCCTTCATGCTAACGGTGGAAACTTCTTTGACGAAAACGGCAAAGTCATTATTAATAGTCCTGAGGCAGTAGATGCCCTTCAATTTATGGTTGACATGATTGAAAAGTATGAAGTAGTATCTCCGTCTGCAATTGGGAGTGCTACTCCAGAGGATTCAAGAATTCCTTTTACACAGGGGCAGTCAATATTTAATCCTAACTGGGGTTATGTTTATTCTATTAACCAAGCAGATGACTCAGCGGTTAAGGATAAAACATGGGTAGCAAGTAACTTCATGTTTGAGGGTGGAAAAAAAGCTAACTCTGTTGGCGGTTGGAATTTTGCCATTTCAAGCAGTTCAAAACATCCCGATGAAGCTTGGGAAGTAATCCAATGGTTTACATCATTTGAAAATCAAAAAGAAATGATTGTTGGTGGAGGATATGCTGGAACACAACTAGCACTTTATGAGGATGCAGATGTTATTAAAGCAGCTCCATATTTAGAAGAATATACAAAAGCATTTGAAGATGCATCTGTTAGACCAAGTCATCCACAATATTCAAAAATGTCAGATATTGCTCAATCACACATTCACCAAGCATTATCTGGAGATTTAAGTCCAAAAGAAGCATTAGATAAGTTAGCTCAAGAACTGGAGAAACTCGAATAATATGGGAAACGGTTGAGGATAATATCCCAACCGTTTTCTTTTTAGAAAATCCTATAAGGTTTCGATTATCAACTTAAACCTTTGCTCTTCAGATGCATTGTTTAGCGTATTTTTATTGAAAATGTTTTTGTTACCGGAATGCTTTTTTCATCATAATCTCTTAATTCAACTGTAAAGGTATAGTTCCCTTTTGATTGGTTTTTAGAAACTTTTCCATTGATGGTTCCAGTAAACCTGTTTAAACTTAATCCTTCAGGAAGAGAGCCTTCTACTATTCTCCAATCATAAAATGGCACACCACCCTTTGCCAATAACGTTTGTGTGTATTTATTTTCTTTTTTAGCATTATCTAGAGAAGTAGTAACAATTTGAGGCTTAATAAAAGGTGTTAGGTTTCTATTCAGTTTCCATCCGGCATTTTCTGCAACTAATAGAGTGAGTTTTGTCAACATCCATCTCCTTGTAGGGAAATCATGCTTCCAACCTCCACTTTGACCGCTTATACGATCCCAATATTTTTCGTCACCAGGTATATGGTAACTGCTATCAAGTGGAACAGGGTATCCCTGATAATAAACTACATCTGTTTCATTACCGCCTTTCACTTTAAATTCTTGCATACCAGACCAATATTCATGAAATGCTAGTGAATGCCCAAATTCGTGCATAATTAGTCCATAAACATCTGTTACCTTATATAAATCAGTTAAATACCATTTTTCATCATCTAGTGATGTAAATGGAATGGCTCCATCAATAAACTCTAAAATTAAACCTAGAGATCTATGGATTTGTCCCGGAATCATTTCACCGTTTCTTGTATGGTAATTTCCATTATTAGCCGGATACCCTGTAGACCATGGATCATTCAGTCCTCTCATAGCGATCCACATACCGTTATAAGGTACATTGTTTGTTACTTCTACATGATTTTCCCAATTATCACCCGGAATCATAATACTTTCAGAGTTTGCGGGAACCTCATCAAAGGGTTCCATATCAAAAAAGTAAAACCAGTCTTTAACAGCCTGTTCTGAAGCATTTCTGATTCCTTCATCCTTAAAGTATCCTGTAATTGTGTCAGACCGATAATCAAAATGCAGAGGGAAATTTGTTTCTTTATTATCATCCTGATCCCAAACTCTAATAGGTATGTTTTGAGTATGTCCGTTGCCAATTTTGTCCGAAGTTTTAAAAGTTAATTTATATTTTTCAACTTCATTCGGACCACCAATACGGTCAGGATGAATCGCTAATTTAAAATCCTTTTTCTCTTCAGCGTTGGAAAATGTTAAAATTTTTGTCGCCCCATCTTTAGACAACTCGCTTGGCAAATCCATCATTAAACGAGAGGTTCCTGTTGCTTTAATTGTTATGGTTACAGGAAACACTGCATCTTTTGGCGGTTTAACTGTAAGTTTTACATAAGGGTTTGCGATATATCCCTGCCAGTCTACCAGTTCAACACCATAGTCGTTGATGTTTCTTTCGAAAATATCATAGATCTGAGTATTTGAAAGTTCACTTGAATTTGGTTTAGTTACTGTTTTTTTAGAAGCTACATTGCTATTTGACTGATCTAGTAAAACATTATTCGATGTTTCCGCAAAACTTTGATGAACAGAAAGCACTAAAGATACAATCATTGAAAGAATTAAAACTATAGATAATTTTTTTTTCATTTTTACCTCCATTCTGAAATTACTACATTTTCCAAATATGTCTGTGTGATTGGCTAAATTGAATGTTTTTAGCTCACGCTATGGCCATACATCAGCGATCTACGCAGCGAATTCATGACAATGGTATAAAACTGAGGCATCAAGGGTTTATTTGGCATGCCTTCCTTTTTTATGTCCTTGATATACTGAAGTAAAACCATTGGCTTGATAGTTAAATTTGGGCAACTTCTGTCTAATTTTCTATAAAACTCTACATTGGAAAGAGAGTTTTATAAAACTTTTGAAACTACCCCAACTTTCATGATTTGATTTTTAATCAAAGTTACAATATTATGAATACGCTTTCGATTGTTAATGAATTTATACCACCTCCTTTAAAGTATGATAGCTGTGTCTTCAGCTTTTGTGGTAAAATAGTATTAGAGTTTTACACCTTATAGTTAACGGTAGCGGAATATTCAGAATAATTCGACTGATTAAAATGATAGCATTTGGAACCTATTATTGTCGGTAGTACAACATTTACATTAGGTGTATAAAACCGACCTTTTTAAAAATAATCCCGAATGAAAGAAGGATAAATGAAATTACAAATAGAGGATGAAACATGTTGAGTCAATTCCTAAAAACTGATGTAAATACACCTATCGAATTTATTTCATGTGGACAATTTTTATCAAGGGAACCTTGGACACACACAAAACGAAACCTAAAAAGTTTTGTAGTAATTATTGGCGTGAAAGACACTCTATACATTTCTCAAGATGGCACGCAGTATGAAATTAATCCAGGGGATATCTTACTTTTGTTAAGATCACATACCCACCATGGTCATATGGTGTGTCAACCTGGGGTGTCATTTTATTGGTGTCATTTTAATTGCAATAACCACTTTACATTAATTGACGATAAGACTATGGAAGAAAAGGTAATATCATTTCGTTCTAATCCTGCTTATGATCGATCTAACGCGCATATTTTTATACCAATCTATTCAAAACCTCAAAGAATTGAGCGAATTAATATACTATTTAATCAATTAATAGATGTGTCTAATGCAAACTACTATAACAAAAGAAGTCTTGACTATATAATCACAACTTTGTTAATTGAAATATCAGAACAAGCTCTTACCAGTTTCCAAACAACAAAAGAGAAAACAAAAGCTGACAAAAATCTAGTGAAGATCGTTGAATGGCTCCGTATACATTCAACGGATAATATCTCAGTTACTTCGATAGCAGAACAGTTCAATTACAATAAAGATTATTTATCACGTATTTTCAAGCAAAAAATCGGAATAAATATCCAAGAATATATTCATATTCTCAAAGTATCTAAAGCAAAAGATCTATTATCTTCTACCAACCTTGGCATTAAAGAGATTGCTTATACCATTGGAATTTCTGATGAAAAATATTTTATGAAGCTCTCATTTAAATAAAGAATAAAAAATAATAGAGGGGCAATATGCTCCTCATTGTTGATTCATATTCTGTCTATTCCTTTATTGGTCAACATGTTCCCTCAATTGAGTAATTTTCGCATCTTTTTCCCTATAATTGGTTTGATTTCTCAAGAACATATACTGGAACCTCATCTTCTTTTCCATAGTTGAGACATTCAAAATATTCCTGCTTAAATTTAGTCAGTTTATAACATTCCACAATTAAGAGAACGGAAAGAAGTTAATTTTTGAGGAGCTCCAACTTTCAACGTAAAAAAGGAGAAAGTGAATGATACTTCCCTTAAGATATGCAAGTCAGCAGGAGATTATTGATAAAGACCAAGTAGAAGGAGTGCGTGTTGCAGATATTGATGATAAATATATCAAATTTTTATAAAAGGTAAGAATAATCCACCTTTTATTAATTTTAGGCTACTGACAATCAATTCTTGATGATGCTACAATTTGATGGAAATGGATTCATAAGAGTTGAATAAACCACCGTTATTTGCATTAAATGACCTAAATGTTGAAAGCTTATATACAATTGGACTAGGTTTAAAACAACTAAAGGTGGTTATTCTTTAGGTTGGCATTTAATGTTCTTCTGTTGAAATAGAAGTACAAGCAATCTTCTTATTGGTCCAAAAATATTATCTTACTGGTAAAAGAATAGTAGTTGAATGTTATAAATGAAAACAAGTTAGTAAAAAAACACAACTAATTTGGGAGTGGAATTAATGAGTAAAATAAAGAAACTTAGAAGCACGTTTGAAGATTTAGAAATTGACGGAATTATTATTGCTAGCCCAACGAATCGAAGATATATGACTGGATTTACTGGAACTGCGGGTGTTGTAATTATCTCAAGGGAGGAAGCAGTATTTGTTACTGATTTTCGGTATGTAGAGCAAGCTGCCTGCCAAGCAAAAGGGTACAATATTGTACAGTATAAAGAAGATTTAATAGCAGAAATAGCAAAACAGGTTGTAAGTCTAGGAATTACCAAACTGGGATTTGAGGAAGAACATCTCTCGTATAAAGAATTCCGAAAATACACTGAAGCGATTAATGTCTCTTTTGTACCTACTTCTGGGGTAGTTGAAAAGCTTCGTGAAATCAAAACGGAAGAAGAAATTTCCGCTATTAAAAGTGCAGCAGCAATAGGAGATATTGCTTTTACACATATATTAAACTTTATTAAACCTGGTATAACAGAAAAAAAAGTTGCTAATGAATTAGAGTTTGTCATGAGAAGAGCAGGGGCTACATCCTCTGCTTATGATATCATAGTGGCTTCAGGATATCGTTCAGCCCTACCACATGGCATCGCATCAGATAAGGTCATTGAAAAAGGTGATATGGTTACCCTTGATTTTGGTGCATATTATAATGGATATCGTTCAGATTTAACGCGAACTGTAGCTGTTGGAAAGCCGAATGGAAAATTAAAAGAAATCTATCAAGTTGTTTTGCAAGCACTTAATAAAGGTGTCACTGGAATACGGGCAGGACTTACGACAAATGAAGTAGACGCTCTACCACGCAGCTACATTCAAGAAAAAGGTTATGGAGATTATTTTGGACACGGTGCAGGTCATGGAATAGGACTAGATATTCATGAAAATCCATTTTTTAGCACACGAGGAAAACCTCAAAAAATAGAAGCAGGAATGGTTGTAACTATAGAGCCTGGCATTTACATTCCCGATCTTGGTGGTGTAAGAATTGAAGATGATTTACTTGTTACTGAAAGTGGAAATGAAGTACTTACTCAATCAATAAGAGAGTTAACTATAATATAGATTTTATCTGATCAGTAATACTTGATGGATCCAGATTAACAACAGGACAAAATCGTTCAGCATTAACCTAATATTTCTAGTAAGAAAGTAGATTACATGGTAAGAAAATTGGACACTTTAAAATGCACTACTTCAAAAAAATGTGGTAATAAATAGGAATATTATTTTGACATGCTCCCCTTAAGGTAGACAGATTAAAAATAAAAATCTGTTTACCCTAAGGGGAGCTATTTATGTTCAATCTAAAATTTAACCATAATTTGAATCTACTGTTTATGGAAACTTTGGCATATAAGCAGTTAGTAGGATAGAATATTTTCCCCTAGTCGGTAATTTTCAGAGAAATTTAACTGCTATTATTTGTTTGTTTAAGGATATAATCCGTTTTAATTTTTCAAGAGTTGCTGTTCTACAAAATCTTTTTCTTATGTATTGAATGATAATCTCCGTATTGTCTAAAATTATCAGCACTGTAAAAAAAATTTTACAATGATTGTATAAAATTTTTAAATATTATCTTTTACTATAGTCTCAATCGTAATTTAAAACTTGGCACACATTTTGCATTTATAGAGATGTATTCTTTTCTCTAGAAGGGAGGGACTATAAAAATTGTGACGTCCTTGTTAATGGTAGGGAAATTATAGGCTGTTTAAGAGATGGACCGTTATTGTGAAAGGGATGGTAACTATTAGCTATTGAAAAGGATCCTGGTTTTGAATATGGTTGTCGTTATTACCAATAAAAAGGTAGTTTTAATTGTTGATTTTCTCATTGTAGTACAAGTTAATTATCAAATGAAATTTTACGGTTATCAATTAAATGAATAATTCTTCGAATAAGCTTCCAAAACCATTAAATTTATAGTCGGATTTATACACCTAATGTAATAGTTGGACCACTGACAAAATTTAGGGACAAATGATATTATTTTAGTGGATAACACAATTCTAAAAATTAAGATTATTATGAATGGTAAGCGATTTCAAGAGAGAGTTCATATAGGTGAAATTATTATTATTTTATTTGATAGTTAGTGGTTTCTACTAATCATTTTTATTAATCAATTTAAAATGAGCTTATTCTTTCATTCAAATATTGGCTGGATGAAAATAAATGGAAGATACTGAAATTAGTAAGTCAGTAAATATTAAATTAACAGATCATTTAAAAACAACAAAAAGGGCTACCTTATTACTTTTTTTACTGTAAAAGAACCTGGAGGGAAAGTTGAGCAATCTTCCTAATCGCCATGAAATGTAATGTGTGGGTCATATGATTGAAACCGCTTTCTCCTATTATCAGGGTACTGGAAAACAAAACTTCTAGATATTATGTGCTAATCATATAGATTCTGTCTTCAGTAAAGCAACTGTGTATGAAGTTCATCAAGAAATAGAATTAGCAGTAGTAAGACTTTATAGAATGACAGGAAATAAACGTTACTTAAGACTTAATATATTTTTTATTAATAATCGAGGTCAAAAAAGATCAAATTGTTTTCTTTAAATAATCTATTATTTTTAGAAAAGTAAGATTTATACACCATTTGTCATTCTCCCTCTACGGACTATAATTCTATACTTCAATTAATATTTCAAAAAGACTCAAAATTTTCTAAAGTTTTTTATTCACTAAACATCCTTGAATATTACATATAACTTAAATAAGAAAAAATAGTGAAAGGTGTGGGAATATGAGAAAACGTAAATCCTATCTTGTAATTTCGATTGTCGTTATATTGATTGTTGGACTATTAAGCGGTTGTTTTGGCGGCAGCAGTGCAACAGGAAATGAAGAAGAGAGCAATGGAAATAAAGATGCTGTTCAACTAAAGTTCACGTATTGGGGAGGACCTCTTGAGAAGGAGTCAATTGAAGCGTTACTTAAATCCTTTAACGATTCTCATCCGAACATTCAAGTAAAAGGACAACAAGTTCAAGGGAACTATTTAGAAAAAATGACGACGATGGCTTCTTCGAATACTCTTCCGGATTTGGGCTATTTCCCAGAAGGAAGCCTACCACCTTGGCTTGAAAGCGGTGCCATTAAAGATTTAAAACCACTGTTTGATTCAGGTGAATTCGGAGACAAATTAAAATACTCAATTTTTCAGTTTGAGGAAAACGGTCCAATTGCTGGTTCCAGTGTGGCTAATGAAGTAGCAAATATTTATTACAACAAAGATTTATTTGATGAAGCAGGGGTAGAATACCCGCCAACAAAAGCAGAAGAGGCCTGGACATGGGAGGAATTTGTTGAAGTAGCTAAAAAACTGACTGTAGACCGAAATGGCAAACATCCTGGTGAAGATGGATTTGATCCAAAAAATATTAAAACTTATGGTGTTAATAACTTTACTTATCATTATGAGACATTCCTTTTTAGTAACGATGGAGGGATTATTTCCGAAGATGGAAAGGATATTATCCTTGATAAACCTGAGACAATAGAATCCTTACAGAAAATGCAGGATTTAATGTATGTTCATCATGTAATGCCTACTCCAGCTAATTTATCCACTATTCCTAATGTGGATACAGCACTTCTAACAAAGCGTGTTGCCATGAATATTGATGGTCATTGGGCGTTGCAGGAGCTTGGTAAAGCTAAAAAGGAAAAGAATTTAAATTTAGGAATCGGTGTATTGCCAAAAATGAAAAATGCTGTAACAACAAGTTATGGAACGCCAATTGTGGTGTTTAATACTGACAATACAAAAGCAAATTGGGATGAAACAAAGGAATTTTTGAAATTTGTAATGGATCCTCAGAATAGTTTACCGTTAATTACTGGTGGATTATGGATGCCTAATGAAGAAAAGTGGTATCAGGATCCTGAGTTAATTAAAAAGTGGACTGATACCGAGATTCACCCAGAAGAATTTAAAGAATCAGTCATCGATTGGGCTATGAACAATGTTCGTCAAAACCCAAACTATTATTGGAAGGACCGTTCTGAAGCGAGTCAAATTATTACTCCTGGATTAGACCAAATTTGGACGAATAAAAAGAAAGCGGAAGAAGTTGTGAACGATGTCATTATGCCAAAATTAAATCAAAAGTTTGGCGATGAATACAAATAATGAATTCTTTTTTGAAAATAGGTTTGTTACGAAGTGCATAGCTTCGTAACAAGCCACTAAAATTAAGTTTTGTTTAAAAAACGATCGATGCTCTGCTGTGTTTATTTAAGGAGGGATCAAATGAGTATTGGAAATATACCTATAAAATCTAATAGTACAAAAGTGGGGGTTAAAGTAAAAAGCAATCTTAAATTGCGTCAAAAAGAAATATTTTGGGGTTATTTTTTTACCCTTCCAGCTATTTTAGGATTATTAATTTGGACAATCGGCCCTATGCTAGCAAGTTTGTATTTTAGTTTTACGGATTATAAGGTAGTTGGAGATTATCAATGGATAGGATTTCAAAACTATGTGGAGATTTTTAAGAACGATCTAAATTTCAAAAAATCGCTGTTTGTGACTTTTTATTTTGCTATAGGAAGTACAATATTTACCCTCATAGCAGCATTATTCGTAGCAATACTTATGAACATAAGTATAAAGGGCCAATCCATATTTAGAACAATGTATTATTTACCTGTTATCGTACCAGCAGTTGCCTCCAATATACTATGGCTATGGCTATTTAACCCTGACTTCGGTTTATTAAACAGCATATTAGATTTTTTCCATCTTCCGAAGCTAATGTGGATTTATGATGAAACGACCGTAATTCCTTCATTAATATTATTGAGTATGTGGGGATGCGGTGGTACAGCATTAATTTTTCTTGCAGGGCTGCAAGACGTGCCTAAGCAGCTGCTTGAGGCAGTTGATATTGACGGAGGAAATTGGTGGCATAAATTTAGATTCGTCACTGTTCCATCGATATCACCGGTAATCTTCTTTAATCTTATTATGGGTCTGATCGGCTCCTTTCAAGCATTTACACAAGCCTATGTCATGACAGAAGGCGGACCGAATAACAGCACGCTATTTTATGTTTTTCTGATTTATCGCGAGGCATTCCAGAAAAATAATATGGGATATGCAAGTGCGCTTTCATGGATTTTGTTTATAGTAATCTTTATTTTTACATTGTTCATCTTTAAGTCTTCTAAAAGCTGGGTGCATTACGGGGGAGGAAAGTAAGATGAAATTAAAAACTGTAAATCGAATAATTTCGCTATCTGTATTAATTGTAGGTGCCGTCATAAGCTTAGTTCCCTTTGTATGGCTTATTCGCAGCTCTTTAATGACTTCGACGGAAATATTTGAGTTTCCGCCAAAACTTTTCCCTAAAGAGTTTCAGTGGTCAAACTATATTGAAATATTTTCCATTATTGATTTTTTGCTTTACTTTAAAAATACTTTAATCATTTTAATTCCTGTTCTTATTGGGACGATTATCACCTGCTGTATGTGCGGCTATGGCTTTGCCAGACTGAAATTTCCAGGTAGAGATATTTGGTTCTCTCTTATTATTGCAACAATGATGCTCCCAGGAGCTGTTACTCTGATACCTACATTTTTAATGTGGTCAGAGTTAGAGGCTATTAACACATTTTGGCCGTTAATTATTCCTGCTTTTTTTGGCGGCGGCGGTTTCTTTATCTTTTTAATGCGCCAGTTTTTCATGAACATTCCAAGAGAACTGGATGAATCCGCCTTAATTGATGGAGCAAACCATTTTCAGATATTCACAAAAATATTACTCCCATTAGTTAAGCCGCCAATGTTAGTAGTAGGTTTCTTTACTTTCATGGGTGTATGGAATGACTTTTTTGGACCATTGATTTTCTTAAATGATGAAGCAAAGTATACGTTAGCTCTTGGTCTTTTACAATTAAAAGGTTCATACGCAGCTGATTGGCATCTCATGATGGCAGCAGCAGCAGTCATGACCGTTCCTGCAATTGTCATTTTCTTTATCGGACAGCGTTACTTTATTGAAGGGATCAGTTTAACTGGTATAAAGGGTTAGTCATAAAGATAACCTTTATTTTTTCTATAAAAATCGTTTTCTATTTAGAAAGGAGTTCACAAAAATGAATTTACTGCAACAAAAAATATTAAAACCGGTATCTTTCACGAATGTAGTGATAGATGATGTCTTTTGGTCACCGCGAATTAAAGTGAATCGGGAGCAAACCATTCCTCATCAGTATAAGCAATGTAAAGAAACTGGGAGAATTGATGCATTTAAACTTAATTGGAAACATGGTATGGAAAATGAACCCCATATATTTTGGGATTCTGATGTAGCCAAGTGGCTGGAAGCGGCAAGCTACAGCCTTGCCACTCATCCTGATCCTGAGCTTGATTTGCTGGTAGACGAAGTGATTGCCTTAATTAGTTCTGCACAACAGCCTGATGGCTATCTTAATGTTTACTTTACTGTGGTTAAACCAGGTGAACGTTGGACTGATTTGCGTGATGCCCATGAATTATATTGTGCCGGACATTTGATGGAAGCTGGGGCAGCTCATTTTGAGGCAACAAAAAAACGAACACTTCTTGATGTAGTCTGCCGCTATGCCGACCATATTGAATCCATTTTTGGCTATGAAGAAGTAAAGAAGAGAGGATATTGCGGCCATCAAGAAATCGAACTGGCCCTTGTAAAATTATATCGAGTAACCGGCGAAAAACGTTACTTGAAATTAAGTCAATTCTTTATAGATGAACGTGGACAAGAACCTCATTATTTTACGCTTGAGAAAGAGGAAAGTAAAGGATTCTTTGACAATTTTATGAATCACTTGGATAACATCAAAGAGTACAACCAATCTCATAAGCCAGTGAGAGAGCAAAATAAAGTTGTTGGACATTCCGTAAGGGCGATGTATATGTATTCTGCAATGGCTGATCTTGCTGGAGAAATTGGCGATGAATCACTATTAAAGGCATGTGAACGACTATGGGAGCATTTACATATGAAAAATATGTTTATAACAGGTGGAATTGGATCAACAGGTAAAAATGAGGGATTTACTTACGATTATGACCTCCCAAATGAGACGTCATATGCAGAAACCTGTGCAGCTATTGGATTGGTTTATTGGAACCATAGAATGCTTCAATTGGAATGTGACGGGAAATATGCAGATGCCATGGAACGTGCTCTTTATAATGGTGTGATTAGCGGTGTCTCTTTAGACGGCAAAAAGTTCTTTTATGCTAATCCTTTGGCAAGTTTAGGTGACCGACATCGAAAAGAATGGTTTGGATGCGCCTGTTGTCCTCCTAACCTTGCCAGGTTGCTGGCCTCTTTAGGAAATTATATTTATTCACAAAACATTGATGACATTGTTGTGCATTTATATGTCCAGGGCGAAGCAACGTTTCATTTACATGGACAGGAAATAAAATTGAAGCAAAAAACTGATTATCCTTGGAATGGAAAAATCTCTATCACTCTTGATTTAGAGAGTTCAGCTACCTTTGGGGTAAAACTGCGAATTCCAGAATGGTGTAAAAAGGCACAACTTAAGGTGAATAATAAAGAAATTGAAATTACTGACCTTTTTGATAAGGGATATGTGCGTATTGAGCGTGAATGGAAAAATAACGATAGAGTAGAATTAGAGCTATTTATGCCGATTGAAAGGATATATTCTCATCCGAAAGTTAGGCAAAATGTAAATACTGTAGCGATTCAAAGAGGACCGATTATTTATTGTTTAGAATCAATTGATAATAGTTGCTCTTTACATGAAATTTCTCTACCGCCGGAAGGAGTACTTAAATCTGTTTATGATGAAACACTTCTTGGAGGTGTTGTAAAGATCATAGGAGAGGCAGAACTAGTTGACGACGATGATTGGGAGAATAAGCTTTATTCCACCAATAAACCAAAAAACAAGCCTTTCCAAATAACCGCAATCCCATATTATGCATGGGATAATCGAGCATCTGGGCAAATGAGGGTTTGGATCCATGAGCGATAAAATAATGAATGATTAAGGAATAAGGGATGCGAGGAATGCTCCCTATTGATTTGAATGTAGTTTTCTATATGGGCCTATATCCTTTTACTTATTCGATTGGGATATCTGCTGCAACAATCATTGCACAACGAAAAAAAATTGAAGGTAAAGGATTGGTGAGCAATGGACTAAAGTCCTTAAGCAAGGCGGCAATATAAAGGGATTGGAATTATATAATATGGAGGATCTGGACATGTCAACGACTAGCATTAACAAGCAGACATTGACGCATGTTGGCACTATTGTTGATCATTTGGAGAAAAGCTTTTAATTCTGATTCAGATAGAAGTGTAGAGTTAGAGATTGTGAAAGAAATTTATGATGAAATATTCAAAAGATCCTTGAAAGCAGGAATTTTTACTTTGTGTAACATTGCTTAACTTATCCTTTGTTTAGGGAGTGTTTACGATGAATAATCAACATCGAGAAAGACTGGCATTATTACTCCAGTATCTTGAAAGCGAACAAATAGATTTAGCCATTGTCATATCACCAAAAAGTGTTTTTTATTACACTGGCTTTTATTCTGATCCGCACGAGCGGTTTATGGCATTAGTGCTCGACTTACGTAATCAACATCACTATTTATTTGTTCCAGCACTTGACTTGGAGGCAGCAGAAGCAGTATCATCGGTAAAAAAAATTATCCCCATTTTTGACGAACAAAATCCGTATCAAGTCTTAAAAAATAAAATTGGGGAAGGTGTAGAAACGATTGGATTAGAAACCAAAAATTTCAATTTATACCAGCAGGAGGAGTTCAATTTATTTTTTCCGGGATTCCTCTATAAAGATATTGGACAGTTCATTGCAGTTCAGAGGATGAGGAAGACTCCAGATGAATGCGCCATGGTTCAAGAAGCGGTTTATGTTATTGAAAAAGTACTTACTGAAGGGATTAACCGCGTTCAAGTCGGCATGAAGGAGTTGGAATTAACGGCAGAACTGGAATATTTAATGAGGAGGTATGGGGCAGAAGGGCCATCGTTTTCAACGATTGTTTTATCGGGTGAAAAATCTTCGCTGCCTCATGGGCATCCAGATCACAAGAAAATTAATCGTGGTGATTTTTTATTAATTGATATGGGAGTCATCTTAAATGGCTACTGTTCAGACATTACCCGTACTTTTGTCGTAGGAGAGAGTACGGGCGAACAAAAGAGAATATATGATATTGTCCGAGAATCTGTTCACGCAGGGATCAATGCTGTAAAGGCAGGTAATACAGCAGGAAGTGTCGATATTGCAGCTCGCGATGTCATTAAGGCTAATGGTTACGGACAATATTTTAATAATAGGGTAGGCCATGGTTTGGGAATGGAAGTACATGAGGAACCATCTATCCATGAAAAAAATAAATTGGAATTGGAACCGGGATTTTTGTTTACGATAGAACCCGGAATCTACATTCCTGGTTATGGCGGGGTACGAATTGAAGAAAATGTGTTTATAGAAGAAACGGGAAACGTAAAAGTGTTAACTTCTTTTCCTACTGAGTTTACAGTGTTAGACCTTTAAAGAAATAACCCTCCATTTGAATCGGTCTTTAGAAAAGAGAATTGAATTAGTATGCAGCCATACCTATTTAAGTGGGTGATAAATGAAAGGAGAAATATGTGTATTAGGGTTATTTTTATAGGAATTTTGTTTTGTTTACTTCAAGAATAACATGAAAGTTCAATTAATACACGGCCATAAATCTTGATTTTAGTAAGTGGGATGGAGGGATTTATCTAAATGAAATCATTAAGGAATGGTAGTCAATCACATATATTTAAATTAAAGAGTAATAAATTGATAGTATGTTTAATGACGTTGTTATTTGCTTTTCAACCATTCTTGACAAATTTTCCATATGCGTTCGCAGAAAATAATTTAACACTCGAAAATGAAAAATACAGGATGAAAATTGGAAATAAAGGAGAAATTTTTTCTTTAAAATTACCAAATGATCTATTTGATACAGAATACTTTATGAATAGCCAAAATTCTAAATTCCTCAATCCTATGTTGTCGTTCCAAAAGATGGTGTTTCCCAACGATTAAATATGATTACTGAGAAATTTGGCATGGAACTTCAAAGAGATAAATTTGACACAGCCACTGTTTCTCCAAAGAAGGATTATCTTAAGTTTTCTCTAAGAAATGTAACACCTGGCACTAAACATAATACAGAAGTTAAACTTACTGGCTTAAAAGCTGGAAGTTACGATGTTGTTGTAAATGGTGAAGTTGTTGATAGAATCAATACTTTCAAAAATGAAACAACCTTTGCAGTAAAAGTCGGCAAAAAAGAAACATATGAAGTGGAATTGATAAAAAAGACATCTTATCCCAATAAAGCTCCAGAGGTAAAAGTTGAAAAGGTTAGTGAAGTGACTCTTCCAGAATCATTCCAATTAGTTGGAAAAGTAACGGACGATGGTCTCCCTAACAATTCTTTAGAAGCAACTTGGAAATTAGATAAAGGTCCAGTTGGTGCAACAGTTGAATTTAGCGACAAAAATGAATTAGTAACAAATGTGGATGTATCCAAACCAGGAAAATATGTATTTAAATTAACTGTGAGTGATGGAGATTACTCTGGTTCTGCTGCTGTTTTAGTAAATGTTCTTCCAGTACCGCCAGTACCTGAAGTAGTAGCTAAATATGAATTTAATGCAAATGATGGAGAAACAGTAACAGATTCCTCAGAAAATGGTATGGATGCAGTGGCACAAGGCGGGGTTGACTGGCAACGGGGATTATTTGACAATTCTATAAAATTGAATGGGACAAATGGATTTGTCAAACTGCCAGAAGGTATTGTAAGAGGCGTTGAAGATATTACGGTTGCTACGTGGATTAAAGCGAGTGATACAATGCAGAATCAAAGTATTTTTGATTTCGGAAATGATCCGGATAACAATATGTTCCTTTCTGTGAGAGCAGGAGGCAATTCACTGAGTTATACTATTAATTCTGATGGTGATGAACAACGTATAAATGCTTCAGCGCATATTGCTGTGGGTCAGTGGAAGCATGTTGCAGTAACACTTTCCGGTAACACTGGTATCCTTTATGTGGATGGTAAAGAAGTCGGTAGAAATGAGAAAATGACATTTAACCCAGCTGATCTTGGTAAAACATTATCCAATTATATTGGGAGCTCCAAGTATGGTGATAAATTTAAAGGGGAATTAGATAATTTTGTTATCTGCAGCAGAGCTCTTAATACGGAAGAAATAAAGGAACTTTCCGCTTTACCTTTAGATGCATTGGTATCAATTGATCAGGTAGATATTACAACATCTATTGAGGAAGCTCCTAAACTTCCTGAAGCAGTTACAGGCAGATTTGGGGATGGATATGAAATAAAATTGCCGGTAACTTGGGATGAAGTCAGACCGGAACAGTATGCTGGTGAAGGTTCATTCGTTGTAGAAGGTACAGTAGAAGGAACGGAAATAAAATCCAAAGCTAATGTAACCGTTGTTTTAGATATTAAACCATTTCCGGAATTAGTTTCCCGACTAACCTTTGATAATCTAAATGGAACAACGATTCCAGATTTATCCGGTAAAAATCATAATGGAACCATTGTAGGAAATTTAACACCTGAAATGAATGGTTATAAAGGTGGATCACTTAACTTTGCTGGAAATGGTGGAAATTACGTTGATATGGGAAAAAGTGAGGAATTAATTCCATCAAATATTACTGTTTCATACTGGATTAAGCGTACTGAACAATTTACAGGCGAAAATATGCTGATGTGGTTCAAGCCAGAAGGTAACTGGGCAGGTAATGGCCTCTTTATCACATATAACGGAGATTCAAGTACTGTCATAGTTGATGGAACTTCATCGTTCTTTGTCCGGGAAAATCCTAATCAATTTTTACCGTTAAATGAGTGGACTCATGTCATTGTGACATTTAACTCTGATACCAACGAAGCAGCTATTTATAAAAATGGTGTGAAACAGGCACTGGGATTTGGCGGTACACCAGATAAAATTACGGCAAACACACAAGCAAAGAAGGTAGGTGTTTCAGGATATGGAAATGGTGCTCAATTACATGCATCTTTAGATGATTTCCGTATCTATAGTGGAGCAATGACGGAAAAACAAGTCAGGGCTTTATATGAAGCAAAAGATATTGTCAATGTAAGTCCTGTAAAAGTGACAACAAAAGCTGGAACGGCTCCAGAACTACCTCTAAAAGTATCGGTCACCTATGAAAATGGAGGAGAAGGTACGGCCTTTGTTAAATGGGATGAAATGGAACCTACAAAATATGCTCAACCTGGTGAATTCACAGTAAAAGGTAGAGTAGATGGAACTAGATTAGAGGTTACAGCAACAGTAACTGTTGAATAAGTAGTAATCATGGCTTAATCAAAAACCTTCTGAGTAGATAGTAATTAGCTCAGAAGGTTTTTATTGTTTCTATTTAATAATATAAAAATTAAAATAGCGGAATTTTGTGTGTATACAGTAAGCCCGTAATCAAATAACGCATATAAACGAGCAGGTACCTCCGGTACCATAGATGTATCAATCATAGGAGGTGCCATACTTATGCCAACCACAAAATTAACCATTGTCTGAGTATTGCGGACAGATTGAGCCATCAGTGCGGAGATTTGAGCCACTATTTGCGGTCAACTGAGCCATTAAGTGCG
>NZ_CANNCR010000042.1 GCF_947503125.1 uncultured Metabacillus sp.
ATGGAATAGAGTACAAGCTATCGGATATTCGCTAGACAAAAAAGGACCGGGCGGTTTTTGCCCGGTTTTTCTTATGACTTTTTACGATTTAGGTCTTGATAAATAACGAAATTACATCAGTTTTTCCTGAAGGTACAAGAAGGATCGCGAATCTTAGTTCATTGTTTTCAAACAGAAAATTAATTCATATAGGTATATTAATAGGGCTGAAAGAACTAGCCTTTGTTAGAGGTGAAATTAGTCTTGAATATCAATCAATTATTATCGGGGAAAACAGCTTTAAACAAATATCTTCACCATATATCCCATCATGAAGTTTCTCTTCATGTTCATTATTGGGGTGTTATGCCTAGTCATTACAATACTTCTCTTCATAAACATTCTTTCTATGAAGTATGTTTTGTTGTAGATGGGGAAGGTGAATATTTAGAATGTGATTCAACGTATAAGTTACAAAAAAATAAATTATTTCTTTCAAAACCTAATGTTTTACATCAAATTAAGAGTGAAAGAGGATTATTTCTTATCTATATTGGATTTGAATTAATAGATCCTGAGTCTAGTGAAAAATGGATAGAAATTATGGAGCAAATTGAGGAATGCAATGAGATCATGATCGATGTTGAAGAGGGAGCGCCTTTTGTGTTGCTTTGGGAATCTTTGCTTTTACAGGCTTCAAGAAGTGAGCATCCTTTCTTTGGAGAGATACTTACAAATACATCATATTCCCTCATTCTTTCTTTACTCGAAAGATTTAGTCCAATGCTTGCTAATAGATCAAATCCAAAAGACTCAGAAGAAGAGATTTCACAAATTTTAAGTCAAGCAATGTTGTATATTCAAGATAATTTATCAGGCACATTAAAGCTTAGTGATCTTGCGAAACATTTACATATTTCTAGTCGGCACTTAACCAGGCTTTTCGTAAAAGAGCTTGGAGTCAGTTATTCGGAGTATGTAAAAAACGAAAGAATTCAAAAAGCAGCTTTACTCCTTAAAACCACTAATTTAAGTATCAGGCAGATTAGTGAAAAAACAGGTTTTAAAAATGTTCATTATTTTACTCGTGTGTTTGCCGCTACAGTTAGACATCCTCCTGGTATTTATCGGACACTCTATACGGATCAAGAGCAATTGACATTTTCAGAAAAAGAGAAACCCTCACAATTCCCTGAGTGAGGGTTTTTGTTTGTGCTACCAGAAAATATAATAATTTTTCATTAGGACTTGGCGACAAGCCGGATTTTTCTAAAAAGGGAAGGAAAGAAAATTTTAACATAGTTTTTGTGTCTAGCTCCAGGCGCCGTCGGCGAAGCACAGGACGTGCAAGTGCAGTCAAGAGATAAGGCCTCCATAGTTTTTGACTGCCTCAAGGGTCTAGTCAAATCGGAATGGAAGGTAAAAGAACACCTTCTTTCCGATTCGCCAAATGCTTAGCGCCTTTCGGTTTTCTTATTTAACGAATTATGTCCTTAAAGTATAAAACAGTCGTCTATTTTGTGTAAATACATCTAATTAAATGCTGTATATAATCATATTAGAAACAATCTTTCCACTAACAAATGATAACGATTACACTTCCGATGTTATAGGGTTTTATACTTTTATATCCAATCTGTAAATATGTTGAATTTGGTATAGTTTTTGAGGGGAAATAGGATCATTTGATTCATAGAATGATTAAGGTGGTTTGTTGTGTCCTAAAAACATAAAGGGTATATATTATACTTAGTCAATGTTCCTGTAATGTCTATCTATATGTGGTTAGATTTTAATTAATTTTCATTTTACTTGTTAATAGAAGTACATTTAGGAGGAATGGATATGATGAAAACTGGATTAGTTACAGATATTTTAGGATACATGTCGTTTGAGGAAATGCTCGATACATGTGTTGAAAATGGTATTGAATCCTTAGAGTTAGGGTGCGGAAATTGGTCAAAAGCTCCACATGTAAATCTAGATCTATTACTTGATAGCTCAATTGAACGAGAAAAGTTTTTAGATGCGATTAAAAGTAGAGGTCTTGAGATTGCTGCGTTGAACTGTTCAGGTAATCAACTGGAACCTACTGAAGAGGGTGATGCTCATAAAGCAGTTGTTGAAAAGACTTTTCGACTTGCAGGACTTTTAGGAGTAGAAACAATCGTCATGATGTCTGGTTGTCCAAGTGGAGGACCTAATGATGTGACACCAAACTGGTTAACACACCCTATCTTACCGGCACATTTTAAAACGCTTGATTGGCAATGGAATGAAGTGGCATTTCCATATTGGGAAAAGGCAGTAAAATGTGCGAAAGATTTTGGCGTGAAAAAGATCGCCATTGAAAACTTAGGATGTAATCTTGTTCATAATCCAGAAACTCTATTTAAACTAAGAAATGAAGTAGGGGATATGGTTGGAATGAATTTGGATCCAAGTCACTTATTTTGGATGGGGGGCGATCCTATTTCAGCTGCAAGAGAATTAGGGGATGCAATCTACCATGTACATGCAAAAGATGTTCGAATAGAAAGAGGTATTAATGAGATTAATGGGCTAATTGATGTAAAACCAATGGAAAGCTTCCAAACTCGTTCTTGGAATTATGTAGCACTTGGCTATGGTCATGACATTAGTTATTGGAAGGAGTTCTTCACTGTTGTGAAGATGACAGGTTATCAAGGACCGGTTGTTCTTGAAATGGAAGACTTAACGATGGAACCCCTTACAGGAGTTAAGAAGTCTATGCATGTTCTTAAAGATGCGCTGCCAAGAGATTTCGAGAAAAGTAACTTAAGTACTTTCTCACTTGTTAAAAAATAAAACATAGGAGGTATACATTATGGGTTTAAAAATAGGTGTAATCGGTACAGGAGCAATTGGTCAAGATCATATTCGCAGAATCACACACGATTTAACAGGAGCAAAGATCGTTGCGGTGACAGACGTGAATGCTGAACAAGCAAAAGCTGTTGTTAAAATAGAAAATCTTGATGCAAAGGTATATGAAAATGGACATGATGTTATTAATGCAACTGAGGTTGATGCCATAATCGTAACTTCTTGGGGTCCTACACATGAGGAATTTGTGTTAGCATCCATTGCGGAAGGGAAACCAGTATTTTGTGAGAAGCCACTAGCTACAACTGCTGAGGGTTGTAAGAGAATCGTTGATGCTGAGGTTGCACAGGGAAAACAGTTGGTCCAAGTAGGTTTCATGCGCCGTTACGACAAAGGGTACCGTCAATTGAAAAAAGTTGTTGATAATGGAAAGATAGGTGAGCCTCTAATTGTCCATTGTGCTCACCGTAATCCGTCAGCTCCTGGCTTCAGTGGGGATATGGCACTGACAGATTCCTTCGTTCATGAAATAGATGTTTTGAGATGGTTACTCAATGACGATTATGTTTCTGCTCAGGTTATTCTACCTAGAAACTCACGTTTGGTAGAGAAGGAGTTGCAGGACCCTCATATTGTCTTACTAGAAACGAAACAAGGTATTCGAATTGATACAGAAATATTTGTGAATTGCCAATACGGATATGATATCCAATGCCAAGTTGTAGGAGAAACTGGTGTAGCCAACTTACCTGAGCCATCTAGTGTTCTCATTCGCAGTGAAGCAAAGCTTTCAACTGACATTTTAGTAGATTGGAAAGAACGTTTTATTGATTCCTATGATGTTGAACTACAAGAATGGATCAATTCTACTGTAAAAGGAGAAGTGAATGGCCCATCAGCCTGGGATGGTTATGTTGTTGCAGTGACGGCGGATGCTTGCGTAGAAGCTAAGCATACTGGTCAGATAGTACCAATTTCTATACCAGAATGCCCTGCATTTTATAATAAAGACTATATCATGCTGTAATCGATTTCTGGGAGTTATAATCTGACGTGTAATTTAAAACGCGGTAGGAGGAAATTTCTTATGAGTAAACAGGTAAATCAAACATCTTTTTTGCGAACAATCGTTTTAGTTTCGACATTCGGAGGGTTGCTTTTTGGATACGACACAGGTGTCATTAATGGCGCCTTGCCTTATATGTCTGAAGCTCTTGGTCTTAATTCGTATACTGAAGGTCTTGTTGCAAGTTCGCTTCTTTTTGGTGCTGCACTAGGTGCGGTATTCGGCGGTCGACTCTCAGATTATTATGGCCGCCGCCAAAACATCCTTTATCTAGCGGTGTTGTTTTTTATTGCGGCACTTGGATGTACGCTTGCTCCGAACGTTACTGTGATGATCATTTTTCGATTTTTACTCGGTTTAGCTGTTGGAGGCGCATCTGTCACAGTCCCAACATTTTTGGCAGAAATGTCACCTGCTGATAGTAGAGGAAGAATTGTTACGAAGAATGAATTAATGATTGTTAGCGGACAATTTTTGGCATTTGTGTTTAATGCTATTTTAGGTAATATAATGGATGATAATGTGCATGTTTGGCGATATATGTTGGCCATTTCTGCCCTCCCGGCTTTATTCCTTTTCTTAGGTATGCTTAAGGTTCCAGAGAGCCCGCGTTGGCTTGTTTCAAAGGGGAAAAATGGAGACGCTTTCCGAATTTTACAGTTAATTAGGGAGGAGAAGCAGGCTAAATCAGAACTAAGTCAAATTGAGGATGCAATTTCTGCTGAGTCAAACCTCGAAAAAGCAACGATTAAGGACATGTCTATACCATGGATGCGCCGTATCGTATTTATCGGAATTGGAGTAGCTGTTGTGTCTCAAGTTACAGGTGTAAACTCAATCATGTATTATGGGACTGAGATTTTGAGAGATGCTGGCTTTGAAACATCTGCCGCGCTAATTGGTAACACTGCGAATGGTTTAATTTCAGTATTAGCCACACTTGTCGGGATTTGGCTCCTAGATAAAGTAGGGCGTAGACCAATGATGCTTACTGGATTAACAGGAACGACATCAGCCCTTCTTCTTATTGGAATACTCTCATTCACTCTTGAAGGATCAGCCGTACTTCCATATGTGATGTTAACATTAACCGTGACATTTTTAGCTTTTATGCAAGGAGCGATTGGACCAGTATTATGGGTCACACTTTCAGAAATATTTCCTTTGAGGTTGAGAGGTTTTGGAATGGGGATTAGCGTATTTTTCCTATGGATAACTAACTTCTTTATCGGTTTGGCCTTCCCGATTATGCTCGATAAAATAGGACTTTCTACTACATTTCTTGCTTTTGCTGTGATAGGAATTGTGTCTCTCTTCTTCATTTATAAATATTTACCGGAAACAAAAGGACGATCACTTGAAGAAATTGAAGAGCACTTTCGTACCTATGATGAGCAAGATGTACTGTTAAAGAGAGCGAAAGAAATGTAACATCAGGAATATGGGTAATGCTTGCGGAAAAATTCTCAACTTATTTGTTTCAAAGCAAGTGATGTTATAAACATCACATTTGTTAAGAGGTAGTTACTTGAAAAAAGCCCGAATCTTGATTTTATTTTTTTACCATTAGCTGCATGATAACATGAGAAGAAGTAACACATAAAATTAATTATCTGTATATTCAAATTATTTAAAATTATTTTGTAAACGTTCCCATATCATCCGTGTTAGTTAGGAAACTATTAGTAATGAGGTAAGCTTCAAATCTTATTTTGTAAGGTTTGAAGCTTTTAACTTGATAATATTTATCTAAAAGGTGGAGACTGGTTACGGTTTCCACTTTTTTGCAAAATACTCTTGAAAACCCTTACATTATAATTGACAAACGCTTACATTTTGAATAGAATGAAAATTAACTTAGTTTATTGAGTATACATACTAACCTAACCGAGGAGGTAAAGCAATGGGCAGAAAAGTGGCTTGGCCAAAGTTTTTCCTGATCATCGTTTGTTTCACTGTTATCGTCTGGGCTTCGGGTTGTTCTCAGAGCTCGAGCGGGGAATCATCAGACAATAAGCTGACTGTGTGGTTATGGCCTGGAATGGGAATTGAAGATCAGATTAAGCAATATGCGGAAGAAAATGATATTGAAATAGAAATCCAACTTGCTGAATTTAATGACGTGCATAATAATTTAACCACTGCATTGGCTGCAGGAAGTGGGGCGCCGGATGTCGCGGCAATTGAAGTAAAAGGGATTGTGAAGTATTTGGATTATCCGGAACATTTTTATAACTTACTAGATTTTGGGGCCGATGAAGTGAGCAGTGATTATTTTGATTGGAAATGGAAGCAAGCGATGACGCCGGACGGTAAAGCGGTGATCGGCCTGCCGACAGACATTGGGCCGCAAGCGATGGCCTATCGAACCGATGTGTTTGAGGCAGCGGGATTGCCTACTGATCGAGAAGAGGTTGCACAACTGATTCAAACGTGGGATGACTACCTTGAGATAGGCGAACAAATTAAAGAAAAGACAGGCAAGGCAATGATTGATAATGCAAGTGCGCTTTATTCTGTCATTGAAGGCCAGGGCAAAGAAAAGTATTACGATGAAAATGGACAAGTCATCGTCAGCAAAAATCCCCAACTTAAAAAAGCGTATGACTACACGATGCAACTCATTGAAAAGGACCTTTCTGCAAGTTTCGATGGCGGGTCTACGGAATGGGGCACAGGCTTAACGAACGGCGACTTTGCTACGGTCATGATGCCTGCATGGCAGATGGTGTCTGTGAAAGCAAATGCACCAAATGCTGACGGAAAGTGGGATCTAACACAAATACCAGAAGGTTCAGGGAATCAGGGAGGATCTTTTCTCACCATACCAAAACAATCCGATAATCCAGAAGAAGCGTATAAGTTAATTAAGTGGTTGCTTTCACCTGAGCAGCAGCAGGTAACGTTTGAAGAAAAAGGAAACTTTCCTTCTACCCCAGAAACATATGAAACGGAAGCTCTTCAAAATTTCACGGATGATTACTTTAGCGGTGCTCCTGTAGGAAAAATCTATGCTCAAGCTGCCGAAAGAGTAAAACCGGTTATCGAGGGTAAAAATTCAATTAATATTGAGAAAATCATGACAGATGCCGTTGTAAGGGTTGAAGATGGGCTTCAGCGATCAGAGGAAAGCTGGGAAAGAGCGATGGATAAGCTGAAGAGATACGAAGAGCTAGACAATTAATTCTATTATTCACAGAATTTTTCATTGAAGAAAGGGTGGAGGATAGTATGAGTGTCAACATTGAACTGGACAAGAATCGAAAACAAATCGCTCAACAGAAAAAGAGCCGGGGGCAATTATCCCAGCGAACGAAGGATCATATATCCGGTTATCTTTATATTTCCCCGTTTTTTATTCTATTTGGAATTTTTGGGGTTTTCCCTCTCGTCTATACTGCCTTTATTTCATTTCACGATTGGAATATCCTTGGCGGTAAAGAGTTTATCGGAATCAATAACTATGCTGTTTTATTTTCCGACCCGGTTTTTTGGATTTCCATTCGAAATACGTTTAGTATTTGGATCCTTTCGACATTGCCTCAATTATTTATAGCGTTAGTACTGGCATTTATTTTGAATCAAGCGTTTATAAAAGGAAAACAGTTTTTCCGGCTTTCCATCTTTTTGCCTAATATTACTTCCATTGTAGCAGTAGCCATTATCTTTTCTTCGATTTTCGGTGAGCAATATGGCATTCTCAACTACTTGCTCTCCTTAATAGGAATCGATCCGATCAATTGGAAAGGCTCAACACTTGCTACTCATATTGCAATTGCTTCAATGGTGATGTGGAGATGGACAGGCTATAATGCCATCATCTATTTGGCCGCTTTGCAAAGTATCTCGAAGGATTTATATGAAGCAGCAACGATTGACGGAGCAAGCAAAACACAGCAATTCTTTCATATCACGATCCCAATGATCCGACCTATGATCATCTTTACCGTTATCTTATCAACCATTGGCGGTTTGCAAATTTTTGCGGAACCACTAATGTTTTCTGGATTGGGCGGCGGTGCTATGGAGCAAGGGTTAACGATTACACTTTACCTTTATGAAGAGGCCTTTGTCAGGGATTCATTTGGGTATGCATCATCGATCGCATGGGTGTTATTCTTGATTATCGTTCTGTTCTCGTTATTTAATTTATTCTTAACAAACAGGATAAAATCTGCAGACTAGGAGGAAGAGGATCTATGAAAGAGGTTGGTGTATCAAAATTTTCGTTCGGCAGACAAATAACCTATGGTTTTTTAATCATCATAACCATTCTATCCATATTTCCGTTTTATTGGATGTTTGTTATAGGATCAAATCAAACTTCTGCAGTTAATAGCTTTCCACCAAAGATGATCCCGGGTACTGACTTTTTTGAAAATGCGGCAAAGGTCTTTAATAATATTGACTTTTTAGCTGCGATCACAAATTCATTTATCGCGTCAACGGCGATTACCATTTCGGTGCTGTTCTTTTGTTCGCTTGCGGGATTCGCGTTTGCGAAATTGCATTTTAAGGGGCGGAACTATCTGTTTATTTTTGTTATTGCGACCATGATGGTTCCTACTCAATTAGGGCTTATACCGTCCTACATGATTGTAAGTAAATTAGGCTGGATTAACTCCTTAAACGCCGTTATCGTTCCAGGGATGGTCAATGCATTCGGTGTCTTCTGGATGAGGCAATACATTTCATCGACGATTCCTGATGAATTGCTTGATGCAGGAAGAATCGACGGATGTTCGAATTTTCGTTTGTTCTGGAATATAACGGTTCCTGCTGTACGCCCTGCAATTGCGACATTAGGGTTAATCACATTTATGAATGTTTGGAATGACTTCCTCTGGCCATTGGTCGTATTGAAAGACCGGAGCGTTCATACAATCCAAATTGCGCTCAGAACACTGAATAGCGCTTATTTCCAAGACTTTTCAATGATTTTAGCCGGGACATTCATGGCCACGATCCCAATATTAATCGTATTTTTACTTTTCAGTAAGCATTTTATAGCAGGACTCACAGAAGGATCTGTGAAACATTAGTGAAGAGAAAAAGGTTGGGAAGTATAAAATTTTAACCTAGTTTTAGTGTCTAGCTCCAGGCGCCATCGGCGAAGCACAGGATGTGCAAGTGCAGTCAAGAGATAAGGACATCGCGTTTTTGACTGCCTCAAGGGTCTAGTCAAATAGGAATTGAAGGGAAAGAACACCTTCTATTCCTATTCGCCTTATGCTTGTCGCCGAATGCTAAGCGCCTTGCGCTTCTCTTAGTAACTAACAGATAGTTAAGTTGAATAAGAATTGAATAAGCAGCTAAAAGGATCTTCCAAGCAGAAGATCCTTTTCAGTACCGTTAATACCTCATTGTGTTAATTAAAAGTGAATATACTATACATGATCTTTTAATTCATCCATTAATTGTCGAGAACGTTTAGCATTGCCTTCAGCAAAATTTCGCAATCGGTTTTGTAGTTCTTCATTGTCATGAATGCGTTCCGCCGTGATCAAGTATGTTTTCATCATTTCATTTTCTCTTTCTAAAGACATTTGTAAGATTTGTTTTAGTGACTTCTTAGATAATTCGTCTTCGTTGTCATCATCACGATCATAATCCAGTTCGTGGTTCATTTTAATCCTCCTATGATTTACTTCTCTTATGTTTTGTACATAAAAATCATCATTTATGCTAAAAGACTATTTCTGATAACGTATTTTTTGTCAACCTCTCTTGTTTTAAGGAGATTTTTATGGTCTGTCTTGTTGAACTAACAAATATTTTCTTTAGTAGCAATATCCTTCACGACATCTTCTAAAGTAACATTTTTTAAAACCTTCTCCATTGCCAATTGTGCTGCTGAGAATAATGGTTCAATTGTATTCTGGATGTTCCTACCTACGAGACAATCAGGATTTGGATTTTCATGTTTGCTAAACAATTCTTTCTCTTGTACAACATTAACCGCCTTATAAACGTCGAACAGTGTAATTTCAGATAATTCCTTTGCGAGTTTAGCCCCTGCAATACCTGGATGTACTTCAATCAAACCGGCTTTTTTTAGCATTCCCATTAGTTTTCTAATAACGGCTGGGTTCGTGTTAACACTTGAAGCTAAAAATTCAGAGGATGTTACCCCTTCTTTATTTAATTCAATTAGAGCCAATATATGAATTCCGACAGAAAATCGGCTGCTGATAGACATATTCAGTTACCACCCATTCACTATTTTAGTTATTTAAATATATTCTTCATCATGTAATTAATTTGATTACAAGTTTATTATACCAAATTACGAACAAAATCATAAATAGTATTTCACCTGTTGACAAAATAGATACAGGTAACTAAAATGAATACATGTAATCAAGGTTGTTACAGAATAAACCGATTAGGAGGAATATAAAGTGAAAATATTAGTTACAGGAGCAACAGGGAAATTAGGTTCAAAGGTTGTAGAATCATTATTGAAATCTATACCTGCAAGTGAGCTGGCAGTAAGTGTTCGAAATCCAGAGAAAGCAGAAGGACTTTGTAATCGTGGAGTGGAAGTTCGTCAAGGAGATTTTGACCGTCCAGAAACATTGGATACTGCTTTTAAAGGGATTGACCGCTTATTAATTATTTCTGCTGATGGTGACAATGAAACAAGAATTCATCAACATACTAATGCTGTCCAAGCAGCTGAGCGTGCAGGGGTAAAATTTATTGCTTACACAAGTTTGGCAAATGCAACAGAAAGCAAAAATTTAATGGCTCCTCCTCATGTTGCGACAGAAGCAGCTATCATTAAGACGGGTATCCCATATTCTTTCTTGCGTAACAATTGGTATTTGGAAAACGAAATCGGAAGCATTCAAGGTACCATGGCAGGATCTCCCTGGGTTACTTCTGCTGGAGGAGGTAAAGTAGGTTGGGCACTGCAACAAGATTACGCAGATGCTGCGGCAGCGGTTCTTGTTGGAAACGGTCATGAAAATACAGTATATGAACTTTCTGGTCCTCTTTTAGCTCAAGAAGAATTGGCATCTGCTCTTGGTAATGTATTGGGTAAAGAAATACCTGTACAACAAGTTAGTGACGAAAAATATGCAGAGATTATGAAAGGCTTAGGTTTACCTGATTTTGTGATTCCGATCGTAGTAGGAATTCAAGAAAGCATTCGGAACGGTTCACTGGAAGTTGAAAGTAATGATTTTGAGAAAGTTCTTGGTCGTCCAGTTACACCGATCAACGAAGCGCTAACCCAACTTGTTAATTCAATTTCACAAAAGTAAAACTTAGAAAGTGAGAATGTGGAAAAATATACTAACGAGTAGCTATAATTAAAAGCAGCTAAAAGGATCTTAGATTGAAGATCCTTTTATGCTGCATTGTGGCTCAACAACATTCCGGGCACATTCCTAAAAGAATGGCAAGCCAGGCGTTAAAGGAGATTGATATATATTGGAATTCTGGGAATCAAGTTTTATAGAAAAACAAACGATGTGGGGATTTGAACCTGCAGAATCCGCAATCTTAACAAAGAACTTTTTTCTTGAAAGGAATGTTAAGGATATACTGGTACCAGGTATTGGATATGGCAGAAATGCAAAGGTTTTTATTGACAACGGAATAAATGTAACAGGTATTGAGATTTCAAAAACAGCGATTGATTTGGCGAGGCAAAACGGGCTTGATAGTAGTATTTTTCATGGTTCAGTAACTGACATGCCTTTTGATAACAGACTCTATGACGGTATATTTTGCTATGCACTTATTCACTTATTGAATAAACATGAGAGAGATAAGTTTATTAAAGATTGCTATAATCAGTTAAAGCCAAATGGATATATGATTTTTACAACTGTTTCAAAGAAAGCCCCAATGTTTGGAAAGGGTAAACAATTGGATAAAGACTATTTCGAGATAATGGAAGGCGTAAAAATGTTTTTTTATGATTCTGACTCCATAAAACAAGAATTTGGACAATATGGACTGGTAGAGATTTCAGAAATTGATGAGCCAAATAAGAACATGAAAGGTAAACCTCCAATAAATTTTATAATTGTAAAATGTAAGAAGCAACTATAAAGATAAAGTAAGAAAAGCGCAAGCGCCTTGATCAGCCTAGGGCAAATAAGACGATTTAGTATAGAAGGCGTTCTTTTGCCTTCAATTCTAAATTGGCTAGACCCTAGAGGCAGTCAAAAACTAGGACGTCCTTATCTCTTGACTGCACTTGCACGTTCTGTGCTTCGGGGCTAGGCGCTGGAGCTAGACACAAAAACTAAGTACAAAAAGTTATACTTTAATATTAAGCAGATAACAATTCATCTTTATTCCTTGCTTTTTTCTTAGCAAGCAAATTAACAAAGAGTGTAATCATGAACGCACATACTAAACTTCCTAGCATCGCAATGATAAAACCACTCATATTGTTGGAAAGGAAAGGAGCCATGACGGATGGAACATAGGCTGTTCCGCGTACATCAAAGAGACCAACCAGCAAGCCTCCTATACCGGATGAGACGATGGCTCCAGCAAATATAAGTTTGTTGGAGAACATGAAGGGATAGGCTGCTTCCACAAATGTACCAAATCCAACATTAATCAAAAATCCTGGTGTAGCTACTGCGGCTTCTCCTTTATCTCGAGGGGCAACAATATTAGCTAATGTGATGCCAGCTGATACCATCACTAAGCCGACCATATCGACCGCAACTAAAAAACTGTTTCCGGTACGTTCCATTTCTAATAAGACGATTGGGAGAATCGCAGCATGATAGATTCCTCCGATGATTGCTGGCCAAATGAGTAAACCGGCGATCAATCCTGCAAGAATCGGATTCATTGCGACAAGTGTATCTAATAATGAGCGAATCCCTTCACCAAGTTGAAGAGCGATCGGAGCGAAAAGAAAATAGACGATTAATCCTGAGATTAATCCAGCAATCCCGCCAGCAGCAATATTGACAGTTGTAGCTGGAAATTTCCATTCCACACATTTTCTGAAAATATATTGAACCAAAAGCCCTGCACCAATCCCGCCAATAATTCCCCCAATAATTCCGCCGTTTGTGGACAGTACGCCTGCCACAATTCCAGCAACGATGGAAACATCATCAAGGTCAGCCACTTGCTTTGCGGCAATAACTGCTAGAATAATTGGAAGGGCATTGATCATCAAATCAAAAACATCGCCAAGCATAGATAAAGCAGGGATCTTACTTAATGCGAGAACTAATGCCATCGCAATAAAACCAGGTAGTGAGGCAAGCATCATTCCGCGAATATTTATCCTTCTCCAAGGTGACGTTTTTTGGGTATTTTCGGAAGCAGTTACTTTCCCGATAATCGGACGATAAGAAATCCCCCAGTGCTTACTTAATGATGTCATAAAGGTCACCGCGCGTGTTCGATTGGTCGTTCCAGTCGTTCCCGATGTGGAAATAACATGTACCCCTTTTGAACTAATCGTTGCCATGGAGGTGCCGCCCGTCCCTGTTGCCGGCAATTTCATTTTTGCTGCGGCTTCGACTGCTTTTTTGTTGGCGCCATTTGGATCAGCACTCATGAAGATTAGCCCATCAATCTCTCCATTTTCAATCTTTTCTGAAATTTCTTGGTCTGTTTTTGCTGCTTCTTTATTGACCTCCTTTAATGTTCCTTCCAGCATTATATATGGCTTACCCGAATGTTCATCCCAGCCATAAAGAGTGGCTTCTGTAAAATCTTTCACCGAATCCATCGAGCCTTTAGCCGCAATAAACTGGAGAGATTTGCACTTCATCCCTGCTGCTTCTATTTGCAAAAGAAGTTCGCCAAGAAGTTTCTCTGGTTCCTTCCCACCGAGAGAATAAAGATTCCCTCCACTGCTACCAAGGATAGCAACTTTCCTTTTCATGATTGATACCCCCAAAATAATTTAATATATGTCAATATTATAATTTAGTATTTTAATTAATTAAAGTGATAATGAGATAAAATGTGAAAGTAAAATTTAGTAAATTAAAAGTATAGGGACCTTTTTTAATGGAGGAATAGTGCCTGTACCTATGTGGCCAGTCTAATAGTATGCCCATGTTCGCCATTCCCCCGCCAATCTAACCAATCCTTATGTTCCAATCCACCTTCCCTAACAAAAAATCTGGTATAATATGAATATTTAGACACAGTTTTTCGACAAAGATTTTAATCTTAAAGGCTTTTCTACTATTTGCAAATACTTTATCAGTCAAATGGCATTGCCACGTTTTTAGATAGAGAAAAAAGGGGTGTTAGGCGAGTGAGTGATTTGTGTAAGGTGGTCATTGTTGATGATGAACTTTTGATCAGACAGGGGATTAAGCATTATATTCAATGGGAGCAGGAAGGCTTTCAAATTGTGGGTGAGGCATCGAATGGGCAGGAGGCGCTGCAGGTGATTGATGCGGTGAGGCCGCATATTGTGATCACCGATATTGTGATGCCGGTGATGGATGGGGAAGAGCTTACGAAAGTGATTAGAAATCAGTATCCTGATATTGAAGTCATTGTGCTCAGCAGTTTTGGGGAATTTGATTATGTGCGTTCGACCTTTCAACATGGTGTGACAGATTATATTTTAAAGCCGACATTAGATGGGGATATTCTTTTGAAAACGCTTAACAAGGCAGTGGAGAAAATTCCATCGTTAACGATTAAGAAACAGACAAATGAGATTTCAGTCCAGGCTATGCTGGATAAATGGATGACAGGGTTTGAAGGTGATGGTGAGGAGACTGCTGTCATTGAAGCCTTTCCTTACTCCTATTACCTCATTATCGGGGTAGATGTGAAAAAACGGGAAAGTTCCTGGCCATCTTTAGAAAAAACGATCACCGATGAGCTGGAAAAACATGTGACAGAGTTTGTTCGTTATCCGCTGCCTACAGAGGATGGCTACAATACCTTATTAATAAATGTGAATGAAGAAAACATACCGTCCGTTATTGCGTTTATGGAGAGGGTTGCTGCTTCTTATACTCATTTTAATTGGGCGGTGAGCAACCCATTCAAAGCTGTGCAGGAAGTGAAGCAGGTATATGACAATAGCTTTGTCAGACTGATGAACCATGCATTTTATTATCCGGAGAAAAATTTCTTCAGGTATGAAGGGATAAAGGAGCAGCCATCGGTAAACGAGCCGTTTAACTTAACAGCGTTCACGGAAATGTTTAAGCGAGAACAGTTTGAAAAGGCAATGGATTATTTGCAGTCACATGTATCTGATATAACAACAACCAATTCGATGAATGTCGCCGAATTTAAACGATTTTTAAGCAATGTCATTTTTAATATTACCTTGCTTTTAAACAATATGGGATTCGACTCTTCAACCGTTAATCAAAAGAAATTTGCTTATTTTACTGCGATTGAGGGAGCCGATCATGTAGATGAGGCGGTTGATCAATTACAGCAATTTTTAGCTGAGGTCACAACGATTGTTGGACAACCATCAAATAATGATCCAAGTGTAAAACGAATTCTTGATTATATTGAAGAGCATTATGCAGAGCCGCTCACACTAACAGAATTGGCGAAGCAATTTCATTTTAATCCAACGTACTTATCTACGTACTTCAGTACCCATATTCATGAGGGGTTTACTGAGTATGTAACAAAGGTTCGCATTGAAAAATCGCTCGAGCTTTTGCATAATCGCAACATCTCGATCTCCGACATCAGCGGAAAGGTAGGCTATTCTGATCACAGTTATTTTTGCAAGGTTTTTAAAAAGCTTAAAGGCATGTCGCCGAGCAGCTACAGGAAACAATTTGTAAAGTAGAAAAGAGAGTGAACATGAAGCGCCTTTTAGAAAAATATAATGTCCGCGGATTATTTATTAAAATGTTTTTCGTCATGTTTGTTAGCATTGTGGTGGTGTCTGTAACGATTACTTACAGCACCATTCGCATGTCCGAGCAGCTGTTTATAGACACATTCAGCATCACGAATTCGAAGATCATCAATCAGCTTCATCGCAGCATGGACGAATTTAGTTATTCGGTTGCGGCAGCTGCCAGCGAAGTCCAAGGAAGCGGCATTATAAAAAGTTATTTAACCCAAGAAAATGCCAATTCACTATCGATGACGAAGCTGTATTATAATACAGACGTTCAAATGGAACAGATTTATTATGAAACGATTGATGACTATAAATTAAGCATGACCATTACTGGTGAAAATGGACGCCTTTTTTCAACCAATCGTGCCTATTGGCCAACGACGTTCGAAGAACTGGAAAGGGCTGACATAACGGAGAATACGTACAAAAAGCCTAAACAGCTGTTGTATCAGTTTGTCGAAAAGGGTGTGATGAGCAATTCAGAGCCGATGATTGTCATCACGAAGGCGCTGATGGAGCAGACAGCAGCCAGTATATATGGTGCCGTCTATATTGCTATCAAGGAATCTGACTTTAAACAGTTTTATATCCCTTATACAAGTGAAGGCAATGACATGATTGTGCTTAATTCAGCTGGGAAGATTTTTTCCAGCAATCAGTCGGAAATGGTTGGTCAAAATTCTAGTGAGCTTTTGCGGTATGCAGAAGAGATTATACAGGATGGGGTTGAGTATAAAAACATTGAGTTTTTAGGCAAAGATCAACTCATCTTGGCCACGTATCTCCCTGCAATTGATATGTATGTGGTGAATTTGATCGACAAGGAATTGGTGATGGACAACCTGATTAATACAAAAACAATCATCATGATCAGTGCGTCGATTGTCCTTATTGCTTTAATGGCCGTCTTCTTAATCTCGAGAAGACTGACAAAATCATTAACACTGCTTGTGAAGCAAATTTCAACCATCTCCAAAAATCAATTTGACGGCTATGTCACTGTATCCGGGAGCTCTGAGACAAAAGAGCTTGCCCATGCGTTTAATTACATGCTTGATGAGCTTCATGACTATATAAAAGAGCTGATGGAATCACAAAAAAAACAGCGTAATGCAGAATTGGCTGCCCTCCAGCGGCAAATCAATCCGCATTTTCTGTATAATACGTTAGCATCTGTGAAAATCATGGTTCAGCAAGGCAACAAGGAAAAAGCGGCAGATACGATCAATGCCTTGATTTCGTTGTTGCAGCATGCTGTGGGGAATGTCAATGAAACGATCTCGGTAAAGGAAGAAATTGAGAATTTAAAAAGCTATGTGTTTATTAACCAGGTGCGCTACGGAAATCGCATCAATGTCAATTACTTCATTGCGCCAGACTGTTTGTATCTGCAATTGCCAAAGCTTGTGATCCAGCCATTTATTGAGAATGCTTTTTTTCATGGCTTTACGAAAAAACAGGAAGGAATGATTCATATTGCGATTCAAAGAGAAGGTGAAAGGCTGATATGTGAAGTTGTCGATAATGGTGATGGAATGCAGATGGAGGGACGGAATCTGTTGCCGGCATCGAAACGGAAAAAGAAGCTCTTCAGCGGGATTGGCGTTCGAAATGTAAACGAAAGGATTAAATTGCTTTATGGAGAAGATTATGGTGTTCATATCTCCAGTGAAATTGGAGTTGGAACCCATATAAAAATCATCCTTCCTGTTCAAGAATCGAAAGATATTCCTAAAATCTAAAAATAATACCAATGGTGAAGGTATGGATCATAATAAAAACCAAATATTTTGATAAAACAATATAAAGATCGTTCTAACGGTCTTTTTTTCTTAAATGCTATGATTATCTCAAGAAGTGAAACGCTTACAAAAGGGGGAAACATAATGAAAAAGGTATTACTATTATTGGTGGCAGCTATTTTCTTCTTATCAGCTTGCTCATCATCAAATGGCTCTGATTCAGCTGGTGAAGGCGGAGGATCAGAAAGCAATGAAGTGACGATCTGGGCATGGGACCCAAAATTTAATATCGCGGCATTAGAGATTGCAAAAGAAATTTATGAGAAAGAAAATCCAGATGTCAAAATTAATATTGTCGAAAATGCACAGCAAGATATTGTTCAAAAATTAAACACAGGGTTAAGCTCTGGAACAACAAATGGACTTCCTTCGATTGTTTTAATTGAGGATTATCGCGCACAAAGCTTTTTGAAAGCGTACCCAGATGCATTTTATGAATTATCAGATGTGTTTAATAAAGATGATTTTGCTGAGTATAAAGTAACCGCAACAAGTGTTGACGGAAAGCAGTACGGCTTGCCATTTGATACTGGTGTAACAGGCCTTTATGTCCGTACAGATTATTTAGAACAGGCTGGATATACAGTTGAAGACCTGCAGGGCATTACATGGCAGGAATATATTGAAATCGGTAAAAAAGTGAAAGAAGCAACTGGAAAGCATATGCTTACTATTGACCCGAACGATCTTGGCTTTATTCGTGTCATGATTCAAACAGCAGGTTCTTGGTACTTGGATCAAGATGGTGTAACACCGACTCTTGCTGGAAATGAAGAAATTAAAGAAGCTTTTGGCATTTACAAAGAAATGGTGGATGCAGATATTGTGAAACCGAACTCTGACTGGAGCCAGTTTGTTGCAAGCTTTAACTCTGGAGATGTGGCATCGATTCCAACAGGAAACTGGATTACACCTTCTGTAAAAGCAGAGGCATCACAATCAGGTAAATGGGCGGTTGTGCCAATTCCTAAATTATCTGCGGAAGGTGCTGTAAACGCATCCAATCTTGGCGGCAGCTCATGGTATGTGTTAAATGGTCCAAATGCAGAGAAAGCAGCTGATTTCTTAGGGAAAACATTTGGTTCAAATGAAGAGCTTTACAAACGTCTAGTGACGGAAATTGGGGCAATTGGTACGTTTAAGCCGGCTGCAACCAGTGAGGAATACAAAGCAGCAGATGAGTTCTTTGGCGGACAAAAGATTGTGTCAGATTTTGCAAAATGGACAGAAGAAATCAAGGGATTAAACTACGGGATGCACACATATGCAGTTGAAGATATTTTAAAAGTCGAAATGCAGAACTACCTAAATGGGAAAGACATTGAAGACGTGCTGAAGGATGCTCAAGCACAGGCAGAAGCACAGCTAAAATAAGGAATTAAAACCATCCCCGTTCCATAGGAAAAGCTTAAGAACGGGGATGTTCATTTCTTTAGGGGGAGTGAGAAAGATGAGCAGTAAACTGAAACATACCGTCATTGGCTGGTCATTCATTGGCATCTCAGTCATCATGATTTGTGCCTTTTACTTTTATCCAATGGTGCAGGCTCTTATTTTATCGTTCCAATCAGGTGCCGGAACGAATTTGCAGTTCGTTGGCTTCGAAAATTACCAACGGCTTTTAACCGATTCTACGTTTATTACCGCTGTCAAAAACACCTTTATTTATTTAATCATTCAAGTGCCAATTATGATTATTTTGGCGTTGTTCTTATCTGTTCTCTTGAATGACCGCACCTTAAAGTGGAAGGGGATTTACAGAACGGCGATCTTCCTGCCTGCTGTAACCTCACTCGTCGGTTATTCCGTTATTTTTAAATATTTGTTTGCCCCTGAAGGATTAATAAATACGTTATTACTAAAGGTTGGCTTTATTTCAGAAGCGATTAACTGGCTTGGCGATCCGTTCTGGGCAAAGGTGACGATTATTTTGGCGATTACATGGCGCTGGACAGGCTATAATATGATTTTTTATCTATCTGCTCTTCAAAATGTTGATCAATCGATTTATGAAGCAGCAAAAATTGACGGAGCTTCCGCATGGCATCAATTTTTCAAGATCACAATCCCGATGTTAAAGCCAATTATCTTGTTCACTTCGATCACATCAACGATTGGAACGCTGCAATTGTTTGATGAGGTCATGAATATTACAAAAGGCGGACCTGGTGATGCAACGACAACGATTTCGCAATACATTTACAATCTGTCGTTTAAATATACACCAGACTTTGGCTATGCCGCGACAGTTTCTTACTTTATTGTCATTATGATCGTGCTTCTCTCCATTATTCAATTTAAAGTGGCAGGTGATCGAAATGATTAAATTGAAACGAATTTTTATGTATGTTCTTTTAACCATTGCAGCCATCATTTCAGTGTTTCCGCTCTTTTGGATGGTCATCAGCGCAACGAATCAATCTGTTGATGTAACAAGAGGCAGACTGCTTCCTGGAGCCCACACACTTGAGAACTTACAAGCGCTATTAAATAGTGTTGATCTTATGACAGCCCTAGCAAATTCGGCGAAAATTTCCATTACAACAACGATCCTTTCTATGCTGATCGCGTCATTAGCAGGGTATGGGTTTGAAATTTATAAAAGCAAAGCGAAGGATATTGTGTTTACGATCTTACTATTGTCAATGATGATTCCATTTGCCTCCTTGATGGTACCGTTATACCGCATGTTTGGTTCGATATCGCAAACGATGCCGGCGATTGGGATCAATACGTTATCAGCGGTCGTGTTGCCAACGATGACAACGGCATTCTTAATCTTTTTCTTCCGTCAAAACACGAAAATGTTCCCGAAAGAGCTTGTAGAAGCAGGACGAATTGACGGATTAAGCGAGCTTGGTGTGTTCTTCCGTATTTATGTGCCGACGATGAAAACAACCTATGCAGCAGCAGCGATTATTACATTTATGGCAAGCTGGAATAACTATTTATGGCCGTTGGTTGTGCTTCAATCACCAGATAAAATGACGATTCCATTGCTGATTTCGAATCTGGGCTCAAGCTATTCACCGGATTACGGAATCATCATGATGGCACTCGTCATTGCAACACTACCAACTGCACTGATCTTCTTCTTAATGCAAAAGCACTTTGTTGCAGGAATGATGGGATCGGTGAAGTAATTTTAAATGATGACAAAGAAGTGAGGGGACCGATTGTTTTCGTCACCTCCTTCTTTGTTAGAAAAAAGAAAATGGAGCCAATTTAATAAAGAAAGAGAAGTGAAACTGATATGACGACACCTACAGAAAAATGGCTGACAGATTTAAATGTGTTTGCTGTCAATCGAATTCCAGCCCATTCTGATCACCTATACTATGAAACAGTCCAAGAAGCGAGAGAACGCCGTCCGATGAAGTGGAGACATAGTCTGAATGGCAGCTGGAAATTTTCATATGCAGTGAGTCCGGAGACGAGGGCAAAATCGTTTTATCAAGCCGATTTTGACTGCAGCGGCTGGGATACAATTCAAGTGCCGGGCCAT
The DNA here is from genome assembly GCF_947503125.1 of uncultured Metabacillus sp. Classification (GTDB taxonomy): domain Bacteria; phylum Bacillota; class Bacilli; order Bacillales; family Bacillaceae; genus Metabacillus. Next base: position 21,042 of record NZ_CANNCR010000042.1, read on the forward strand.
ATCCAGCTGCAAGGCTACGGAAATCCGCAATATGTGAATACGATGTATCCATGGGATGGGGTGACACATGTGCGGCCGCCGGAAATTCCTGAGAGCTTTAATCCGGTCGGCAGCTATGTAAAGACATTTACGGTGCCATCTAACATGGTAAATAAACCGTTATTTATTTCCTTTCAAGGAGTTGAATCTGCTTTTTATGTCTGGCTGAACGGTCAATTTGTCGGTTATAGCGAAGACAGCTTTACCCCTGCGGAATTTGATTTATCAACATTTGTCAAGGATGGGGAAAATAAGCTGGCAGTTGAGGTATATCAACGAAGTACGGGAAGCTGGCTTGAGGATCAGGATTTCTGGCGCTTTTCCGGAATATTCCGTGACGTGTATTTGTACACAGTGCCTGAGATTCATGTGCAGGATCTTCATGTCCGTACGGAGCTCGATGATTCGTTTACAAAAGCGGTTTTACATGTTGATACGAAACTATCTGCTGATATTTTGTTGAGACTGGAAGATGCTGAGGGAAAAATCGTAGCTGAGGGAGCAGCCGATGCTGTTGGTGCATGTCAGCTATCAGTGGAACATCCTCACCTATGGAGTGCTGAATCGCCATATTTATACCAGTTGTTTATTTCCGTGTTTGACGCTTCAGGAAAGCTTGTTGAAGTCATTCCGCAAAAGGTCGGCTTCAGAAGATTTGAAATGAAAAATAAGGTTATGCATTTGAATGGCAAACGAATAGTTTTCAAAGGTGTCAACCGCCATGAATTCAATTGCCGCCGCGGCCGTGCTGTCACAAAAGAGGATATGCTTTGGGATATTAAAACGATGAAGCAGAACAACATCAATGCGGTACGGACATCGCATTATCCGAACCAAACCGAGTGGTATGAGCTTTGCGATGAATATGGTCTCTATGTCATCGATGAAATGAATTTGGAAACACATGGATCATGGCAAAAGTTGGGCGCCGTTGAGCCGTCTTGGAATATCCCTGGAAACAAGCCTGAATGGCAGGAGATTGTCATGGACCGTGCAATCTCCATGTTTGAGCGAGATAAAAATCACCCTTCTATCCTGATTTGGTCGTGCGGAAATGAATCATACGCAGGTGAAGTGATTTTAAATGTCTCGAAATATTTTAAATCAGTAGACCCAGGTCGTCTCGTTCATTACGAAGGAGTTTTCCATAATCGCGATTACAACGAAACAAGTGATATGGAAAGCCGCATGTATGCTAAGCCGGCTGATATTATCGAGTATTTAGAGGATAATCCGGAAAAGCCGTATATCAGCTGTGAATATATCCATGCCATGGGCAATTCACTCGGTGGCATGCACAAGTATACAGACCTTGAAGCGAAATACCCGATGTATCAAGGCGGGTTCATTTGGGATTTCATCGACCAGTCGCTGATCAAAAAAGATCGTTATGGTAATGAATTTCAAGCCTATGGCGGAGATTTTGGAGACCGTCCGACAGACTACAATTTCTGCGGCAATGGAATTGTTTATGCAGATCGCAGACTGTCGCCAAAAATGCAGGAAGTTAAGTTTTTGTATCAAGACATCAAGCTAATCCCTGATCAGCAGGGCGTTCTTGTGAAAAATGAACAGCTTTTTGCAGGAACGGATGCCTACGAGCTGCAATGCACGGTTTATCGTGAAGGAAACGAAGTGTTTACGAAATCGCTTGAGCTTGACGTTCCCGCGCAAGAAGAAAAATATATAGCACTGGAATTGCCTGAGTTTGAAGAGGTTGGAGAATATGCGATCCATACTTCGCTTCATTTAAAAGAAAAAACAATCTGGGCAGACCAAGGCCATGAGGTGGCATTTGGACAATTTATTTATGATGTGGAAAAAGTCGAAACACTGCCTGTTGTGAAAGACTCAGCATTTCATGTTGTCCATGGTGATGTGAATATCGGCGTTCACGGTACAAACTTTAGTGTGTTATTTTCAAGAGCGCAAGGATCACTTGTCTCGCTTAACTATGCTGGAAACGAAATGATTGCCTCGCCGCCGTACCCGCTGTTCTGGCGGGCAATGACTGATAATGACAAAGGAAATCATTTCGCATTTGATTCACATGGCTGGTACACATCAAGCTTATTTAGAAAGTGTACCGCAATTGATATTGAGGAACAAACGGATAAAGTGACGGTTTCCTTTAAATACGAACTTCCAATTAGCAAAGATGTGCATGTAGTGACTGCTTACACAGTTTATCCGAACGGCTATATTCATGTGAGCTATTCCTATGCCGGTGCAAGCCAGTTACCTGATCTGCCCATCCATGCAATGTCCTTTAAACTATCAGCTGATTACAATCAGCTAACATGGTATGCGCAAGGACCGGAAGAAAATTACGAGGATCGCGTACATGGAGCAAGACTGGGCATCTTTAAAAACAAAGCCGAGGATAACGTGTCAGCGTACCTCGTCCCACAAGAATCAGGTGGGCGCACAGGCGTCCGCTATGTAAAAATTGCTGATGGAAAGGAAACAGGCATCAAAATCGCCTATAAAGAGAAACCATTCCAGTGTAATGTTTCACCATACACTGCCTTTGAACTCGAAAACGCCGCCCACCATTACGAGCTGCCAAACATCCACTACACAGTAGTGACAGTAGCTGGGCGCCACATGGGCGTAGGAGGCGACGACAGCTGGGGCGCCCCAGTGCATGAAGAATACCACATCAAAGCTGATCAGAATTTCGATTTTGATTTTGTGATTCAGCCGCTGTAATTGATAGGGAATGACCCCTTCTTGTTGGGCATGTAGGAAACGATGCTGCCTGGCAGGAAGGGGTTTTTGTTTCGATTTGAACCCATGGGAAGAGGGATGCTACGTGAATAGCGATGATTGAACCACGAATTCGGGGAATTGAACCACAAAAGGCAGGTAATGAACCACGGATTACGAAAATTGAACCATCAATTGAGGAAATTGAATCACAGCCCGCGTGATGCCAAGTGAATAGTGGTGATTGAACCACGATCACCCAAACAAAAAGCCCTTATCTAAAATCGAGTTAGATAAGGGCTCTTATATGATGATTTAAGAAATACTCTTTAATTCCTCTGTTAATCGTAAAAATTCATGTTTGTTTTTATCTCGCAAGGATTGGTCGATTTTCTTTTGGATCGTTTCTTTTCGGAAATCAAGCAGAGCTTTGTCTAACACCATTTCAGCTAATAGGGCATCGATCACATTACCTTCAGTGTTTGGTGAATGAAGCAAATTCTTTTCCATAAAAATCAACTCCTAGACCTTTTTTCTATTATACTACCCATTTTTGAAATTTTCAAAACATTTAATCTGGAAATTTAATACAACAATTTCAACGGCGCTTCCGAAGTCAAATAAGAAAAACATTAGATGAGTTTTGTTACATTTCTTTATCAGAAAAAGACATGTTAATGGTTCCCTCTTATTTAATCAACAGGAAAAATTTTGCTTTTTTACTCGTTGGCACCAAGGTGTATATCCGTTCCTACTATATAAGTAAGGATCAAATTATAGTAATCTAGTACATTAATTCACTATTCTATCAAAAAATAGGTATTTAATAGTTTCCTCTGTTGCTTATCCCACATACAGTACAAGCAAAGGAGGTTTTTTATGACTACAATTGTATTGGACCCTGGGCACGGTGGAACCGACTCCGGTGCCGTGAATCAGTCCTTTTTTGAAAAAACATTCAACTTAGATATAGCTTTAATGATACGTAACTATTTACGGAAACATTATGATGTCAATGTTATCATGACAAGATCAACGGATACGGAACTCAGTTTGTTTACTCGAACAAATCTAGCTAATCAAGTGAACGCCGACTATTTCTGCTCCATTCATATTAATGCAGGCGGAGGAACAGGTTGGGAGAGTTATATTTATAATGGTTCCGTGTCTGAGCAAACCGTTAGAGCTCAAGAGACGATTCACAACTATGTCATGAGCCAAATTCGCCCCTACGGTGTTCGAGATCGCGGTATGAAACGAGCAAATTTTCACGTTCTTCGTGAAACTAATATGCCTTCTATATTGTTGGAAAATCTATTTATCGATACCAATTTTGACTTAAATCTTTTGCGAAACAAGACGTTTCTAGAAAAGTTGGGGAACGCCATTGGTGAAGGACTCGCTAGAGCGTTAGCACTATCGAGAATAAATGTGGATTTGTATGTCGTGATAGCTGGAAGTTTTGTATCACTTGACAACGCCCAACAACGCAGAAATTTCTTAAGATCAAATGGAATAGAAGCTATTGTCGTTACAACAGAAATTGATGGTGTTACTAAATATAGAGTTCAATCCGGAGCCTTTCGTAACCGAGATCTGGCTGAAGTCAGACTTGACGTTGTTCAAAACCTTGGAATTGAAGATGCTTTTATCATTACAAAATAGCGGATTACTGATCAAGTTAAAAACACGGACACTAAACTCATTATTTATTTTTTTTACCTGTTTTTATAAAAACAAATTCGTCTTGTAAAGTGAAAGAACGTTTTCCTTCTCTGATTCTTTCTACAGTTCTTTTAAACGTAGTAGAATTTTGAGAATCAATTTTTGGAAATGGCATCGAGAGAAGTTCGTCCCTACTGTACCCAAATCTTTCACACCTAACTGTGTTTACTTCAAGAAATCGAGTTGGGAAATGCTCTTCATTCATTTCCACTAAGTATACTGCATCAGGTGACAAAGGTATGGCTCTCGACTGTTTTTTATGCATGATTTTTTACATTGTTTATGTATCAACGTTTTCGACTTCTGAAGAAGTTTGGCAACTGCATAAAAAAAGGGGGCGCATCACCTTCACAATGGGGAAAATAATGTAAAGAGACGTTACCATATGTCAGGAGAAAATTCAAAAAAGTAATTGACAACTCCGCTATTTGTTCAGTATATTTGAAGTATAAATTGATATCGTTCTCCTAAAGGGGAGTAGCTTTTACAGCAAAGTCGTCATTTCAGAGGTTTTACATCTCTCGGCTTTGTTGGCAACGAATTTGTTGTTAGCAAGACCTTTGCCATTGGTAAAGGTCTTTTATTGTCTAAAAAACCTTTGCCATTTTTGGCAAAGGTTTTTTTATGCTCATTTACGGAGGACCTAGATAAAGGAGAGAAGACAAATGAAATGAGTGAGTGCAGATTCTTTATAAATGGCTTAACTAAGGCTGGTTTCAAGCTGGAGCTGAGCAGGGATCACCTAAACTCAAAGGATTCTTTTTAAGAAAGTTATGATTGGAACTCGGGAGACATGAATAGTGAAATTAAAGGAGGAATATGATTGGAACTTTCTATGTTGTTCGAATATGGATGGGTATTGGTCTTATTAGTGGCATTCGAAGGTTTGCTGGCAGCGGATAATGCGCTTGTATTGGCGATTATGGTGAAGCATCTCCCTGAAAAAGAAAGGAAAAAGGCGCTATTTTACGGACTTGCAGGAGCCTTTGTCTTCCGCTTTGCATCATTATTTATTATTTCTTTCCTTGTTGATGTTTGGCAGGTTCAAGCGATAGGTGCTTTATATCTGTTATTTATTGCTATCAATCATATTTTGAGGAAAACCTTCCTCAAGAAGAAGGACGTAGATCACGTAGAAAAAGAAAAAAAGAAAGCTGGCTTTTGGGGAACGGTTATCAAAGTGGAATTGGCGGACATTGCATTTGCGATTGATTCTATCTTAGCTGCGGTTGCCCTGGCGGTGACATTGCCAAACACAAATCTTCCGCAGATTGGAGGAATGGACGGCGGTAAGTTTCTAGTTATTTTTGCAGGGGGATTAATTGGTTTGATCATTATGCGTTTTGCGGCTAATCTCTTTGTCAAGCTGCTCAATGCGAAGCCAGGCTTGGAAATTGCGGCGTTTGCGATTGTCGGCTGGGTTGGTGTTAAGCTTGCAGTCTTAACATTAGGTCATCCGGATATAGGCGTTATTTCCTATGAATTTGCACATTCAAAAGAGTGGAAGCTGACCTTCTATACCGTATTAATTGGGATTGCTGCAGCAGGCTGGTTCTTGAATAAAGAAGAAGCAGAGAAAAAAGAAAGAACAGAAAATGCAAGCTGAGTAGCCCGAATGCTTAGCGCCTTGCGCTCTTCTTAGGGTTTCTTAAATTAATACCATTCGTTAGTTCATTAAGGATATTAGGATGTTTATATCTATTTCCTTTAATTCTTTACTTTTCTAATCAGAACACAATCGCATTTAACGTCTTGGTTTCTGCACTAATTGAGGCAGAGGCGTTGCTGCAAATTGTCAATAATATCTCACAAACAAAATAATGGAACGCAACCTAAAACCGACCATTCTGAATGTAGATAGGTCGGTTTTTAAATATGAATAAAGCCAGGTCTGTTTAACAATCTCCTTTTTCTACTCAATTAACCTTGCTGCTGTTTAAGATGTGCTTCAAACATATCAATGATTTCGAGAAATCTCTCAGCTTCGCGGAATGTGTGGTCAGCAAGCAGAGGATGAATATTGCTTTTAATACGGCACGCCTCTATTAATTCTGTTGCTGTCTTTTTAAAATCACGTAAAGAAACGACCGAAACCCGGTTTTGATCCAGGAATTGATCTAAGAGTGGTGGTGTTTCAGATTGCGGACGCATGGAATCTAAATCAATCGCTTGGTATAAAAGTTGGTCAAAATCATGGCTAAACTCCCGGGCTTGCTCAACCAATTTTCTTTCAGAAGGATCAAGGAGATGGCCAATAAACTTGGCATGGTCAGCCATAATTTTAAGAAAGAAGACATTTTCTTTAATGATCGCTTCAGGCAAAGGCTTCAGCTTGCCCTCATTTAACTCCTTTAAACGATTTGCAAAATAAGCGGCTTCCCGACTGACGTGATCAACTAATAAGGCAAAGTTATTGGATCTGATTTCACAACGTAAAATGAGGCCGAGTACCTTTCGTTTATAAGCCCAAATCGCAGCAGCTGCCTGATAAACCTGATTATTAAATTGTCGAATTTGATCAGGGTCCGAATTCACTGAAAACCCGCTAAGCTGCTGTTCAATCCTTTCGAATAAGGCAATAAATTGTTTCGCTTCCTCCACCAGCCGCCTGTCATCATCATGGTCAAATCCTAAGCTTAAAAATAAAGCGTGCTCCTTCATAATTCTTGACCAGAAACGAATTTCATCTAAGGACCTGCTTACAAATAAATTTGTCATCCTCCCACCCCTGTGGCTAGTAATGGCTATCATTGTCATCTTATTCCTTTTCCTTGCTTTATATGTGCACTATTTTTGAGGATCCTTCATTGTAAGAAATAGTAAAATATCAGCAGGTTGATGGTATAATTTAATAATTAATTGCTTTAATGGGGTGGATCATGAACCTTATTCAGTTGCGAAAGGAAATACAATGTTTACAAGAGCAGTTATATCAAATCGGGAAAAATACAGATTGTTATTCTGAAGGTGAAGTGTTAAAGGTTAGCCAGCAGCTGGACCAAAAGATTATCATCTATCAAAAACAGATGAAAAGGCTTTCGGATAAGCAACAAAAATAGTTAATATGACCCATAATAAACGATGACAATTAGACTACCTATTATATAATGAGTATAAAAGCAAGAAAAGGGTGGTTTGCTTGAAAAGTAAAATCGTTGTAACGGGTTATGGAGTAAAAGCGCCAAAGTCAACGAATATTGCACAGTTTATCCATCATTTGAAAAATGGGACCTGTTGTTTAGAAGCTGTTACAAACCTTTTGCCAAATGGAGACACGACGATTATTGGCCGTATTGATAGAGGATTAGAAGAATATGAATCTGATAAACGCTTTAAACGTTTACCAAGAGTGACGCTTTTAGGCATGGCTGCGGGAATGGAAGCGATGAAGCATGCAAAGCTATCCAGCTTATCTGATCAAAAAGTTGGACTTTTTGTAGGAGTTTCAGTCGGAGCAATTGGTGATAAGATATACGGAGAATCAATTATGAACATAAGCAACGACAATCTGCGAAAAGTACCTGTTACCTTTTCTCATTTTGCCAATTATCATAGCATTACCTCCGCTATTGGTCACTATTTAGGCATAAAAGGAATCACAAAAACGATCACCACCGGATGCACGTCCAGCTTGGAAGCGATACAAGATGCGATCGTTTATTTACAGAGTGGTATGATTGATGCAGCGGTTGTAGGTGGAGCTGATAGTGTCCTTAATCAAATAGCTGCATACGGATTTGCTAAAACCAAATCAATCACAATCAATCAAGGATTAGATGATGGTGCTGTCCCATTTAGCGAAAAAAGCAAGGGCTTTGCGATTGCAGAGGGGGCAGGATTTTTGATTCTTGAAAGAGAAGAGGACGCATTAAAAAGAAATGCAAGAATCATAGGGGAAATCGAGCAAGTTGTTTCGAATAATGATGGTGTTTTTATTTATTCTATAGATGAAACGGGTTCCCAAATGGTACAAGCCCTAAAAGAGGTTACGAAAGGAAGAAAACCGGATTACGTTAATAGCCAGGCATTAGGCTGGAGAATAAATGATCGGATCGAGGAATATGCTTCGAAGGAATTATTTAACCATCGTGTCCCATATACATCGATAAAAAGCATGATTGGAAATCCGTATGGTGCTACTGGTGTATTGCAGGTTATTTCCTCATTAATTAGTATAACTCAAGGGTTTATCCCTCCAACTATACGTACCCAAAAGGATGGATTTGAAGCAATGAATATTGTCACCGAACCGTTGTATCAGGAGGTTCATGAGGTGGCGATCACCAATCATGGTCATGGAGGCAATAATGCTTGTGCTTATGTAAAAAGATATAACTACAGTAGGTGATAGAGTGATCATAGCATTTTTAATCGCCATCATCGGGATGATTCCGATTGTTTTAGCGATTTCTGCTTTAAAGCTATATAAAGGCTCTGAATTGGCAATTCCATTACTGCTTTATATGGTTTCCATTAGCTTTTGGCAATTAGATATTGCGGTATTATATTTACAGGATACCTTTTCTGAGGAATTGATATTATGGTTATTTAAACTATTTAGAGCGGGACCAACCTTTTTGGTGCCTCTGGTCTATTATTTATCCTATATTATCATTAAAAAGCATTCAGCCTTCTCAAAGAGTAAAATAGTGAATCGCGTACTCTTTTCGATCTACAATAAATACGTTTTGGTTTGTTTATTAATCTGGAGCACGATGATTTATGTCATCAATTTGACGGAACTTGGCATTAGCGGTCTTCAGGTAATAAAGGTCGCAGGCTCGAACACTTCTATCTATTTTCCTGAGTATGGGCCGCTGCAATTTTTGTATATTATTCATATTGTAAGCTTTATTCTTTTCTTTGCTGTTTCCTATCTCATTTCGAAAGGCTTTCAGAATCAATTTTTTAGAGAGTTTATCGCGACCTTTTTCTTTTGTTCTTTTTTTCTATTTATAACGGGGTTATTAAATTTTATTCCTGGCAGTGGAGCATTATTTAGTAGTTTAGGCATTATTATCTTCTCCGTTATTATTATTTTTTCATTTGTCAAAATGAATACCGTGATGACCGTCAACTACAATCGCTTGCTGGAACGTCAGAAGAAATTAGATTATACCGGGAATTTAACCGGAAGTTTAGTTCATGAGGTGAAGAATTCACTTGTCATAATTAAAGGCTATTCAAAATTGTTGAGTGAGCTGACAGCCTTACCGTCTCAAGGCAAAAAAATGAATGAAATGATCCAAACAGCAGCCGAGCAAATTGATAATTTAACGGTAAATTACACGAAATATATCGAGCATAAATCGATTGAATATAAATTGACCGACCTAAATGAAACTATTGACCGAGCGATAAAATTAACAGCTGAATTGACAACAGAACATGCGATAGACGTATATTTTGAACGGAAATTTAAAACGTTGAAGGTTTATTTAAATGAAACCAATATGAAGCAGGTGTTTATCAATCTCATTAAAAATAGTACAGAAGCGATTCCGCCTGAACGAACAAACCGAAACATAACGATTAAAACAAATATCGATGCTGATAAAATCGTCATTGATGTGATTGATACAGGAAAAGGAATCCAATTCGAATGTTGGGAAGCGATTTTTGATCCCTTTATTTCTTATAAAGAGGGAGGATCAGGACTAGGCTTACCATATGTAAAAAAAGTCATTTTTGAGCATCGCGGAGAAATCAACGTGATCGAAAGCAGCCCTGAAGGAACTCACTTTCAAATTACCTTGCCGCAATTTGCTTTTAGTGATTTTTGATAGGAAAAAGGGGGAGAAACATTGACTTCAATTTGTATCATCAGACATGGAGAAACGGATTGGAATGCAATCGGGAAGCTGCAAGGCAGGACAGATATTCCTTTAAATGAGACAGGTGTTTTCCAGGCAGAGGAGTGTGCCGAGTTTTTAAAAGAGTTTCAGTGGGATGTGATTGTCACAAGTCCTCTGAAGCGAGCCAAGCAAACAGCTGAAATTATTAAAAGGAAAATCGATGTTCCATTAATCGAAATGGAAGAGTTTGTTGAAAAGGGGTTCGGTCATGCTGAAGGTTTGATGTTGGAGGAAAGAGAAGCTGCATTTCCAGATGGAAACTACCCAAACGAGGAAACTAATTTATCCATTACAACACGTGTGATGGAAGGGATACAGAAAATAAATGAAACATTTAAAGATAAAAGAGTTTTATTAGTAGCCCATGGAGTTGTGATTACTACGATTCTCGCTTCTTTATCAAATGGGGAAATAGATGCGGCAAAGACAAGACTTATCAATGCGTGTATCAGCAATATTTATTTCCAGGAGGAACAGTGGAAGATTAAAGATTTCAACCAGATTACACATCTTTCGAAATTTCTGGAAGTATAGAAAAGGGGCTGTCTAAAAAGTCCATTTTAGTGTAATATAACTCAAAATTTAAAACCCAAGAATGTTGATATAACAGCATTCTTGGGTTTTCCTTTTTTCAAGATTGGGTTGAAAAGTTACTTTTCGGACAGCCCCTTTTTGAAAGAAATCGGTTCACTAATAATTCCTCCACGCCTTCTCATATTTCTCAATGATCGTCGGACGTGTTAGTGTATTTATTTCAATTGAAACGGTGTTGCCTTTTTCGTCTGTTATTTCTTGGTCAATATCCTTGCCAAATGTGGTCAGCCCTTTAAGTCCTTCTACGGTAAGGAATTTGGTTTCAACTTCAATGGCTGCTTCATCGAGGTTGACTGCTTCTCTTTTTGCTAAAATAAAGCCCCAGTCGCCGAAGCTTGGAACATCAACGTGCAGGTTGGCGGTCTGCAGGTTAGCTGCTTGGACCGTTTGGTTAATCGACCAGTATACCTCAGTTGCAAAGGTCGGGCTTGTTGCTTGGATCATTATTGAGCCGCCTGGTGTTAAATGGTTCCTTAGCAGCTGATAGAATTCCAGGGTGTACAGCTTGCTTAGTGATTCATTATTCGGGTCAGGCAGATCGACGAGAATCACATCATAAAACCCCTGATCATGTTGAAGAAATTGAAAGGCATCCTCATTTATGACATGTACTCGTTCATCCTCGAAGGCGTGTTCATTGAGGGATGCGATGTCCCGGTTGGTTTTTCCGAGCTCCACAACCTTTGGATCAAGATCAACAAGTGTCATAGAATCGACTTCTTCATATTTTTGCAATTCCCTTAAGGCTAAGCCGTCGCCGCCTCCGAGAATGAGAATCTTTTCCTTCGATTCCGCTGTGGCCATCGCCGGGTGGACGAGTGTTTCATGGTAGCGGTATTCATCGCTTGAACTAAACTGCAGCTGGCCATCGAGGAACAAACGCAAATCGCCTTGCTCCTTGGTTAAAATAAGTTGCTGGTACTCGCTGCGTTCTGTATAAATAATGGGATCACGGTATAGTTTTTGTTCAAAGGAAAACGCGGTTTCTTCTCCAAACAGCACGCCAGCTGTCAGCAAGATGAAAATAGCGATTCCGGCAGAGAAATGGCGTTTGAACCCTTTGATTTCGCTTTTGAAATATAGCAGAATCCAAATTGCTACGCCAACATTGATCATCGCGACGAAAAACGCTGTTTTCACAAGGCCGAATTCAGGTCTGAGCAAGTAGACGAAAAGGAGACCGCCAATTAAGCCGCCGGCATAGTCGGAAAACAGTACTTTAGCCGTGCTTTTCTTTACGGTAACACCAATCTCATTTGCTTTTCTGATTAAGATGGGCAGCTCCACTCCTGTTAACGCCCCAACAATTAACGTAATCGCATAGAGAAAGAAGGCATCCATACCGGAGCTTAGGAAGGCTGAAACACCAAAGAGCAAAAAGGTCGAAAAGCCGGCGATGATGCCGATCAGATATTCAATCCACACAAATGAGAGAATCAATTTCTTCGTCACTTTTTCACTGATTGATGCACCGATGCCCATTCCGGTAAGGAAAAGAGAAATGGTGAGAGTGTATTGCTTGACACCGTCACCAAGCAGGTAGGAGCCCGCCGCTCCGAATAATACCTCAAAGATAATGCCGCATACAGAAACGATTCCTGATGCCCAGTAAATCGCTTTGCTTCTTTTTATAGAATCTTCGATCACGAAATGGTCGTCTCCATTCTTATGTAATGGATGCACCGATCACGAATGCAAGGCCGATCGATACACACATACTGATAATTCCGACAGAAATGTTTCCTTTTTTCAGCTGATCCTCAACAGAGAATTTCCTTGAAAACAGCTCAAATAGCAAGTAGGCAATCATTTGCAGAAGGATACCGAAAGCTCCCCAAATGATTGTGTCCATCACACTTGCACTATGATAGATCGAGAATGCGAGAATAATACAGATCCCAACGATTTTGCCGCCAATTGAAAGCGAAACCGCATGATTTCCGTTTAACACTTCATCCCAGTCTTTATATTTTCTCGTTAACAGTTCAAAAATGGTTAATCCGACAATTACGATCGCAATCGCGATAATAAAGTAAACCGCCGTTAAAATAAATGGCTCCATCTCGTTCCATCCCTTCTATTTATTTTCCAGTTCCTGGTCCGCCGCCGCGAACAGAGGAGGTTCCGCCTCTGACAGACGAATTCCCGCCGGATTTATACCAGCCGCCAGACGATTGATAGCCTCCATAACAGTCGTCATTATTTTGGTAGCACTTGGATTGCTGTTTTTTTCGCCAATCGTCAACATCCAGCACATTATCTAATAGCCAAAAGGCAAATAATCCATTAAAGAAACTAGGGTTGTAGTTGTTTCGAACAAAGTTGTATGTAGAAATTTCAACTAATGTATGTTCCGGGTTGTCTTGGTTCTTCGTTAAAATAACAAATGAATCCTGGTAGATGAGAACTTGCTTATCATCCTTTTTTTCGCTGACCTCACGAGGCTTCTCATACTCCTGCAATTCAGCGGCAACCTCATCGATCGATTTGTTTTCTGCCAGGTAAATCTCAGAAATTTCATTAGCCCCTTGCTGACTTGATACGACATCTTGCAGGACATAATTTGTTTCAATAAATTCTGCAATGCCATCTTTAAAAAGTGATCCGCCGGTAGGCCCTTGAGTTCCGCCTCCACATGCTGTGAGGAAGAGAACAAAACATAGCATAATTAAAAGAAGCGACTTTTTCATGTGCTCACCTACTTTCCCTTACAATCCGCGGGGTGACTCACTGATCCCTGAGTCACCCGCCGATGTTTTCCTATTCCTTTCCCAGCTTGCGTTTTAATGCTGCCAGCTCGTCATCCACATCATTTTTCTCCATTTCCGCAAATTCATCATCCAAGCTTCTGTTTGCTGAACGCATATCCTCGCTTGTTTCTGCCTCTGCTTCATATTGAAGGACCTTTTCCTCCATACGCTCAAAGCCGCGTCTTGATTCATCGCTGCCGATTCCTGACAGCGTCCGGTTGATCTTTGTTGTTGTTTTCGCTGTTTCCGCACGCGCTTTTAAGGAGTCCTTCTTCAATTTCATTTCATAATATTCAGCTTTCATTTCATCCAATTTCTTGCGTAAAGAGTCTGAATCCAGCTTAGCCCGTTCATAGGATTCTTTAAGGGTATCAGCGGTTTGCTTGTGGATTTTCTTGTCTTCTAACGCACGCTTTGCAAGGTCATCATTTCCAGCTTCAACCGCTATAATCGCTTGTTCATCACGCTTTTCGACCATTTTCTGGGCATCCTCATATTTCTTTTGCAGCATTTTTTCATTGGCAATTTGCTTGGCAACTGCTGACTCTGCATCGCGAATATCTGCTTCCATATCTCTCATAAATTGCTCAAGCATTTTCACTGGATCCTCGGCCTTATCCAATAAAGCATTTAATTCAGCGTCTACAACTGTTTTCACTCGTTTAAATAATCGAAACATTTGTTTTTCCTCCTAATTACTTGCTATAATTTTGATTTCATATTCTTCAATCGCATATCCAGCACTTGCTTCAATCTCACTGCCCCATTTTTCGACAGAAAGAAATTTTTCTTCCTCATCATCACAATAGTCATAGTACTCGCAAATCATGCCATTAACATTTTGGTTTCTGCCGATGCTTGTTACCCGGGCAGAACCTGATTCATCTAAGTGGTACGTTGTTCCATCGAATTTGATCATGTTAGGAATGGGCTCCTGCAGCTTCATTTTTACTTTTTCATAAATGCCAAGATAAAGCTCATCATCCATCTCAACGCTGAGCCAGATTGTTTTCGACACTCCCTCAAGCTGATACGCATGCCATTTGAACCCGTGGTCATCATAGCTGATTTTCCCGACAAGCTTATAATCCTCTAAATCATATGTAATGATGTCATTTACCTGTAAATTGAACATATTGCGTTCTTCCACGGGCTTGGCGGTGTTGCTTTTTTGGCCAAATAGTCTCTTTAAAAAGCTCATTTAGATTTTTCACCTCTGATCTCTGCTAGGTTCTAGTTAATATACGATTTAAAAAAGAAGAAGTTTCAGAAATTTCCATAGCCTTTGTAGTTTATACCCGAATGAGCAGGAAGCATTCGTATTTTGAGTAAACCACTTAAAGAAAAATGCCTGGGGTGAAGCAGGAAACTGAGATTGAACCACTAATTGAGATAATTGAACC
This sequence comes from uncultured Metabacillus sp., assembly GCF_947503125.1. Classification (GTDB taxonomy): domain Bacteria; phylum Bacillota; class Bacilli; order Bacillales; family Bacillaceae; genus Metabacillus. The sequence goes on from NZ_CANNCR010000042.1 coordinate 36,117, forward strand.
ACCAATCTTAAGAAATGACCCGCATCTTGAGATAAATGAACCACGCTCGGAATAATTGAACCACTCAAAGAAAAATGCCGGGAAAATGAAAAGAGATTCCCCTGAATGAACCACCAATTTAGATAATTGAACCACACAGCAGAGTGATTGAACTGCGGCCAACATAAAAACGCCACAAAATGAATTAATAAGATCCCGATTGAACCACAAAAACTAGTAATTAAATCACCTATCCAAATAAATGAACCACCGATCACAGGAATTGAACCACATCTTGAGATATATGAGCCACACATCCAAATAATTGAACCACTAATAGATAAACGCAGAAGGCCCCCGATTGAACATCTAAGCTCAGTAAAGAACCACACTATAAAATAACATATACTGAATCTATGTCACATTTCTTACCAAACTCAAACCAAATTTCTCTATTCAAATTAAAAAGATACTAATTTTCTTTAAAAAATCCTCCTATTTCTAACATTTAAAAACAGCTTTTTAAAAAACTACGTAACCTTATCTGACAAATTTATACAACTCTACCAAATAATCTATTAAATTAATGTTATTAACAGGGGGTGTTAATAGATGACAAAGAATCAGGAAAAAGGGATGACGAGAAGGGATTTTTTAGATCAGGTTGGGAAAGTTGGCGGAGCAGTTGCTGTTTGGGGGGCGATGGAATCGCTCGGATTGTTAGGGAAGCCGCTGATGGCGAGTGCGAAGGAGTTTCAAAGTCCTAAGCAAAGTGATTTAGCCATGGCGAACAAGAATGGTAAAAAAATCATTATCTTGGGAGCGGGGATTGCTGGCATGGCGGCTGCTTATGAATTACGAAAGGCGGGGTATGATTGCAAGATTCTTGAGGCGAGGGATCGCAGCGGCGGCCGAAATTGGACTGTGAGAAGGGGGACGGTAGAAACCGAAATAAATGGGGCAAAGCAAGTTTCCAATTTTGATAAAGGCCAGTACATGAATGCGGGGCCAGCTCGTATTCCGCAGCATCATGTAACGATTGATTATTGTCGGGAGCTCGGTGTTGAGCTTGAGGTTTTCTGTAATACAAATGAATTCTCCTATTTTTATCAAGAAAATGCTGGTCCTTTATCAAATCAGAAAGTGAGAAAGGGTGTTGTAAAAGCTGACACTCGCGGTTATATATCTGAACTATTAGCAAAGGCTGTTGATCAATCAGCATTGGATTATCAGCTCTCAAAGGATGATCTTGCAAGATTAACCTCCTATCTGAAAGCAGAAGGGGATTTATCGACAGATCTTACATATAAAGGGACAAGCCGCCGCGGCTATAAGGAATTGCCTGGCGGAGGAGATAAGCCTGGTATATTGGAAACACCATTTGCTTTTGCCGATCTTCTTCAATCGGGGATGATGAACAGCATAAGCGGTGATTACAGTTTTCAGCAGCAGCCGATGATGTTTCAGCCCGTAGGCGGGATGGATCAAATTCCAAAAGCGCTTGAAAGCAAGCTTCCCGGTGTCATAACCTTTGGTGCTGAAGTAAAGGAGATTAGACAAACAGCTGAGGGGGTTCGGATTGTTTACAAAACAAAAAACGGCAAAACAACTGAACTGAAAGGGGACTATTGCATTTGCACCATCCCGCTGCCTGTTTTGAAAAATATCCCAGCTGATTTTACAGCGGAAATGAAGCAGGCGATTAAAAGTATCAATTATGCAACAACTGGAAAAATCGGTCTACAGTTTAAGAGCAGATTCTGGGAGAAAGAGGATCGAATTCTTGGCGGGATTACGACAACGAATATGGACATTTCACAAATTTGGTATCCATCCAATGACTTTTTGTCAAGAAAAGGAGTGTTGGTTGGCTATTATAACTTTGGTCAAAATGCTGTTGAGTATGGAAATCTGTCACTTTCGCAAAGACAAGCTCGTGCTTTATCTCAAGGTGGTAAGATCCATCCCGAATATGCGAAGGAATTTGAAACGTCCTTCTCTGTTGCCTGGCATAAAATAAAATATAACGAAGGAGGCTGGGCTGAATACTCTGCATCTGATCGTAAAACATATTATCCAATTTTAAATAAACCACAAGGGAGAATTCATCTTGCAGGGGAACATCTCAGTTATTTAACAGGATGGATGGCAGGTGCGTTTGAATCTGCCAGAATTGCCGTCACGAGAATTCATGAGGACGTACTAAAAGAAAGAAAAATAACCTCTAAGGCAGGGTAAGCATGAAGAAATAGAAATAATAAAAGGGGATCAAATAATGAAGAAAACGGTGAAATCAATGGTTATGACGACTGCGTTAGGGACAACCCTGCTTGCAGGATTCACGCTTGCTTCCGCAGGCAGTGAAAGTACGGCATTGAAGGCAAACAAGGTAACCTTCTTCGGTACGCCAACATCTTCCATTTCCAGCTCGGTTGCTGTGCCGCACAACTACAATCGAATCTCCTATAGCGGGACTGTGCCGCCATTATTAAATAAGGACGGAATAACGGTATATGAGAGATATGGTGATACAGAAACTCAAGCGATCGGGATTTTAAAAACCTTTAAAGCCGACCTTGAGGCAAAGGGGCTTTCGATGTCGGATATTACATACCTAAGAGTGTACCTTACACCAGATCCGAATAAAGGGAATAAGCAGGATTACCAAGGCTGGTTTAACGCGTACGCCAAGTTTTTTAATACGAAAGAAAATCCGGTAAAAACGGCCCGTTCGACTGTAGGTGTTGATAGTTTAGTTAATTCAGATTGGTTAATCGAGATTGAAGCGGAGGTAGCATACAAACCTAAAAAATAGGGATCAGCGGTAGTGTCAAAAGTTCTATGAAAAAACAACGTTTTAGTTTTAATTAACACCGAAGTGAACTTGTTGACCGCCGCAA
>NZ_CANNCR010000043.1 GCF_947503125.1 uncultured Metabacillus sp.
TCTCGCAATCGCAAAAAAGGGGCAACATATAAATTCTGATATTACAAAAAAGGGGCAACATATAAATTCTGATATTATAAAAAAGGCTATAATAAAAATCGCTTCTAAAGTATGTTTTTTTGATGCTTTCTTTTGTTGCATGCTTTCTCTATATTTTTGTTGTATTTTTCTCTTTTTATGGTCTAATTTCATATGGACCCCCTATAAAAGGATGAAGCCATTTATTCTTGAACTTGTAATATCAACTTTCTTGTTTCTTGAGACAATTCTTGCTGAAGGTCTTAATATTAAATGAAAGCATCTGTGAATTTCAATATGTTCCTGTACCATTTGTTCCATCATGTATTCCATTAGAATTGATGCCATTTTGATTTAAAATTTCCCCTAGCTTTTCATCTTGTATAGTTTCATCGGGTGGAGTCATTCCAGATTTTCTTTCAAAATAAACAGCAATACCACCTATAATAACGACAGGTATCAACATATATAACCAAATCACACTAACACCTCCATCATATAACTTATTATTTATCATAACATTTATTTTTACTTTTTTTAACAATTACTCTTTAAATTACAACAACAAAAGCGCAAGGCGCTAAGCATGCGGCGACAAGCATAATTAAGCAAACAGTAGTTAATGTAAACCTTTCTGTCTTTTTCCTTTGCTTTAACTTTATTTTTTCTGCATACACTTATTTTCTATTAAAATATGTATATCTTATGGACAACACACTCTTCGGAAATCATGTGAGTGTCCATAGAAACGCTCTCGAGCACATAATTTTATCTACTCAATCTCCAATAAAATCGTAAAGTTTATGCCTATTTTCACGTCGTTTCTCCACAAGCAAATTTGCATAGACAATCCTGTAAAAATAGCCTTCAAAGGTTGAATGAATTTTACCAAGCTTTTTAGCAAACACCGTTTGTTTAAAGGAATCCACGATACAATACATGACCTCATATATGTTTCTTTCCAAGTCGAGCTTGTTATAGGCGATCAGCACTCTTTTCCATAGACCGTAAATCTCAATGGCATTGAAAAAGGGTTTTGCTGCTTCGATAAATTCTTGATGAACCGAGTCTGGAAGATAGCTTGCATCTAATTGGTGTAGAGACGGCTCTGACGGTTTGCTTACGTCATTAGGTTCTTTTTTCTTCTCACAGAGTGAGCTTTGCTTGTTCTCTGTTTTATTAGGAGTGTCAGGTAGAGTGACATCTTGGGGTGACTTGTTATGTTTTAAAGCCTCAACCGATGCAAACGGCTGGATAACTAAAAGGTTGACCCCCTGCTTGCCATTCATTCTGGCAGTTGGGATCTTTTTAATAAATCCCTTCTCTTCCAGCACATTCACCGCACGAATCACTGTCCGCCGGCTCATCTTAATCTGCTCCGCAATGTACTCATATTTTGCATAAGACACCCCGATCACCTTCACCGAATGCTTCCATATCACATGAAGAACAGAAAGCGTTCCTTCTGATAACTCTCCCTTATGCTTATACAGAAATCCACGGACAGCTTGGTCCATTTCATCAATTGTGTTGAATGATTGGTGCTTTTGGATTGTTTCATAGTTTAGCTTTTCCATGTTAGCTAGCTCCTTTTTAGTAGATCAGCATCTCTTAGCGCTGTCACTTTACATATATAGGTGCAAGGGTGGTAGAGTAGCGTCTGCTGGAAATTTTTTTTTGCTTTTTCAGAACCATTCCTCCAGAAAAAAATTTTTTAGTAATATAATAGAAATAATTCCCAATTTACTAGAAATATGGTTTAATAGAGAAGGTTGGAAGATTTTCAACAATCTATTTGTGGAGGTTCTACATGAGAAAACACTCAATTCGTTCTAAGGTTATTTTCGCCGTGTTGTTTGCTTTGGTTGTTGGACTGCTGACTCCTTTTCAAACAAATGCTCAAACAGCGAATATACCGGAAGCAGAAACATTACTTACCATCTCTGAACCAATTGAAGCTCAGTTTGATGATAGCGAACAAGAACATTGGTATAAAATTGAGCTGAAAGAAAACGACATTAAAGATTTCACACATTACCGTATTCAGCTGCAATCTGAACAAGAAATGAATATAACGGTGTATTCAAGTTTAGAAAATGCAGCGAATAATGTGGCAATTGATCGTTATATGGGATATTCATTCCAAAACGAGGCAGCTGTAATTGATTTTCCAATCGGCTGGGAAGGTCCATATTATGTAAAGGTTGAATATTTTGCAGGTGAGGAAATACCTGTAGAAGAAGGAATGGAAGAGATTGAAATTCCGGCTCCTATTTATACAATCGGCTATGAAGGAGTAAAACTTCCGCCTACAGATGGCGCAGCTGCTGTAGAGGAATGTCCTGTTGAGTTGAGTACAAAGCAAAGAGAATATGGAAAAACCATGTTACAAAACTTAAGAACCATTCGCGAGGATGTCCTTGCAAATACAGATAAAGGGAAGGAACTAACTGCCCTTTACTATAAAGTTGCTCCATTCCTTAGTGCAGAATTGCTTCTCAATAAATCACTTCGAGACCAGGTTTATCAAGATCTCGTACAATTGAAGGCAGTATTTGCTGATGTAGCGAAAAACGGAAGCAACAGCAGCTATAAAATTACAGCTAAAGATCAGGAAGCGATTAACCGCTTATATACAACTGTTCTTGATTCTGTTCCTGCCTCCCTCAAAGAACAAGTTGAGCAGACAGGAAAGCAAGTCGGCATTTCAAATGTAACGAACTACAGTGTTAAAGCGATTCTGGAAAAAGCAGGACTTGCCCTGCCTAAAGCAAGCGACAGCGGCCAATTGATTGTAAAACTTAAAGAAGGCAAAAAATTGAGTGCTGTCCAATCAAAAATCAAATCATACGGAATTAAATCAGTAGATAAGCTTGATGTAAAGCAATCTGCGATTCCGAATACGTTTGTACTAGAAACGAGCGGCAATGCTTCTGATGTTAATGCATCCGTGACAAAGATCTCTAAATTACCTGAAGTTGAGTTTGTTGAGCCGATTAAAGAGTATCGTTCCCTAACAGCGGATACTCAATATCCTTACCAGTGGTCCCTTAAAAATGCCGGCAATGATGGCGGCAAAAAAGGAGCCGACATTCAATATGAACAGCTTCAAGGGCTTCTAAAGGATAAACAGCTTGATGATACTGTCATCGCAGTAGTCGATACTGGAGTAGATCATACTCTTGCTGATTTAAATGGAGTCGTACTTGAAGATAAAGGCTACAACTATGTAGCGAATAACAACAACGCTATGGATGACAATGGACACGGTACACATGTGTCAGGAATTATCGCAGCGAAAGCTGACAATCATTACTCTATGGCCGGAATAAACAGCCATGCAAAAATTCTTCCGGTTAAGGTTCTTGATGCTAGCGGAATGGGTGATACCGAATCAATTGCTTACGGTATTCTTTACGCAGTGGATCAAGGCGCTCAAGTTATTAACCTAAGTCTTGGCGGTACTTACAGCCGCATGTTGGAATATGCATTGAAATATGCGTATGATCATGGCGTAACAGTCGTGGCAGCATCAGGTAACGATGGAATGGAGGAGCTTTCCTACCCAGCCTCTTCGCAATATGTGACGGCTGTAGGGGCTACGAACAAAATGGACATCGTTTCAGATTATTCAAACTATGGCACAGGTATTGACCTTGTTGCTCCTGGGACAGACATTCCAAGCTTAATGCCGGACGGAAATGTCACGTATGCGACAGGAACATCGATGGCAGCACCGCATGTTGCCGCAGTAGCAGGATTGATTCTTTCCCATAATCCTGATTTAACACCGAAGGAAGTAGAAAAGATCCTTACATTATCAGCGGACAATGTTAAATTCGAGGAACAGGATAACCCAATGAATGTCTACCTTCCTGAAGAAGAATCTGACGTTCCAGCAGAAGTAATGTCTACAGAGTACGACAATGTATCAGGCTGGGGAAGATTAAATGCTCCTGAAGCGATTTTAGCCATTGACAGAGCAAATGAAATCGTAAAGGAGCGCATTTCAGGCGCAACTCGGTATGAAACAGCTGTAGAGCTTTCTAAAAATGGCTGGGAGGAATCTGAGGTTGCCGTCCTTGCAACTGGAAACAATTACCCGGATGCATTAAGCGCGACACCTCTTGCTTACCGTTACAATGCACCATTGCTTTTAACAGATACAAACCAAATACCTGAAGCAGTGCAAGAAGAACTTGAGCGTTTAAACGTATCTGAAGTGATTATCATCGGCGGAAAATCAGTCATCTCACCAAACGTTGAAGAAGAATTTGAAAGTCTTGGCATTGAAACAATTACAAGAATCAGCGGAAAAGACCGCTATGAAACTTCTGTGAAAATTGCAGAAGAAATGGGAGAAGTATATGGAGCAGTAGTGGCAAACGGCCAAGGATATGCAGATGCACTATCGATCGCACCTATCGCCTCTACTCTGGATATGCCGATTCTATTAACAAAGAAAGAGGATGTACCGATTTCTGTCCAAGAGTATGTTGAATCAAGTACGATTGAGTTTTCGTTTGTCATTGGCGGAACACAAGCAGTATCAAATGATGCAGCTAAAACTTTCCCTAATCATGAACGTCTAAGTGGAAAAACTCGCTATGAAACAAATAGCATGATCATCGATTACTTCTCAGACATGCTGAACATGTCAACACCATTCATTGCTACAGGCAATAATTACCCAGATGCCCTTGCAGGCTCTGCGTTAGCAGCAATGCATGGAAGCCCAATGATCCTAACAGATCCGGCTGAAGCAAAACAAACAACAATTGATACAATTTCTGCATACGCAGATTACGCTTCTATGTATTACATCATCGGAGGAGAAAAAGCCCTTCCGAACGAAGCAGTTAACGCTTTATTTGAATAAGCACTAAGCAGCAAGCAGAGAAAGGAAAACATCTCGTTTTTCTTCCGCTGCTTTTTATTTTTCTCAAAAACTATCAAACCACCGCTACTCCACCACCCCCTTCCCTATATATAAAGGGTGAAAGGAGGTGATCGAGCATGGCGGTTGCAGCTATACTAGATTCCCAATTAAGCCTTGTGTTCGACATGGGCTTGGATGAGAACGGAAAAGCAAAGACGAAACGCAAAAACTACAACAATGTCAAAACCTCAGCAACACCTGATCAATTGCTTCAAGCAGCACAAGCAATTGTAAGCTTACAAACTGAAACGCTATTATATGTTGAGCGTAACGACACGAACCAAATCACGGCATAAGTTTTTTTAGAGAAAACGATAGAAAGGAGGAAAAAACATGGCAAAAACACTTGAGCTTCAATTTTTAAATACAGCCGGGAAAACAGTGAAGATCAGCGTTGATTCACCAATTGAGCCCGTTGACCAAGCTGCACTAAACGCAGCAATGGATCAAATTTTAGCCGCTAATATTTTCACCTCAACAGATGGGGACTTTGTGGCTAAGAAGGGTGCTAGAATCATTGATCGTAATGTGACGGATATTTCGCTCGGGTAAGCGGGTTGGGGCTGACAGATTGCTGTCAGCCCTGTTACGTTTATTAGTTTGAGGAAATGATGTTTTGTTTTATCGGAGGTTTTTCCGGTTTATCGGCGAACCCTAATTATATGTGAGTGTAAAAAAGCCCCTTTCTACATGGTACATAGAAAGGGTGAGTACAACTACTCATTAGATGGTCTTGTGTTTTCCAATATCGATACGTTACCTAAAATTTCTCGAGCCACCTCTAAGGGTTCTTTGTCAGTTGTCTCTAATAGATACAACCGATGTAAGCTAGATGTTTCAAATTCATTGTGTAAGAATAAAGATCGTTCAATTAAGTATGAGTCTCCCCGCTGATGAAGTCGCTCACGTAATTTGGTTTCATTTGCCGTTAATACGACATATTTGATCTGCACATTCAGATCTGAAACCTGCTGACAAAACCATTCTAATTCTGTTTCCACTACATAATCAATCACGACATTGTAGTCATGCAAAATGACGTTTCTCGTCAAGGAAAGAATGTTGTTCCAATTGATTTCCAAGCGCTCTTCCCAGGACAGCTCTGAATCACCAACAATCATTGCATTGAGTAAATCTCCCTCAATTAATACACCTCGATCAATCATACGGGCAACTTCCTTTGAAACAGTCGATTTGCCCACTCCACAAGGACCGGAAATGATATAGATGGTATTATGATTACTCATTTCTATTCAACCCCTTTCTTTTCAAACCTACTGGTAATGCTAATTTTCTCCCATCCTCTAATAGTATAGTATCCTACGATTCTTATAAAACAAAAGCCAAAACCGATCTTACTCTGTTTTGGCCATCTTCCCCTTAAAAATAGGTTAATGAATCAAGGATTTCCTGAAGACTTAGCTCTGCACATGCCATTGAGGTATCAGCAACTCCGTAATACATTTTAACAACATCGCCTTCTACAAGGACACCGCATGAGAAGACAACATCGCCAAAGAATCCTTCCTTCTCATATGGAGCTTCCGGTTCAACTAATGGATGCTCTGAGCGGGCAATGACCTTTGTCGGATCATTCAAATCTAATAATACTGCTCCCATGCAATAACGGTGATCCATGCTTGCCCCATGATAAAGCTCTAACCAGCCTTTATCTGTTTTAAACGGCACAGCTCCACCGCCAATTCGGCCATCATCCCATTTTCCAGCTCTTAGCCCAATCAGGTGCTTATGGTTTCCCCAATATAAAAGATTGCTAGATTCAGCTATCCAAATTTCCGGAGACCCATTGCTGTTTGGTACCGGGCGATGAAGCGCATAGTATTTCCCATTTATTTTTTCTGGGAAGATTAAGACATCCTTGTTTTCTGGGGCAAAAATCATCCCATGCTGCTCGATCGTTTCAAAGTCCTTTGTTGAAACCATTGATTCGCCTACACCCATTGGTGATGCTGCACTAAAGTAGATGTAGTACGTATCATCGATTTGGGTAATACGAGGATCTTCAATTCCAAACGTTTCAAGCTCATTTGATGGGTAAACAAACGGTTTTTCATCCACTGTAAAATGGCGGCCATCTTTGCTTCGTGCAATCCGCAAGTAGGAAAGGGATGTTAAATATGACCATTTTTGCTTTGATGATTCCCTAATGACACGCGGATCGGATAGATCATAATCCGGATCATCCTTACGAAATTCATAGATGTCCAACTTATTAGTTGACGGATTATAAACAGGTGCTTTTACGACATTTGGATCTGCACTGATCGGTCTTTCCGCTACACGTAGCAGCATAATCACTTCGTCCTGAAATTTCGCAATTCCAGCATTGAAGGCACCGATCACTTCAAAGCCTTCGTGGTATGGCGGTACATCATTTGGTGTTAGTAATGGGTTTTGTTCATAACGATAGATATTCATGATTTACTCCTTAGTTTTCATATTGTAAAAATGGGTCTGCGATAGTGATTTTTTGTGCGTCTGCATCACTAATCCCTGCATATAAATCAGCTGTTCCGTCTGACTTGCGGACCAAGCCTCCACTAAAGACGACATCCACTAAATCCGGACGCTTTGATGGACCATCAAGGAAATTTGCTCGTGTTGCAATGAACTCTATGTCTGAATAGTCACCGGTTTCAGGATCAATCGCGAACACCATTGGATAATAATGACGATTTCCTTCTTTATCAAAATTCGCGATATGACCTAGCACACCGATCCGTCCATTTGCTAACAGGTGAGCTTCATTTGCTCCGCCCCATTCTTCATCAATAAATTGATTTTCCAATAACGGCGTGTTTTCAATTTCTTCAATTGTGACGTATTTTAAAGAAGGCAGTCGTTTAAAGCCGATCTTTCCTCTTCCGCCTTTTTCTCCCTGCGGCCTCGTTAACATGCCAATCGAACCATCCTTTAGTTCAATTAAACGTAAATCCTTCATTCCATCAGGACCCTTCGCAAATTCTGTTAAACTGGCTATCTTATCGCCCTTGAAAAAAACCGTGCGCCAGCCTAACGCATTTTCAAGCGTTGGATGCGGGAATATTTCCACTCCCCCAAGCACAAGCTCTCCTGCTATTTTTGTAAAAAAAGGATCTTGCAGCTTAAACACTGGAGCCCCCTCTCTAGGAACCCATTCTCCATTTTTCTCAATAAAGAAATAAACCTCAGAATGCTCACTGTCCCGTGATTCCACTCTTCCGGCAATGACTAGCTCACCTTCATCTTCAAATGGAGCGGTAATATTATAGACGTCTTTTTCCCCAACACCTTTAAAAATGATCTTTTCAGCATGACTCGGCTGAGCCTTCTGTAAAAATTCCTGCAATAAGGTTTCACAAGTTTTTACATCTGTTTTCATTAATTTACTCATCGTTTATCCCCCTTTAGGCATAAAATGAACGCGGCTCCCGGTTCAATTGTCGCAGCCAACTTTTCCTGTTTATACGAAAGTAAAATATCTGCTTCTACACGAGCTTCTGGCGGTAATAAAACTTTTTCCCTGCCAAAGTTAAGTAGGACCATCACTCTTTCACCCTCAGCAGCTTTAATGAAGTAGATCATATCCCCGTTTTTTTCAAGCAGCTGATAATCTCCATGATGCAAAGCAGGATGATTTCTTCTTAGTTCTAGGAGCTTTTTATAATAAGAAAGAATGGAATCACTTTGGGCAAGCTGTTGCCTCACATTGATTCCTTCACGTTTAGTTGGGAAGGAAATCCATGGTTCCGCTGTTGAAAACCCGCTGTTTTCCGACTCATCCCATTGCATAGGCGATCTTGCTTTATCCCGGCTTTTTTCATTGGCAATGGTTAATGCTTCTTCCTCGGTTTTTCCCGCTTGAATCGCAAGCTCAAAAGCTGTGACTCCTTGAATATCCTTCATAAAGACGATGTCATCATGAATCAAATCACGCATGCCAATTTCATCACCATAATAGAGAAAAGGTACACCTTTTGCCGTTAGGATCAGTGTTGCAAGCAGCTTCGCACGTTCTTCTTCCAGCCCTTCTTCACCAAAGCGGGAAATATGCCGCGGCATATCATGGCTGCTGAAAAACAGGGTTGGAAGTTGATCTTCCGTATGAATCTCTTCCATTTTCGTTAATTGTTCAAAGATCGCATCCACATCAAATGCTGGAATACTTCCAAGATTAAAATTAAACACGATATCTAATTTATTTTTCCCGCTATAAGCAGATAGCACATCTACTTCTTCTGAACCGACCTCTCCCACTAAAACCTTATCCGGAAACTGATGAACAAAGGAGGATATCTCTTCCATGACCTCAAGAATTCCAACTTGATCTTTATCATATTGATGGATTTGCTGATTGTTTTCATCTACTGGATTATGTTCAAACGTGTTATTCACCTTTAAAAAATTGATCACATCAAGTCGAAATCCATCGATTCCTTTGTCCAGCCAAAAAGCCATCATCTCAAACATGGCCTGCTTTACTTCCGGATTTGCCCAGTTAAGATCGACCTGTTCCTTGGCAAATGCATGATAATAATATTGGCCTGACTTTTTATCAAACTCCCATGCTGAGCCGCCAAAAAAGGATTCCCAGTTATTTGGCGGCTCACCGTTGATTGGATCCTTCCAAATATACCAATCTCTTTTCGGATGATTTGGATTAGAAATCGCTTCCTTAAACCAGGCATGTTCCGATGATGTGTGATTTAGCACAAGGTCGGCAATGACCTTGATTTTTCGTTTATGCGCCTCTTCAATAAAGTCAGCCATAGTGCCATAATCGTGATCAATCTGATAATAATCAGAAATGTCATAGCCATTATCGACTTTAGGAGACGAATAAAAAGGTGTCAGCCACAAACAATCGACGCCAAGATTCATAAAGTAATCCAGCTTCTCCGTAAGCCCTTTAAAATCGCCAATGCCATCCTTGTTTCCATCAGCAAAGCTTGGCATATACACTTCATAGAAAACAGCTTTTTCCCACCAACGCTTCATAACTTCCTCCACAAATGCTTATTTAAGGGTAAACTGCATTCCTTCTTGGAATTTCTTCGCAAAGAATAGGAACAGAATAATAATCGGCAATGTTAACAACACAGAGGCTGCATACATTGGACCTGGATAGCCGCCATACGGACCAAACATCTGTGATAAAAGCACATTTAACGTGAGCATACTGTCACTTCGAACAACGAGCATATCCCATAATAATTCTGTCCATCTTTCCATGAACAGGAATAAGAAAATGACCGCCGTAATTGATTTTGACATTGGCAGAACGACCTTAAACATAATTTGCAGATTGGAAGCCCCGTCCAATTTTGCAGCTTCGATAAAGGTATCCGGGATCGCTCTAAAGAAGTTTGTGTACATAAACACAGCCCATAAACTCATCGCTTTTGGAATAATCATTGCCCAGTACGTATCATAGAGACCGACATTTTGAATAATTAAAAACGTAGGCACTAATAAAATGATCGCTGGGAAAAACATTTGAAACAAAATCAGATTATTAACGGTTTCCCGGCCTTTAAAGTTCATTTTGGCTAACGCATAGGCAACCATAACCCCGGTAATCATCATAAGCACAGTAGAGCCTGCCGATACAATCACACTGTTAAAAAACGCTTGTATCCATGGTCTTGGAATCGCAACATCACCGCCGCCAAATAACCATGCATATGACCGGAACGTAAATTCAGTCGGAATCAATCTTTTATCAACCTGATCCCACGCTGCAAACGAATTTAAGACCATATAAAGATACGGAAACACCATTATGATCAATAAAATCATCGCAACGATATAGCGAAGGAGTAATCCTCTTTTATTAGACCCAACCATTGCGTTTCCCCCACAATTCTAATAGTTTTCTGATAACAAAAATCGAAATAAACGTAACAACCGATGCCACAATCGCAACTGCTGACGCATATCCAGCCTGAAGATTCTTAAAGGCCTGTGTGAAAATTTCCATTTGCCATGTATTGGTTGCGAAATTTGGTCCTCCACCTGTTAATTGATAGACCTCCGTGAAAATCCCAAATGTCACACCAATCGATAGGATTAACACTGTATAAATCGCTGGATAGAGTAAAGGAAGTGTAATCTTCCAGAAGCGCTGCCAAGGTGTAACACCATCAATTGCGGCTGCTTCGTAAATTTCCGTATTAATGCTTTCAAAGCCAGATGTTAAAATCAATGCGTAATAGCCTGTGAATTTCCAGGCAATAATGACCGCTACCACACATAGAGCCGAAAACGGGGACCCTAACCAATCGATATCTAGTCCGAAATTTGCTCGTAAGAATGTATTGAGTGGACTATTATAGGAAAGGAGACCTTTTACGATCAATGAAGAAACGACTCCAGAAGCTAAATACGGAAGGAAAAATCCGATTAAAAAAAGACCTTTAAATTTAGGCAGTCCATGAATGATTGCCGCAACGATCATGGATGAGACAATAACCAGCGGTACAAATACAGCCATAAATTTAAAGGTGACAAAGAAAGCAGCTTGAACTCCTGGTGACTTAAAGGCTTCAATATAGTTAGCGATGCCTTCAAAGTTATATTCAGGTGATATTAAATTCCAATCTGTTGCTGATAAATACAAAGACCACACAAGTGGAATCGCAAAGAAGATAATTGCATAGATAAGGTAAGGACTGGCAAATAGCCAGCCCAATCCATTACTCTTTTTCGTTCTCATTACTTGAGATCCCCCTCAATTGCCTTTTTCATCTCATTCCAGCCTTTTTCAGGGTCTACTTCCCCTTTCACTACAGGGTTTACAGCATATTGTCCAATATAGGTTTGAAGTTCATTGTATTTTGCATTATCAATCGACGGAATTGCATTTGGCACAGCATTTGCATATGGCTGTAATACTGGATTTTTTTCAAAGAACGCAGTAAATGCTTCATTTGTTGCTAAGTCATCACGTGCTGGCGGCAGATTTGTTTTTTCCAGCCACTTTAGATCATTCTCTGGATTTGAATAAACCCATTTAATAAATTCCATTGCCGCTTTCTTTTCTTCATCCGTAGCAGATGCGTAAATTACTAACCCTTTCGTATCGGCAAATGTTTTGACATTTTCAGTCGATACTCCATCTGGAACAGGAGGAGGTGCAAGTGTAAAGGTTTCACCATATTTCATTTCGGGGAATTTCTCAGCCCAGTAGCTGAATGTCCACGGACCGATATCAGTGAAAATACCTAACCCAGTTTCAAATGGATCTGTTACTTGCTTTGCTAATAGTGCATCCGCTTTTCTTAACTCATCTAATAAGGTTAAAACTTTAATTCCCGCTTCATCATCAGCGACAAATTCGTTTCCTTCGATAAAGTTATTTCCATTAGAAGAAGCATCATAAAGCATAAAGAAGTCAAACCATCTCTTCCATGCAGTTGGGTCAGCTAAGTCCGCTTTTGCCCATACATATTTGTCCGGATATTTTTCCTTCAGCTTCTTCGCCACTTCTAGCATCTCACTATAAGTTTTAGGCGGTTCATTTACACCTAACTCTTTTAAAATATCAAGTCTCCATCCAAACAGCATTGGATTTGAGTAAATTGGCAGAACATACTGATTGCCATCTGCAAACTCCCAGCCTTTAACCGTTTTTGTCATTTGTCGTGCAGAAACAATCTCATCCCATCCCTCTAGTTCATTAAGCGGTACGAGGGCTTTACTGTCTGCAAGCTGAGCAGCAAAGCCGCGATTTATATTTTCTGACATCGTCGGTGCACTTTTACCTGCTATAGCAGATTGAATACTCGCTTCCGATGACGGGCTTTCTTTAATCGCACTTACATTAACTTTAATATCAGGGTTTTCCTTTTCGAATTCCTTTGCTGCCTCTTCCCAATATACTTGCTGAGCCGGGTTTGGCGCTGCCCAGAATTCAATCGTTGTTACACCCTCTTTTTCAGCCCCCTGCTCTGTACCTTTATTCGCACAACCGGATAGAGCGGATACGGCCATTGTTGCAGCAAATAATAATGATGCGCCTTTTTTCATTTTACCCTTCATCTTAATACCCCCATTTCATTTATTAAGGCAGACAAACGTAAAAGTTTTGTACAAATAGTTTGAGAGCGTTATCAAACTCTCTGAAAAAAATAGTATAATTGAATATAGCAGTACAAAACTCACTTTTAAATTACAAAATTAGTTACAAACAATTACAAAATGTTCAAAATTTATTTTGTAACCTTACAGACAACATTATTACACCGTTTTTATCATTAGTCAACCACTTAACATAAAATAAAATCATGATGTGGAAAGGTTTGCAATTTGAAATATCATGTATTATAGTTATTTTGTAACGTTACAATTATTGTTGTAATGTCCGTCAATATATTAAGTATAAAATTCCCTTAAATAGATGATCCTATTACATTCATTGAAAGGTTGTTCGTTCCTATGGCAAAAAAGATTTCGATGCAGGATATCGCGGATCGATTACAAATATCGAAAAATTCCGTGTCACAAGCTTTATCTGGAAAACCTGGGGTAAGCGAAGAAACAAGGAGACTGGTGGAAGCTGCAGCAGCAGAACTGGGGTACGAATATTCCCCGGTGCGAAAACAAGCAAAGCAAAGCGATGCGAAGCGAAATATCGCACTCATTGCTTCCGAATTTGCCTTTTCCCTAAAAAACTTTTTTGGCGAAATTTATTTAAGTGTGGAAAAGGAACTTTCAAAGCGTGGATTTACCTTACAAATCCAGCCCATTAGCCAGCATGCCATCAACAATCTTCAATTACCGGCATTTGTTCAACATCATTCTGTTGACGGCATCCTCATTCTATCGCATTTAAGTACAGAGTATATTAACGAAATTATCTCAACCGGCATCCCAACCGTCTTAATTGACCATCACCATCCGCATATTAAAGCAGATGCCATCCTGACAAATAATCGTTTTGGTGCTTATACAGCGGTAGAGCATCTTATTCAGTTAGGCCATAAAGAAATTGGATATGTCGGAAATGCTTCCTTTTCACCTAGCTATTATGAGAGATTAGAAGGCTATCTTTTAGCTTTCCATCAATTTGGAATAGAGGTCAATCCAACTTATATTCTCTCGAATGTCAAAGAAGAAGAGAACGAGATCTTCGGGGCAATTGAACGGTTACCGAAAAAGCCCACTGCCTGGTTTTGTGTAAATGATGGATTTGGTTTCCTGGTCAGCTCCTACCTCCAGCAATCAGGCTTCAAAATTCCTGAGCAAGTCTCGGTTTGCAATTTTGACAATGGACAACTTTCCCAGCTCTCCACTCCAAAAATCACAACAATGGATATTGATCTAAAGCTCTATGGAAAAAAAGCAGTTGACCGCCTAATCTGGCGAATCAGCAACAAAGACGCTGTCTGTCAGGAAATACTCTTACCTACTACGTTAATTAAACGGGCATCAACTGGTCCGGCTCCAACAAATTGATATGCAGGAAAACAAACATGTTTAATATATGGTTTATTTCGTGTATGATGGGAATATAATTAAAAAGAGAAGTGCTGGAACACTTCTCCTACAGCCTCTACCGTCAGGGTGGTGGTTGTCAAAACTTATTTATCTTGAGAACCACCCTTATGCTTGTGACGGCGCGGGGTGGTTTCCTTGTTTTCTAATACGTTTTTCCGAAAGAAATCAGCACTTATCTCACGTACAATTCCCTTCAGAGCTTCTCGTAGAAATTCAAGAAATGTCTCCATGATTATCACCTCCTTTCCTTTACAGAAAGAAGACTGACAACCAACCACCCTCACAATATTCAGCTGCAAGTCAAGTCTATTCTAGCGTTTTTCTAATTATATTACTTCCCTCCTTCGACAAAATTCGCGTGCACCATACTTCTTATATTTACACCAATCAAAAAAATTTTAAATTACACGCTACTATGCACTCCTCTTCCCTATATATAAAGGGTGAAAGGAGGTGATCGAGCATGGCGGTTGCAGCATTACTAGATTCCCAATTAAGCCTTGTGTTCGACATGGGCTTAGACGAGAACGGAAAAGTGAAGACGAAACGCAAAAACTACAACAATATCAAAACCTCAGCGACACCTGACCAATTGCTTCAAGTTGCACAAGCAATTGTAAGCTTACAAACTGAAACTCTATTATACGTTGAGCGTAACGACACGAACCAAATCACGGCGTAAGGTTTTTAGTAAAAAACGATAGAAAGGAGGTAAGGACATGGAGAAAACACTTGAGCTGCAATTTTTAAATACAGCCGGGAAAACAGTGAAAATCAGCATTGATTCACCAGTCGAACCCATTGATCAAACTGCGCTAAACGCGGCGATGGATCAAATTTTAGCCGCTAATATTCTTATCTCAACAGATGGGGACTTTGTTGCTAAAAAAGGTGCTAGAATCATTGATCGTAATGTGACAGATATTCCGCTTGCATAAGTGGGGTAAGGGCTGGCAGGTTGGTTGGAGTCAGCCCTGTCTTTCTTACGTTGATCATTTGGATGAAGGATCATTTATCGGCGAATTCTCGATTATATCAGCGGAATTCCAATTTTTTCCGCGTTTTTCCAATTTTATTAGCGAAATCCCAATTTCATCTATGACTTGCCGGTACTTTTCGGCGGATCCTTTTTAGACTCTTTTTTCAGCGACTTACCGCCATTTTTCAGCGATACCCAGCTACTATACTACTTAAAAAAGAGGTGAAAGACATGGAACAGTGGTTATCTGTTATTAGCGAAGTTGGCTTTCCTATTATCGTAACCTTGTATTTATTGAATAGGATTGAAAGCAAGCTGGATACTTTGAATCAGTCGATCCAGATGCTTCCTTCTCAGTTGCAAAAGCTGTAACGTGAACTTATGTAAAGGGGCGCATTAAAGTTCACAGCTACTATTACTTTGCGCCCCTCCAATTTACATATATTTAGCCAAACTTTTACATTGATTTACAATATAATCGTTTATAATAATAGGTAAAATGAACCATTTCAGGAGGCGATTTCATGAGCTACAGAGAAGATTACCTTCCACAAAGCTATATTTCCCGCAAGGTTTCACAGCAGGTTAATGAATACGGGGATGAAATCGAGCTGGAAACGATTCAGTATCATGATCACTGCCGTGCGGTTGCGACGATTTGCCAGGAGGAACCTCCTTATAAGGATTACTTTGCAGAAGCGACGGACCATACGGTAAGAGGAGCTGCTAGAAAAGCACTTAAAGAGCTATATTTGCAGGCTTATTCTTCCTAATTTTTGTATACTCCTGCCGCTCCCAGTTTTATATTATATACGTGCGGGAACACTCGCCAACCTCTACCGTTTAGGCGGAGGCTGTAAAAATTTATATATTTTTTTGAGAACCCCCTTTTGCTTGCGACAGTGCAGGGAATTTCTTCTTTATATCGTTTTTCAAAAGAAATTGACAATCACTTCAGGCATCCGCTTCATATTAAGGTTTATATCGTGTATAATAAGAATATAATAAAAAAGAGAAGTGCGCGAACACTTCTCTTTACAGCCTCTACCGTCAGGGTGGTGGTTGTCAAAAAATTATTTTCTTTGAGAACCACCCTTTTGCTTGTGACGGCGCGGGTGGTTTTCTCGTTTTCTAATACGTTCTTCCGAAAGAAATAAGCACTTACTTCACGCACAATACCTTTCAAAACTTCACGTAGAAATTCAAGAAATGTCTCCATGATTATCACCTCCTTTCCTTAAAAAAAGAAAGAAGACTGACAACCAACCACCCTCACAATATTCAGCTGCACTACTATTCTACCATGTCCTATCAAAACAAATAACCTAACAACCTTCGACAAATTTCGGTGTTACCACCCCCGAATTATGTAAACGTTTATCCTCCTTTCTTCCTAAACAAAATTACCTTTCCTTAAAAAGGATTTTACAATTATTTGCTAATGTTAAAAATGGAGTTTCCTAGTCTAGTAGTTGGAATTCTATTCATCTGTTACATATCAAATACAAGAGGAGTTTGAGACAAATGCAAAAATGGTTAGTTGGTTTGCTTGCCTTTATGCTGGCTGTTCCAATGAGCGTGCAGGCTGAGAATGAGGCATCCTCTGTTGCACAGGCGAGGTCAACGTCATCAAACAAATCGGAACCGGTCACCTTTGTTGGACCGGCGGGGAAAACACTTGTTTCGAATGAAACAACGACACCGGTTGGCCCGGGGATTAAGCTTTCAAGTTTTGAGCGGTTTGATGCGCGCGGCTGGTTAAATGGGGAAATGATGACAATTGAATTGGAAAATGAAAACGTTTCGTTGGACCTGCTTCATCCTGGTTCGATCGCGGCGGCAGTACCCCTGTCTGAGATGGCCAAGCATGCAGGTGCCATTGCCGGGGTAAACGGTGATTTTTTTGATATTAACAACACAAAGGCACCACTTGGGGGAGCGATTCAAAGCGGCCAGTTGATAAAAGGTCCTGAGGGCTCACATACGTTAACGGCTGGAGTGGACAAAAGCGGAATTGGCCGGATTGCCAATCTCCTTCTGGAAGGCAAGGTTACTCTTCCAAATGGAACACATTCTCTTGCTGCTTTTAATCAGTACGGACTTCCTAAGGATGGAATTGGCTTATACACATCGGTATGGGGAACGAAACAAAGATCATCAAATGCTACATATGAAGTCGTTGTTCAGGATGGCAAGGTGCTTTCTGTATCAAATCAGCCTGGAAGCGGGCAAATTTCCGAAAACAGCTTTGTATTAGTCGGCAGAGAAAAAGGGGCCGAAGCGTTAGAGGGCTTATCGATTGGTGATAGTGTAACCGTTGATTACGCCCCTAAAGTGGATGGCGACAGCATTTTGGACTTTGCAATCGGCGGGAATATCAAGCTGATGGAAAATGGCGAGATTCCAGCAAACTTAGATGATACGACAGCTGCACCGCGCACAGCGGTTGGCTTTTCTAAAGATGGTAAGAAGATGTTTTTAGTTGTGGTGGATGGACGGCAAATTGATAGCCGCGGGATGACCTATAAAGAATTAGCCGAGCTGATGAAGGAATACGGCGCCTACAATGTGCTGAATTTAGATGGCGGAGGCTCTACAACCATGGTGGCTCGTCCGCTAGGTTCCACAGTTGCAGAGGTTGTCAATCAACCATCTGACGGTTCTGAGCGTTCAGTGCCAAATGGAATTGGCATTTTTGCAAAACGAGGCAGCAGTAATCTGAAGGGCTTTAAAGTTGAAGCTGCTTCCGAATTGGAAAACAGTCATCGCGTCTTTCCAGGGTTATCAAGAACCTTCAAAGGTACCGGGTATAATGAAAATTACGCCCCGGTTGCAACCGGCAACATCACTTGGCAGACTTTGCCGGCTGATGTCGGTTCCTTTAAAGTCAACAACATTTTTGCAGCAAAAAAATCAGGTTCTGCGGTCGTACAGGCTCAAGCAAAATCGGTAAAAGGAACAATGGACATCACCGTCCTTGGCGAGTTAGCCAAAATTGAAGCAACTCCGTCTCGTCTAAGCTTGGAAATGGGGCAAAAACAAAGCTTCTCCATTACCGGCTATGACAAAGACGGCTACTCAGCACCGGTTGAGCCACGTGATGTTCAGCTGGACTATGATGAAGCAGTTGTCGACATCACGGAAAACAGTGATGGCAGCTTCACTGCAGTTCCAAAGGCGGAAGGCGAATCAGCTCTCATTACAGTGACGGTACAAGGACATAAAACCTATCTTCCTGTCACAATCGGCCTTTCAACAAAGATGGCTGACGACTTTGAAGATCCAACTGATTGGTCGTATACAACCTATCCTTCAGCAGTAAAGGCTTTAATGGAATCTGTTAGCGGAAGAAATGGACAAGGCCTGCAGCTCTCATATGATTTCTCGACAACAACAGCAACGCGGGCAGCGTATATCCAAGCAAACCCTATGCTTGAACTTCCTGGTGAAGTGCAAAAAATCGGCTTATGGGTGTATGGTGATGGAAAAGGAGCTTGGCTGCGCGCTGCGATTCGGGATGCTGCTAATACAAGCTATACGTTATCATTGGCGAGCCAGATCAATTGGACAGGCTGGAAATACGTGGAGACTTCAGTTCCAGCGGGAATTCGCTATCCAGCCAAGCTATGGCGAATTTATCCAGTTGAAACGGATAGAAATAAACAATATACAGGAAAAATCATTGTTGATGACCTAACGGTAAAGGTACCGCCAACTCTTGAAGTTCCAGAGCAACAAGAATCTCCGGATCCACTGATTATTTAAAACGGAGAAATTGCTAAAAACCATTGGAGATTTGCTGTTCTAGCTGACAGCCAGTTTACGGCAGCATCACCTAATAGCCAGCAGGTGCAAATGGCGCGCGAATCAATTCGACAAATTGTCAAAGCAAACCCTGATTTTCTCGTGGTTAACGGAGACTTGGTGGACACGGCTTGGAAGGAAGATTTTGAGCTTGCGAAGAAGATTTTAGCTGAAGAGGTTGGCGACAAACTGCCAATCTATTATATCCCAGGTAACCATGAAATCATGGGATCAGGATCGCTGGACAATTTTATCAATGTATTTGAAAAGAATCGCTTTACTTTTGACCATAAAGGAACACGGTTCATTCTGCTCGACACATCAACAGGAGGCTTGCGCACAAGTGATTTTGATCAATTAATCGAGTTGAAAAAATCCCTTGATGAAGCGGCTGCCGATCCGAAAATCAACAATGTTGTCGTAGTCGGCCACCATCCGACACGCTCCCCGCTTCCTACAAAAAACAGCCAGCTCAGTGATCAAAAAGAGGCGGATTTACTTGAGGGAAAACTCTTTTATAAGGAACAAAAGGAAGCATCCTTTTTACCGACCAGGATGCTTCCTTTTTATTATCGCTAAACGACCGTATCTACTTAACCCTTACTCCACTTTTAATTAAGTTGGGTGGAGTTTCCCCCTGTAATCCGGCAACTAAATTGGTTGCTGCTAACATGGCCATTTTCAAACGAGTTTCATAGGTGGCAGATCCGATATGCGGCAAAGTCACGACATTTTTCATTGAAAGCAATGGGTTTTCTGGTTGCACCGGCTCTTGAACATAGACATCCAGTCCGGCAGCAAGAATTTGGCCCGTTTTTAGTGCATGGATGAGGGCTTCCTCATCTTTATTCCTCCCTTCTTAGCTCATTTAGAAAAAGCTGATTGCTAATTGTACGGCTGACCATATGGCTAAGCCCGACGATAGAAATAGACACACATTTTCAAACCAGTTGTTTCGATAGTTCCCCATCAAACTTTTTTTGTTAGAGAGGATCAGCATTCCGATGGCAATGACCGGAAATCCGACAACATTTAACGCATTCACCACAATGGTAAGAGTAATAAACCCGGGCATACCAGGAATGGACCAAATAATCGGAGTCACGAGGACAAAAATCATGATCCACTTCGACATCGGATCTTTATTATATTGACCTTCATATTTGTCACGTCTCTTTTTATTAATGACATAATAAGCATCTGTGACTAACCGCGGATAACCAGTTGACTTCCCAACAATACTAGCAAATAAGACCGCAAAAACACCTAGATAAAAAATCAGCCAGCCTGTTTGACCTAATGACAGTTGAAGAGCCTGCCCCAGATCGGTAATGGTTTCTACATGAATATTATTTGGCCTTAAAATTTCCGCCCCTACAATCCAAATAGCCAAATTTATAACGATACAAACACCGATCGCAAATAACAAATCATTTCGTTGTACTTTTAAATGATTAGGATTTACCCATCCTTTCTCTTTCATGAAATACGGATGCACAAAGTTAGAGATAGAGCCTGCCACTGCACCAATAATTGAAACCGCCACCAAAAGCGCTCCATGGACACCTGTATCACTTGGAATACTAAAGCCGATCGTTCCTTTAACGATTTGCCCTACATCCGGTGTGGATTGAAAGGCTAAAACGAGGAAAGCAATGGTCATTAGTGCCAAGATAATCTTCATCACATTTTCGATTGTATTGTAAATATTTCGACCAATTAATAATAAAACTAATCCAACAACAATAACCGAACCTAGAAAAGGTTGATTGATATGCAGCAAAATCGATAATACTTCTCCAGCTCCCTTAATCATGTAGGAATTAAATAGATGTCCCATGATTAAGGCATAGCCAAATAGAAAGTAGCCAAAAAAAGGATGGAGTCGTCCATATCCTTCCAGCAACGTCAAACCTTCTGTATTACATAGTTGAAACCGAGCAATGACATTCACAATGAGATAACGAAGTAATAAGGATAGCGCGAGGATCCACATTAAACTATAGCCATAATCCGCTCCTGCTACCGATGAGGTCACTAAATCCCCTGCACCAAGCCACGTTAAAACAGCGAGAATACCTGGGCCATACGTACTTTTAAACTTCGTTATGATATTACTTTTCTTTTCCCTAATCTCAGGGGTGGTTACAGTAGATTCAGCAAGGTTTGATTCGTTTTTCACTGGCCTTCCTCCATTCAAATAACAATGTATTCGCTTTCATTTTTTTAGTGAACAAAACACCTATCATCTTGCTAGCTGAGCTTTTTAACGAGCATCACTTTGATATTGATGTCACCAAGTAAAAAAGTTTATGGGGGGTGGTTCCACAAATAGGCTTTAATGGATTCTGAAACAACATGATGGAAGGACATCTTTGCAGTCCGGTTTTTACTGCTTTGTAGTAGGGAATTTCAATAATCAAAGAAGAAAAAAATAATTAGTGTGACTTAAACTTAGTGGATTCTTACAAATTAAGTTCCTTCCTTTTGATTAGTAACCTCCCTCTGTTTAATTTTTTGAATATTAATACTTTTATATAGTAAGACAAATTAAATTGTTCGTCAATATTTATTAACATATTTTTAAACGCTTCCATTCCTGTTATATTAGTAGTTTTTATCCTTAATAGTCCTATTGACTTATGTAATGTATAAACTTAAAATTTTAAACAAGGATATGAAGATCAAAAACGAAAAAGGTGTAAACATGAGTCTTAATCATCTCTCATCTCAAAATAGAAACACCCTTGGAAGGGCTGCCTATGAGAAAATCCGGGAGGAAATTATCAACCTAAACTTTAAACCGGGACAAATGCTATCGGAAAGCGAACTTGCTACGACTCTAGGAGTTAGCCGCACACCCATTCGAGAGGCTTTTTTAAGGCTCTCACATGAAGAGTTGCTTGAAATTCTTCCCCAGCGAGGTGCACGTGTTGCTTATATTTCATTGAAAAAAGTAGAAGATGCCAAGTTTGTAAGAGAAAGCTTGGAAATAAGTGCGTTTAAATCAGTAGCGAGAGCCTGGAATCCCGCTGACTTACGTTATAAAGAAATGTATGAAAAAGCGATTCATCTGATTGAAGAACATCAACATGCTGCTTTAAAACAAGACCATGTCCTATTCATGCAATTAGATGAAGCTTTCCATCAACTGTTTTTAGATCTTTTGGATAATCCGACATTACTTTCGACCGTTTCCCAAATGAAAGGTCATTTACACCGTATGAGATATTTAGAGTTAGAAACTCCTAACCATATGTCAAATGTGATCAAGCAGCACCAAGATATTCTTCAAGCCATTTCCTCTAAAGATGAGGCGGGAACAGAAAAAGTAGTAAGACACCATTTTCATCATAAAAAAGACGAAGTACCAAAGGTCATGGACATGTATCCAGAGTATTTCAAATAAGAATAAGCCTATTCCACCAAACAGTGAAATAGGCTTATTTGTTATTCTATCCTTACCTCCAGAAGACAAATCGCAAGCAAGATTGGTTTTAACCTTCATACGTCGGATGACGGATAATAATTTAGTCGTTCGTCTCCGTTTTGTCCTTCATACTTTGGATGAAGGACATAATTCAAACTATCAAGCTCAAATCTGGCAATTCATTCCCGTGATGAAAGACAAGGCTCAAGCCTTCAAAGCTCAGCTCTGCCCTTCATAACAAAAGCTATCAAACTAAGATTCCTTGGTTGAAGGACATATCCAGCAATCTTTTAGTAAGTTAATATCACCTTCGTAACCGTATTTGGGTGATTTTTAGCGATTAAAATTGCTTCTTCAATTTGTTCAAATGGTAAGACGCTGCTGATAAAATTTTCAGCTATATCCTTGTTGTTCTGCAAGAAGTTCAGCACCTGCTGATACTTGTTAACACTATGCTTTGTCCCATGTAATTCAATATCTTTTTTCGTTAATAATAAGCCGGGTAATGTGATCTCCTCTCCTGTTAATCCAACAATTACGATTCTCCCTCCGGCGCTAACAAGATGCACGGTTTGTTCAATCGTTAACGGAATACCAGCCGACTCGATTACAATATTTGAGCCTTCCCCATTTGTCATTTCGTCAATCGCTTGAATCACGTCTGTTTCCTTTGAATTGACTACAACATCAGCACCATATTCTTTTGCACGGGTTAATCTTTCCGGTACAACATCAACAGCATAAACGGTAACATCATACTGCCTTTTAATTTGGGCTAAAATGTTCAAGCCGATGGGACCCATGCCTAAGATTGTGACAGTTTGCCCATCTTTAAGTTTCGCCCGATCGATCGCTTGAGCACCAATTGTAAAGGGTTCACATAAGGCGCCGACTTCAAAGCTCATGTCATCCGGCATTACATGAACATGATTTTCCGACAGAGCAAGATAATCGGCAAAGCCTCCTTTTTTGACAGAGCCAATCATCCTTAAGTTGACACATACATTTGTTTTCCCAATTCGGCATGGATAACAATCACCACATGGGACGGCCGGTTCAATGACAACCCGCTCCCCCACTCTCCGATCTTTGACTTCAGACCCGATTTCCTCAATAATTCCTGATAACTCATGGCCAAAGATTTGCGGATAGTTGGCATAGGGATTGGATCCATCATAAAAATGAACATCACTGCCGCAAATCCCTGCTGCTTTTATGTGAACGAGGACATCGTTTGGTCCTACTTCCGGTTTTGCCACATCTTGAAATTCGATTGTGAAAGGTTTTGTCATGACAGCTGCTTTCATAATTCTACATCCTTCCTATTCCTTCACATTGCTCATATAGTACTTACGCTCTTTGTTGTTGTCTGCGCCAATTCGTTTTGTTTTCTTCTCTCAAACGCATCCCATAAGCCCCAAAGATACATGATGCCAAGCGCCCGATCATACAACCCATAGCCCGGCCGGCATTTTTCATTCCAAATATGTCTTCCATGGTCTGGTCTGGCGTAGCCTGTAAACCCATTTTGATGATAAGCCTCAACAATACCAGTTATATCGACTGAACCATCTTGAGTGCGGTGAGAGGTCTCAATAAAATCACCATTTTCATAGATTCGGACATTGCGAATATGGGCAAAAGGAATGCGGTCGGCAAATTCATTGATCATGTTAACAATATGGTTATCAGGGTTTGCTCCTAATGATCCGCTGCATAGCGTAATCCCATTAGACGGGCTGTCGACAAGCGTTAATAATCTTCGAAAATTTTCCTGGCATGTCATAATCCGCGGCAGCCCGAATACTGGCCATGGCGGATCATCAGGATGAATCGCCATCTTAATATCATGAATTTCTGCAACGGGAATAATTTGCTCTAAGAAGTATTTCAGGTTATCCCATAAATCTTCTTCTGTCACATGTTTATAGGCATCAAATAATGCTGATAAATTTTTTAATCTCTCTGGCTCCCAGCCCGGCATCGTTACATCACTGCCGGCTATTTTCTCAACAAGCTCATATGGATCCATCTGATCGACCTTGCTCTTTTCATAAAACAAGGCCGTTGAACCATCCTCTAATGGTTTGTACAGGTCTGTCCGTGTCCAATCAAAAACCGGCATAAAGTTATAACAAATCACCTTTACCCCAATTTGTGCGAGATTTTCAATCGTTTTTTTATAGTTTTCGATATATTGATCACGACTAGGCAGCCCAAGCTTGATGTCTTCATGGACATTGACGCTTTCTACCACCTCAATGTGTAAGCCGTATTGGTCAGCTTGCTCTTTTACCTCTTGGATACGTTCGAGCGGCCATACCTCTCCCGCCGCGAGATCATGAAGGGCCCAGACGATTCCTTCCGTACCAGGGATTTGTTTTATTTGTTCCAATGAAACGGTATCATTGTTTTCCCCATACCATCTAAAAACCATTTTCATTACTTGTACTCCTCCTCAGATTTCTTCTTAAAGAAACAGCCTACCACACTAATATACTAGTAAGACTAAATAAAAACCGGTTTATGAAAACCGCTTAAACAATATAATTCGATAAAACAATGAAAAAACCTTTAAATCACGTTCTCTTTTAACAAATTTGTTTTATGTTTATGAATCGGTCTAACAAATTTTATTACGGCCAATGAGGCGAAAATGGCAAGGCCTCCTGCCAATAGAAAGGCAATTGTATAAGTACCCGTTACTTCGACAAGATATCCTGTTAATGTCGGCCCAATAATTCCTGCTGTATTAGCTAAGAAGTGCATAAATCCCCCAACAGATCCTACATTATTTTGATCGACAACATCCTGGACAATCGCCCAATAAATCGAGCCAGTCAAATATAAGAAGAATACAGATAAAGCGACTAATGTAACAGCCGACACCGTGGTCGTAACAAGTCCGGCAAACCCGATACAGACTGCAGATAAAAACAGGCAGGTGACTAACACGACTTTACGTGCAAATAATGCCTTACCTACTTTCTTATAAACAAAATCAGAAACAACTCCGCCTAAAGCGAGTCCAATGAAGCCTAATACCCAAGGAATCACTGTCACAACACTCATTTCTTCAATACTTAAGCCGCGAGCATTTGTTAAATAGCTTGGGAACCACGTCAAGAAGAAAAACAAAATATAGTTATAGGCAAAGAAAGCAAAAGCGGTAAATAGGACCGTTTTTTGTTTTAAATAAAAGGTTAAAGAGTTTTTTTCCCCTTTTACTTCATGATTATCCAGCTTGGCAGTACGTTTTGTTTGGTTGCTTTCCTCTGAAGGCTTATCTTTAATAAAAAACCACCAGCCGATGGCCCATAGCAGTCCAATGACCATAATGAGAACAAAAGAGATTTTCCACCCATAATTTAACGCAATGATCCCAACGATTGGTCCGGAAATGGCGCCTCCTAACGGTGTACCGCTATTGGCCAATCCAATTGCACTCGCGCGTTTATCGGCCGGGAACCAGTTATTCACCATTTTATTAATGGTTGCTGATAATGGACCTTCCCCCATCCCAAAGAGAACACGAATAATAATCATGCTGATAAAACCAGCTGCCAGCGCTACAGCCCCGCTGAATAAGGACCAAACGATCATCGCAACAAATAGCGTCAGCTTTGCACCATAACGATCTGATGCGATTCCGCCGACAAAATTAAAAATCGCATACCCTACAGAGAAGCTGCTAAAAATGATCCCTAATTGCGTTGGTGTTAATTGCAAATCCTCGGTTATAAAAGGTGCGGCAATCGAGAGAGCTGATCGGTCTAGATAGTTGACAACACCTGCCAAGAAAAGAAAAAGTAATACAGACGTTCTTCCTTTTGAAAACATATCTTTACCTCCTCATATCATTTGCATTTCACATCAATGAAACCGTTTACTTTTGCTCGCAAAAAAATTTACCCCTATAAATGTTTTCACCCCACTTTACATGTAAGCCCCTTCATTTTTCGTAATTGAAAAGCGCCTTACAGAAATAATATCACACTTCCACACTAGTATACTAGTGTTTTAGTTAATTTTTTTTGAAAAATTCACATTATTATGGATTCATAGAAAAAAATGAAGAAGCTGAACCAATGTCTTTGTGATGATGACAGTGATTCAGCTTTAATGAACGGTTTTAATCAAGCGATCCATTTAAAACGCTTTCAACAAAGGCCAGTGTTCGATCAATAATGATCTGCTGATCATAATCAAGGGTTGCAACATGATAGCTGTTAATTAATTCCACGAGCTGCTTATTTTGTGAAGAAATATTCTTGTAAATATAATGGGAATTTGTTGGCGGCACCACATGATCCTCTGTCGAAACAAAGATCAAAGCGGGGCATGTAACAGCCGACAGCTTTGCTTTCACACCTTCCATCAACTTTACAATTTGCTTTAATGACTGAACAGGGGTCTTTTCATATGCCAATTCGGTTATGTCCTTATTTTTAAGGTCAGATCCGATTGCATCTAAAAATCTGGCTTCTGTTTGTTCAAGCTCTGCAAAATCAGGAATGTCAATCGCTGCGTTGATCGGAATAATCCCTTTAATCTCAGGATGATTTTCAGCTAGATACAATGTCAGCGTTCCTCCCATGGAAAGACCGGTAACAAAGATTGTCTCACAGCGCTCCTTCAACCACTGCAAGCCTTCTTCAACAGAAGCAATCCAATCGTGATAGGTGGTTGTTTCCATCTCTTCATAATGAGTCCCATGTCCTTTTAGCCTCGGCCCACAAACCGTATAGCCAGCCTTTGCATAAGCCTCTCCAAGGGGACGCATGCTTTGAGTGGAGCCTGTGAAGCCATGCGATAACAAAATCCCGACTTTACTTCCTTCAAAATAAAAAGGTTCCGCCCCTTCTATTATTGGATATTTTTCTGGCATTCTCATCCCTCCAATCAAGTTTTAACCACTTCTCTTATTGAATTCGATAAATGGTGGAAATTACCTGCATTTGAGTGATGACGAATACTCCTCCATCATGTAAAACGAAAATCACACAATAACGTCATTTTCTTCAATTCCTTTAGGTAGATAAGTTCATTATCTCTAAGAAAAAACGAAGATATCAGCCAAATTCCCCTTCCCTTACGCGCCATAAGGAAAGTTTCTCATAGAAACAGAGCTTGCTATTCTCAAATTACCGCGGAATAAAGTAAGAATGCATTCTTAAAAAGGATTCTTACATGGTCGAAGATAAAAAATTTGAGGAACTGCATGATCAATATAAACCAATGATCTTTTATATTATGAGAAATTTATCCATTTATAAAAATGAACAGGAGTTTTATCAAATTGGGTGTATTGCCTTATGGGAGGCCGCACAACGCTTTAATGAAGAAAAGGGACATTTTCAGTCATATGTTTATGCATATATCAGCGGGCGAATGAAAACAGCCCTTACAAGAGAAAGGAGAAGAATGGATAAGGAATGCCAGCTTGAACAGGACGGAAACCTTGAAGACGCAGGAGAAAGCGATTTTATCCCCATGCTAATAAATTCCGTTATTGACGACATTTCCGCCCTTTTAACGGCAAATCAAAGCAAATGGTTAAAAGCATACTGCCTATATGGGAAAATGCCAGCTGACATTGCAAAGGAGGAAGGAGTATCCGTTTCTGCCGTGAAGTCTTGGCGGAGGGATGCCATTGCTAAGTTAAAAAAGCATTTTAGTGAGGAGTTTTTGAGTATTATGTAGCATTTATATAAAAGGCAGGGAACGATAAACCATGAAAATTTAAGTTTTCATGGTTTATCAACCTGTAGTATTAAACTCTTGTAAACTGTTACCTTTCTTTACTTGGTAGTGACCAGAGAAGTTAGGAAGGCATGAAATTTTAGACTGAAAATGTATGAAGGTAACAAAAAATAGTGATCATTTACAAAATGACTTATAAGTATAACAATGGATGGTGAACGGAATGGATAAACAAATTTTAGAAATCTTATTGGCATGACTAAAGGATATGAAACAAGTAAAAACTGATATCCAAGAAATGAAAGGAACTGTAAACAGAATTGATGCATCCCAAAATGAGGATGTGGTGAGAATGTTGAAAGAGACTAAAAAGAAAACGGAATTCGAAGTCTAAACAACAGATTAACAGAATTAAACAAACGATTGTTTAATATTGAAAAGCGCATTGAAAATGAACCCTTAAAAGCTCTGGTAATAACTAGCGCTTTTTTTGAGAATTAAATATTTATATTTCCTCTGCTATGTGATTAGCTTATGTTGAGACAGGGATAAACCATGAAAATATGGTGTTTTCATGGTTTATCAACCTGTAGTGAAATGATTTCACACTTGAGTTAATAAAGGAAATGAACGTTCATCAACTTTCTGCTCTTGCCGTTCATATTTTACTTCCTTCCCCCCCAAATAATTGATGCTGCATTTCTCTTTTCGATCGAGAGTTTCATTTTTCATTTCAATCAACAATGAAACTCTCCGGCGCAACCTCGCGCAAGAAAGGGCTCGGTTCACCTACACTGTACAGCTGCAGGTGATGCATAGCTCGGGTGCAGGCGGTGTAAAACAATCTGCGCAGGCCCTCATCTCCGTAACTTTTAGCTGATGCGTCATAAATAATCACCGCGTCGAATTCGATCCCTTTGGCCAAATACGCCGGTATGACGACAACGCCTTGCTCGTATTCAATCGATCCGCTCTTCACAAGCTTAAGTTCTTCGATGCCGCTCAAGGATTCATATGCAGCAATGCTTTCCGCTGCAGATTTGCAGATAACCGCTATTGTGTGATACTGCCGTTTCCGCAATTCTGCAACTTTGGATGCGATGGAGCGATGCAATTCAGCGCGATTGGACAATTGTGTCAATACAGGCCTCTCGCCATCGCGTTCAAAAGGGGTAATCCGTTCACTATTTGGTACGAGTCCGCGTGTAAATTCGACGATCGGTCTTGTCGATCGGTAGCTGCGGGTCAAGTTGATCACTTCCGTTTGATCAGGACCGTAAAGGCTTGTAAGCGTGTGGAAATCAACCATTTCACTGGCATGGGCGAATATCGCTTGGTTAAAGTCGCCGAGCACGGTCATTCTTGCCGAAGGAAACAAACGTTTTAAAAACTCGAATTGAAACGGAGAATAATCTTGCGCCTCATCAACAACGATGTGTTTGATCGAGTTGTTCGTCTGAAAGCCTTGAATTAGCTCTTTCATAAGTAAAAACGGAGTAGCATCTTCGTAATTTAATTTACCTTCGTCCAGCATGTTCACAGTCGCTAGGCAAATATCCGGCCACTCCTCGGGTGCTTCCTGATCCATCCACTGTTTGATCTTGATGGGATCGGTAAAAAACTGCTTGTATATTCCTTTAATGTCGATGAAATGAAACGCCTTGATCCGTTTGCGCAACGGCTTTAACTTCCGGCGAACAATCAAGCGAGCTAACGCTTTAGGCTCCATTTCATAATCATGAATCGCCTCTCCTTTAAAGCCGCGTTTTTTCGCTAAGTAGGTACGTGCTTTATGGTATTCCTCATTGCTGAGCAGTTCGATTTCCTCCTGAACCCATGGCTTAGTCCGTTCGCGCTTCTCGGTTTCATCTATTTGCTTCATTAACCAATCCTTCAATTTTTCAAGTCTGCCATGAAAACGAAGCGAGGTATCGCTGCTATAAAACGTTTCCGCGATTTGTTCAGCACTAACAATTGTCCTTCCTCTGAAGGTAATTCCATTGAATACCATTCCGGATAATTCCAGCGATTCCCTGTATGATTTGATCGCCTCAAAAAAACAGTTGGCAGCCTTGAAGCGGATGCTCGCAATCCTTGTTTCGTATGATGGGCTATCCACTGCAGTCAATACATATTCCAATTGATCATAAGGATTCTCCACTTGAAACTCAGCATTAAGCCGATGATCCAAGTATTCCTGGAATGTGACCTGCTGCATATTCTCTTCGCCGAGTTCTGGCAACACATTAGAAACGTAGCTATTAAACATCGAATTAGGCGAAAAAAGAATGATTTGATCGGAATTCATCATATCTCGATATTTATAGAGCAAATAAGCAATCCGCTGCAGCGCAGCCGATGTCTTACCGCTTCCAGCAGCACCGTGTACAATAAGCACCCGCCCGCGATCGTGCCTGATGATCCGGTTTTGTTCCTGTTGAATGGTGGCTACGATATTGTGCATATGTTTGTCTGTCCCTTTACCAAGCACCTGCTGCAAAATTTCGTCACCAATCGTGAGACTGGTATCGAACATCGATTGGATCATGCCGCCGCGGATGAGATATTGCCACTTTTTCTCCAGCATGCCATGGATGTCTCCACCAGGTGTCGTATACTTGGCGGGACCAGGCTGGTAGTCGTAGTAGACACTCGAAATCGGAGCCCTCCAGTCGTAAACAAGGAAATTTTCACCGCTTGCATCCGTGAGCGTTGAGATGCCGATATAGATTCGTTCCGCAGTTGAAGTTCCTTCTTCAATGAAATCGATTCGGCCAAAATAGGGCATCTCTTTCATTCGCCGCAGTGCAGATAATCTTTTTGATACATGTCTATGGGTGCTTTGGCTTACCGACAAAGCTTGAGCCTCTTGTCTCAAATTGATGATCGTCTCAAGAAAATCGTCAAAGGTATCAAGATTAACCTTTACTTCATCCCAAAAGTGTTTGCGGATATTCACAACTTCCTTCCGACGTCTGGAAGTTTCGCCCTCCAATCTACTGATTTGCTCTGTAATTGTCTCCATGACAGTGTTCACTCGTTCTTGCTCCTGGCGAAGTTCCATGTTCATACCAAACACTCCTTCAAAAAAATAAAAATAGGGGTTGACTGAAAAGGATTTTATGAATTATAATTAAAATAGGGATAATTTATACAAAAATCCATTAACAGCGTGCATCTATATAAATTTACCACAGTTACTCATTTTTATCAATGGATTTATCGCGATGATGGGTCATAAGTGTGCAAATTTAAAGATGAAAAACTATTAAAACAATGCTATCTACATATTCCCCTTGCTAAATGATGAAATGGATTTTGCAAAATTTTCTCTCCCATCAATATGTTTATTTTTCAACCTGTCGAAATTGACTATGTCTTATTTAACCAAGCTGTTGTTTACAATTTCCTGGCTGATTAACTAGAACTTTTTTCTTACTCCGTTAATTATTGGTATTATTCTTAAAGAAGGACGCATCCCTTACTGCAGAAACGCCCCCTATTGCAGAAGACTTCTTTATTTTTATTTAGCGAATTCCTTTTCAGGCAACCCCAATATGTCTGTATTTTTAGGTATATGACCAAGTAGACGTAGCATTGCGACAATTTGTCCTTTATGATGTGATTCATGAGTAATTGAATGGATTAGTAATTGATGTGGCGTTTTTCTTACAAACCCACCGCCCGCTTTCCAAGAAGGCTCTTTTTCGATAAACTCATCAAATTTGTTTTTGAAATGTTCAAATACACTCTCTACATATACATCAGCTTGTTGAAAATAGCGTTGAATATCATCTATCTTCATATTATTAATTACTTCCTTCGTAAATAATGGTGATGATGTTTCTGAAAGTACAAAAGAACCTAGCCAAGCATGATAGCAACCTGCCAGATGAACTAAAGAATCTCTAATACTCTGAAAACCAAATTCAAACTCTTTAGTAAAGTCATCTTCATTTAATTCTCTACACTGGTCTAATAAAATCTGACGTGTTTGTTTTACCCATTCATATTCTATCTTTTCCATAGCATCCTCCAACCCCTTAGATATAAAGGGAAATTTTTCTTTTTACTATACACCAAGTTACAATTTCATTTTACCTAATTTGTTTTTTTATTGAGCTACCCTAAAGGTTAATAATACTCCTTCATAATCCCTTCCTACTTAGCAAAATATTCTTCATCCGTTATGCTACAATCTGGCCCTTTTCATGCAAAAATGCACAGTTCCTTACTCTGGAAATGCGCCCTTTAATTTGAATAAAAAAAATTAAGTTATGTTTATGAAAGTCAGTTATGGTCTATCTTCCTTTTATTTGTTTTCATTACTCGTATTCACATTGAGTAGGGTTAATAAATTCAGGAAATGTTCTACATATTTTTTCATATGTTGAGAATTGGGGATTATTCGAAATAACTGCAATACTATCTCCGTCATAACCAATCCAAAAGATACTTGTATCTCCCTCTATTTTCACAATTACTGCTTCGGCAATTTTATCTTTCCAATTACCTTTCCACTTCCTTTTTTCTATACTGAAAACGTCTTTACTCATTGACCATAACACCAAATCATTTCCACTACCAAGAGAAATAAAAAAGGGGATAACCTTTCGGAATTGCTTATCACCCTCAACTTGAGTTACCAAAACAGAGAATTGATCTGTATCAAATAAATTTCTATAGCCAATATTAGACTTCTTACAAGTAAGTACATATTCCTCCTTCCAGTAAGAAGGAATTTGAGCACAAAAATAAATAGGATACGCTTTCAGTTTTTCCATCCATAGAGGAAGCCAATTTTCATCACACTTTGGTAGATATATATTGCTAATATCAAAGACATATTTTGTAGTACCTTCAATTGCAAATGGGAAAAAACCACCAGCATCGGGTTCGTCACAATAATAGTGCTTTGGAAAATATCCAATTTCTACATCCATTCTTAATCACCTTCTCATTTTCCTTCCAATTCATTATTACAGGATTGCGCCCGATAATGACTAAATCATGATCTCAATCTTAAAATCAATTAATTTTTCTTTCACTAAAGCACCCGTTAGCTTTATAAAGAGTATCCAATTTTTCCTATAATTTAAATATAAAGAATAGGGATAAATAAAGCTAAACCGAGACAGATAACAGCTGCTAATTTTGACTGTTTAGTAATACGTTCATCATTCTTATATAAGTTTTCAAAAAATGTAAGAGTGAAGTAAAAACAGAAAACAATGAGTAATAATGAAATAATTCCTACCCAACTTGCTATTTCTATATTATTCAAATTACCCTCTCCTTGTTTGAAAAAAGCCATCTATTTCAATAATCAAACTAATCTTGACTGGTTACTATCCAATCATATAGCTTAGATTTTTATTAATTTTATCCTTATTTTACCATTATTTCTTGTATAACTATTTGCCCCTTTATTTGAAGAAGATCCCCAAAGGAATATGTATACAAACCTAGTCAATAAATGCGATGTTATAGGATTAAAAAAAGGATTTTCCATATTCTTAAATTTCGCCCTTTAAAAATTTAAATTGTTATAAAATGGAACATATACATTAGGAGGTTTTTTTATGGGAAGAGCCATTTCAATATCTATGTTAATTTTTTTTGGTAGTGTGATACTGTTTTACCTACTCGTTTGGTTATTTAATGATCAATCAGGTGCTTTTTCAATCGGGATTATTTTGTTTTTGTTATTGTCTATCATAATTACTTTATTAATAAGGATTTTGGAATCACTGAAGAAAAAGTAATGTTAAAGCTCTTATGGGGCTGTTGACAAATACCTCTTCAAATAAAAAGAAGATGAACCTCTAGAATTTTTGCTTTAATTGTAAATTCATTGCCGGTCAGTCTTTTAGTCTAATAATGGAATCTATAGATGAATTCCTCCGACCTGCACCTTAAATGAATTTAATTAAAAATGGGGAGTGTAAATAATGTTAGCTATTAGACGAATGAAGCCACACACTGGCCATTATTGACATTAAACAAAGACCTTTCCAACGAAGATCCTTGTTTAATGCTTGTTTAAGATTATTACTACTTGTTTAATATAAATTCCCACTTATTTTTTCTTTATTTCTCTTCTTTAATTTCAGTACTTGTTACGTATTTCTTCTGAAGATCCATATAAACGCCAACTATTCGATTTGCAATTTTTTTATTTACGGGGTCTTGGTCTGAGCCAGCCCAAGGGACAACAACGCTAAATGCAATTTCAGGATTTTCAGAGGGATAATAGCCAACAAAGTTTAAGTTATTTGTTTCTCTTCCCCAATAAGCGCGTTTAGGTCCATAATAAAGTGTTTGTGACGTACCTGTTTTACCTGCCACATCATATTTAATGTATGCCCTAGCTGTCCCGCGACTTCCAGAAACAACTCGTTTAAATCCTTGTTGTACTCGTTCAATATCTTCTGATGTGTTTTTTACTTTATTTAATATAGCAGGAGATTTATCTACAGCGATTGGACCAAGTTCTCCGTCATTAGACGGGGTATGAATACTTGTTACAATTCGCGGCTGAACACGATAACCACCATTCGCAATAACCGATACATATTGAGCTAATTGGAGCGGCGTATAGGTGTCGAATTGGCCGATAGCAATATCTAAGAGTTTACCGCCAGTATCTGGGGTGCTTATTAAACCTGCAGATTCTTGTGGTAAATCTATACCTGTTGGTACCCCTAAACCAAATTGCGCAAAATAGTTTCGCAGCTTCTGAAAATCTTCTTGTGTTACATTAATCGGCCCATTTTTCACATAGGTAATGTCAGCGATTCGCATTGCGACATAAAACATATAAACGTTAGAAGAACGCTCTAAAGCGCTTAAATCATTAACATATCCCAGGTTACTGTAAGATCCCTTTGGGGGTGTTCCTCTAAAATAAAGTTTTGAATCATAATAACCTCGACCATGCTCCATACCGTCTTGATAACCTGAGAGAACGGTCGCTCCTTTTACAGTTGAACCTGCCTCGTACTGGGAAGTAAAGGTACCAAATGCATAGTCAAGCATTTCACCCTCTTCATCTATTAGTTTACCTGCCATCGACAAAACATCGCCCTGGAAAGGATCCATCATCACGACAAATGCACGATCCAACAAGTAGTTTCCATAACTGCTTCTTGCCCTGCGTAATTCCTCTTCGATAATTTTCTCTACTTCCATTTGCAGTTCGATATCAAACGAAAGCTTTAAATCATGTCCTCTTTGTCCTTGATCAACGACTTCTTTAGAAACGATCGTTCCATTTTTATCTGTGATATATTCAATTTTTGCTTTTCTTGGATGAAGGTAATCTTCATATTGATATTCAAGATAGCTTTTTCCTACCCGCTCATTACGTGAATATCCTCTTGCCGTATAAAACTCCTCACGTGATTGGAGAATCCCTTGTTCAGGTGATGTGATACCGCCAAAGATCGTATTTAAAGAATCATAAGGGTATGCGCGATCCCAATCGGTAATAATATCGACTCCGGGCAGATCCTCTAAATTTTCGGCGACTGTCGCAATTTCTTCTTCTGTTAAATTTAATGATTTTACGATTTGCGGCTCATATTGATAGCCTGATGAAAAACGAGTGTAAATATAAGCAAGCTTTTGTTGTTCGGGATTTTGTTTAATTGCTGCTATTGCTTCGTTCGGTACACGATCAACCTGTAATTTGTACGTTTCAGCTGGTTTTAACTCTAATTCTTTTTTTGTAAGCAGCTTTTCTGCTTCTTCAGGATGTGATGCGATCCAATAGTCACGAATATCACGTTCTTTTAACTCTTTTTTTAAATAATCAGGCTGATAGCTAATGTATTTCGCAAGTTTATTTGCAGTTTCTATCTTGTCTTCCGTTTTTGTTGTTTTTTCAACGGTGTATGTAATAGCTTGTACACTTTTATTATCAACAACAACCCGATTGTAACGGTCGTACATTTTTCCACGAGGAGCTGGAAGACTTGCAAAATCTGATTCAGTCCGTGATACTTCTTTAGAAAAATCCTCACCCTGGACGATTTGCACAATTCCAAGACGAATAATGATGGCAACAAACAATAAAAAGATAAAAAAGAATAAGACATTAATTCGGATAAATCTTGATTTTTTTAGCACACGCTGTTCGGATGCACTTGCCCCCTGGTCCGTCAAAATAATTCCTCTCCTTACATTTTCCGGAAATCTATTCTTATAGTATTATATTTCTCTCCATATGGATAGTCTTATTTAACTAATCTTCTATGTTATGAATCCTTTTGAAGTGTGCTAATAATATTCGACCATAAAGTCAAACCCACCCGTTGTAACGAGTGGGTTTGACTAATCTTTCAAACAATGGTGCGGACCTAATATGTA
Source organism: uncultured Metabacillus sp. (assembly GCF_947503125.1). Lineage (GTDB taxonomy): Bacteria > Bacillota > Bacilli > Bacillales > Bacillaceae > Metabacillus. The sequence continues at coordinate 36,742 of NZ_CANNCR010000043.1, forward strand.
TATGGTAAAAAAAGCAAAACTTCCCTTTAATCATTTGAATGAATACTCCAAGTAGTTGTTTAACTTGCCCATTGTTTCAGAACTTGTTCTTTTGCAATTTGATAAATTTCTTTTTCTGATTTGTTTTTTGGGGCTATTACATTCGTTTGATAAATTTTCCCCTTGAATGTTACATTGATTGTATACTTGTACATGTTGTTCTTTCACCTTCCTTTTTAGCTATATTGTAAAGGTGATATTTTAAGTTTTGATAGATTTTATGTAAAAGGTTTATTAAAAGGTTTACCTCTCTTGTAAAGTAAAGATTATCATTTAATTCAAGTTTAAAAAGATAAGTGTCAACCTAATCGTTACGTTCTTGCGCCTGATTACGGAAGATGAAACAAATTTATATCGTCTATTTATCGGTAATTATTATGTCTAGGTTTAAATAAATCCTCTTGTGCCCTTCTAACATCAGAAAAATGGTCAACATTATAATGACCATCAAGGATTTCATTATGATGCATGATGATCTGTTCGGCAGTTAAAGTTGAGGAATCAGTCGTTGAATGTCCATCCTGAACTAAAGTGACATCAAAATGATTGACTGTAGCAGCTCTTACAGCTGTGTCTATACAATGTTCTGTTTTGCACCCCATAATAACTAGATGTTCTACCTTGCTTTCTTTTAAATAGTTTAATAAAGGGGTTCCATAAAACGAATTTGTTGCTTCTTTATCAAATATTTTTGACTCAGTAGGCACGTTAATATCCTGATGTATTTGAAATCCTTTGCCTTCGCCTCCTGCTACATCTTTATCTCTCATAAAAACCACTAAAGAATCGGTTTCAATCGCCTTTTTTATCACCACATTAATATTTTTTATTAGATTTTCCTTTTCAAAAACACTTTTTTCATGATTACCATCAATTAATTCTTGCTGGGCATCAATAATTAACAAAGCTTGTTTCATGGATAAACCTCCCTTTTGCTTTATTTAACTTGCTCTCTTACATCCTTTTCGATTCTATTGGGCATAAAATCGACCTCCTTACCATTAAAGCTTATTTCGTTAAAAAGGTTCTATACTCCTCTTTTTAACACCTATATGGATAGCACGTATGGGGGATTAACCCTTTTCTTACCTCCAGTGAGATATAAGTTTCACGTAGTCTGTTCCTAAATAACTTCAGCTTTCTTATTTCGAATATAGTCCCAAAAGCCACAAACACACAACACGCTCCCAAAAAAAGTAATAAAGACAGCAGGAGAAATTATTTTTACAAAAGAAAACCCAATCATAGTAACACCGACAATTAAATAGTGATTAACAGCATGTAATCGATAGGTCTTCTGCTCTATATGCCATGCACGAAAGTAACCCTGTAAAAATCCTAAGATGATTTGCAATAGAAGTGCAGTATAGGGAAGAAATTCAAACGAATCTTTTATACAGCCTACAAATATATATACAAAACCCATCCCTGCATATATAAAAGGGATATTAGAATTATTTTTATTCTTTTGCGACTGAAAGACACGATAGCCCCAAGCAGCTGCAAAAGAAAAAGCGGCAAATAACCATGCAAATAAGGTGAAGGTCAAAGATATTTCTTTTAACCACACAATATAATATGGAAAAATAGCGACCTGTCCAACAGTTACAATAAGGGGGATATACCGTTCACTTTTATTTTTCATGTTGTACCTCTTCACTTGATGTAATAGTCATAAAATAAATTTCGAAAGACTTCGTTTGGATCTCTGGTATGTCAACACTAAACTAGACACTTTTTTTAAGGTGAATATTTTTATATTCAATGGGACTTAGATAGTCAAGCG
>NZ_CANNCR010000044.1 GCF_947503125.1 uncultured Metabacillus sp.
TACATTAAATGAATGATCAAAAATAGTTTACTTTCTACACTACTTTCGTGTCCAAATAATTAAGGGGGCTAAAAAGAAATCGCTGATAAAATTGGAAACCCGCCGATAAAATCAGAAATTCGCTGATAAAGATAGGAAAGCGCCGATATATTCCTTTTTTAGAATCCCCTAAATGTTTTTCGGTGATTGATGAGATAAAGTGTTATGAAGATCGTGATAAATAATAGTGGTGAGGTAATATAAAGAGGGATGATCTCCATAAACGCTAAAGTATTGACGATAAATAATAGTAAGATTGCAAGGCTTCCTATAATGATCCACTTCATTTCCTTCACATCCTCTAGTTTCTTCTTATTTACTGTATATGATAGAGGATGTCCTTTTATCCCACATTTACTTTGATCAGATTAATCATCTACAATATTTATTGTGACATTTCTGTGAAAAACAGTTATCAGACTTGTCATTTGTCGACAAGATTTGATATAGTAGAGATGTGAAATTAATCACATACAAACATTTACCCCTTTGTTTGACCGTGAAAAATTTCTCCCATCCCCTTTGTTGTCGTTAAGACATAGAAAAAGACTCTGTACCCTAGGTATGGGGTCTTTTTATTTTGATTAAAAAATTGTATTTGTCGAAAAATTTATTAGGTAAACATGTAAAATAGAATAGACAAAATAAAGAAGAAGGGAAAAGCCGTATGGAAATAACAAGTGTCTATCCTGCCGTAACAGTGATTATCTTTGATAAAGAAGGCAGGATATTGCTGCAAAAACGTAAAGACGTGGGATTATGGGGGCTCCCTTCTGGGCATGTTGAGCCTGGAGAAACGGTAGAACAAGCCGCAAAAAGGGAAGTTTTCGAGGAAACAGGGTTACATATTGAGATTGAAAAATTAATTGGAGTATATTCGGATCCGAGCTCACAGGTATTTTACTATCCAGATGGCCGGGTGGTTCATTTTATTACAACCTATTTTTCGGCAAGGATTGCTGGTGGAAAGCTTCACATAGACTTAAATGAATCGTTGGAGGTAGGCTTTTTTTCTCCGCAAGCTTTACCATCTAATTTACTTAACATGCATCCTTGCTGGCTATCTGATGCTCTTTCAGATACCGAAAGAGGGTATATTCGCTAGGGCTAAAAAAGCATAAGAAAAGGGAATGAACGGTTCGTATTCATTCCCTTTTAAATATATAAGCTAGACATTTTTACTTAAGGTATCGCCAAAATGTTCCGTGCTTTGCTTGTACCTTTTCAACTGCTTGTGATAAAACAAGTTTTTTTAGCTCTTTTTCTACCTCAGATAATGTCATATTATAAACGGTAGCGATTTCTGTTGACGCGACAAATTGATAATGCTTCAAAAAGATTTCTAGTGGAGGTGTATGTGACGGTTTAATCGCATCACCAATGAATTCCTCTAAAACGTGTACATATAAATCATAAGAATAAATGCCCGTAATTTTTAATCCTTCTTCTTCAACATTTTTACTAAAAAAGGCAAGGGTTGGTATTTCGTGTACATCCATCTCTGAAGTGATTTTTAAGTCGCATTGCAAGGCTTTTGCCGCACTCTCTGAGTGAAGATCCCTTTGAAATTCTGTCACATCCAAGCCCACATCTTGAGCAATTTTTATTAACATTTTTTCTTCAGAAATATTTTTACTTTCAATGAATAGCTGCTCTTGAAGCTTTCGCAAATATCGTATTCCTGCTTTTCTTCCTTGGAGCTCTGCAGATTTGATTGCTAAAGATGCTGTATAAGGCTGTGATAAAGGATTTTTCATCCAAATATCCCCATCGCAGGACATTCCTGTACGGCTTGCTGTTTTCTCCCATGCTTGGGCTAAACTTTCAGGTCTTTTTCTTTTTGTGATATTCAAAGTTGCAAGACGTCCGCTGATAATATGCTTTAATGTGAAAAGACGGCCATACTCAATTTGCAGTTTCTTAATAATTGGCTCAAGTGCCCAGCATTCTGGACTTAATGGGTCAACAAACATATAGATCTCTAAAGGTTTTTCCGGATGCCCGCTGCAATGAGAGAAAAAGAGAGAAGCGTTCTTTTCCTCATGATTGTTCATCATTGTCATTAACCTCTTTCTGAACAATACTATTTTCATCCGAATCAGACGTATTTACCATATGATGAGCGGTAAGCTGAAGACGATGCAGAAGAAAATCCTTAAGTTCACCCTCAAGTCCAACTTCCTTCATAGCTTCCTTCATACAGCTAATCCACGCATTAGCCCGCGCTGGTGTGATCGGAAAGGGCAAGTGTCTGGCTCTTAGCATTGGATGTCCGTGCTCTTCGGAATAAGCTTGTGGTCCCCCAAGATACTGAGTGAGAAATTGTTTTTGTTTCCGAGCTGTTTCCGTTAGATCATCAGGAAATATTGGAGCCAATAAAGGGTGTTTTTGTACTTTTCCATAAAAGCAATCAACAAGTTGCGAAAGAGTCTTTTCTCCTATCGCTTCATATGGTGTTAAGTATCGATCAGTCATGTTGATAACTCCTTTAATATTTTGCTTGTTTATTGTACTTGTGTTGGACTTTTATGCAAAATCGAATTTTGTGTATGTTTATTTTAACAAGCGGTATTATTTATCTCAAACAAATCGCTCGGACAGCTTTGTCATTTAGTCCTATTATATGTGAAAGACAGGTTTGTATGAAGGAAATGGGCATACGGTTTTACTAATAATTACCTATTTAACAATAGAGTTTCTTAAGAAGGCAGCCTAAAACAAAAGGATCACTTCACTCGGGAACAACATATCGGACCTTAGAAGGCGGGGAATATGTCGTTCGTTAGCGAAATCTGATCCTTTTTAAGACAGCCTTATGTAAAATAGCTTGAGGTAATTTTTCGTACATAGTTTTGCGTTTCTTTAAATGGAGGGATGCCTTCATATTTATCAACATTTCCAGGACCGGCATTATAAGCGGCTAAAGCCAAAGAAACATCTCCATTATATCGGGTCAGCATTTTCTTTAAATATTTTGTACCGCCCTCAATATTCTGCACCGGATCAAAGGGATCTTCAACACCAAGAGAACGGGCAGTTGCTGGCATCAGCTGCATTAATCCAAGAGCCCCTGCATGACTTTTTGCATCTGCTTTAAATCCGGATTCCTGTTGGATAACCGCTCGAATCAGCTTTGCATCAATCCCATATTTTTCAGCGGCATTTGCAATGATTTCATCCATGTTTCCAGCTTGATTGGAAGCGGAATTGTTCGTTGGCTGATCGTGTTTTGGTGTTGAATATTCGATCAAAGGAGAAATCGTGTTTAAAGAAGAAGCTGTTTGCTTAGTTGCCGTTGGCTCTTCAGGAGCAGGATCCACTAAGGATTGTAAAAGCTCTTGAAAACTAGCAGCAAAAGAAGAAGGTTGACTGTTTGCTGTTTGATGATTAAAGCTTTGCAGGGCTTGAAGCTCGATCAAGGTTTTAAAGTACTTCATTTTTATATCCAAAACCGCCTACCCCATTTCTTTGTATTTTTGCTCATAAAAACGGCGAATTTTATTCTTTGTTTCTCGAATTGGAATGTTTAGGTCATTTAATAATTGTTGAAATTCGGTTTTTCCTAGCTCTTCATCCTGAACCTCATATTCAAGCTCATAATCCTCTACTGTTAAATATCGGCTATGATCGAGCACAATTAAACCGTTTTGATATTTTTTTTCAGCCCGTGAAGTTGAAAGTGTACCAAAGTATGTGATTGTATTTACATCAACCCTCAGATTTTCAAGGCGCTCGCTAATTTGCCCTTTTACGAGTTTTCCTGCTTGAATCATCTTGTTTGCGTCTTGTTTTGTAATGACTTGATGTGTTTCTAATAATCCGATGGTTGCCGGTTCTTTTAAGGTAATCACGTAGTTATCCTGCTTTTTTCGAATTCTGAGAGCTGCTCCAAATTGTTTTAATGAAAATTGCGGGGTATCAAAATAATGGTTTTCTTGGAAGAAAAACTCATCATCCTTTATTAGAAACTTGGTTTTTATTTTGTTAAATTCCGTTTCAGTAAGTAGGTTTTTAAATTCGATCTCTATTTCCTGTGACATTTTTGAAATCCTTTCTATGAATAAACTTGTAATTTTTTAGCGTGTGAACTCTCTTATTCGTATTCTACTCGCAATATTATCATGTGTCATTTTAATATGATAAAATAATCTTGTAATGTGTAACGGAAGGAGATTTTTATGAATAAAAGAATAGAACTAACGAAAGCAACGATTGATGATAATCAATTAATTTTAGAGCCTGAATCCTTTCCTAATGAACTAGAAGATCTGCAGGCAAAAGGACAAATGCTTGTTGATTCAGACCAACTCGCTTTTATCTATATTTTAGAAACAGCTGATGAATTTGTCTACGCAGGATTGCCTCACACAATCTGGAAAGAACTTAAGGAAGCAAAGGATAGAAGCCAAAGGGTTATGTTAAAAATTAATGAAAATGAAATAGAATTAGTTGATATACATGATGAACTTGATTACCTTTTAGAGAATATCAAGGGAAATGCTAATTATGGGGAAGAAATGGAGAATAAGGTTGTGGAGTTATTTTCGTTAACATAATTTCTTTTACATAAATAAAAGAGTAGTACAACTGTTGCGGTGGCTTAAGGGGGATATTTATGCAAAGTGAAGATTGGAAGTTATTTTTAGCTCCTTATCATCAAGCTGTAGAGGAGTTAAAGGTAAAGCTTAGAGGAATTAGATCACAATATGAGCTTCAACATTCAAATTCTCCAATTGAATTTGTGACAGGCAGGGTAAAGCCGATTGCGAGTATACTTGATAAGGCGAAGCGCAAAGGGATTCCAATGGATAAATTGGAGGAAGGCCTCCAGGATATAGCGGGAATTCGGATGATGTGTCAGTTTGTTGATGATATTAAAGTTGTCGTAGACATGTTAAAAAATAGACATGATTTAAAAATTATTGAGGAACGGGACTATATTACGAGCAAAAAGGAAAGCGGCTATCGATCCTATCATGTTGTGGCTGAGTACCCAGTACAAACTGTACAGGGAGAAAAGAAGCTGCTTGTTGAAATCCAGATCCGAACATTGTCAATGAATTTCTGGGCAACGATTGAGCATTCATTAAATTATAAATATAGCGGGAAAATTCCTGATGATATAAAAGCACGTCTAAAACGAGCTGCTGAAGCAGCTTATTCATTAGATGAAGAAATGTCCCAAATAAAAGGAGAAGTACAGGAAGCACAAGCTATCTTCTCTAGAAAAACTGAAAAATAAGTTGATGGAAAAGAACCGAATAATAAAGGGGTCGAATCGTATGAAGTTTGCCATTACATCAAAGGGTGATTCTGTATCAAACTCGATTATGCAAAAAATGAAAACATATTTAGTCGATTTTCAGTTGGAGTATGATGAAGACCAACCAGACATTGTTATTTCTGTAGGCGGAGATGGCACCCTTTTATATGCATTTCATCGTTACCGCTCAAGATTAGATAAGACCGCATTTATCGGTGTTCATACAGGCCATCTTGGATTTTATGCAGATTGGGTGCCTGATGAGGTTGAAAAGCTTGTGATTGCGATAGCCAAAACACCATACCAGGTTGTGGAATATCCAATTTTAGAGGTGATCGTCCGTCATAATGATGGCGGGCGTGAAGCGAAGTATTTGGCTTTAAACGAATGCACCGTGAAAAGCATTGAAGGCACCCTTGTGATGGATGTTGAAATTAAAGGACAAACCTTTGAAACATTCCGGGGAGACGGACTTTGTATTTCATCACCTTCAGGCAGTACAGCCTATAATAAAGCATTAGGCGGTGCCATTCTTCATCCTTCCTTAAGGGCGATTCAGCTTGCTGAAATGGCATCGATTAATAACCGGGTTTTCAGGACAATCGGTTCGCCGCTTATCTTGCCTGAGCATCATACATGCATGTTGAAGCCGGTAAATGATGTGGACTTCCAAGTTACCATTGACCATTTAACCCTTTTGCATAAGGATGTGAAGTCAATACAGTGCCGAGTGGCAAATGAAAATGTAAGATTTGCCCGATTTAAACCTTTCCCATTCTGGAAAAGGGTACGTGATTCCTTTGTAGGGGATTTAGAACGCTAAACATAGGAAGGTTTTTATCATGACATCATTTCGGCTGCAATGGACGATCACAGAGGCGGATGCTGGCAAATCGGTTTTAGAATATGTAAAAGAAAAGAAACTTTCAAAGCGTGCGTTAACAGATATAAAATTTAACGGCGGCGATATTTTAGTAAATAATATGCATGTAACGGTCCGGTATCTTCTTCAAGATGGGGATGTTCTTACGGTTATTTTCCCGCCGGAAGATAGAGGCTCAGGTCTTGAGGCTGATGATGTTCCGTTTCACATTGTTTATGAGGATGACCATTGCTTAGTGATTGATAAGCCGCCATTTGTCCCTTCGATTCCATCACGTGACCATAATAGGGGGACATTAGCAAATGGATTGATCCGCTATTATGAACAAAAGCAGATCCTATCTACAATTCATATTGTCAATCGTTTAGATAAGGACACATCAGGGCTTATGCTTGTCGCAAAGCATCGATTCGCCCACTCCTTATTTTCCGATCAGCAAAAGAAAAAGGAAATTCATCGTACATATGAAGCGATTGTTCATGGCGTACTTACTAACGAAACAGGAACGATTTCAAAGCCGATTGGCAGGAAACCAGACAGCATTATCGAGCGTGAAGTAAGAGAAGATGGTCAGCAAGCAGTTACCCATTTTCAAGTGCTTCAGAGGCTTCATGGTAAAACACATATTAAGCTTGTGCTTGAAACTGGCCGTACCCATCAAATTCGTGTGCATCTTTCTTCGATCGGACATCCGCTCTGTGGTGATACATTATACGGAGGAAGGGAAGATGAAATAAAGCGTCAAGCCCTTCACAGCTCACAGCTGTCGTTTTGGCACCCGTTGCTGGAAAAGGAGTTTCAGTTTAGTTCAGAGCTGCCTGAAGATATGAAGCGATTAACACAGTGAGGCTGTCTTTAAGTGACAGCCTCTTCTTTATTAATCTCTAAACCGTGATTCATCAAAAGGAAGAGAAGAAGGAACAGAAACGAGTTGATCTTCTGGATAGCGATAGGCGGTAAGTTTATTGCCAAAAACTGCACCTGTATCAATATTAATTGTCCGATTGATCCTTCTTGGTTCTTTAATTGGTGTATGTCCATAAACAATAAGTGCTTTTCCCTGATAGTGTTGTGCCCAATCACGGCGTTCCGGTGTTCCATCAGGGTTCTTTTTGCCAGTTATATCGCCATATAAGACAAACGTTTTAACGGCATTACTTGTTTTTCCGATGTAATCCTCGCGAATTCCCGCATGTGCGACAATCAAGTTACCATCATCAAGCACCTGGTACAAGGGGGCTGTTTCATATAACCATTTAAACTGAAATTTCACTTCATTTTGCTGTTTGGGAGAAAGGGCTTCATATTCCGCTACAGTTGTTTCAAGTCCATGACTGATTTGAACTTTATTTCCGAGGAAAAACCGGTATAGCTTATTGCAGTGGTTCCCAGGTGAATAAAACGCTTTTTTTTCTTTAATCAATCGATACACAACTTCAATAACACGCAAAGAATCCGGACCGCGATCTGTTAAATCACCAACAAACGAAAGCATTCGATTATCTGGATGAACAGGAATACCCGAACTCCAATTATACCCAAGCCGCTCTGTTAACAACTCGAGCTCTTTAAAACAACCATGAATATCACCGATTACATCGATTTTCAACGTATTCACCTCATTTAATACTGGGGGAAAGTCCCCCAAAAAAGCTTTTAAAAAAAGAAAGTACCCAATAATAGGGTACCATCTTTCTTAATCAAACATGTATTTCCTTGTACGTGACCGAACGTTAAGGACAATTCCGATTGCGACCATATACGTTGCGAGGGAGCTTCCGCCGTAGCTTACGAAAGGCAGTGGAAGACCTGTGATTGGAAGAAGGCCGATGGTCATGCCCACGTTTTGAAATACCTGGAAGGTGATCATGCCAATAATTCCTGTACATAGATAGCTTCCAAACGGATCATTGCTTTCTAACGATATATGGATCATTCTATAAATTAATAGGAAGAAAAGCGATACGACGATACTTCCTCCGATAAAGCCAAATTGTTCAGAAATGATCGAAAAGATAAAGTCGGTATGTGCTTCAGGTAAGTAGACTTCAAGGTTTTTATAGCCTTTTCCCTTCAATTCTCCCGAGCCGATTGCCAGTAATGATTTTACTAGCTGAAAACCTTGCTCTCCAGAGTATTCATAGGGATTTAACCAGCCATAAAATCGGTCAAGCTGATATTCTTCGCCCCGTAAAATATATTTAAGGAAAAAGTCAGGAAATTTAATAAAGATAAACACAATCGATCCGATGACAAAAAGAGCTGAAAAAGCCGCAGTTAAAATAATTCTCCATTTAATACCAGATACTAAAATCAATGAAGCAATAACGGCACAAAACACCATTGTCATTCCCATATCGGGCTGTCTGATTAACAAAAGAATCGGCGGTGCAGCAGTAGCTACAAGCTTTCCTATTAAGAGAAAGTCATCTGTTAACGTATTATTAGGGTATTTTTCACGGTGATCGGCAATAATTTTGCTTAGTACAATAATCATAAAGATTTTCATCAATTCAGATGGCTGGAAATTTCCTAACGGTCCCAGCTTATACCAGCTTGTTGCTCCTTTTATCGTTTGAACAATTGGAGCAGGTAATATTTCCAAACCGAGTAATAGCACCATACCAAACCCGTACAAATACCAAGAAAGCTGTCTGAAACGGTCATAATCAATAAGCATAGTCATGGCAACAGCAAATGCACCGATTATGTACCATTGAATCTGCTTCATGGAAAAATTAATGGCTTGGAGATTTGCAGGCAGAGTTACTTCTGCACTATTAATCGCGATCGTACTAACAATTGCTAATAAAAACATAATAAAAAGTAACGTAAAATCTATCTGTTGTTGAGGGGATTTTTCATTTGTCATAGTGGACCCTTTCTACTTATTTAACTTTAAAAAATAATTCTATCTTAACGGGCAGAAAACCCCCACTTAAGAATTCAAAAGAAAAAGTGGGGGAACTGCCCATAGTCATTGTATCATTAACCATCTTAATTGATTGTGAACGATTTGCAAAGAATCCTTTTTCACAGATTACAAAAATGTAAAATTTTTTTGAATGTAATGGCTGTTGATTGTTTGCTCTATTGATTTCATATAGAATATTATAGTATTTATAAAAATCAGCGCAATATGTAGAAAAGATGAAAAAAAATCCAGCAAGTAAAATGTTTATTAAAGGAACTTCCATTATAAAGGTACAATTCGCATTTACAACAGAGAGGGGGGCCTTGAAAATGTCAGATGAGAGAGAATTAGTGGAACTAGAGGAAGAAACATTACTATCTGCAATAGCTAGTCAGAATTTGGACGAATTCCGCGGGGCTTTTTTAGATAAGCATCCTTATGATCAAGCTAAATTTTTTGTGAAGCTTGAAGAGGAACAGCGATTAACCGTATATAAATTTCTATCTCCGGAGGAAATGGCCGCTGTTTTTGAAAATATTGAGCATGATGATGATCAATATGAACTATTTTTATCGGAAATGGAGCCAACATTTGCGGCACAGATGCTTGGTCATATGTATGCGGACGATGCTGTAGACGTATTAAATGAGCTTGACAAGGACCAAGTAGCCAGCTATTTAACGATCATGGATGATGAAGCTGCTGAAGAAATTCGCGAGCTGCTCCATTATGAAGAATATACAGCCGGAAGTATTATGACGACGGAGTATATTGCCATTCATGCCAACCAAACCGTTCATTCAGCGATGCAAATTTTAAAGAATGAGGCTCCTAACGCTGAGACCATTTACTATGTCTATGTCATTGATGAGGATAAAAAGCTTGTGGGCGTTATATCTTTAAGGGATTTAATTATTAATGAACCAGACATCATGATTTCAGAAGTGATGAATGAACGGGTATATTCCGTTAGTGTCGCTGAAGATCAGGAAGAGGTTGCCCGAAAAATGAAGGACTATAACTTTTTGGCCCTTCCTGTTATCGACTTTAGGGGCCATTTACTGGGAATTATTACAGTTGATGATATCGTTGATGTCATTGATGAAGAAGCAAGTGATGACTACTCAAAGCTTGCTGCGATTTCAGATGTTGACTCACATGATCGCAGTCCGTTTTCCGCGGCCAAAAAAAGACTGCCTTGGCTGATCATCCTTCTGTTTTTAGGGATGTTTACCGCCAGCCTAATTGGCAGGTTTGAAGAAACCTTGGATAAAGTAGCGATATTAGCTGTTTTTATTCCATTAATTGCGGGTATGGCTGGTAATACTGGTACACAGGCTTTAGCCGTGGCGGTCAGAAGAATTGCAGTTGGTGACGCGGGAGAGCAAAGTGTTTTTCGAATGATTATGAGAGAAGCTGGAACAGGCCTTATAACAGGAACGATATGTGGCGTGGTTGTGACGCTTGTTGTTTTCGTCTGGCAAGGTGATATCTTTTTAGGAATGTTAGTCGGAATTTCAATCTTAGCCACATTAACTGTAGCAACGATTGCAGGAGCCTTTATTCCGCTGATCATGCACCGTCTTAAAGTCGACCCTGCGGTAGCCTCAGGTCCATTTATTACCACGATTAATGATATTATCAGTATTCTCATTTATTTTGGAATGGCTACTTTATTTATGAAATACTTGATTTGAATAATACGACTAGTTGAATTTGTCTGCAATCATGTTGCAGGTAATGCAGGCTATACTATATAACAACGGTTTTTTTATATGAGAATACCTTGATTATAAAGGAGGCAAAACATGCATGGTGCATCTGTAACATCGCTCGTTATCGTGATTCTTGCTGCTTTTCTTACCCCTATTTTGTTACACCGGTTAAAACTGAATTTTATTCCAGTTGTTGTTGCGGAAATCATTGTCGGGTTGATTATTGGGAAAACAGGCTTTAATGTTGTTTCCCAAGATATGTGGCTTGAAACCTTATCGATGCTTGGCTTTATTTTCTTAATGTTTTTAAGTGGCCTCGAAATTGATTTTACCGTTTTTGCGGACGGAAAAAAGAAGGAAAAGCTTCCTTCTGGTAAATATGCCCCTAATACATTTTTAGTTTCCAGCATCGTATTTGTAGGGATTTTTGTTTTATCCTTATTGCTTTCCTATATCTTTGTCTGGATCGGACTAATTAATAATGCATTCTTTATGACACTTATTATTTCAACCATTTCATTAGGAGTTGTTGTACCGACCTTAAAAGACGGTCAACTCATGAAAACAAATATTGGGCAAATTATCCTTTTGGTAGCTGTTATTGCCGATTTAGTGACGATGATATTGCTTGCAGTGTTTGCCTCTATTTATGGTGATGGAGAAAGCAATACATGGTTATTATTGATTCTCTTTGGAGCGGGTGTATTACTGTATTTCTTAGGAAAAGCATTCAAGAATCGTTCCTTTATTGAAACGATGTCAAAGGGAACAATCCAAATCGGCACAAGAGCTGTTTTTACACTTATTATTGTATTGGTAGCCATTTCTGAAACAATTGGGGCTGAAAACATTCTTGGCGCCTTCTTAGCTGGTGTGCTTGTTTCCCTTTTATCACCGAATAAAGAAATGGTTCAGAAGCTGGATTCATTTGGATATGGATTTTTAATTCCGATATTCTTTGTTATGGTTGGGGTAGATTTAGACATTTGGGCATTATTTAAAGATCCCAAAATACTCTTTTTAATTCCGTTATTGTTTATCGGATTGTTAATCTCAAAAGTAATTCCAATCCTTTATTTAAAGCGCTGGTATGACACGAAAACAACTTTTGCCGCGGGCTTTCTGTTAACCTCTACCCTTTCATTAGTTATTGCAGCAGCGACGATTGGTGAAAGAATGGAGATTATCACGTCAGAAATGTCAGGTGCTCTCATCCTGGTAGCGGTCATAACTAGTATTGTTACACCGATTTTCTTTAAAAAGCTCTTCCCTCGACATAAAAATGAGAATCCAAAAATTAAGGTTGCTTTTATCGGTGCCAATCAAATGACATTGCCAGTAACAAGAGAGCTAAACCCGGATTTATATGACACAACTATTTACCATGTTCAGCAGGATAAGCTTGATCAGCAAATCTCAGAATCCTTGTTTGAAATCGTAGAAATAAAAGATTTTCAGGTTGAGACACTTAAGGAGCATGATGCATTTGATGTTGACTTAATCGTTGTCGCAACGGGTGATGAGGAGCGAAATGCCGATATTGCGCTTTTTGCTAAACAAGAAGAAGTAGACCGGGTTATTGCAAGCGTAGGATCACCTGAAATGGATGCAAAAATGAAGGAGCATGGAATTGATGTTTTCTCAACCATGCTTTCAACAAAAACAATGCTGCGGGCATTGATCGAGGCACCAAGTGTGATGAGAATTATAACGAATCAAGAAACGATGCTTTACCAAATCAATTTGAATAATGCAAAATATGATGATTTGTTATTACGTAATTTTCCATTCACAGGGGATATCATTTTCGTGAGAATCTTTAGAGGGAAGGATTCAATCGTTCCCCATGGCGACACAGATTTAAAGCTTGGAGATCGCTTAATTGTTACCGGATCACGAGAATATGTGAATGAATTAAAACGTGAACTTGAGCTTATTCGATGAATTTTTTCTTGAAAGTTGAGAAACATTTGGTATGATAGAGATAAGTAAATAATGATGAAAACCGCTAGGGGATCCCCAATTGAGGGGCTGAGATTAAAGTGTTTCTTTTAAACCCTTATAACCTGATCTGGTTTGTACCAGCGTAGGGAAGTGGAATTACGGCATATTCTAATTATGTATGTAAACCACTTTCTTACCTATAGGAAAGTGGTTTTTTTATTGGAAGTGAAAAACTTGGAAATTCATGTTATTACAGATGGGAAGCAAACAGTTGAGGAATTAACGAAACAAATCTTACGCTTTCACGAAGAAGCAGATTATATTCACATTCGTGAAAGAACGAAAACAGCCTCAGAACTAATGGAAATTGTTTCAATTCTGATAACCGGTGGAGTCCCTAAGAAAAAGATTGTGATCAATGATCGCGTTGATGCAGCAATATTAAACGATTTATTTAATATCCATTTGCCTGGTCATAGCTTTTCCATTGAAAAGGTAAGAAAGCTAAGACCATCCTTAAGGATTGGCCGTTCGGTTCATTCTCTGCAGGAAGCAATAGAGGCTGAAGAAGCTGGTGCAGATTATTTGTTGTTTGGACACGTGTTTACAACCAACTCAAAGGCTGGTCTAGCACCACGGGGCATACCTCAATTCGCTGAAATATGTGAAAGGATCGAAATTCCGGTTATCGCCATTGGCGGAATGACCCCTGAAACTGTTCAAAAGCTTTCGGGATTAAAGGCTGGCGGCGTTGCGGTGATGTCCTATGTTATGTCAAACAGTGAACCTCGTCATGCCTTGCGGGAAATTAAGAAAAGTTTAACGGAGGTGAAATCAAATGAAAAAGCATTATAATGTAGGCATCATCGGCGGCGGCATCATTGGTCAATCGATAGCCTATCAGCTGGCGAAAGAAGGCGTATCTGTCCTTGTGTTAGAGGGAAATAAGATCGGTACCGGGGCAACAAGAGCTGCGGCAGGGATGCTTGGTGCAAACTCTGAGCTTGAAAACAATGATGCCTTCTTTCAGTTCGCAAAGGAGAGTCAGCGCAACTATCATGTCCTGAGGGATGAGCTTTCAGAATTATCGCAAATTAATATTCAGCTTGTCGATAAAGGCATGTACAAGATCGCCATGACGGATGCTGAAGCACGTTCCTTAAAAGAAGCGGTAACACAATATGAAACAGTAGCATGGCATGAAAAAGAAACAGTGCTTGAGCATGAGCCAATGTTATCTGCAGAGATTAAAGGGGCCCTTTACATCCCAGAGGACGGCCATGTTTCACCAACGCATGTTTGTGCGGCTTTTGCAAAGTCTGCTAGTATGCTAGGTGCAACTATTTTAGAGAATACTCCTGTCCATACAATCAAGAAGAGTGCTGCAAACGAATATGCGCTTTCTACCCCGCTTGCCGATTTCACTTGCAGCAAGGTTGTCGTCGCAAATGGCGTTTGGAGCGGGCACTTTTTTAACCAGTTGGGTATTAACGCTGGGATGAAGCCTGTAAAAGGAGAATGTCTTTCTGTAAAAAGCAATCAAATCGGCTTAGAGCGAACGATTTTTTATGATCATTGTTATATCGTTCCAAAGGGTGATGGCAGATTTGTTATCGGGGCAACTATGGTTGAGGATGATTGGAGTACTGAGCCGACAATAGGAGGAATCCAGTCTCTTATTGAAAAAGTGGCACCACTCTTGCCGGAGTTAAAATCAGCTCAACTGGTTGAGACATGGGCTGGATTAAGGCCGCAATCACATGATGGAAAACCATATATTGGTCAGCATCCTGAAGGAGAACAGATTTATTTTGCAACAGGACATTATCGAAACGGTATCCTTTTAGCCCCGCAAACAGGGATGATGATAAGGGATCTGATTTTGAACAGGCAGCAAAATGAAGACTATATAAGGGCATTTTCGATCAACCGAATTTATGTACAGGCGTGAGGTGGGAAAATGAGCATTAAGTTAAATGGAGAAATTGTCGAGCTGGGAAATGATGTTACGACGATTCAGCAACTGCTAGCACATTACAAGCTGGCGGACCGTCTTGTCATTGTCGAGCATAATCGAGAAATTATTTTAAAAGATCAATATGAAACGACATCAATCCAAAACGGTGATGAAGTTGAATTTGTTCATTTTGTAGGAGGAGGATGAGCCAATGTTAAACATTGCAGATAAACAATTTAACTCAAGATTATTATTAGGAACTGGGAAATATCCGTCATTTGAAATTCAAAAGGAAGCTGTTGCACAATCAGAGGCAGAAATCCTAACGTTTGCGGTTCGCCGTATGAATATCTTTGAAGCATCACAGCCAAACTTTTTAGAGCAGTTAGATCTTTCTAAGTATACGCTGCTTCCAAATACAGCAGGGGCTAAAACGGCAGAGGAAGCAGTAAGAATTGCCAAGCTTGCAAAAGCATCTGGCTTATGTGATATGATAAAAGTTGAAGTCATTGGCTGCGACCGGTCGTTGCTTCCTGATCCAGTAGAAACATTAAAAGCTAGTGAAATGCTGTTAGAAGAAGGATTTATCGTTTTACCGTATACTTCAGATGATGTGGTATTAGCAAGAAGATTAGAAGAATTAGGAGTTCATGCCATTATGCCTGGTGCTTCTCCTATTGGATCCGGTCAAGGGATCTTAAATCCTTTAAATCTAAAATTCATCATTGAACAATCCAATGTTCCTGTAATTGTCGATGCAGGAATCGGCTCACCTGCAGATGCAGCATACGCTATGGAGCTGGGAGCTGATGGTGTTTTATTAAATACCGCCGTCTCTGCTGCAAAGGATCCGGTGAAAATGGCCGTTGCCATGAAGCTTGCAATAGAGGCTGGCAGACTGGGCTTTGAAGCCGGCAGAATTCCTAAAAAGGAATATGCAACAGCAAGCAGTCCAACAGAAGGAATGATGACCACTTAATGGAGCGATATTCAAGACAAATATTATTTTCTCCAATCGGGGAAAGCGGGCAAGAAAAAATCAATCAAAAGCATGTGTTCATTGTAGGTGCAGGTGCGCTAGGCACAGCGAATGCAGAAATGATTGCACGTGCCGGTATTGGAAAATTAACGATTATTGACCGCGATTATGTAGAATGGAGCAACTTGCAAAGACAGCAGCTTTATTCAGAGGAAGATGCAAAAAATAGAATGCCAAAAGCAATAGCCACAAAAACACGTCTTCAGCAAATTAATTCTGAAGTACAAGTTCATGCCATTGTAGAGGATTTAACATCAGCCAATATAGAAGACTTGTTAGATCGTGTTGATGTGATCGTGGATTCAACAGATAACTTTGAAACAAGATTATTAATCAATGATGCTTCATTAAAGCATGGGATTCCCTGGGTATATGGCGGGTGTGTCGGCAGTTATGGTCTAACGTTTACGGTCATCCCAAATAAAACACCATGTCTGCATTGTTTATTAAAGCATATCCCGTTTGATGGAATGACATGTGATACAGTTGGGGTTATTTCACCAATTGTCAGCATGGTTACCTCCCATCAAACAGCAGAAGTGTTAAAGCTGCTTGTTGGAGACGAGGAAAACCTGCGCAGCAAGCTTGTATCCTTTGATCTTTGGAAAAATCAATATTCATCGATCAACATGGAAAAGCTGAAAAATAAGGCTTGTCCTTCTTGTGGAACAAACCCTGTATATCCCTATTTATCGGCTGAAAAAGAAACAAAAGCAGCTGTTCTTTGCGGAAGGGATACGGTACAGCTTCGTCCAGGTACAGGGAAACAGATTTCCTTTGAGCAAATTTCCGAAAGAGTTAAACCGATTGCTGACGCGTTTTTAGAAAATCCATTTTTATTATCAATGACCTTTGGCAGTCATCGAATCGTTCTATTTAAGGACGGACGAGCTTTAATTCATGGGACGAAGGATATTGCTGAGGCGAAAAAGATTTATCATCGCTATGTTGGCTAAATAATATAGTTAAGGATAAAAGCCCTCTCAAAGGTAGACAGAGAGGGTTTTGGCATTTTGTCTACTCTGTAACCTAGTTTTATCGCCCAAACCTCTCTTTAAATCCATTT
Source organism: uncultured Metabacillus sp. (assembly GCF_947503125.1). Classification (GTDB taxonomy): domain Bacteria; phylum Bacillota; class Bacilli; order Bacillales; family Bacillaceae; genus Metabacillus. The sequence continues at coordinate 16,821 of NZ_CANNCR010000044.1, forward strand.
TCTTTTGGGTCTTTGATATTCAATGACATTTGATTGATTATAACCATTTTTCTTTTCGTCTTCTTTCTTCATCACCGTTTCGAATTTTTCTAGTGCTTTTTGAAATTGGCTTTCATTTAATTTATCTGTCGCATATAATGAGCATAGAATAGCATATGCGATCGCTTTTGTATCAATATCAATTGAAATATCTACATTGGAATTGCCGCTAGCATCAATACTAGACTTGTTATCATTATGTTTTAAATTTTTAAATTTCTGTTCTACTATATTTTCTACTTTATTTTCATCCATTGTTTTACCTCCTATCTATTAGTATAAAGAGACTGGCTCGAAAGGGTCTGACCCTTTGGTTTTGAGACAGTCTCTTTGAATATCATTTATTAGTCTTGTTCTTGTTCTTGATCCTGTTCCTGGTCGGAATCTGCTTCTGCTTTTACTCTTGCACGGGAGTCACTATCTACCACAATATGAATATCTACTTTTGCATTACCACTATTAAAGACTTTTGCATTATTAACGTTTTTATCTTTTAGTTCAATATCATTTTCGTTATCCAATTCATTATCTACTTTTGTTTTGTTTTCTGCGTCTGCTTTAGCTTTAGCTCTTGCTTCAGCTTCATTATCTTTTCCCCAATTTGACATGATGCCTCACCTCCCTTGCTTTCCTATTAGTACTGTATTCAAAAAGTCATTTATAGAGTGGACAATTTTCCATAGTCAACGACACATTTTAAAAGAAGGTGCTTATAAGTAGAATCTATCTGGGAAAATGTAAGAGATGAGAGAACATGCTTCAAGAAGGAAATCGATAGCACTATTTGGATTTTAATGATATAATTATAACCAGGTACTAATAACATGTATTAATATTAGGAGGATGTACATGAGCTTATCACTTAATGGACGAAATATTGTCGTGATGGGAGTAGCAAACAAACGCAGCATCGCATGGGGTATTGCACGCTCTTTACATAATGCTGGTGCTAGACTAATTTTTACATATGCTGGTGAACGTTTGGAGAAGTCTGTTCGTGACCTGGCAGAATCATTAGAGCGCAATGATTCCATTGTTTTGCCTTGTGATGTAACAAATGATGAAGAAATCAAATCATGCTTTGGTCGAATTAAGGAAGAAGTAGGCGTAATCCATGGTGTTGCCCATTGTATCGCATTTGCCCACAAAGAAGAGCTGCAAGGAGAATATATGAACACAACACGTGATGGCTTTTTATTAGCTCACAATATTAGTTCATATTCTTTAACTGCTGTTGCAAAGGAAGCAAGAGGAATTATGACAGAAGGCGGCAGCATCGTCACGTTAACTTACCTTGGCGGAGAGCGGGTACTGCCAAATTACAACGTAATGGGCGTTGCTAAAGCTTCACTGGAAGCTAGTGTCAGATATTTAGCAAGCGACCTTGGCAAAGATGGCATTCGTGTGAATTCAATCTCAGCTGGTCCTATTCGTACATTATCAGCTAAAGGAATCAGTGATTTCAATTCTATTCTAAAAGAAATTGAAGAGCGTGCACCGCTTCGCAGAACCACAACACCTGAAGAAGTAGGCGATACAGCACTATTCTTATTTAGCGATCTTTCAAGAGGCATGACTGGTGAAAATCTTCACGTTGATTCAGGATATCATATTATCGCTTAACAAAACAAAAGTGTAAGCGCCTTGATCAGCCCCGACAAGCATAAGTCGCACCTCGAGGGGCTAGGCGCTGGAGCTAGATGTCGTACGCTTATCCAAAGTATGAGAATTTTATAATTTCTTAAACGAAAACAAAAGGGTCTGCCCCCACCAAACAAAAACCAATATACGAAACTTCCTATTAGTTTAAGTTCTATGTATTAAAGTGGGGACTGACCCTTTCTCTTTAGCAGTCCTAAACAATCTCCCCCAGAAGATCTCGTGCAGGCTGGCATTTGAGCACAGTCCCATATTGAACAAGAATGATTTCATCAGCTATATCAATGGTCACAGTCCTGCCTAACCTTTGCTCAATATTAGCTAAACATTTCTGAGCCGTTTCCGTAATAGCGGGAATGGGGTTATTCGGCTTTGCGATAAAAAAACCCTGGCCATATGTAATGCCTAAATCAATCACCCTTTGAAGCTCAGCTTCTGTTTCAATTCCTTCCGCAATGATTTCACAACTCATTTTTTTCGCAAACATCACAAATGCCTCTAGGATATGGAATTTTACTTCATTATGGTCAACGCCGCTTATTAACGAACGGTCCACCTTAATATAATCCGGCATTAATTCAGATATAGATTGCAAGGAGGAATAGCCTGCACCCGCGTCATCAATCGCAATTTGAAAGCCTTGTTCACGATAATGATGTAGAACATTTCTAAATGCGGCAAAGTCATGGATAGCATTTCTTTCGGTAATTTCAAACACAACATGGTGAGGGGCAATTCCATATTGGTCTAGCAGGGAAATGGTATGGCCGGGATTAAACTGGTTATCATACATCACTTGAGAATTTAAATTAATAAATAGTTTTTTATCTTTTAAGATTCCTTTACTTTCGGCAAATGCAAGCTCCCTCGCGATTTTTTCAAACGTATATAATAATCCTTCTCTCTCGGCAAAAGGAAATAGATGAGAAGGACTATAAAAAGGACTGTCCAGGGGTCCTCTTGATAAAGCCTCAAATCCATATGTTTGATGGCTATGAAAATGAACAATTGGTTGAAAATGAATGGTGAGCTGCTTCTTTTCTAGAATTGTCATAAATTGTTCCTTCAAAGAAGCTACCTTATCAGAAGGGACAGTACTATCATTGTTCATGCCTTTTCTCCTTTAATAAAACAAGCAGGTTCTTGTTTATGCTATATAAAACTAAAATCTACGTAATTCGACAATAACAATTAAATATTAAGGCAGAGTAAATTTAGTGTAAAATTTTTTATCTTTGATAACTGTATCAATCAATGATAAGAAATAGGCACATAACCTAGAAATGATCATAAACTGCTATAGAGCAGATTTATTAAAGAGGAGGTTTCCGATGAGCAGAAATCAGCAACTTAAGCCGCTGTTGTATATTGTGCAGCCGGAATACGATAACATTGCTCCAAAAATGCAAGAGTTAGTCATAATAAAGCCGGAAAAGAAACAGGAAAGCTTACCGGTGGAACCTATAGAACCTGAGATAGCAGAGACAAAAGCGGAGATTTCATTAAATCCTGCTGTAGAAGCAGAACCAGAACCAGAAGTTGAAGCTGAACAGAGTAAAAAGGAAGAAGTCATACATGATGAAAAACAGGAACGAAAAAGAAAACCAAGAATACCAATCTCCCAGATGACGATTCCTGAAAAGGTTGAATTTTTTACAAACCTTCCGAAAAATATGCCGAAATCTTTGTGTCTTATCGAAACAACTGATAGTACTTATCGGGGGATTATCGTGTCAGAGGAGGATGGAGTCGTGACTATACGATCTTTACATCATCCAAGACCAATTGATATTCAGCTTGAAGTCATCCAGGCAATTAATGTTTTAGGTTTTTAAATGGATAAGGCTATCGCAAAAGATTCTAAATCTTTTGTGACAGCCTTATATCGTTCGTTTAATAGCCTGTTCATGTCAACATCTGTGGTGATAAGCATTGAATGGCACAACTATTCGTTACAACTACTTTAATGAAATCTTCCGTTTTTGATAATTTTTTTACATAGCCAATCTGATCTTCATTTGAAAGATGAATCAGTTCCCCGCTTGCATTTAATGGCTTTAGCAGTCTTAATGTAAGATGGAAGTTATGAATGGATTCCACTCGAAAAAATACAGTGCCATAACCTTTTACATCTATAAAATGATAGGCTTTAAACAATGCGCCATCTTTTAAAAATAAAAGGATTGGAATGGAATCTCCTAAAAGGTTCACGGGATAAAGGAGATAGCGGTAGCGATGCACAGCACGTTGTTCTTCAACCGCGTTTTGTAGAGAGATAATTGTTTCTAGCACGTGAATCATGTAATGATCATCACTAGTCCTTTTCATTGGTACCCTCCCTTTCTATTATATATGCCTATATTAGAATAGATATAATAGAAGAAAAGGTAATAATGAAAATGCCTATTTATTAATAAATGGGCATTTATAAAAAGAACAACATGTAAAAAAGACTGCTGTGACCAGCAGTCCATCTTTTATTTGCAGTGTTTTTTGTCCATCGCACGGTTTACTAAATCTGGTGATAAGCATTGAATAGCACAGAAGCAATCTAGATCTACTTCAATACAGAAGTCAGATTTTGCAAGTCCGAAGAAGTCACCGTCACAAGGATCACATACGCTCTCAGTGTCGCCATTAACATCAAAAGGACGCAGTAGTGATAATGTTGCACAGCAATCTTTTACGTGCTCAACGCGGAAGAAGATTGTTTTAAAGCAAGCCATATCACCTAAGAAGCCACCTACGTTACCGAAAGCTTTAAACAGATCACCTTTTTTATCGTATAAAATGAATGGAATTGTATCTCTACCCGGATTAGCTGCTGGGCTTAACAAATTGCTGAAACAGCTAGTTGGACAGCTAATTTCTTCAACTGCTTCTTGCTCAGCTAAAATTTGCTCAACTGCTTCACATACGCAATTGTTATCGCGGTCTTTACCTTTGCAACCCATTTATTTTCATCTCCTTAAAATTAGTTATTTGACTCTCTAGTCCTTAACACAATATGTGAGTTATCCCTAGATGGTGTGGGCAATCGTCCAAAATTGAGGGAGGGGGGCTTTTCTTTTTTTGTGTATTTGTATTAGGTACAAGTGTCTGTAACGATGAGAAGCTAGCTTTTTAAGGAATGTTAATCAAGTAAGTTTTTAAACTCATGCCATTTTGAATGATTGACTTTCGTAATGCTAGATTGATGGTTTCTCACATTGTATATTGTAAAGTCACGATAACATAGTGGCCCTGTTTTCATTAATTCTTTTAATACTAAAACATCTTCATACAATTTACCCTCCTCAAAAGAAATGACAGGAAATCCGCCAATCGCTTTTAACTTATCTGTCCGATAAATTCTAGGTCCCAGAGGAAAATGGTAAGAAAGGAGTTCGTTTTCATCCATGACTGGTTTGCCATTCGTTACCTCACTAAATTTCATTTCATTTGAATCGAACTGCCGCCAATTTCTCAAATTTCCATAGAGGACAGCTGCAGACAAAGGAAGTGTCATTATTTGCTCCTTAATTGTTGAAATCGCATCCGGGTCAAGCCAGTCGTCTGCATCAAGCTCTAAGATGAAATCTGAGGAAACATAGGGTAAAAGCTGGTTTAGAGCTCTTGCCTTTCCTTCGTTTTCTTTTTGGAATACCCGTATATTCCGTTCACCGTTCCATTTTGTAAGACGCTCATATGTCTTATCAGTTGAACCGTCATCAATGACTAATAGTTGATTAATTGGTGTATGTTGCAGCAGACAGGAGGTAATAGCAGTTTCCACATAGCTGGCCATATTATAGGTTGATATCATAACTGCTAAAGAGGGAGATTGATCATAAGCTCTTTTTAAAGGTGAAGAATATTTTGCGATAAACTCCCATTTATTTATTGTTTTAGTATATGCTCTAGGATTAAAGGGCTTGACCATCGGTTTCGTTATTTTTACTATTTTTGCTTTTTCTATTTTTTTTAGCCAGGCTGGAAGGACAGCTTCATTAAAAGGGATTTGTTCTTTTGTGAATAAAGGTGTTTGTTTTAAATAAGAGGTTTTTACAAGGAATGGCCGCTCTATTATATAATTTTTTACACTTAAAGAATTAGTGAGGATATGGTTTTTATCACTTAATTTTGTAATAGCATCGTCTATGTTGGATATTAGTTGTTCATCCTTATAAAGAAATAAAACATAGTCAGTAGTAATTGTAGGAATGCATCCATTTAAAGTTTTACCTAGATCATCTTCTGTCATATTTATCACTTGGTAATGATATAACGATTTATCTATGTGAAGGGAGGAGGTTTTTTCCCTTTTAATAAGTGTTAGAGATTTTAAGCGATGCGAAATGAAATGTAATGAATATAAAGTTTGAGTGAATACCGTTTGACTGGAGTAATCAAGTAAAAATACATGCAGGTCTTTCAATTGAGTTCCTCCATGAAATAAATTTTTAAGAGCTTCATATAGTTAAACCACTATTTAGCATATGATGGCAAAGGATTAATGTGTTGGTAAATATACTAGAAATTAATGAACTTATAAATACCGATAGCTGTGGATGGAACATCTTTAAAGTTCTGCATATTCTATAGTAAAACGTGGATTAGTTCTTTATGAAGAAAAGGAATTTATACTTACGAGGAGATTAATGATGGACTGGATAAATGAATATAAGGAGCGGATGGATTCGCCGCTTTTTAAATGTTTATTAGATAGCTATTCACATTTAGATGAGAATGAAACAACAAGAGTTCTAATTAAATTAAAATCGGGAACAAGTATTAACAAGCTTAAAGATTTGTGTGAACTAAGCCCTTCTGATCTTGAATTGAATCATGCAGTGCTATTGAATTATCTTTCTGGGAAGTTATCTGTTAAAACAATACAACAATTGGTTGTCCACCCTAAAGTCGAAAAACTTTACCTTGATCGCAAAGTTCAGGCATTTTTAGACACTGCAGCAAAGTCAATGGGCAAAAATTATGTGAATAATATTTATGGATTAACAGGGAAAGGTGTCACAATTGCAGTCTTAGATACCGGTATACATCCACATTCAGACTTTACACTACCCTCCAACCGAATCGTTGGCTTTGTCGATATGATCAATAGATACCCAGTTCCTTATGATGACCATGGTCATGGAACACATGTGGCGGGATGTGCTGCAGGAAATGGTTTCGCCTCCAAGGGAAGATATAGTAGTTTGGCTCCTGAAGCACAACTTGTTGGAGTGAAGGTATTAGATAAAAATGGAGTGGGGTATCTCTCGACAGTCATTTCCGGAATTAATTATTGTATAGAGAAGAAAGCTCTTTATAATATAAAAATTATTAACTTATCCCTAGGTTCTGAATCTATTGTACCATACCAAGAAGATCCCTTATCACATGCAGCAGAGCAAGCAATGAAAGCAGGGATTATTGTTCTTATGGCAGCAGATCATACTGGTTTGGCGGATAATATTACGACATTTGCAACAAATCCTAATGTTATTACAGTAGGTGCAGCATCTGATCGGAAAACACCGATAATGGACGACGAATATATTAGTCTTTTTACGAGTAAATTACAGGTAATTGATAGCGTAATAAAGCCTGATGTTTTCTTTCCGGGATTATGCATTACTGCTCCTCTTTCACCTAATTCCATATTAGCTAATCAATTAGAACCATTTGTTGTGAATCAGAATTACATTACATTGTCGGGTTCATCTATGGCCACCGGTTTATGTTCCGGAGCTATTGCGTTAATTTTAAGTGCCTATCCTCCACTTTCTTCAGAAAAAATGATGCAGCTTTTTTTACAGTACAGGCAGGGTGTTCCGAATATAGAGAGCTATGTAAAACTTCCTCATCTCTTTCAGTTACTGCTTAAGACTCCTTTATAGAAATAAAATAATATAACACTGTTTGAAAACTGGGGTCTTTCATCAAAAGGCCGCAGTTAAATTATTTGTCTAAACAAATAGATTGAATTTTTCATACAATACAAAAGGATTGTTGATAGATTAGAAAACATACATTCATTTTGTGTAAAGAATGAGTGGAGATTTTAAGAAAGCACAAGAAGGAGCATGAAAAATGGAGAAAGTTTCAATTGTCATTCCTTTTTATAATTGTTCTTACGTTGAACATGCAATAGAAAGTGCGATCGGGCAAACATATGAAAATATCGAAGTGATTGTCGTAAATGATGGTTCTACTAAACATGTTGAAAAATTAAAACCATATATGAATAAAATCATCTATATTGAAAAGCCAAACGGAGGAACTGGCACCGCATTAAATATGGGGATCCGTCAGGCAACAGGTGATTATTTTTGTTGGCTTAGTTCGGATGATATTTTTTATTTTGACAAAATTAAAATTCAATTAGAGAAAATGAAAAAAGCTAATGCCATGGCAAGCTATACAAATTATTATGCGATTAACGGGAAAGGAGAAGTGATAAGTGGTCTGCAAGGTGTTTATACTCCTGATCGATTGGAATTTTTAAGGACTATGAAACGTGGAAATATCATTAATGGCTGTACAGTAATGCTTAATATGAAACTATTTTCCGAGTTTGGCCTTTTTGATGAACAACTACCTTATACACATGATTATGATTTATGGCTGAGAATTTTACAAAAATACGATTTTTTATATATTGATGAACCTTTGCTTCTATATCGTGACCATCCTGATATGGGAACAAGAAAACATTGGGACACGATTATGCAAGAAATAGGCCTAGTTCAAAGAAAAAATCGTAGTTATATCAATCAATTAATTAAAGAGGAAAATATGAAAAAACACAACAACGGACAGTATTAGGAATTTATTAAGAAGATCGCTTGTTTTGTGAAAAAAATATTATATAACTTAAAGGAGTTAAAATGATGAACGGAAAGAAAGCGGATATTTTACCACCATTTCTAGTAACTTCTGTTCCCAAAAGCGGAACATATCTAGTGCATCAGATTTTAACAGGGATGCCCGGTGTTTCTTCTGAACACGATATGAAAAAAAGATTTTTTACCAATTCGTTTAATTTTCATGATTATAGTCAGGATCATCTTGCGCGTTTAAATTTACTAAAGGGGAATGAGTTTGGTGTTGGTCATGTCAGGTATACCAAAAACTATTCAGACATGTTAGAAAGCATCAACATGAAGCACATATTTGTTTATCGTGATCCTCGGGATGTTTTAATTTCAATGTCTTATTATATTGCAGATGTTTGGAAAGAGAATCCCCTTCATGATGATTTTGTGAAAATGACACCAAAGCAGCGTCAATTAGCCTTATTAAGAGGCGTTGATAATAAATGGATAGATTTCTATACTTATAATCTTCCTTATTATCAATGGCTCACTGAAAAAAGATCGTTCCATATTTCATTTGAAGAAATTATAAGCTCTCCAGCATCTAGAAAGGGAGCGCTTACAAGGCTTGTTCAATTTTTATGGAATGGTTTACAACCTCCTATACCGCTAGACCAAATGGTAAATGTCTTAGAGGCAAGTATCGATCCTAGAACAGCCGTTACTTTCCGCTCGGGTAAAATCGGGGCATGGAGAAATGAATTTGATGAAGAATTAAAAACAGCATTTAAAGAAAAAGCAGGAGAATTATTAATTCGTTTTGGATATGAAAAAGATCATAATTGGTAAGAAAAACAAAAAGGGTCATATCCTTACAACAATATAATTGAACCTATATCTATTAAGGGTACAATATATTGTGTTTGCGGGATTGACCCTTTGAATTTTGAGAACACTTTATTTCAAGGTGTTAAGCATGTTCAAGAAATGATTTGCATACACAGACAGTGAAAAGTTAGAATGAACGAGTTTTTCTGCTTCATTAATAATCTGATTTCGAACCGGAGTGTTATTCATTATTTCATTTGCTTCTTCAACAGCTTTTTGAATGTCGTTGTGAGGATAAATTTTTCCAGTTTTATTATGGATGATGGATCGTTTAACCCCATCTGAGTCTGTTGTCAAAACAGGGCACCTGCAGCTCATTGCTTCAACTATTGCATATCCAAAACCTTCAACTTTCGAAGTAGAACATAAAAAGCCGCCTGAATGGCCAATCATTGAATAATATTCGGCCATTTTTTCATGTGGAATATTATCGAATAATCTTAATTTATTTGATAGGTTTAGGCTCTGTATAAGTTTAGTAAATGCTCTTCTTTCTTCTTGTGAAGAAAGTGATGCATCTTCGAATATCCAAATCTCTATGTCCGGACTATATTGTACGATTGAAGAGCAAATTCTTAAAAAATCTCTCCAATTTTTATTTTCTTCTAATCTACCGACCCAGCCAATGATGGGCAATGCTGGTTTTTCGTTTGATTTATATTGAAATATAGATGTGTCAATACAATTATCAAAACAAAACTTTTTATGATCTGGATAGAGTTTATCAATCAATTGAACCAAATGAGGGGTTATTGGATATAAGATTCCACTTACATTATTAGGTTTAATAAAACTAACGGCATCTGTTAACCACTTCTCAGCAGTATGGAAATCTCCAAGTCCTTGAACTTCAAAGATGATATGGCCTGTATAACCAAGATTTCTTAGACGTTCCACAAATGGGTAATCTGAGCAAATAATGACTAGATCATAATTTCCATTTATCAGAATTTCATTGATTTCCTTATCATCATTTGTAATAAATGTAGGAATATCACGAATATTTTGTACACCTGATCCTTCAAAAAAATAAAGAAAGTGAAAATTTATTCCGTATTGACTAAGTGCTTTGCTTCTTTGACGGGCTAAGGTTTCCATTCCGCCGCTTGGAATATAATAAGTAAACAGTATATTCATTTTTATCTCCTTTAAACTTAAGTTAGATCCTTCAGTTGAATAGAGAATGACTCTTTTTTTCCCGCTACTTAATCATATGCATTTATAAGGAAAAGTTTAATGAAATGTTTAAAACTCTATTACATGTCATGTAATGGGGAGTGGCTGGATTTAGTAAAGTTCTTTTTGTTTGAATTTTAATTCAGAAAAAAGACTCCAGCTGGTCACCTTTTTTCCTTGTACTCGAAGGAGTTTGGAGCCTATCGCTTCATTCAAAATAGTAATAAACAACATGGGCTTTTAAACCAAATATTTCTATTAATAATACTATATTAACGTTGAATACTAGTAAACAAGCACAATCAAATTCTTTCTTTTGACATAAGTTAATAGAAAGGAGGTGTTTGATATGCCGGAATTTCTTGGTTCAGGTTCTAGTGTTCCTTCTAACGGCAGTGGAACTCTTTCAATCCCAGTTCCTGCTTCACCAAATGCACTTAAATTGGCTGAGTTTGGCTTAAATTTATCAAATAATGTAAACAGGGTCATATTATGCAACGGTTGGAATTACTGCCCAGGTTGGAAATCCTACGGTTCTATTTAAGGTTTTTAGGAATACTGGAGGGATTATTCTGACTGTTCGCGGTGAATTACAGGTATCTGTAGACCAAAATAGAACCATTTCATTTCAAGCTATCGATCTTAATGTTCCTACAGGGAATCAAGCATACTTTATTACAGTTGAATTGGAAAACTCATCATTAGTAAACTCTGCCAGAATTGTAGGACCGATCACTTTTTCAGGAACTGCGTTTAGCCAATTTTAATCAATCAATGAAAAGGAGTTAGGTTTCACCTTTGTGATGGCCTTTCTCCTTTTTATATCATTAACAAGTCAAAGGTATTGAATACTTTTTTATTCCAATCTTAACGGGCAGTAAAACCCCCACTTCAAGATGTAAGCGGGATAATAAAATAAGTGGCGGATAACTGTCCGTTAAAATTCGATGAAGGATTATTGTCCAAGTCAAGAGAGACATAAGGACGTGGAGGTTTAAGCATGATTAGTTTCACTTTATGAAAGCAATGTTGAGATATTTTCAAGTAGGTGCTGAACTCTTGCTTTCGTAGAATGATGTGCTCTAACAAATTCATAACCGTTTTGAGAAATGGCTTTTCTTTCCTCTTCATGAATAAGATAATACTTGGCTTTTTCCATGAAATTATCCCTGTTTACTGCGATAAAATGAACACCATCAATTAAACCCAAATCTGTTGTTTCCTTCGTTGCCGGTGCCATTAATAATGTATTACATCCAAGTACCTCAAAGTACTTCATAAGGGTGTAACCATAAACGGAATTGCATGTAAGAAACATCTTTGATCGATTTATTTCTTTAGCATAATCATCTCCTATTAGTGATCCACTGTTAACATTTTGAACTTCTGTATAGCCAGGATGTGGGTGATATACGAAACCGGGTTGATTCTTCATTGTATTAAGCATAATTTCCCGCAGAGGATAAATATGCCGTACAATGGCGCCCATAATGAGCCAATTAATCGTTTTTGGAAGTTGAAAATCTTTATAAACCTCAATGTTTACGTGATGAGGCAGCCATACTAAACGATGAGCTAATTCAGGATACCATCTTAAAAAAGCATCCCTGTAATGTGGAAAGATAAAATCGATTTTATTTTTTTTTACATATTCTTTTCTTTCTTGAATCTTGTAAGAAATATCGTGGAAAATCATACCTTTAGGAATATTCACTTTTTCAAGTCCCACAATTTGAGGACAAAGTCTGGGATCAAGGAAGTCATTTAGGAAAATAAAATCTGGTTTATCAGGTAACTGGGTAAGTATTTTTAAAATATGCCCATCTTCGGTCCACAACATAAGATCACATTGTTTCTTCATTTCTTCAGCTATGTAATAGCTGCTTTTCTCCATTTGTTGTGACCGGTCTCTTGTCAAAAACAATATTTTTAGTCTTTTCATGATGTTACATACCCACTTTCCATAACAGATTAAGAATTCAAATTTAAAAAACATGCTTGAGCTTGATACCAGGCAGTATTTAGTACTCATTTGTACTATCTTATGAAACCTATTTTATCTTGATTGTGTCTTTTCCTCCTTTTTTGTGGCATAAGCGCAATATAAAAAAAAGGAGCGTCTTTCCATCATCTATGTTCTAGAAACAAACAAGATTGAAAGCAACTCCATAAATTTATAGTAAATCGAGATGTTAACAATCAAGGATTATTCTTACTTCCTCTGTAAAAATAAAGAATATCCCGCAAAGATGTCTCAATGGGAATCAATTGCTTCCAGCCTAATTCTATGAGTTTTTGAGTGGAAATGATAACTGGTTGTTCTAGCAGGTTATTCACTTGAGTGTTTACCTTGAAATCAACCGAGGTTAAGGCCTTGTATCCAATTATGATTTCATCTAAAGACCGGCTTTTTCCTGAAGAAATGTCATAAATTTCGCCTGAACTTCCTTTATTTAATAGGATCTCATAGGCAGTTACGGCATCTCTCACATCAATAAAATCACGTTGTACATATGGATTATAGACTTCAAGTACCTTTTCTCCAGCATTTTCCTCCATTTCGACTATTCTTTGCGCAAAGATCGAACAAACTCCGCTTGAAAATCCTGGTCCTATTAAATTAGATGGTTTTGCAATGACAATATGCATCTTATATAAGGCAGCCCACGATTGGGCAATTAAAATTTGCAGGGTTTTGCTTAAGCTATAAGGATGTGTAAGAGTAGATAGATTGTTAGGATTGAATTGAAGAGCGGAGCCGACAACAACAATTTTGCAAGCAGGATTTACTTGACGCAACGCTTCCAGTAGGTAGGCGGTTGACATGATATTTGCTTCCATTGAAGAAATAGGATCACTCCATGACTTTCCTACATGGTTTTGTCCGGCCAAATGGAGAACATATTCAGGCTTTATTTTTTTGATTAGCTTGATAACATCTTCTTTTATCGTAAGATCACAATGTTCAACGGTTATCTTCTTATTAGAAAAAGAGCCATTTCTTGAAACAGCTATAACATGATAACCAGCTTTTAAGAAATGGCTGCATGCATGCTGGCCAGTAAAACCGCTTGCTCCGGTTATTAAAATGGCAGGCTGCTTCATTTGCCTCGCATCCAGCTATGCAATTCTTTAATCATTTCTTCATATGAAGGAAGCTGGTAGTGAAAATCTGTTCGAGTGCTTTTGATTGTTCGGTCGAGGACGATTTTATCATCTGGAGTAATGATCACGTCATCCTTTTTAAACACTTTTTGGATTAATTTCAGCAATGAATATTTCGAAATTTTTTCTTCTGCACCAAGATTGTAAAGACCAGTTACGTTATGCTCGATCATCGCATCGATTGCCTTTGCCAGCTCCAGCGTTGTAACTCCATTCCATAACACCTTTTGATAACCTTTTATTTCACCCTTTTGTTTCATAAACCATAAAAACAGCCCAATACCATCTTCTTTCAATTCCGGCCCGATGATAGAAGTCCGTATGGTTAAATGTTTATCACTGATAATTTCTCCCCAACGCTTGGACTGGGAATATACGGAAGTTCCATCAGGATGATCAAATTCAGTGTAATCACCTTTTGTTCCCGAAAAAACACAGTCCGTACTAATGTGGATTAATTTTCCATTGTGACGTTCAACTAATTTAACTAATTGATGGGGCAATAAGCTATTGACCTGAAACGCAAGAACAGGATGATTGGTTGCCGCTTCATTTAAAATGCCGATACCATTAATAATGATATCGGGATTGATCAACTCAATGATGTCCTCCAATTTTTTAATATCCGTAACATCCAGATAGAGTGAATCTTTATCATTTTGGTCCCTTGATGTATAGAAGACATCGTGCTGTCCCTTCTGTTTAAAGTAATCCACTATGACATGTCCTGCCATCCCTTTTCCACCAAGGATCAATAATTTCATTTAATAAACCCACCTTTCAATAACATCTCTTTAATCTCAGCTTGGGTCATAAGTCCAGTACCAGAGTGATAACTTTGTAAATTAGCAGGTTTATAATCAGCATACTGCTCCTTGATTCCATCGATGTGAATGGAAGGAAGAATCACGAAATATTCCTCATCATAGGCAATCGTGGTTTTACTTTCATATTCTGATAGAAGCAACTCATCAATTTTCTCACCTGGGCGTACCCCAAGGATTTCAATCTCAACATTCTCCTTCTTAGATGAATCGATTAATACCTGGGCAAGGTCCACGATTTTACATGCAGGCATTTTCATAACAAAAATTTCTCCGCCAACACTTTCAAAGGTTGCTTTAAAGACGAGTTTAATCGCATCCTGTACAGTTAAGAAGAAACGAGTCATATTTAGATCAGTAATGCCGACTTTTTGTTTTTCCTCAATTTGTTTTTTAAAGACATGGATGACACTGCCGTTCGTCCCTAAAACATTTCCACCGCGTATACAGACGAATCTTGTTTTAGTGTTTAATGTGTTTGCATGTATAATGAGCCTTTCTCCCATCGCTTTTGATAAGCCATAAAAATTTGATGGGTTAGAAGCCTTATCTGTTGAAATATAAACAACTCGATGAACCTCACAGGCAATTGCAGCATCGATTACATTTTGTGTACCAATGACGTTTGTTTTTAATGCTTCAATCGGCTGGTCCTCACAAACCGGGACATGCTTTAACGCTGCTAAATGGAAAACATAATCCACATTGTGACATGCTTCAATTAAGGAATCCTTTTCCTTAATATCACCAATGATAAATTTCAATTTTGGGTTACTATCAAACTCTTGTTTCATCGTAAACTGAGCAGATTCATTTCTTGAAAAAATACGGATCTCCTTTGGGTTATGCGTTAATAACTGGGAAATCAATTCATGTCCCCATGATCCTGTGCCTCCAGTAACTAAAACAATTTGATTATTAAACAAATTCCATACCTCCTAGCAAAATTTTCATTACTTTATCTGAAACATTTGGGTGATCATATCCTTCAGGCAAAGACCATGTTTTCGGTTGGCTTACCATAACGTTTACGCAATTTACAATTTGAGAAGCGTTGATTCCAGATAACATATTGCTGCCACATGCAATGGTTTCCGGCCGTTCGGTCGTTTTGCGAATGGTGACCGTTGGGACGTGAAACAAACAACATTCCTCTTGTACCGTTCCGCTATCTGTTATCACGCAAAATGCATTTTTTTCTAATTTCACAAAATCAAAAAATCCAAATGGTTCGTGAAATTCTACTAATGAATGAAGCTTAAAATCTTGAATACGATCGATACGAGATTTGGTTCGGGGATGAATACTGCAAATAATCCTTTTTTTATAGGCCTCAGCGACAATATTTAAGCCTTTGAAAATTTCAAGTAAGCGATTTTCATGATCAACATTTTCCGCACGATGTGTTGTGACTAAAAAGTAGTCATCTTTTTTAAGGTTTAAGCTTGAAAGAATCTTGCTGTCCTCAATCTCTGTATCATAATGCTGTAAAACCTCGTTAATTGGATTACCCGAGATAAAAATCCGATTTCGTGGAAAACCCTCTTTCACTAAGTTTTCTTTACTTTGAGGTGTATAAGGAAGATTAATACTAGAAATGGCATCAATCACACGACGATTTTTCTCTTCTGGAACTTCTAAATCAAAGCATCGGTTTCCAGCTTCCATATGCACCACTGGTATTCCCATCCGTTCAGCTAAAATAGCACTTAAACCGCTGTTTGTATCGCCTAATACGAGAACTCTATCTGGCTTCTCTTTAAGAAAAATGGCTTCTAGCCTTTTATACATGCCTGATAACTGCTCCCCAAGAGATTGCTGCTGATTCGACAAGATATAATCAGGTTTTCGAACCCCTAATTGTTCGAAAAAGATATCACTTAATGAAGAAGTGAAATTTTGTCCGGTAAAGACCAAACAATGCTTTTCTGCATATATGTCGAGTTTTTTTATCGTAAGGCTCAAGCGAATAATTTCTGGCCTGGTACCTAAGATTGTCATTACTTTCATAGTGTGCCCTCTCATATCCTTCATTTTTAGTTTTTTGTTCCTATTAGACGCTTTCTCTTATAGATTATGCAGTCATTCATATAATGCTATAGGCAACTCTATTAACTTTTTGTTTGCCCAGTGGTCATAAGGAAAACTATAACATGGAGAACAATCAAGGAATGTAAGGTCATTCATACAAACTTGTAAACGATAGGCTAACAGTAATTCGGATTGCATGAGGGCCGCATATAAAATACCATGATGATCTTAAATAAAAGAGTGATAACATGACCTTGTACGGGATGATGACAGTTTGTATCGTATGTCTATTGGTTTTCGTATTAGTAGCGGATAAATTTGAAACTGATCTTGTGATGTTCACTGCGTTAGTCTTATTGATGGTTTCTGGTATTTTAAGTCCTGAGGAAGCGTTAATAGGCTTTGCAAATGAGGCAACGGTAACAGTAGGGGCTTTATTTATTGTGATTCATTCCATAAAAAACACCTATTATCCTGAATTATTCACAGATTTTCTAATATAGGCTAATATCGCCTATCTAATCAGCTTTCTTGTTACTATTTAATGC
>NZ_CANNCR010000045.1 GCF_947503125.1 uncultured Metabacillus sp.
TGCGGCGGTCAACAAGTTCACTTCGGTGTTAATTAAAACTAAAACGTTGTTTTTTCATAGAACTTTTGACACTACCTCGATTTGTTTATGATTGGCTGTTTTCAACTCTGGTATTTATCTTTTAATCTGTTTATCGTTACATACAACAATCTTTTAGAAAAGCGCCTTATGAGTTGATAATACGAATAAACAGGTCAAAAAACGCCTCTACATTAACGTCAAGACAAACATCGACATTTTCCGGCTTCATGAGCCGATTTTGAAAGTCGCAAACGAACTGTCCATCACAAAGCTCACTGCTTGTTTCGACATCACCATAAACTTTTTCAGTTGTCACAAGCTTTTTTTGGATGGCAACGCCGACAGCTAAAGGATCATGCATGGCACAGCCCCATACACCATTTCGTTCAAAATATCGCTGCCTGTAATCTGATGTGCTCGTTCTTATATAGTCAGCGAGTGTGTTATTTTCAATCAGTTGAAAATGCTCTTCTGTTAATAGAGTCTTTCGTGTTACATCTAATCCAACTTGTGTTATCGAATTGAAGCCCGCTTGCAATACAATTTTGGCTGCTTCGGGATCAACATACATGTTATACTCCGAGGTTGGCGTCACATTGCCACTTCCATGGATAACCCCGCCCATAAAAATGACCTCTTTTACATATTGGGTAATTTGCGGGCATTTTTTAATAGCTAGTGCCAAATTTGTTAACGGCCCTGTCATAACTAACGTGATTTCATGCGGGAAATTTAAAATGGAGTTAATCAGAAAGTCAGGGGCAAAGCCCTCTTCAGGCTTCTGGGAAATCTCTACATCCTTTAGGGCGCCACCTAGACCATCTTCTCCATGAATTCGATGTTCAAAAAAGCGATCTCTAAGAATAGGGGCATTCGCCCCTTTAATGACTGAAATGTCTCGTTCCCCTAAAAGATCAAGAATTTTCAATGTATTTTTCGTAGCTGAATCTAGGGATACATTCCCGTTTACGGTTGTAATTCCCAATATGTCAAACTGTCGGCTTTTTACAGCAAGAATAATCGCAATTGCATCATCGATTCCTGTATCTACATCGAGAATCAATTTTCTTTTCATCGCTAACACCTCTTTTTCTTACTGTGCCAGTTCACGGTTCCAACGGTCGATCCATGCTTTTGAGTGTTCATTGACAAACTTCATATCTAAAACTACTAAGCTTTTTACAACATCTTCACCGTAAGTTAATCCTTCCGCTTCTGCTTCAGATAGTTGAACTTCCGTATTAACCGGAGAATCTATCTTCTCTTTCGCAGACTTTTCTTGAACTTCCTTACTTAAAAGATAGTTAATAAATTCTTCTGCTAATTCTTTATTGTCAGTTCCTTTTACAACATTGACCGTATTCATGACGGCATATCCGCCCTCTTTAGGTGCTACAAATTCTGCATTCGGAACAGCCTCCTGCAAATCTGCAAAGTACATTTCCATAATCGGACCTGCCGCAATTTCACCTTGTGCAAACATATTAACAAACTCAGATGTTTGGCCATATTCCTTTACAACATTAGGCATAAGCTTTTTCATTTGCTCGAAAGCCTGATCTTCATTAAATTCTTGGCTTCCGCTAACCTTTGAGGCAGCATCTAAAAACATTGGACCTGATGTTGAAGTAATCCCAGGAACCGTAATGGCACTCTTTAAATCCTCACTCCAAAGATCCTTCCATGAAGTTATCGGCTGAGCCACCTCATCAGGATTATAAGCAATTCCAAATTGCGCAATCGTATAAGCTGGTCCATACTCTTCACCTAGCGGCGCTTTTGCTGCATCATAAATGTGATCAATATTAGGAATCTTGCTGCGATTGATGGTTTCAAACAATCCATCATTAATTCCTTGTTGAGCATAGTAGTCCGACAGGAAAATAACATCGACATCAGCAGTACCTTGACGGACTTTATTTAAACGGTCGGCATTATTTCCAGTATCTAGCACAATTTCAACATTGTGCTCCTCTTCAAATGGTTTATACACTTCTTCACGGAAGAAGTCTTCAGCGAATCCCCAAGTAGAAATGACTAATTCGACTGGTTCTTGCTTATCATTTGCTGAATCTCCATTAGGAGCACATGCAGCTAATAAAAATAAAGATGACACGACAAGACCCTTAATGATTTTTTTCATTATGTTATACCTCCAGTTTTTATTTTTATTATGTCTTTTTATATGCAAAAAAAAGACAATCTTAAATAGAATAATTATTCTACTCAAGATTGTCTTTTCTTTGTAAACAAAGATAAAACCGATCTGTCGTTACATTATGCCGGCATCCCTCTAAGATGAATCAAAGAAGGTAGTCCATCTATTGTTAATTTTCTTCTAACACAATATTCGTAAAAGCAAATTGTGTCGCTGAATCATAATCTCTTAGAACAGCTTCAATCTTCCAATCCGTCTGTTCTTCCAGCTTTTGCTTTAGCTTCTTCTTATAAAGGAGCGACATATGAAAATCGACCTCCAATTTTAAGTTTGGAGCCTCTCCTTCTAAAGCGGCAGAACGTGGAGCACGGCGATGCTTGGCTTGAAACGTAATCACATTATCCTCAACTTTAATCTTTAACAACGTTGTACCGAAGCCAAATAATTCCTTAGATACTTCATTGTACAAATGGGAAAGGAATTTCTTTGTTTCATTCGAATCAGTCGGAAAAATGCGAATCACCTGCCAAAATTATCGTTAGTAGTAATTATACACATTTTCGACCCTAAGACAAGATAATATACGGTTTTTTAATAAAAAATATCTTAAATATTTTATGACAATAATATTTTTGTAGTAATAACCGAACTATTGCGAATGATAGTTATTACTTATTAGCTTGGAGATTTTGTACATGCCCCTTTGAAGGAAACATCTTTAATAATTTGAGGATGAATAATATCCTCTTTTTGACCTTTTGAGATTCTAGCCATTCTCGTGCTACTCTAGGTCCAATAGTCTCAAATGGCTTACCTTAAATGAAGTAAGCCATTTTCACTTATTATCAATGTGTTCCTGCAACATCCAAAACAACTTTTGTTACGTTCTCTTTTTGAAAAGTGGAATGGTTTATTTTTTCTTGCAGCTTTTCATAATATAGATCTGCATCAATAGGTAATTCAACTGGCTCGTTAAGCCAAGAGGATAAGTAAATGGCATTTGAGATTTCCAAGCCTTTTATTCCCTCTTCCCCTGGTGCCAATAAAAGTGTGCCTTTAGTGATCGAGTCAATCCAATTTTGAATGATCCCTTGGTGTTCTGTATAAATGCCTTTAATCGGGATATCGATTGTCCAGCATTCAGGTCTTCCAAAACCGCCAGTATAGGTTGCATTGAAATCACGTTCTGATTGCGTCAAGCGATAAAAGGTCAGTTTATTGTTCTCAACCACTATTTTCCCGCGATCTCCAGCAATTTCAAAACGGTTCGTTCCAGGTGCTTCACCGGTAGAGGTAATGAATACGCCAGTTGCGCCATTTTCATATTCTACATAGACTGTGAGATTATCCTCGACTTCAATATCATGATATTTTCCATAGCCGCAAAATGCCTGAACTTTCTTCGGCATAAGTCCTGTTGTCCATTGCCATAAATCCAACTGATGCGGTGCCTGGTTTAATAAAACCCCTCCGCCTTCTCCTCGCCATGTTGCCCGCCACTCGCTTGAATCATAATAGCTTTGAGAACGGTACCAGTCCGTGATAATCCAATTGGTTCTTTTAATTTCACCTAGTTCACCAGATTGAATAAGCTCGCGCAGCTTTTGATAAATTGGGTTGGAACGCTGGTTATACATAATTGCAAAGACTTTTCCGCTTTCCTTTGCTGCGAGATTCATCTCTGCCACATCTATGGTATGGACACCAGCCGGTTTTTCAATAAGAACATGCAGCCCTTTTGCGAACGCCTTTATTGCTAGTCTTGGATGATCATAGTGTGGAGTTGAAATAAGGACTGCATCAATACCGGATTTATTCAAAAATTCATCTTCATCACTAAAAATCTGTACATCTCCTTGAAAATCACTTACTAATGATTCGAGTTGATCTTGAAATGGATCACATATTGCGGTTAGAATGGCTCCTTTTATTTTGCCTTTACCCAACAGCTGAACATGTGATCTCCCCATATTTCCAATCCCAATAACGCCAACTTTAATTAAACTCATCTGTCTCACTCCATATTATAATGTTCAAAGATTAACGGGTAGTTAAATCTCCTTTACTCGATCTTTCATTTAATTGTTTTGCCAATTGCTTTAAGTTTCTTAAACTTGTTTCTAAGCATTCCAGTGGTGGACGTTCACAAATGTCCTGCTCAACCGCATACCATTCGATTCCATTTTCTTCACCCCATTGTAAAATCGGGAGAAAATCAATAACTCCGGTGCCCACTTCTGCAAAGGTTTGTCGTACATCATTCGTCATATCCTTTAAGTGGATGATCGGCATCCGATTTGCATAAGGAGCGATATATTCTAATGGATCCATTCCGGCCTTTTTCAACCAGTACACATCAATTTCTGCTAGAATGTGATTATCTTTCGATGGATCAAGTAAATAACGAAGTGCGTCTTTCCCGTCTATATCGATGTCAAACTCGAATGCATGATTATGATAGGAAATCCTATATTCTGGGGCATCCTTTGCAATTTGGTTCAACAATTTTTTTATTCCTTTATATTCTTCAGGACTCCGCAATTCTGGAGCCAAAAAGGGTAGGATAATATCTTTTGTGCCATACAACTCTGCTTCTTTTAATACACCATTAAGATCATTTTTTAAACGATTTAATGAAGTATGCATTCCTGCTGCATGCAAGTTATTTTCTTTTAAAGCCAAAGCCACTTCGTTTTGATCATAGTCTTTTGGCAAAGCGGAAATCTGCACACCTGTCCAGCCCATATCCTTAATGGTTTTGAATAATGGACGTATTCCTTCTTTTAATTCTTCTCGTAATGTATATAATTGGACTGCAAATTTATTTTCCACTAGTAACACTTCCTCTCCCTATTAATAAGAAAGTTTAGAGAGGTCTTTTGGCCGCTATAGTTGGCAAAATGTTTAACGCTCTCAAAACTATGTAAACAATAACCTTTTAATCTTCAATTAAGCAGTGTTCTTTCAGGTGTTATGTATTATTATAGTTTAATAATCGTTCGTTTCATGGTCTAATATTGCCTAGTTATCTCCTAAAATTATCTGAGATTGTTTTATATGTTATTTCTCCATAAAAAAGGACAATCTACTGTACTTAAACAAATAAATTGCCCTCCAACTTATTATCCTTTTACAGAACCTAATAACATGCCTTTAGCAAAATGCTTTTGGAGGAAAGGGTAGACGATTAAAATCGGTAATGTTGCTACAACAACGACGGCAAGTTTCAATGATTGCTCTGGTGGTTCAACATATTCTGCTCCCATTGAGGCTGGATCGCTTAACATCGATTGGGAAAGGAGAATGATTTGCTGAAGCAATACTTGAACTGGCCATTTCGTATTGTCATTGATGTATAATAATGCACTAAAGAAATCATTCCAAATCGCGACCGCATAAAAGAGTGCAAAGGTTGCAAGCACTGGTTTTGACAGCGGGAGCATAATTCTCCAGAAGATCCCAAACTCCGTACAGCCATCAATTTTAGCTGACTCCTCTAATTCTGCAGGGATATTTTGAAAGAACGTTTTTACAATAATTAAATTAAATGGATTAATCGCTGCAGGCAAAATCAAGGCCCAATAAGAATCCAATAATCCTAATGATTTCACAACTAGATAAGTAGGAATCATTCCTCCGCTAAATAACATTGAAAATACAATGAGATTCATTATGGTACTGCGTCCCATTAAATGTTTTCTAGATAGCGGATAAGCCATCGTAAAGGTAAAAAAGAGACATACAAGTGTTCCGACAACTGTTACACCAATGGATACTAATATGCTTCGGGTAAATGTAGCTGTTGAAAAAATATATTTATAGGATTCCAGTGAAAATGTTTCTGGAATGATAAAAAAGCTTCTTCTCGTTAACTCTGCTTCTGTAGCAAATGATCCTGCAATCACATATAGGAATGGACAAACCATCAGCAACCCGATGATTCCCAAAAAAATAAAGTTGAATACATCAAATACTCGACCTGCTGGAGTATTGTGCATTTTTGGCATTGCCATTTGCAAACACCTCCTCTAAAAGATCCCGTCTTGTCCCATTTTCTTCGCCAGCTTGTTCGCACCTAAAACAAGAATGATGCCGACGACTGATTTAAACAAGCCCACTGCTGTACTATAACTATATGCACCTTGTGTAATCCCTACAAAGTAGACATAGGTATCAAATACATCTGCCACACTGCGGTTTAATGAATTCGACATTAAGAAAATTTGTTGAAAGCCTGTATCCAGGAAGTTTCCAAGCCGCAAAATGAGTAAAACGATAATTGTACTTCTTACAGCTGGCAGCGTAACATGCCACAATCTTCGGAAACGACCTGCTCCGTCTACAATTGCTGCTTCATACTGTTCTTGATCGACAGTTGCTAGAGCGGCTAAGAAAATAACCGTGCCCCAGCCTGTTTCTTTCCAAATAATTTGTCCCATTATGAGCGGGCGAAACCACTCAGGTGATGATAAAAAGTTGATTTCCTTTCCATAAAAATAAGAAACAATTTCATTCATCACCCCACCGCTTGTAGTAAAGAAAATATACGTGATACTTGCAACGATTACCCATGACATGAAATGGGGTACGTATATAAAGGTTTGAATCGTTCTTTTATAGGAATTAATCCGTAATTCGTTTAAAAGAAGTGAAAGGATGATTGGTGCTGGAAAAAAGAAGACCAGGTCTAATGCCGCTAAAATGAATGTATTTCGTAATAATCTAAAAAAATCGGGGTTTTGGAAGAAATTTATGAAATTTTCAAATCCCACCCATTCACTGCCTAGCATTCCCTTAAATGGAGAATAATCTTGAAAGGCAATGACCACTCCCCACATAGGTGCATACTTAAAGATGAGAAAATAGAGAATTCCCGGAATTAATAAGAGATAAAGCCAGCGGTCTCTTTTCAATCGCTGCCGATTGGTAATGGTAGTCGTTTGCCTTTTGCTCAATAAATGCGTCGATTGACGGTATTCTTGATTAACATTTTGTTTTAGTAAAGCCACTTTCTCTCCCTTCTTTCCTATGTAATACGATTTTTTGTGAAAAGCCAGGAGATGAGCATTACACCACCTGACTTTACAGATCCATTTATTTTTTTGTTTCTTTGTACAGTTTATTTATTTCTTCGATATAATCATCCCCACCCGTACTGCGCCATAATTCAATCGCATCTTTAAAACCGGCTTCATCGATTTGCCCAACGATAAATTTAATGCGTGCATCATTAATGATATTGTCTAATTGCTGACCTTTTTGTGCGTATACTTCAGAAACGAGTGATTCAGCAGGATTTGGAACAACAATTTCTTCGTTTTCTTTTTTAACCTGTTCTTCTTTGTCTCTTAAAGGAGTTTGCTTTGGTTTAATAAAACGTTCTTCCGGGATGTATGGCTGAAATTGATTAAAGCCTGTACCTTCATTAACAAGCGCTTCATTACCTTCCTTTAAATCAACGAATTTACCGTCTTTTATTTCATAATGGCGACCTTCTATACCATTATTTGCCAACCTTTGTGCTTCCTCGTCATTTAATTTATCAATAAACTCCAATACCTTTTTCAACTCTTCTTCTGTTTTTACACTGGATTTAGGAATGGCAAGCATACCAGCATATCCAGAAGTAGGAAGGTTATGAAGTCCAGTAGGCCCTTCAACAGCACCGATCACATCGATTGGTTCCTTTAAATCAGGATTTGCCGCGAGCATATCCTCTTCTGCACGATGGGCATGGTCTACTACATCAACAATCACACCAGCTTGCCCATTCAAAAGCGGATCTACCCATTTTTGCGGATCCATGACAGCAAAATCTTCATTGATTAATCCTTCATCATAGAGCTTTTTAAAGAATTCTAATGCATTGAAATATTCCTCTGTCATAAAGTCAGGCTGCAGGTTTCCATCAGCGTCTTCTCCCCACTTGTTTGGAGCACCGAACCATGTTTGCATAATATCCCATGGACCTGTGTATTTCGATATAACCATTCCGTAAGTATCATCTTTTCCATTTCCATCTGGATCCTTTTCCGAAAACGCCTTTAACATATTGTAAAAATCATCGATCGTTTTAGGGGTTTGCAACCCGACATTTTGCAACCAATCTTTTCTAAAGGTAATTCCATGTCTCCCCAGCGGTCGAGAACGATAGATTCCGTAAATTTTGCCGCCAATTGAGCTATTATTTAAAATAATTTCATTTGCTTGACTCAAATTTGGATAATCCTTTAAGTATGGCCCAAGTTCCCAAAATGCACCATCCTTTACTGCACTTATGAAACTTGGATCCTTTGATGGAATCATCATAATATCAGGTAATTCTCCAGACGCTAACGTAATGTTTAGTTTTTCTTGATAAGAAGCATTAAGCGCCCAGTTTATTTTTATATCTGTTTTTGTATATTCTTCAAGTGCTTTTAAAATGGGATTGTCCTCACTTGGAGGATCTGACTGAAAAGTTGTTGTCATAATGGTGATCGTGTTATCCGATCCTCCTTTATCAGTATCACTACTTGTTGTTTTTGAATTGCTGCATGCGACTAATGATGAAGTAAGAAGCATTGTCGAAAGGAATGGAAGAACAATTTTTTTACTTAATTCTTTTTTATCTTTTCTCATTTAAAATCCAGCCCCCTGTAATGGAAGATTTTTATTTAAAATCAAGCATTCACTGATGTGAACAGGATGATTTCTACCTTTGCATGTACCCCTTCTATTTTTCTATAAATTTCCATTCATTAACTTATTAATCCTATTTGTATACTTAGTATTTAGTATGAATTTCAACTTTATTGACTAGGTAATACTTTCTTGTAAATTGGATTTTTGATTTGTTATAGGTTATTTCAATTTAGTTGTCAGACAAAAGGGCCTCGTGAACTTGCAAATGTTGATAAGCTGCTTTCATTGGTGCCATTTGTCGAAAGCCAATTTTTCCACCCTTTAAAATACTCCCATATTTCTTTCCATCATCTTTCCATTCAAGTACAGTTAATTTGTTAATAGAAAATTGGACGATCCCTTCATATTTTACAAGCCTCATATGATACGGAGCTATTGCATCCTCAACAGGTGGAAGCGGATCGGCGCCCATCGCTGCTAAATGGAAGCCGTGGCTTTTTCGAAGATTGCATGTTCGAAAGGCTCGTTCATCCTCGTGTTTATGTCTAAAGTAAGATAGATGGAGAGCATTGATTGCCCCTGAGTGATATTCAGGATACTTTCCATTTCTTTGAGGAAGATTTGCGCTAAACAAATCTTCCCCATTACGTCCTGTTGCAGCAAAAAACATCATACAAAGACCTGGCTCCCTAATCGGATAAAAATCCCATTCGATCATAATTTTATCTGGAAAATCAACTGGGCACCAAAATACCCAATGAGCGTTGTCACCATAGATAGCCGGGTCTAATTGATTTTCTAACTGAAGGCGGTCTTCCTTAAAACGGACCTTTGCTTCTCCTTCAAGAACCCAATCTGCAATATCGTTAGTTGATGACAATGAATTACTGTATAGTCTTTTGCCTTTATCAAAAAAATAACGTTGTATCATAAAGCATACCTCCTCATGCACAATAGTTCCTACCTTACAAAAACGGATAGGCTCGTGTCTATTCCCCTGTTTTTTCAAACGCCGTTTAAGTAAGTAGTTTCAACTCATTATTCTTATATAGATTTTCATCAGAGATTAAATAATCTCCGATCAACTCTAAAGCGATCATTGTATTTAAACACCATTGTGATGTTGTATTTGTGGTTATCGTAGGAACTTCAGTAATTTTTCTCCATGCTTGAACTTCATTTTCTTCCATAGGCAGCTTCACCTGACTTATCTCTTCATTTAATAATAGATTCCAGGCTTTTGCTGCTATAGTAGGACTCTGTTTCTTTGCTGCTGCATAGGCAACTATACCTGCCGCTAACATTCGATTATTAAATAATTTGTTATGCAATTTTCCATTACTTCTTTTCAGCTTTTCTTCTTGACTTAGTTCATAGAATTCACCGAATTCCGCCAGCATGTCTTCCCATTCTTCGTCTTCTAATAATTGGGCAAGCTCCATCCAGGCCTGCGGACCGCCAAAAGCGATAATCATATGATAGCCTCCCTCATTACCATCCCCCATATGATAAAGCTCATTTGTCTCTGGGTTATATCCAAAGGTTGGACCTGAAAGCAATCGTAGTGGCAATTGTTTGAACGTTTCTATTCCTTTTACTATTTTATTCCGATAGTCGATATTCCCTGTTCTCTCCCATTCTGATAGCCAATTTGAACAAAACGCTGACCAATCCGGACCTACACGAACATGTGTCTTATAGTGATCATCTGGGTAAAATTCTCTCATCGGGTCTAAATTTGAAAGCGCAAGTTCTGCGTCTTTCACTTCGATTAATAAGTCCCTAGTACGTTCATCTGTTGTGAGAAAATAATAAAATTTATGAAGACCTGCCATGCTAATTCTTGCTTCTTTACAGCCACATCCCCAATGGACGACATTATGTCTTGACCCAAGACCTGCGTATTCACCAAAGTGGTAGACATCTACTTCACTTGTATGACGGGTCATCGCCTCAGCCATCTTGAAGATATCTTCCCTGCCGGAACGTAAAAAGGCATACCATAGCCAAATATTCGGCACCAGTTCTGTATTTTGCCAAGCAAAGCCCCCCAAATCGTATCTCCATTGATGACGAATCGGATCGTAGGTATGCATGACATCTCCATAATTCCAGAAGCCATACCATCTGCGTTGTTCAATTTCACGTTTGTAAAAATCAATCGCCTTATCTAGCTCTGATTCTAATTGCGCTTTTATTGGATGGCTTGTATCTGGTAAACTCCAAATACCTAATGCTTTTGTTTCATAATAATAGGCTGGATCACAGACTAATAGAATCGGTGATTGCCATTCTTCTGTTTTCTCGACTAACTCTTCATGTGATGGTGCATTGATATAGCACTGTAAAAAAATCTCACTAGTGTTTGCAATTCCATATGGCGTTGCTCGCATTTCGTCAAATCCTTCATAAGCACTCACCACATGAGTATCATTGCTGTAATGTCTTAAATCCATTGCCTCACAGTCAGGAGACCAAAACCAGACCTTTAGTTTTGTCGTTGTTTTATTTAATCCAGTTACTTCTAAAGTTGAAGGGAACTTCTGCCAAAAGTTTTTAACGCCGATTCCGATCCCGCCATTTTCACCACCAGCATAAATCAATCCCTTGGATCTTGTGCCATGAGTTGATTCAACCCATGAGTAGCCGCTTTTTGTTCGTTTCGCTATTCGATAATGATCTGCAGAATCCTGGGTTAGTTTAAAATCGTTCCAAATTGCATTTTGCTTGACGTGGTCAAGTAAGTCCTCATATTTTTGTTCTGAAAGATTGATCATTTCTCCATTAATTTGTTTTTCATACAGTCCATCGGCATTTCGATGTCGTCTTGTTAACAATAACTGAGCCGGTTCTGAGTAAATGCCTGCATCACCAGCAAAGCGAATATGGCGATTCCATGGCTCTCCTTTTAAAGGAATTGAAAATTCCATTCCCAGCCCTTTAATAAAATCAGTTTGAGGATCTCCATCATAGAAAAATGTATGAACCATTTTTATCGAAGGAGATTCGGCATAAAAATAGATACGTAAATGGAAAGGCAGCCATGATCGTTTATGTTGATTAGAAATAGTTGTATGCTCACCTTCAATTTTAATAACACATCTTAATGGGCCGTGCTGTTCAATTTCTGCATGTTTGATCTTGCTTTCTAATGGGATCTCCTGAATCGTCTTTACCTCAGAAGTCTCATCTCTCACTTCTTGTATTGAAATTAATCTTCCTTTTTCCCCAAGTATTTTTGAACCGCTTACAATTTTCTCGATAAAATGGATTCCTTGTTTGTTTAGGAACCATTGCATTTCTCCGGTATCCACTTTTATCTGATTTTCTGATTCTATTACTTGCAAGGGGATTTCTGGATTTTGAGTTTCACCAACTGTTATTTCATATGAACCATCATTTGGTTGAAAAACTGCACTATGGCCGGTCCATTTCACACTTCCATCCGGCCAATAAGCCATCGGCCAGCTTTGAACAGGAGTCTTCTTACCATCTTCATCGATTAGAGTTACCGTGTCTTCTCTTTTTAGAATTCCTCTCCCCCACGGGACTCCCCATGAAACACCAGAGGGACTTTTCGGACTATGGTTTAACCATTTCAATTTCAAAACCTACACAACCTTTCCTCTTATTTTGAAAATGTAAGAATACCTTCAACTCTATTATTCTGCAGATTATTTTTCCCTTCAATCAGACTATTTTGATATATAGCACTCAACGTTAGAACTCTAGGTAATGATACTTTTTTGCCATTTAATCTTTTTTTGCAATTGCCTGCTTTATTGCTGTTTTGTTGATAATGAAGCTATTGACGTTGTTATACGCTTACAATTATTGATTTTCTATATAATAAGAGAATCTTTTTTCTCTTTAACTTTTTCTTTGATTTCAGCTATCCCTTTTTGAATTTCCTTCATCTTTTTATCATCAAGTTTATAAAAATTCATGGCAATAATTGATACAATCAACCCAAATGCTGGTAAACCAAACGCTAACACTAATGTTGCTGCAAATAATGATGGTGTTAATGCTTCCCCAACCTGCGGAAATGCTGAATGATAACCAATAATCCCATCGAATATACGCGCTGCCATTAAGAGCGTACTTGTTAGCATAACGGCAAGCCCAACTAGTCCTGTCGCATAATAAGAGACAAATCCTAAAATAAATAGGTGAAGATTTGATGACGTGTTATTTAAGGTAAAAAAAGCAATTTGCCATATCCTTGCATTGTTATAATCATTTCCATTCATTGTTGTACTTGACATGATTTTGTCCCCTTTTTAAAGAATTAAATTCAACCACATGTCTTTTATAAGTTTAAGGTATTCATTTGTTTAAACATTCTAGAGGCGAATTACTGTTTAGACCTCTATATGAGTCTTCTATAAACCAGTAAGTACTCCCCATAGATTTTGAAGTTGATAGGTGAAGAATTGTATTTCTCCATGAACCGAAAGTAATTCAAAATAAAGAATCCGCTTTCAAAATTCCATAATAATCAAGTTTTATATTCATCGATTTTGCAGACGCATTTTACGATACTCTCTTGCTGTTACGCCCATTTTCTCATTGAAATAACGGCTAAAGTGGGAGGCGCTTTCAAAACCGCAATCATAAGCAATCTCATGAATGGCTTTATCCGGCTCCATTTCAAGTAAATATTTTACTTGGGTTAGCCGACATCCCATGACATACTCCATAACAGTAAAGCCTGTCATTTCTTTAAATACATGTGACACATAGGATTTACTTAAATTAAGTGCTTCAGCAATCATAACCAGTGTCAATTTATTCATATAATTCTCTTGAATATAATTTGCTATATTCTCAGCATGTTCGATTTTGTCGCCTTTTTGATTCGGAATTTTGATCGATACCAACTGTCCTAGTCGATATACACTAATTAACACTTGTATAAATAAAGCTTTCATTTCTGTTTCTGCAAGGTGGTCATGCAATTCAGATTTATTCTTCAACTCAGCCAGTTGAGAAATCAATGCTTCTAATCGCTTCGATTCCTTACTTTCATTTGTTCGTATTAAACAATGATGGAGCTTTTGAAAAACTTCAATTAAATACATACTTCCTAGCTCTTCCAGTAACCCTTTAATCCACTCCGGTGAAAAGTGAAGCAAACTTCGAACATAATCCATATTAGGATCAAAATTTGGTCTGTGCATTGTCAGACCATCCATAAGCAAAATATCACCCGGTTCTAAGTCATAAATTTTGTTATGAATTAAATACCGGCACGAACCCTTATGGAAAAAATAAATTTCATATTCCGGATGGGAATGGAAGTCAAAAGAGTAGTCATCCTTCCCTTGTATTCTATATTTCACACGCAATATTTCTTCTTTCAATTTGCCATTCCCCCACGTGAAATTACTATCAGTTTATACTAAAAATGTCATCATTTCGTTACCTGAAACTGTCTTGATTATAACTGAAATTGACTGAGAGTGTTTTCATTAAAAAGAAAGTCGAGAGATAATTGGATGCCTTATATAAAGTTTTTACATAACCGCTCCCATGGATCGTTTGAGTTATTTTCCTTTTCGTTTGTCTCATAAAAATAAAAAACGTCTTAAACCCAATATTAACAAGGGTTTAAAACGTTCATTTATATTTTTTGTTAGATTGTGATCTTGTTAGCAACAAAAATTGAAGTAAAATATATTTATACTGGCTGCAAGTCAAAATACTTTGACACTACTTTGAGTGTTGTTTCTTTTGCTGTCTTAATCGTTTCTTCAGCATCCATTTGATAATATTCAGGTCGGAATAATTCAACAGATACAACGTCAGAGTATCCAATTTCCTTCAATGTTGATAATAAAGTATTTAAATCAATCGCTCCAAGTCCTGGCCATACACGGTCTTCATCTGTAAGGAAACCGATTGGAAAATCCTCTGTGTCATCGATATGCAAAATAAAGATTTTAGAGCCATCTGCTTTTTTAAGATCCTCTAATTTTGACCCCATCGCATGGAAGTGAAAACAATCAAAAACTAAGCCGACATTCTCACGATTTACGGTTTCCACAATATCGTAAGCTTGGCCAAAGGTATTGACTGTACATTGCGGATGTCCCACAAATTCGACGGCAATTTTTACGCCATAAGGTTCTGCGATATCTGAAAGTTCTTTCAATACCTCTACACAACTATTTTTAATATCCTGTTTCAAAATTTTCTGCTCTGTCACAAGCGGTACTGCTACCACATATTTTACGCCTAGTTTTTTCGCTGCTTTCATCATCTCTTTGAATTCATTGATGATTTCCGTGTAACCAGCTTCATCGCGGTTATTGAAAAACACTAAAGCATTAAATGCTAATGGCTTAATATGATGTGTATTAAAAAATTCAACGAGCTCGTCCAGAGACTTTTCCTTTAAATACTCAGGCAATTTGTCCATCGTTCGAATTTCGATATAGTCATAGCCGTGTTTCTCACAATATTCTAAGTCCTTTGCTAGATTGGAATTTTCCAACGTTGTAGCCTGATTAAAACAAAGTTTCATAATGTGATTTCCCCCATTCATTTTTTATTATGCCTATTAAAGGCTGCTATTCAAGTGAGGATGTCTCAACCAAATTTAAGACTGTTGTACAACCTCTTTTTCATTTTTATAGAAGCCTGGTTTTTCAGCTAATGTCACAGGCTCTTTCTCACCTGTTTGTTGTGCCTTCACACAAGCATCCGCCGTGACAGCTGCGATGTAGCCATCCCAAGAAGTCGGACCATTAGGCTCACCCGTTTTCTTGATTGAGTCAATGAAATCCTGTAATTCTATATCATAAGCTTC
The DNA here is from genome assembly GCF_947503125.1 of uncultured Metabacillus sp. GTDB lineage: Bacteria > Bacillota > Bacilli > Bacillales > Bacillaceae > Metabacillus. The sequence goes on from NZ_CANNCR010000045.1 coordinate 15,618, forward strand.
GATAAATCGATCTTTCCAATCCATCAAGATGCTTGTTCCAAGTTTCGCATTTTTACGAGTGGTGATCCCTGGGAACTCCGGCAGGTAGGCAACCCCTTCTTCCCCGATCACTTCACATTGAATATCATAGCCGTACTGACAGTTTACAAACACTTCTGCCGTAATGATAATACCGCTATTTGTTTCTAACGTTATGAGCTGCGGATCGGACAAGTGTGCAAGTGCGCGAGATGTTTTCTTTGGAAATGCCACCTGTACTGATTTATAGTCATCGTTAATTAACCAGTGCAAAACATCAATTTCATGAATGAGCGTATCGTGAATGGCCATATCTGTTGTATAATTCTCACCAACAGATGGATTTCTGTGTACACAGCGAACCATTAAAGGATCACCAATATAATTACTGTCAATAGCTTGTTTTAATTGCACGTAACCGCTGTCATATCTTCGCATAAATCCAACCTGCACTAAACGCTTACCGTGTTTCATTTCTGCTTCTACAATTCTCATGCAGCCTTCTGCTGTTGTTGCTAACGGTTTCTCACAAAAAACATACTTCCCAGCTTCAATGGCAGCTAGTACACTTTGTTCATGAGCAGGACCCCAGCTTGTTACTAGCACCGCATCTACATTATCATCCGCAACAAGGGCTTTGTCATCAGGATAGATAACAGCATCTAGCTCGAATTGATTAACAACATTTCTTGCCGATGCTTCGTTCACATCCGTTACAGCGACAATTTTTCCACCTGATAAATGGTTTGTGATTCTTTTAATATGCTCACTGCCGATTGCACCTGTTCCGATCACGCCAAATTTTAAAGTCATGGTCATTCCTCCAAATTCATAAAGTAATTATCGAATGTTTGTTTATTGAAAGGACAAGTCTTATTGTTTAACGTTTACCATGATACTCCATCTAAATCATTTTTCAGCATCACTGCTATCATAATCAGCTAAATGGATAGATAACGCTTACAAATTCAATAAAGCTATAAAAATTTGTATCTCCACAGAATATCCTTTCTTTAATGGACTAAAATCCTTCGGGTTAGGGTTATCGATTACCCTTCAAATTTGATTTCATTTTATCCTAAACTTCACGAGATTTCAATATTTTTTTAATGAAATTTGTATTCTGATTCTTATAATGATTGAATATAAGAATCAATCAGAGTTATCGATTTCTCACTTTTCATTGTTAAACCCTACTCTTCCCTTACATAAAAAAGACGAGAAATCAAAGTAAAACTAAGATTTCTCGCCTTTTATCGTTTTGACAAACATGTTTTCATGGGAATCCCTGTATTGATATATTTCATCTACCTTTTATTATTTTTCATTTCGTTTTGCGGTTGACTGACGAATAATAAGTTCTGGTAAAAGAGAAATGCGTTGCTTCATTTTATTCTTTTTATTAATTTGCTGAGCCAACAGTTCCATCGCCTGTTTACCCATTTCGTTTATCGGTATATTTACGGATGATAGCTGAGGTTCTACGATCTTACACATAATCGTATTATCAAATCCAATAATAGATAGTTCATCCGGTATCCTGATCCCAAGGCCCTTCGCTGCTAGCATCGATCCAATTGCCAATATATCATTACAACCAAATATCGCTGTAGGTTTTTGAGCATTGTTAAGCAATTCTTTAGCATGCACCTCTGCACCTTCAATGGTTGGTTCATTAATTGTAATAATTAAGTTTTCATCAACCTCTATCCCGGCATTTTCGAGAGCTTTTTTATATCCCTTGATCCGTTCTTCCCCGCTTATGGTTGCATCCTCGGCAATAATTCCAATTCTTCGGTGACCTAATGACAAAAGATGATCAGTCGCCATGTAACCTCCTAAAAAATCATCGCCGCTTATACTGCCTACAGGAAGTTCTGGCCGTTGAAAATTAACGAAGACAATCGGCAATTCTTCCTCAATTAACTGTTTTAACACCGGTTCATTTTTAAATATCGAAGCGATAATAATCCCGTCCACATGTTTCTGCTTTAATAAGGTAATATGCCTAGCTTCCTTTTCCGGGTCGCTCCCAGTACTGCACATGACAACACTAAATCCCAACTCTTGCCCATATTCCTCTATATATTTTAAATATTGGGCATATATTGGATTTGCAGCATCAGGAATTAATAGCGCAATGGTGTAAGTGGATTTTCCTTTCATCGCAGAAGCCAGCATATTGGGCTGATAATGAAACTCCTCGATGATTTGCATGATTTTATTTTTTGTTTTCTCGCTTATCCGACCCTTATTATTAATAACCTTGGAAACCGTAGTAGCAGAGACTCCCGCTTCCCTCGCAATATCGTAAATGGTTGGTTTCATTTCTCCCCACTCTTTCAACCGATGTATATCCTTTTCACGAAGTGGTATACTCCCGGCTATCGTACTGATTTATTATTTGATCATTATATCACACCCCTTTGAGTTCAGCATATCTTTCTCTTCCTACCAAATTGCAGAAATGGTAAGGAGGGAATTAATCATAATGAAAAAAAGACTGCAAAGAATTCATAAGAACTCCTTTGCAGTCTTTTGATCAATTTCTATACCAATTTATATAATCCATTCCAAACAACATTATTGCTCCGTTTTTATTTCGCTTGGATATCAACCTGTTCCACGTAGTCTTGGTGATTTCGCCCATCATGATGACGGAATTTCTGTTCCAACTGTTCAAGTGTCAGTCCCTTTGTTTCCGGTAAGAATTTATTTACAAATCCGATTGCTGCAAGTCCCAAAGCGACGAAAATAAAGAACGTTGTAGATAAGCCCACTTTATCAAGTAATACCGGAAATGCCTAACCAATAAAACCATTGACAACCCATAAGAAAAGGACTGTAACACCCATACCTATCCCACGTAAACGAAGTGGGAATATTTCTGAGAGCATCAACCATGTTACCGGTGAGATCGCTCCTTGTTGAAAGGCAAGAAACGTAACTGTTAAACTAAGTACGACATAGGGAAGTGCCGCAGATCCTTCAAGTGTAAGTGAGAATATCCCAATAAGCAAAAGTGACATCGTTGTTCCTAACAAACCAGTTATCAACATTGGACGGCGGCCAACCATGCCAAGTAGCCAAATACCAACAAAAGTAGCGAGAACTGATATGACACCGTTTGCAATATTACCGATCAGAGCAGCCTCAGTTCCTAAACCAGCATCTTTTAGAATTTGAGTGCCGTAGTACATAATTGAATTAACACCTGTTACTTGTTGCACCACAGCAATTCCAATCCCAAGAAATAGAATACGACGAATCCAAGATACACTTAAATCTTTATATGTTGCTTGCTTAGCTTCTGCCTCTTTCGCTAGCGTTTCCTCAATTTCATTCAGCTCTGATTGAGCTTGTTTTTCCTCACGTACCTTAAGAAGGACGCTTAAGGCATCTCTATTTTTCCCTTTCGATACGAGCCAACGCGGGCTTTCCGGTACTTTAAGCATACCAAAGAATAAGAATATAGCCGGAAGTGCCGCGATCGCCAGCATGTAGCGCCAAACATGATCATGATGGGACATTGTGCTCCCTAAAATCGCATTAATAACAAAGGCTAATAATTGGCCGGTTACGATCATCAATTCGTTCTGAGTAACCATTCTCCCCCGTCTATCTGCTGGTGACATTTCCGCTAAATAAGCTGGAACTGTTACTGAAGCTCCCCCTACAGCAAGTCCTAAACAGAAACGGGAAATAATCATAACCGTTACGTTCGGAGCAAGTGTACATCCAAGTGTAGATGCAAAGAAAAGCACTGCAAGATATAAAATGTTGGTACGACGCCCAGTAAGATCTGAAAGCCTGCCGCCAAATAACGCACCAAGTGCTGCTCCAAAAAGTAGAGAACTGGCAACAAGCCCTTCAGTGAAAGAAGTAAGACCAAGTGCTTCAGACATAAACGGTAAGGCTCCATTAATCACTCCAGTGTCATATCCAAAAAGAAGCCCTCCGAATGTTGAGACGATGATAATCGTACGTAAAAACGACTTTTGGTTTCCCTGTTTACTCATATGGATTTCTCCTCTCTTCCCCTTTATAAATAGATAAATAGATTTTCTATTTATTTTTTGAATCAACGAGTGAGATTCTACTAGATGAATTGCATCATATAGATTGTTTACATATCTTAGTCAATTCACTACAACTATCTTAAACAACTAGGTAACGCTTACATTTCTAAAACCTTTAATCGTCCAAATTGTTTTTCTAACAACCGGTAAGATTAATTATACACCAAATGAGATTTATCGATTACCTAATTGAGGCAGATAATTTATTCCAAATTAATTAAAAAACCTCCTTTTGTAGTTTTTTTAACAACTTTTTACAAAAAACATACTTTAAAACGTTATCATCCTCTATAAGTAAAGGGTAATCGATTACCCTATTTATGGTTTTATATTATATGATCCATAATCAGATTTCAATACCTTTTTAGAAAAATTGTATAAATTCCGACATTTCTTTTTTTCATTTTTAATAAAGTTTAGGTTGGGATGAATTTATCGAAATTGGACTAAGTATATAATCTGTTTTTGAATCAGTATAGAAAAATAAGCTCCTTCCATTAATCAATTATCTGGAACCCAGCTGTTTTTAAAGGACCTATAGAAAATAGTTTTACAGTTTGCTTAGCTAATTGATTAGGAGAATAGTGTAAATCCTCCTTTAACCACCAACTTACTGTTCCTATTAAAGCAGAAGAAATAAAAGTAGTTAATAATTCCGGTTGAATTGATAGGATTTCTTCATCAAGTCCATATGTTAAAAACTCTTCATTAAATTTTTCTTTAATAACATCTTGCATCTTAGTATTAAATCCATTAACACCGTTTTCAAATAACATCACTTTAAAAAACTTTTTATGTTCAGCAATTTTATTAAAAATTGTTTCAATTAATAGTTGGAAATTCGCTATTTTGACCATTTTGTTTTGAACATAGCTGCATGGCTTAATTGCGTCTGCTAATTCATTAAATATTTCATTAAGAAGGGTATCTAATAAATCCTGCTTATCTTTATAATGCAAATAAAAAGTAGCGCGATTTACCAATGCACAATCGGCAATATTCTGAATTGTGATGGACTCGTACCCTTTCGTTTGAATTAAATCAAGAAATGCTTCTTTAATTAATTTACGCGTACGAACAATTCGCAAATCAGTTTTTGTTGACATCATTACACCCACCTTAAAAATTTGTTAGTTTCTAGACATATCAGGTTTATTTGTCGTATATCTAATAAATCGAAAGATATTGATTATTGAGTATCAAAAATTGGTCATTATAATGAAATTATAAATAACAAATAGTTATTTATACAACATGTTGTTGATTATTTTTTGAGGAGTTGGTCATTTTGTGTGTAATGAAGAATTTCTTTTCTCAAAAATTGTTTTGGGGAGGGTTGTTAGCAATCATTGTAGTTGTCAGTATATTCATGGTCGGTTTTATGGGCTCTATAGTAAACCCTGAACCAAAAGATTTACCAGTAGCTATCGTAGTGGAAGATAAGGGTGTTGAAATGCCTAATCATACATTAAACTTTGGGGAAACAGTTAAAGAAACTTTAATAACAAATAAGGATATACCTTTTAAATGGAGTGTCTTAAAGGACAAAGACGAAGCAATGAACGGAATGAACAATAGATCTTACTACGCAGCAATTATCATTCCGGAAAATACTTCGCAAAATATTGCTGCGTTGCTTCAATCAAGCCCTGGGCAGCCTCAAGTAGAAGTCATTACAAACGAAGGAATGAATTATACTGCAGCAAATACAATAGGACAAATTGTTAACCAAATGGGTTTGGAAATGAACACTCAAGTTCAAAATATCATGTTTAGTCAATTAGAAGCACAGTCTGTATCACTTCCAGCTGATAAAATAAAACAAGTAATAAATCCTTTAAAAATTGAAAAACAGGTAATAAATGATGTAGATAGCCATACAGCTAATGGAAATACCCCAGTATTATTTACACAAATTCTTTGGCTCTCTGTTTTTATTTGTTCTTTAATACTATTCATCACTTTAAAGAAAACGACAAATTCACAAATAAGTTTAACTTCTATTGCAAGTCAGGTAATTGGCGGTATTTTATTTCTATTAGTTATTGTTACGTCTATTATGTTATTTGCAGATTACATATTAGATGTGAATATTCCTAATAAAGAAATCACCTTCCTTTTCCTGCTTTTGAGCGGCTTTACCTTCTTTTTGTTACAAAATACTTTATTCAATTGGATTGGAGTTATTGCAGCACCATTTATTTTACTAATGTTTTTATTTTCAATCCCTGTACTGAACTTACCTGTCGAGTTTTTACCAGACCTAACGAAGGATTGGTTATATTCGTGGATTCCATTAAAATTTAGTGTCGAAGGTCTAAGAGGGATATTCTTCTTTGATAACCATAATATTGGTGAATCGTTGAATATACTGGTTTATATTGGAATAGGCTCTCTAATTCTTATGACACTTTCTATTTTCAAAAAACAAATTAAAAAAGAGAAACAAATTGAAATAACCAATTCAAACTAATCATTTCAATTTAATAGTTGTAAGATCAAAAAAACTCTCGTGTACCGAGAGTTTTTTCCTTTATAAATATCATCCTATATGAACACGTTCCTCTATTTTAGGAGAATATTTACTTGAAATTGTCCTTAATTGAGATACTATTTTTGAAATTAACCTTACAGCCTCAATGATTTCTAATTGAGTTGTAAACTTCCCAAAACTTATTCTAATAGAGCTTCTAATTTCATCATCAGACTTCCCCATTGCTTTTAAAACATAGGATAATTTCGCTGAAGAGGAGCTACATGCTGATGAAATTGACACACATACACCATATTGATTTAAGGCAGCTGCTAACGCTTCTCCTCTAATCCCTGAAAACTGTATATTTAATGTAGTTGGTACTGAAGATTCAAGGCTTCCATTTATGGACCAGTTAGAGAGATTTTTTAATTCTTCTAAAAAAATATTTCTTAAATCCTGCATTTGTTGATGATTGGAACTTAAATGATCTCTAGCAATTTTTGCTGCAACTCCTAATCCAATGATTCCCGCTACATTTTCAGTCCCTGAACGAATCCCCATTTCTTGTGATCCACCGAATATAAGAGGGGATATTTTAATGCCTTCTCTTATATACAAGCATCCAACACCTTTAGGACCATATATTTTATGGGCTGAAATAGAAAGACTATCAACAGCTATTTCTTTAACATCAATCTTTACCTTTCCAACCCCTTGGACAGCATCACAGTGAAAATGAATTCCGTTTTCCTTGCAGATTCTACTAATTTGTTCAATCGGTTGAATTGAACCTACTTCATTATTAACCATCATGATGGTTACAAGGCAGGTTTGTGTGTCAATAGCATTCAATAATTCTTTTATACCAATCACACCATTAGAATCTACTGGAAGCTTTGTAATTCTAAAACCATAGTATTCTTGAAGATGCCTGCAAGCTTCTAGAATGGCTGGATGTTCAATAGAGCTTGTAATGATATGTTTTTTATCTAAGTTCTTAAGTGCAATCCCCATTAATATGGTAGAGTTGGATTCAGAAGCACCACTCGTGAAAATAATTTCGTTTTCTTCAGCATTAATTAGTTCAGCAACATTTCTTCTAGCTTCACTAATGGCATCTTTAGCCTCTTTACCTAAAAAATATTTACTAGAAGGATTACCGAAAGAATTCATCAAATAAGGAACCATTGCCTGATATACATCATGATCCAACGGGGTCGTAGCATTGTAATCAAGATAAATAGTCTCCTTATTTATCACTAAAATGCACCTTCGCCTTCTACTAGAAACTCTTTTTTCTCAAGGTTTTTCTGAATTGGATGTGAACATTGATGGATGATGCTAAGTCCAATGTCAATACAATGATATTGAGCTGGTTCAAGTTCACCTAACCAATCTGAAACTTCATCACGAGTGATTGAAGTAAGTTCATCGAATGTTTTTCCTTTAATGACTTCTGAAACGATACTTGCTGTTGCAATGGAGGTTGAACATCCATATGCTAGGTAAGAAACCTCAGTAATTTGTTGTTCCTCAACTTTCAAAAACATATGAACGGTATCGCCGCATATTGGGTTACCAATTTCCACAACATAATCGTGGTTCTCCATTTCACCAATATTTCTTGGATTCATAAAATGCTCGCAAATAATATCATTAAACATTTACTCGCCTCCCGGCACAGCCATCATTTGCTTTTCTTTTTCTTCAATAAACTTTTCTAAGTTAATCGCACAGCAGCCCACCTCTACACCTGGCATACGTGAAATATAAACTAATTTTTGCCCATTTCGTCCACATTCACATGTAGTATCTTTACGTAAATATCCCACATCTTCTGTCAAGACAAAACCAGGATAGGAAATGCAAGTAGGATCATAAATAGCAATAACGCCACGCTCACCATATTCTACCTCTTCTAAAACATTCCGAGGATTTCTTAGTGATAAATGAACCCAAGGTGGAACATGCTTTTCTTGTTGGTCACATTCTACTGCTAACATATTTGCTTCTACTAACCCGTACATATCACGTACATTATTAATTTGCACACCTAGATATTCATGACAAAGGCGGTTAAATTCTTCCCTTGGAATTTCTTCGCCAGTAAACTTTTTCCATCCACCTAGTGTGATAATGTAGCTTTTCTTTTCCAAGTTTAACTTTAGGTTATTTTCCATACAGTATTTGATTAGCTTATGAATAAGAAAAGGCGGTCCAACTAAATGACGAGTATGTTTTCCTTCCCATGAATGAAGTAATTCCACCGCTTTCTCAGGATTGAATGTAACACGTTTTACCACATTTGCTGCTCCATCAAGTAAACCTGCAAATATATTTAATGCTTTCACCATGCCCATTTCTGGCATCTCTTCAGTTGGAGGAAAAAGAAATAGTCCCATACCGCGGGAAATTTGGAAAAATTCTCTATAAGTTGATACAACACTTTCAAATGCATTATCAACAGTAATTTTGTCACGTCTAGAAACGCTCGGAATACCACTTGTTCCCGTACTGCGCATCTCATATTCAACTTCATTTAATTTCGATGTCATTAAAAGGTGTGAATCACATTGTTTAAAAGTCTGTACCGGAATTAGTGGGATTTTCACTAAATCTTCGAACCCTTTAACGTCTTCTGGAGTTACTTGTTTTTTATGACAAACATCTCGATAAAACTCATTATTTTCATAATGGTGCTTAAAATTCTCAGCAATGATACTACCTTTATACTCATTTACAAGGTCGAAAGGCAGTTTATATAAATCATGTGAACTGCCGACTAACGTATTAAGTGGATTAAGTCCTAAATCTCTTAATTGTTCAGCTATATTCATTGACTTACCTCCTGAGAATTTTGGATATTATTAATTAACGTAATCAAATCATCAATTGTTTTGCACCAGCTATAATCATCTTGAGGTATAGAGATGTTAAATTTCTCTTCTAAGTCCAATACCAGTTCAACTCGATCAGCAGAATCCAGAGCTAGGTCTCCTGACATATCACTATCAAAATTAATTTTCTCAGCTTTTAATGAAGTAAAAGAAGTAATAGAGTTTTGGATCACTTTCAGCATTTCTTGTTTCTCCATGTTTATCCTCCAACATTAATTGGTTTGCAATTTCCCTGCTAAGTATTTGGCATCTTCTCCAACGCCTAATAATAAAGCCGAACCTCTTCGATATTGCCAAGATAATCCTATGAAAAATAACCCCGGTTCTTTTGTTACTCCTCTTTCATGAATCGGATTACCCTTTTCATCAAAAATATTTGATATATCTAACCAATCATAATCAGGTTTAAATCCGGTGGCCCAGATAATATTTTTCGGTTGTATCTCATTACCATTTTCAAATTTAATTTTTTGATCACTAAAACCAGTTGTTCTAGGAAGCATCTTAACTTTCCCTTCCTTGACTAATGGTATTATTTCCTTACCAATGATAGGATCATTCTTTTTAAGAAATTGGCCCGGTTTTGAATCTACAGTAAGCTTGGATATTCCCAGTACACTGAACCACCAAAAAATACTTTTGTTAAAAACCTGATATGGCAGGAATTTAGGCTTCTTACCCAATGATAGATATACATCTCTTGTAGAAGACAGCTCAGCAGCAATTTGCATTCCCGAGTTCCCGCCACCAACCACCAAAGTTGTTCCATCTTTTAGTTGAGAAGGATTTTTATAGTGTGCAGAATGAATTTGAAAAATATCATTTGGTATTTTGTCACTAAAATCAGGTATAGATGGTTTTTGAAATGGACCTGTAGCGATAATAAGATTTTTTGTTAAAAATTCTTCACCAGAGTTTGTGATAATATGAAAATTATCTTCCTCTTTAGAGACTTTTGTAATTTTTGTATTTAGTTTTACAGGCAGATTGAATTTTTTGGCGTACTCTTCCAAGTAATCCGCAACTTCATCTTTTGTTGGATAACCATTCTGGTCACCGGGTAATGACATACCTGGTAATGCACTATGTGAGCGAGGCGTAAACAATCTTAACGAATCATAACGTAATCGCCAAGAATCTCCTACTCTAGCATGGCTTTCTATTAGTAAAAATGAATTTGTCATATCTCGGAGATAATACCCCATAGCCAAACCAGCTTGCCCTGCCCCAACTATTATTGTGTTATATCGGTTTACCACAGAAACATATCCTTTCAAAAATCTTGGCTATTCTTTTTTATCGATGTGCCAAATGACTAATTCGTTATTTAAAAATTCCTGTTTACAAGCATTTCTTTGAATTTTCCCACTGGAAGTTTTAGGAATGGTGCCTGTTTTTATTAAACAAATACAATATGGTTGGATCCCATGTTCTTCCATGACTTTTTGACGAATGCGAGTTAAGACATTATTAGCATCTGACTTTTCATTTTGATGACTTGATTCTCTTGGTCTATAAGCTCTTTCGACTTCAGCAACAATGACTAGTTTTTCTTCATTCTCTTCAGTTATCGAAAATGAAGCACTGCATCCATTTCGTATTCCTATATGAGCTTTTTCCGTTGTTAATTCAATATCTTGGGGATAATAATTTTTTCCCCTTAAGATAATGACATCTTTCAATCTTCCGGTAATATATAACTGACCATTATTAATAAATCCTAGGTCTCCAGTTTTAAGATATTTATCAGCACTTTCATTAGATATAAGTCCGCTAAAACTTGCATTATCCCCTGTACCGAAATAACCTTTTGCCACATTTACGCCATTGACCCATATCTCACCTATTTCATTTTCTGAGCAGATATGATATGTATTTGGGTTAACGATTTTGATATCTTGTTCTAGATAGGTTGTTCCGCAGCTGACTAATGCAGTGGATTTATTGCTTTCACTAGTCTCTTGTACTTTATTGTCTCTTAAAGCTTGTGAATCAAAGTGCTTGATTATTGGCTTTTTATTACTTTCTCCACCTGAAATAAACAGAGTAGCTTCTGCCATTCCATAGCACGGATAAAAGCTTTCTTCTTTAAATCCACAATTTTTAAAGGCCTCAGCAAACTTTTTTAAAGTTTCATATCTTACTGGTTCGGCACCATTATAGGCTACTTTCCAAGAGCTTAAATCAATTAGAGTTTTCTGTTCATCAGTTATCTTTTTTACACATAACTCATAAGCAAAATTTGGTGCTCCACTTACGGTTGCTTTATACTTCGATATGGCTTGTAACCATCTCAATGGTTTTTGCAAGAAATCCATTGGTGACATCAGGATACTCGTTCCGCCTAAAAACAGTGGTTGAAGTACGTTCCCGATTAAACCCATATCATGGTATAAAGGCAGCCAGCCTAATACGATTGTGTTTTCATTATTATTAAATGCTTTTTTTATCATTTCTTCGTTGTAAAGAATGTTTTGATGTGTGACCATTACACCTTTTGGTTGTGAAGTAGATCCTGATGTGTATTGTAGAAAAGCAATGGATTCTCCGTTAACATTTGGCAGTGTCCATTGATCGGCTTGGGGGAGAATTAACTCATCAATGCAAATCCATTTTATATCCATTGAGGCTGTTTCCTCAGAAAAATGTTTGACAATTTTAGAGTGTAGCTGTGAAGTAGTAAAGATTATGTTTGTTGAAGCATCTACTAAAATACTTTTAATTCTATCCATGTTTCTACTAAGAGTAGGTGGATAAACAGGTACTGCAATTACACCTGCATAAAGGCATCCTAGAAAAGCTTTAACATATTCCACCCCTGGAGGATACATAATTAAGGCTTGTTTCCCAGGAAATCCTTTATTTTGCAAATAAGCTGCAATTCTTTTAGAATCCACAACTAATTGCTTATACGAAAGGAAAATTTCATCCTCTTCTCCAATTAAGTACTTAAAAGCTATTTTATGTGGATGCTTTTTTGCATTGTTATTCAATAAATCTATTAAAGAGGAGTGTGTACTATTTTTATTTAAACTGGTTTGCAGCATTTCTTTATTCCCCTCAAAATTTATCATTAATTTCTTTCATAGGCATTGATCGCATTTACACTATGGCTAATTGCAGCACCTGCTTTAAGAGCAGCTGCAACAGCAATTGCTTCAATTACTTCCTCCATCGTTCCACCTAACTTTTTATATTTGGCTACGTGAGCTTCAATACAATAAGGGCAACCAGTAGTATGAGCAACAGCAATCGCAATTAACTCTTTTGTCTTAGTTGGAATTTCACCATTCTGAAACACTTCATGTTCAAACTGCATAAACTTTTGTGCTACTTGCGGAGACCTTTCTTTTAGTTCCCCCAACTTATTCAAATAAGATAATTTGTACAAAGTATCATCTGCCATTTTAAAAATTCCCCTCTCAAATTATAATTTTGACACAAGATTAAGTTTACGAACAATAAAAGGAAATATTACTGCTTTTTTAGCACCACCTCCTATTTAGGATAAATTAACTATTTCATCTTAAATTGTTAATGAAAGTAATTATTATCCATTTTCTGCCACATATAAGTTTTACAAATTGGATTCTACTTGATCTGATTTTTGTTGTCAACAGCATTGTTAGATTATCTTCTCTAGCTTAATATTCTCTTTACAAATATTTTTTGAATTATTTTTATACCAAAATAACTACGTACTAAATTTCTTTTTCACTTTTTATAATGTTTTTTAATAGAAACTAAATGCAATTTATATTTTAAAAATATTAATTAACTTATTTTAAGAGAAACAACAAAGATAAAATTTACAAAAAAATTAAAAATGTGGATTTATTTACAGATAAATAAAATCTGTTGATTTTTCTAGAATCTTCAATGCTATTAATTAAACACTAAGACAAATTGCTCACCTTAGAACCAAAGGGGAATTTCACGTAAAGACAAAATTTGGATGTTTTATCATAAAAAAAGGATACCTACGGCGATAAACCAATAGGTAACCCTTCTTCTCATCCATCTATTTTTATTCCTTTACCCGACCAATTGCGATTCCGTCTCCAATCGGCAGAATAATCGATTCCAATTTAGGATCTTTTGCCAGACGTTCATTAAAGGCACGTATGTAATCTGTTTGCGCATCAATATAGGAATTGTCACAAACCCGTCCCCCTCGTAACACATTATCGCCGACAATTAGAGCACCGGGATTGGCAAGTTTTATTGACCATTCCAGGTAGTTCGGATAATTTTCTTTATCCGCATCAATAAAAATAAAATCAAACCTTTTTTGTTCCTTTTCGAGCTGCTCTAAACTGTTTAAGGCTTCGCCAGTATAGTAGGTTACCCGGTCGCCAAAACCAGCTTTTTTAACATTTTCATGTGCTAATTGGGCAAAGTTTTCTTTTAACTCTAGAGAGGTTAAATGTCCCTCTTTTCCTAGACCGCGGATAAGACAAACCCCACTATACCCGCCAAGCGCTCCAATTTCTAGAATCTCTTTGGCGCCGGAAATTTTCACTAATAGCGTCAGCAGCTTTCCGATTTCCGGCGGTACAGATATATTTCGCATTCCGTTTGCACGAATACTCCACAAGACTTGCTCTAAAACAGCATCATCCTTCGTAAACAGAGAATGGATATACTCCTCAACTTTCATCCTTTTTTCTCCTGAATGTAAGGTGGTATTGCTGCGGATAAACAATAGAATCTATTTCCTCTTACGATAAATGCTTTATTTTTTCTTGAATCGGTGTTCTCTCTTTTGGCTGATTTATTTCTTCTGGATAACCTACACCAAATACTCCAACCACATCATATCCCTCAGGCACTCCAAGAATTTCACGGTTTCTCGCAGCTCCTCCCATGGATGACCAGAATGTGCCAACTCCTTCTTCCCAGGCAGCTAAATTAAAATTCTGCACAAAGCATGCTGTAGCAATGAGGTTTTCTTCTGTTTCGATTTCAGTGGCACCATGCTTAGATAAAATTGCGAGTACTACAGGCGCATTAAAGAAATTTGTTTTGTGGTTTAATTTTTCTCTTGTTTCCGGACCAACCACATACACTTCCCACGGTTCGGTCATTTTATGATTCGGAGCCATTGCAGCCGCTTGCAGCCATTTGCTGATTTGCTCCATTTCAACCGGATCTGCTTTGAAATTTTTAATCGTACGTCGTGAATTGATGATATTAAGTATACTCATGAAAGATTCCTCCTTTAGAATGTTTGGAACTTTTTAGCATATTTTTGATCAGGACTTTTACTTTGCTGTGTTGTCATTCAAAACCGGGATGACAAACCTTTCCTACGCTTCTCCTACCGGTTTTGTCATTCATTACATATAACGTGCTTAAGCTTAAATTTATGAGGTAAATTAAATCAGTGTATAGAGCTCGTGAACTTAAAGGTATAGTCAAATTAGGAACAGAAATTATTTTGTATAGCGACCTTAAACATTTAATCGACTATAAAAGAGTTATTTCCGTTTAAATCCTTGTGGTTTTAGCTGACTTGTCATTTTCGTCATGATCTCAACAAGTGTGGACTGTTCCTCCGGTGTTAGCTGATTAAACGGACCAGAAAGCAGCTCGACTTGGGCATTTTTCATTTTCGTGATCGTCTCTTTACCAGCCTCTGTTAATTTGACAATTCGTGTTCGCGCATCGTACTTGTCTGGTTCACGATATACCATTCCTGCAAGCTCTAAGCGATCAATCATTTGTGACATTGAACTCGAACGAACCTCCAGCCGCTCCGCAAGCTGACCGATTGTACAACCATCATGTTTCCACAAAAAGCGAAGAATCAGCCATTGCGTTTTTGTAATTTCAGTTGCCTTTTGATTACTCCACTGATTACGCTTCATAAACCGGCCAATCGCTTGAAAACAGTCTACAAAATGTTCCAGCTGTTTATCACGTGCTTCCATCATACATTCACCTCACAATTAAATTATATAGCGATCCTAAATAAATTGTCAATACATGGTTATCTTCTATATAATTTTCCTAAAAACTTGTTTAGAATCTCTAAATCTATTATTAAAAACTTGCTTACTATTACTTTATCTGGTAAGATAACTGACGAACGTTCGTAAAAATCGAGGTGAAGTTTATTGAAAAGTAATGAAATTAAAGATGCAGCTCTAAAATATTTTACGATTCATGGATATGAAGGTGCTTCTCTCTCCCAAATTGCAGAAGAGGTTGGCATGAAAAAGCAATCGATCTACGCCCATTTTAAAGGGAAGGATGATCTCTTTCTGCAAGTTTTACATGATGCAAAAGAGACTGAGCTGTCTTCAAAGCTCCACTATTTCAGTATGGTAGATGCACAAAACCCAGAAAAAGACCTATATGGATTCCTGCAATTGGTAATTGATCTATTCCAAAAAAATGAACATTTAAAGTTTTGGCTGCGTATGTCCTTTTTTCCGCCAACCCACCTTGCAAAAGCAATTGAAATGGAAGTTATTGATATTGAGAGTAAGGTGCAGGCGATCCTCGAAAGTAAATTTCAGGATTGGATGAATGCGAAGGCAATCGTAGAAGATAAGGCAATAACGCCCACGTTCGCGTTCTTAGGTGTAGTCGATTCCATTATGCTTGAACTTGTATACGGCAATGATGAGAAACGACTAAAGGACAAATTAGAAGCCTCTTGGAAGGTATTTTGGAGAGGCATTTCACATCAATGATTCATGACAGAAAGAGGTGTTGATCCATGAAGAAACCAATAAAAGAACAAAAAGCAGTACTTATTATCCTCCTTAGCAATTTATTTATTGCCTTTCTAGGAATTGGCCTCATCATCCCTGTTATGCCATCCTTTATGGATATCATGCATTTATCAGGAAAAACGATGGGCTATCTAGTTGCTGTTTTTGCGGTTTCACAACTACTGATGTCACCATTTGCAGGACGTTGGGTGGACCGTTACGGCAGAAAGAACATAATCATAGCCGGACTATTCCTCTTCGGGGTTTCAGAACTTATCTTTGGTTTAGGAACAAATGTATCGTTACTCTATTTATCAAGGATCCTGGGAGGGTGATTTGGTTTAAAGATTTATCTTATTCAATAGGAGATATCGTAAACTCAAAAGTATTTAGTGCGGAAATGATCACGATATTTTGTGCTGGAATAGGTGTCGCTCTGATTATTCCCATTACCTCGTGGATTACTGCATATTTTTTAGTAAAAACAAAAGAAAATAGGAAGAAATTTAAATAGGCTTTAACATTACCTTTATTAAACAAGCTTGACTTAAATAAAGGGCGTGAACTTTAGAGTTCGCGTCTCTTTATTGAATATCCTCAATGGATTTAATTAATATTACTCCCCTACTTCATAATCACATGTATCGATACCCTTTTATTAATATTCTAAAGCTATTTAGAAAGATGCCAATATTTTATGTGGTCAACTAAGCTTATCTAAAAATTCTTAAATAAAGTAAACTTTATAATCCTTATATTGAAAATAATGATTATTTTATTTAAAATACTTATAGAATATATGTTCTATACATTTAATAAAGATCATTTCCATTTCTCTAGGAGGATGACAAATGAAGGCTCCGCTTATTTAGCTGGAATTATAGACGGTGAAGGCTCAATCACATTAACCAGAATGCATGATAGTGAACATCGTCGACCATGTATTTCAATTGCATCAACTGACAAAGAATTATTAACCTATGTCCAAACCTTAACAAAAGGAACCATGATTAATAAAAAGAATGATAATCCTGTCAAGCATAAGAATTCTTACACATTATACATAAAGAAAAAAGATGATGTTTTATTACTGTTAAATTATATTACTCTATATTTGAGAGTGGACAAGAAGAGAAATCGTGTGTTATGGATACTTAAGCATTACGAAAGAGTGACAATAAGGAATGGAAAATACAACTCAGAACAATTAAAGAAGAAATTATTATTTGAGGAGGCGTTTTTTAACATTTAATGTTTAGAAAAGATGAAGAGAAATGAATAATGGATTATTATCCTTAATATAAAACAAAAAGAACTGCAGTGTCTTACCTACAGTTCTTTCTAATTTATTAATGTAAAACAGCAAATTTATGGTTTAAAGTCACAAAAAAATAAAAGTATAACCATAAAGTGGCCAAATGCGGAACCATAAAGTGGCCAACCCTTGATACATCTTTGTTTTATGATTAATATCTCTTCACTTTTATGATCTTATACCATTTCATTATTAGTAAAAAATAAGCCTATTTTATAGTTTTGGCCACTTTATGGTTCCTAACTTAAGTTTTGGCCACTAAATGATAATAACTATTTATATTGTTTAAAGAGATTATTTTATTGTATTGTTTAAGCTTAAATAGTATCTTTTTAGAACAAATTAAAATTGGCCGAACACCCTAACTGAAGCAATAAGTAACATTCGAGCAAAGGTTAAGCTAAAAATTTAGATTATTTATTTCAAACCAAGTTTTTTTAACATTGAATGGTAAGTTTCACGAATAACCGGATTTCTAAAACTTGCAGGACTCTTCATTTTACTTCTTACAGCCTCTACCGTTGGATATTGTGAGTTATTACATAATCCTTCCATTATTGTTTTAACTTCTTCAATTCTAAGCATAAGATTAATTTCTTTTTGTGTCTTTTTATAATTTAGGTACTTATGAGATATTTTTTTACTATGGATAGGTTACACTTAGCTGGACAAAAAAATTAAGGGCTAGCAGACTGATAGAGAAATAAGTATATCAACCCTTA
>NZ_CANNCR010000046.1 GCF_947503125.1 uncultured Metabacillus sp.
AAAAGTCAAGGCTTTCGAGTGATGGAAGTTACAACTACTTGACGCTAAACTAACCATATATTTCCAGTTGAGTCATCATCGATGGCTTGTTTTGCTATGCCCATTTTTTAACTGGGTGCCCAGAGTATTCATTTCAGACTTTCCATCTCCTTTAATTTTTCACTTTCGAATGAGCTGATAAAATAACGTCCATATGACGGGCTGTATCAATCGGCAGTTGTTTCGGTCCAATGGCATATGGGCTAAGTTCAGCTGTAAGGACATCGTCATAACCGATTTCTTCAAGCGCTTCCATTACAGCAGACCAATTCACATCACCAGCTAATAGCGGAACAAAGCCGGTAATATTGCCAACCTTTGTACTAAAATCTTTTACATGCACCTTCTTAATTCGTTTCCCAAGGATGCGGATCCACTGCTCTGGGTAGCCAAATTGCAGGACATTTCCGACATCAAAATATGCTTTTGCATATTCGGATTGCAGTTCATCAATATAGCGTGCCATTTCAAGCGGTGATAGCAAAAATTTGTTCCAGACGTTTTCGATTCCAATTGTAACTTTTTGCTTCTCTGCCTCCTCCAGCACTTTGTTTAATTCTTCCTGGCTCCTCTTATAACAGTTATCATAGGAAACTTCTTGGGAGACAGACCCTGGAACAACGAGCACGGTGTCGATCCCCATGATTGCAGCCAGTTCAATTTGTTTAAGAATGATCCTTCTGCCTTGTTCTCTTACATCTGCATCAGGTGAAGATAACGGACTTTGCCATAATAATCCTGTAGATAAGCTTCTTAATTGCAACCCATATGATAGAGCAAGCTTGACAATGGCTTCAGCCTCTCCTGGGGTTGTATCCATTGTTAGTCCAATTCCCCCGGCATGATAGAGGTTTAATTCCACTGCATCAAAGCCAGCCTCCTTACTGTAAGTAAATACATCCTCTAATGATGTCCCTTCTGGGTAACACCATTGATTAATTCCTTTTAACATATACACCCATCCCTTTATTTTTGATTTAATCAACTACTTTATAAACTTTTCAGCCTTGCATGAGTGAAAAACGAAACTGATCCTGCAATAAAACAGATGCAGCTCCTATCATTTCAAGGTCACCACCTAAGGAAGACGGTAATATCTTCAAGTCTTCAGCCATCGCTTCCATGACGTTCTCTAATACCGAGGTTCTAAGCTTTGTTAAATAAATTGGATTATTTGCTACGACCTCACCTCCTATAATGATCACCTCAGGATTAAATAAATGAACAAGATTAATGATACTTTTTGATAAATAGGACACAGTTTCATCACATAATTTGACGGCCAACTCATCATTTTCTTGAAGGGCTTCACTGAATATGGCGGGAGTAATAGCCGTCATATTCCCATTCACCTTTTCCAGCATTATTGAGGATTTGCCGCTAGAAAGTGAAGAAAGGATCCTTGAAAAAATAGCCGGCCAGCTTACATAGGTTTCAAGACAGCCAATATTTCCGCATTCACACTGGAAGCCCCCGCGGTCGATGCTAGTATGGCCAAATTCACCAGCCCCGCCGTTATGCCCCCTGTAAATTTCACCATTCACAACAATTCCTGCGCCAACCCCATCCCCCTGTGTGATATAGATCATATTTTGATGTGAACTGTATAAACCAAAGTTTTTTTCAGCAAGGATATAGGCATTTGTATCATTATCCAGATAAACCTTTTTTAGAAACCTTTGCTCTAGTAAACTCTTTAATGGGACATTTTTAAGTTTTAGCTCAGCATTGTACCTTACGACACCTTTAGAGGAATTAACAATCCCTTGCGTAATCATGGAAATGCCGATACAATGCTCCTTATTTTGGGACCTGCTCATGAAATCCTCTATTAAATCAAGTAAATACTTGGTGAATGCTTCGCCTTGATACGAGTTTGTTGAAAACATTTCCTTCCTTTTTACCTTTGCCTCTAAGTTCATCTCTGCCATCGTAATAACAGAACTGCGAATCGAAATCCCGATTAAATATTTTGAATCAGGTGAAAACCTCACAAGAATTGGTTTTCTCCCCCCGCTTGAATGACCAATTCCATCTTCATAAACAAGGCCTTCCTGAATTAATTCCGAAACCGCAGAGGTAACAGTTGTAGGACTTAATTTATTTTTTTTCGCAATATCAGATCTTGAAATTGGCCCCTGTAGTCTAATCGTTTCTAAGACGATGGAGCGATTAAGTTCTTGGATTAATTTTAAATCTCCTGTTCTCTTCATAAATTGTCTATGACACCCCTTATTTTATGATTAGTTTGTTTTTCCAGTGGGTTTATTAAGTGTGAATGCTTTTTGTAAGGGGACTCCTTTTCTAATGTATATTTCACTATGGTCCAGTGGTTCGATATTGGAAAGCGATTACATTTTAAAAAAATAAATGATAATAAACTGTTCACTGCTGATAGTATATCAATGATGAAGGATGAGAAGATATTGAGTGTATTGTCCTGCAAGGATGAAGTAATATGAATGTGATAAAGACGATGTAGTTACTAATTAACTTTTTCCAATGACTTTATTAAGTTATATGTCCATATTAACAAATCCATAAATGATTTCAATATTTAGCCTCCACTTTTTGTTCGTCAAAAACTGACAAACAGCAATGTATGTTAAAATGAATTTTTTAACGAATAGGGACAGTCTCCGAAAATATTAGGAAACTGCCCCCATAAAAAAGCACTCTATGAAGTTGAACTATTCCTCCATAAGGCATTCACTTAATTAAACCCCAGCACCTTATTCCCATCTACAACCAGTTCCCACGATTTTCTTAGCTCCATATCGACTAAAATGGTGATAATCCGGTGATGTGTTTTGAAGATTCATAGCCTTCAAGAAAAGATGGCCAATCATCTTCTGCACGTAAAACATGTTCAATAGAATACTCCTTTGCTTCTTCCTTTGTTAACACCTTTGCCCATTTCACACGTTTTTCCATGCAGCCGCCTGGACCGCTGCTGTTGTACTCTGCATAGAAGGCTGATTTTTCTGCATGGGGCTTATTCCAATTATTCCAGCCCTCCTCCTTGATGTGCTCATCCATCCAACAATTAATGAAAACCGTTTTGGCATAATCCCGCCAAGGTCTTCCTAAGTACACTGTATTTGGGGCTGCATTACTTGTTAAGCGGCAGTCAATAAAGACGTAGCCAAACCTTTGCTCAATTGGAGTCGAGGCTGCAGTAATATATCCGTTGACCTCGCTGGAACGATCTTTACTAAAAATCTCACATTTATGAAAGACTGCCGTAGCTGAGCCAAAGATAAAATCAACATCACCTTCCATATAACAGTTTGAAAAATAACTTCTTCCTGCCCGTCTTTCCAATCCATCCCTAGGGCCGCCAAAACGATTGCCTTCGATTGGTTTAGGAGGAAGCGGAGCAGTAAATAAGGTATCTTGACTTCCTAAAAAAGAACAATGATAGAATTCAAGCTTATCTGCGTCAACATAAACTGCAACTGCTTGGCCTACTTCAGTCCCGCAGCCGGCATGATTTTCAAAGGTGACATTTTGTGCAATAAAATGGTCGCCGGTTATAAGAGTGGAGTATGAAGAAAAGGTCCCCATCTTTTCCCCATTTGGCAGCTGCTTTTTGGCATAATCGCCAAACGTAATTTTCACTTTATCCTTATCCGTCCCAATCAAGGAAATAAAAGGCTTGTTGATCTCAAGCTTCTCATGATACACACCATCTTTTATATAGATGATTACTCTTTCATGGTTATTTTCGGGTATACTGTTAATCGCTTCTTGAATCGTTGTAAATTGGCCGCTTCCATCTTGTGCAACAATCATCTTATCACCATCTTATAATTTGCTTTGGAGAAACGCACAGACATCTGATCGCATCGCGGCGGTCTCAATATGTCCGCACTGATAGCGAAGCATCTGCCAATTCTCCGGATGATTCTCAGCTGCATATTTTTCTTTTAATGCTTCATCAATGATCGTTAACCCCTCAAAAGGTGTAAGCCTATCATCATTTCCAACCACACTCAAATGCGGCCGCGGGGCGATCAGCGCTTGAATTTCCGCTGTTTGAAAATATTTTAATAGACTCGGAACATATGAATAATAGCCATGATGATCTAGTCCGCGTTTTTGGATCAATGTTTGGGCATCAACTTGAGCTGCAATATCGATACATACCTTTATCCGGACATCGAGCGCAGAAAGCCACCATGCCATTAATCCGCCCATTGACATACCAACAGTAGCGATTCTGGCAGGATCAACATCCTCTCTCGCTGTTAAATAGTCAACCGCACGCATATTATCATAAATCATCATTCCCCACATGACTTGGCCCTTCCAAAGCATTTCTTTAAATAATTCACTTTCAGCCTTGCCTCTTCTCTCGCCAAATCCCCACATATCAATGCATAGGACATTATATCCTAAAGCTGTCAGCTCTTCGGCATATGATTTTTTCTGAAAGTAGTCACTGCTTTGGATCAGTTCCGACTTGCCTATATGATAATTTCCGCCGTGGGAATGATTAAAAAGAACAACCGGCAGCTTCCCTGTGCCTTCTTTTGGGCGGGCAAAATAGGCTGGTACCGGGTCGATTCCGTTTAAGTCTAACAACAGGACTTCAAGGATGTATGACCCTTTATCTATTTCAGCTATTTTTCTTTCTTTTATTAAATCTGTCTTTTCCGGCAGGTCCCCTAATAACGAAAACAGTTTTTGACGTTGGCTATCTTGATAATCCATTTTTCCACCCTTTTCATGATCCGTATTAAGTATGTAACGTTACATTGTTTAACACGATCATTGAATCATCAGTTCTTGAATGTTTTGATTTACAGTTACTAAATTCAATATCATGCCCATTCTCTACATAAAAGGCAGGACCTTCATGGTTGCTGACTGTTACTCGATTAAAATGAATGCCTCTCACGTTTCCGCAAAAAAAGCCGCGTTGTTTCATTGGCTCAAGCTCAGACATCATTGCAGGCATTCCTGGTTCTGCATCATCAGCCATAGCCACCTGCACATCATCAAACGTTACATCCTCTACATACATTTCTGCTAAGCCGTATAAAAATCCTGCAGCAGCACTTACCTCACGTGCTGTAATCTGAGAGAAATGTATTCTTCTAAAAGCAGGTGTTTCCTCTGTAACTGGATAAGGATTTTTATCCCAAACATATTTGTCCTTACCGCGTGGGCCGCAAAAGTAGTAAAGATTTGCGATAAATGGACAGATCACGCCTTTCATGATGATATTACTTACGCGAATATCTTCGACAACTCCACCTCGTCCACGTCTTGATTTTAGGCGAATGCCGCGGTCTGTTCCTTCGAATACGCAGTTACTTACCGTTACGTTGCGAATGTCTCCGCTCATTTCGCTTCCAAGCACAACGCCGCCATGTCCATGGATCATCGTACAGTTTGTGATCGTAATATTTTCGCAAGGAATCCGCTCTTTTGTGTCCTCTGTGCCTGCTTTAATCGCAATACAATCATCACCAACATCAATATGACAATCTGAAATTCGTACATTTCGGCATGACTCTGGATCAATTCCATCTGTATTTGGAGAATGACTTGGGTTTACGATCGATAGATTATGAATCGTTACATCCTCACAGCAGATAGGATTGACCGTCCAGCTTGGTGACTGAATCATTTTAACTCCAGATAGTAGAATATGTTTACAAGAGTCAAAGCTTACCAGCTTTGGACGAGGATATTTATTTTCTTTTTTGCGGAACAGGTCCCACCAAAATTGACCATTTCCATCTAGCGTTCCATGCCCTGTTACAGAAATGTTTTCACTGTTTTCTGCATAAATGCATGATGCATAAACATCCCTAATTACACCTTCCCAGCGAGAATGGACGATCGGATATTCGTCCACATCTGTACTAAAAAATAGAGTCGAACCAGCCTCTAAAAATAGATTTACATTGCTTTTTAAGATAACCGCCCCGGTGAGAAAACGGCCTGCTGGAACATAAACCGTTCCTCCGCCATTTTCCACGCAAGCATTAATGGCCTGGGCAATCGCTTTCGTATTGACTGTTTTCCCATCTCCAATTGCTCCATATTGCGTAATGTCATACAAGCTGGATGTCATGGTCGATACCATCACAATCTCCCCTTTCTATTGGTCGTTTTCCACTTCAGCTGCCGCTAAAATAAAAGCCCCTACTCCCTTAAGATCATTCGTAATAATCGGTTCGCTTATATAATATTCAAACGTTCCATCCCGCTTATCAGGACCGCCCAGCCCTGCAACCTGGCAATTTTTATTTAAGTTAACCAAGCCTTCACTTGTAACCGTTACAAACTCCTCAATAATGCCCTTATAGACACGGTCTGCAACATTTGCCCAGTCTTTGTTTAAATAACCAAGCCTTACTCCCTTTGCAATGGCATATAAAATCATGCAGGAGGCTGATGCTTCAAGATAATTCCCTTTGCGGTCTCCCTTATCAAGGACCTGATACCAAACTCCAGATTCTTTGTCTTGAACATTTTTTAAGGCGGTTAATACTTCTGTCAGCAATACAAGTAATGCATCACGGTCTTTATGAGTTTCTGGAAGGAAATCAAGGGTATCCACCAAACCCATTACAAACCAGCCCATGGACCTTCCCCAGAAATTCTTTGAATGGCCTGTTTCCGGATTGCACCATGGCTGTACCTTCTTTTCATCAAATGCATGATAAAGGAGCCCTGTTTCATGATCTTTCGTGTTTTTGACACATAGTAAAAATTGTTTTGTGATATCATCAAATTCCTCTTCCTTGCCAAACTCCTTTACATACTCTGCATAGAATGGGGAACCCATATACAGGCCGTCTAACCAAATCTGATAGGGATAGACTTTTTTATGCCAGAAAACGCCTTCTGACGTACGCGGATGTGATTCCAATTGCCTTCTTAAAAGATCTACCGCTTTTTTATACTTCTTTTCACCTGTTTCCTTATATAAGGTAAGCAAAACCTTGCCATTGTTTATATGATCAATATTAAAGTGATTGATATCATATTCCCTTATTTCGCCCTCTTCATTTACAAAGGCATCCATGTTCTTTTTCATATAATCAAAATACTTTTGCTCACATGTTTTTTTCCAAACCAGTTCTGTTCCCTTTAACACAACGCCATAATCATACGACCATTTATCATTTTGCACACCTGCACACAAAAGCGGCCGGCGCGCAATAACAGAGTCAATCATTCTCTTTGACCAATTAAGCGTTTTTGTTTCCATGTTTTTCATCCCTTTCATCTATTTCCTTTGGTTTGTAAATGAAATAATGAAAATCAGCATGTTTGTTTGTGCCTTGCAGATCCTGGACACATAATCCAATAAAGTTTCCAGTAAACCCGTTCCCCTCATCCGAAAGATGGGCAATACTGATTGGTCCTTCGACTTCGTGCCAATCATTTGTGTCAGTTGTATAAAAGAAGGTTGCATCTGCATCCTTTAACACCGCTTTCAGTCCGCAGCTCTTTGTCCCTTCAACGGAAATCCACAGATTTAGCTGCTCAAACTCTCCCCAGACACATCTCATAATATTGAGACATTTTCCTTTTTCCTCATCATGTGAAAGATAGAAGTAGACATAATTATCGGTGTTGTAATAAAGAACAAGGCCGGCCATTTGTAAAAATGTTTCCGGTTCAAATTCTATTTCAGTTTCGGCTTCACAAAAGAAATGCTGCTGTCTTCTTGCGATTAAATGCTGATCATGTAACGAATGAAGCGATTCCCCGCCCTTGATTCGCAAATAGCCTTTCCGTTCTGATAATGAACACCAGGTTTCATCCGGGGCTTTGCGAAGCGTATTCCATGTTGGATGTAAGGCTTCGCTCTGGAATTCATCATGTTCATTTTGATCGTGCGAAAATGGGTGCTGCGGCAGGTTGGGAGCTTTCACTTCAACTTGAGCTTCATTGCCGCCGCATTCAAGACGAAGCCATCCGTCATCAGTCCATTTCACACGCTGGAGTGCTGTTTCACGGCCTAATATGGAATAGTTGCCATTGACCGGACGGCTGCATAAATGTGCCATAAACCATTCACCCGTTTGCGTGCAAACTAAACTGCCGTGACCAGCCTTCTGCAATGGTAAATGTTCATCATGTGCAGATGTTAACATCGGATTTAACGGGTCTACTTCATAAGGACCTGTGATTTCTTTTGACCTTGCTACCGTAACGGCATGAGTTTTGCCTGTTCCTCCTTCAGCTGTGATCAAATAGTAATAACCGTTTTGTTTGTAAAGATGAGGAGCTTCTGTTTTTCTTAATTCTGTGCCATCAAAGATTTTATAAATTGGCCCAACTAATTTTCCCGCATCTGGTGAGTACTCCTGCATGACAATCCCAGCGGATTTATTCCTACCGTCAATTCGATAATCCCAATGAACATTTAAAAGCCATTTTCGTCCATCCTCATCATGAAATAGCGAGGGATCAAAACTTCCGCTGTTTAAGAAGATCGGTTTTGACCAAGGCCCGGTCACATCAGTTGCCGTAACCAAGTAGTTATGGGCATCTTTAAACGGATACTTGCTTCTCTTTACATCTGTGTACACTAAATAAAACAAACCGTCATGATAGCTTAACGCAGGTGCCCAAACGCTGCATGAATCCGGATTCCCTGTAAAGTTTATTTCATCATTTAATATATTTGTAAGATGTCTCCAGTTTTGTAAATCCTTCGAATGATAGACAGGTACACCTGGATACCACTCAAAGGTTGAGGTAACGATATAATAGTCGTCTCCAGTACGAATAATACAAGGGTCGGGATGAAATCCGGTTAAGATTGGATTTTTAATAGAGCAATGATTTTCCATGTTCAATCTCCTTATTTGAAAGGTCCTACCTTCTGATAAGAAGAAAGGACCTTTTATTCGTACCGTTAATTTTGCGCTTTCTTATACGCCTCTTCATATTCCTTCGTCATCGCATCGCCGCCGGAATTTTTCCACTTCTCTACTTCTGCATCAAAGCCTTTTTCATCAATTTCTCCCATGATGTATTTGATTGTGGCATCAATGATAATTTTTTGTAACTCGGTTCCTCTTTCATTTGCTGTTTGTGAATCAAGTGGAACAGTTGGATCTAGATCCGCAAATTCAGCATTTTCTTTGATTAATTCATTGACTAGTTGTTTAGAAGGGTCAGAATCTTTTAATGAATGGGTAATTTCACTTGGTCTTGAGCTGGAAAATGGCTGGACGTCTTTTTGCCATAAATCATCATCCAAGATTTTAAAAGCACCGTTTTCATCGAGTTCATAATGTGTACCTTCAATACCGCCTGTCATGAGCATAAAGACTTCCTCATCGATTAAATCATTGACAAATTGCAGCAAGCGTTTCAATTCAGCCTCGGTTTTAACCTCTGATTTAGGGAAGGCCATCAAGCCGCCAACACCGCTATTTTCAGACCAAATATGGTATTCGCCATCAGGGCTTTTGATTTTGTTAACCGGCACGATTTCCATTTCGTCTTGAACTCCCTGTGCCATCGTTTTTAAGTTTTTAATATCAACCAGCCCTGTATAGATCCCTGTTTTTCCTTGAGCAAATTTTTGTTGTTGATCTGTTTTAGCTGTTACGGCAAAATCCTGATCTAAGTAACCATTTTCGTATAATTTTCTTGAAAAGTTCATCGTATCTTTATACGCTTGAGTCGTAAATTCTGGAGTAAACTTACCATTTTCATCAACTGCCCAGCCATTCGGCGTTCCAAAGTAAGAGCTTAACGTTTTGAAGCTGCTGTATCTTAAATCACTTCGATCCCCAAAGCCAACTGTGTCATCTTTTCCATTTCCATCTGGATCATCTTGTGTAAACGCTCTCGCTACTTCGTATAATTCATCTAACGTGGTTGGTACTTTTAGTCCTAAATTATCTAACCAATCCTTGCGAATCAATAGTCCGGAACGTGCTATATCTTTTTGAAACGGAACACCATATAATTTTCCATCAATGGATGCAGATGTGCGAATATCTTCGGAAATTAATTTTAAATTATCATAATCATCCAAATACTTTTCTACATCCCAAAACATCCCGGATTTTAAGGATTGTCTAACAGAGGAGTTTGTCAACATTGTTAAGGAAACCATATCTGATAATTCACCAGACGCAAGGGCAGCTGTTATTCTCTCTTCCTTTGAAGCATCTGGAACCCAATTAAATTGAATAGTGGCATTCGTTGCTTCTTCAATTTCTTTTAACACAACATCTGTTGGCGGCGAAGCAGTGTGCAGGATGGCTGTCCAATTTACTTCAACCTTTGATTCTGGATCATATACTTCTGAATTTCCACTTGCTTGTTCATTTTGATTAGAACAAGCTGCAAGGAGAAGCTGTGATGCGACTAACACATTTACCGCTGCTAATTTTGCAAATTTCTTTTTCTTTATCTTTTTCATATCAATCATTTTCCCCTTTCATTACGCCTTAGTTTTTATATATGCTTCCTCATACTCCTTTGGTAGGACATCCCCTCGAAACTAATCGTCGGTTTCTCATTTCCACCCCCTTAAACTTGTGCTAGATCGATTCTCACTTTCTTGAAGTCCTGCCTGGGTTTCAATCTTCATAAAAACTTGATTTGTCATCCACATAATGGCGTAACTCCCAATACTAATTCCAAAGAAGATAAAAGCTGCAGGATACATAAAGAGAATCAAATAGATCAGTGCTAATACAACAAACAGAATCAATGTATACTGTAAATATGAAATCCCAAATAAGACAGAGCACTTCAACTTAAGAACAGTGCTTTTCCAGTCATAGTGGGCCATAATCGGAAAAACGTAACAGAGTGAAACGATATAGACAAAACTCACAAAGATTACTAATGCACGCAAGTAAAAGGACTGTACGTATAAAAGGTCAACATATAAAATCCAGCCGATGACAAGATAAATCATGCCTGTAGCAGATGCTTCCTTAAAGCTAGAGCGATACGCTTGCCAGAATGTCGAAAAAATAGGGATATCGCTATTTCCTCTAATCCACTGCCTGATCACTGTAAAGAGTGCTAATGTCGAAGGGCCGATTCCGGCAAAAACCAACCCTATCAACGTGAAAGCAATCCATAGAAAATTAAGATAGACCAGCTGTAAAAGACGGATACATAGTTCATTTAGCCGCTCAGCCATTTTATCCATTACGCCATCTCCTTTCGATGATCATTTGATAACGCTGCCAATTACTTGTTTTAGTAAAGCCCGTCTTCGCCAAATTTCTTCGCTAATTTATTTGCTCCAATCACCAGAATTAATCCAACAATGCCTTTAAATAAGCCAACCGCTGTACTATAGCTTAATTGACCATTTTTCAATCCCGCTGTATAGACATAGGTATCGAAAATTTCCATTGCTTCCCGGTTAAGTGAATTTAGTAGAAGGTATACATGTTCAAACCCTAAATCCAATGTTTGGCCAATTTTTAAGATTAATAGAATAATAATAACCGGACGGATCGCCGGCAAGGTAACATGCCAGATTTGACGAAGACGATTTGCCCCATCCATTTTTGCTGCTTCATATAATTGTGGATCAACAGCTGTTACTGCTGCCAAGTAAATGATGGTAGACCAGCCCATTTCTTTCCAGATAATCTGCAGGATGTAAATCGCTCGAGTCCAAGCACCATCGGTTAAGAAATCCATCTTTTCGCCACCGGCTTTTGCAATTAATTCATTTACAACTCCGCCATCAACTGTTAGGAAGACGTAAGAAATTGATACAATAATAACCCATGACATAAAATGGGGAATATAAATAACGGTTTGGATCGTGCTTTTAAATATTTTCCCTCTTACTTCATTTAACATTAATGCTAATACGATTGGAATTGGGAAAAAAATGAATAAATTTAACGCAAACAAAAACAAGGTATTAGTTAATAGCATAAAAAATGTTGGCTCTGTAAATAAACGAATAAAATGTTTCATTCCTGCCCATGGACTACCAAGAACTCCTAAAAATGGCTGATAATCCTGGAAGGCAATGATCAGTCCCCCCATTGGTACATATTTAAAAATAATAAAGTACAAGAGGCCTGGCAAGATCATAAAATATAAGTATTTATTTCGACCAATGCTTGCGATATTCTTTTTTCTTGTTTCCAGTTTGATTGCTTTCCTATCAAGTACAGGCTGTTGGCCATGTTGATCTTTTATAGGAATTATTGTCTCTCTCATACGCAAACCCTCCTTCAATTTTGTCAGCTATGAATGTTTCGTATAGTTCAAAAGTAAAGGATTGTCTGGCATTCCGTCTACAATCATTCTGTCAGAAACAGGCATTTCACCGCTGTGGTAAGCGTTTTCTTAGTGCAATCTGTTATTATGATCACTTTTTATCTTTAATGATTACTTGAAGAAATTTCGTTATGTTTTCCTTGATTATTTTTCGATTTCATAATCATTGCCTCTCTAGAACTAATGAAGAAATGATTATAGACGTACTTATTTTTCCATTGCTATAGTAAAGCTAGAAATATATAAAACTAGATATGGAGGGATCAATTTGAAATATGAAAATTCATTAGGCAATCGTATCTTTAACTTTTTTAACTATACGATCCTGCTGTTAATCGGGTTAGCTTGCTTTCTCCCATTTGTTAACGTCATTGCCAGTTCTTTTGCAACAACACAGGAGGTTGTCGAAAAAACATTCATCCTTTTCCCAACAACCTTTACACTAGATGCTTATCACTATATTTTTTCTACACCAACGATTTTTAAGAGCTTTGCCGTTTCAATAGGCGTTACCGGTGTTGGGACTCTCGTCAGTATGGTTTTAACCGCTTTCATGGCTTACGGCTTGTCCAGAAGATATTTATATGGAAGAAAGGCCATCAATTTTGTTGTCGTCTTTACCATGCTGTTTAGCGGGGGAATGATTCCTACTTACCTTGTCGTTAGAAATCTGGGGTTGATTGATTCTTACTGGGCGTTAATTCTTCCTGTAGCAATTAGTGCGTTTAACTTAATTATTATGAGAAACTTTTTTCAAGCCATCCCAGATAGCCTAGAGGAATCTGCAAAGGTTGATGGATATAACGATATTATGATTTTCTTTAAGATTATCCTGCCATTATCACTTCCATCGATCGCAACGATTTCATTATTTTATGCAGTTGCCTATTGGAATGAATATACGAATGCAATTCTTTACTTAAATGATTCCGGGAAATGGCCAATTCAAGTCTTACTTCGCCAGATTGTTATCGTATCTAGCGGCATGCAGGCCGATAATTCTGCTGTAGATATTGTTCCGCCTGCCCAAACAATCAAAATGGCTGTAATAGCAGTTGCCACGATTCCGATGCTGATCGTCTATCCATTCCTGCAGAAGTATTTTGTAAAAGGAGCCTTTGTAGGGTCTGTGAAAGCTTAATAACAAAAGCGGAAGCGCCTTGATCAGCCTAGGGCAAATAAGATGATTTAGAATAGAAGGCGTGCTTTGCCTTCAATTCTAAATTGGCTTATGACTCGAGGGGCTAGGCGCTGGCAGTCAAAAACGCAACGTCCTGTTGCACTGACTGCACTTGCACATCCTGTGCTTCGGAGCTGGATGCCGAAGTGCTTAGCTAAATTATAGGAATTTTATCATTTCCAAAACTCAAAAAAGGTTGAGCAGGAGATTTTCCTGTTCAACCTTTTAAAAGGATAGTGTCTCACCCCGATGCAAATCCCGGTATTTCCCCGGTGTTGTTCCTTCAAATTTACGGAAGGATCGGATAAAATTTTGTGAATTTTTATATTGCAGCTTTTCCGATATCTCTTTCACTGACATATTTGTTTCCTTCAACCATTTCTTTGCCATATCGTATCGATAGAGGGCAAGGTATTCGCTAAAAGATTGTTTGAATTCCTTTTTAAAGATGCTGCTTAAATAATTTTTATTATAATGAAGACGTGCTGCGATACTTTCTAATGATAGCTCTGTATCAAATTCATTTTGAATAATATGAACAATTTTATCAGAAATGGTTTTATATTGAGAATCAGTACGCTCCGTAATTGCATTGATCATCGGATAAACAATTTTATGTTTAACGAACATTTCAATTTCTTCAGATGTTTTCATTTCAGAAATCACATTATAGAGTGTTTTATGATCCTCTATCATGAATGTATCCATCCCCACAATATGCATAAAGCTAATTAAATCATTTAAAAACCGCATAATATTAACTTCTAATTCATGAGGATTTGTATTGTTTTTAAACAAATCTGCCAGCAATAGATGCAAGGTTTCCTTAGCTTTCTCACTTTCTCCTAATTTAATTGCATCAAATAATTGATTTTCAAGGATTTTAGGAAAATAAGTTTTGATCTGATTATTTTTAAAAATAGCCGAAACACTTTCATAAAAAATAATCGATTCCTTTCCTACTTTTAAGCGATATTTCAACGCTTCAATCCCTTGTCCAAGCGCTAATTTACTATCTGCCAGATTTTTAAAGGGACTGCTTATTCCTATACTAATTGTCAAATTAAAAATTTCCTTTACTGCTTTCTGTATTTTTTCAGCATATTGGTTAATGATCAAAACGTGTTGGTCTGTATCTAAATCTTGGCAAATAAAAATCGTTGCCTGGGTCTGCGAATCAATTACCGAAGGAGTTAATTGCTCTTCTTTATGAATAATTTCAGACACGATCTGGTTAATAGAAAACAAAAGCACGTCTTTATCTTTACGCGTAAAGTTATTGTTTTCTAATTGATCAAATTGAATGGCCAGTACATATAGGTACTGCCATTTTTGAGGATATTTAAAATCCTGCAATTGCTCGTTAATTTCTTGCTCATTCATACGCCCATGAAACAGATTTAACATAAACAACGTCTTCAATTGTTCATATTGACTTGTGACAATATGTTCGAGTGATTGGTTTTTATTCATAACTTCACGAATCGATTTGCCAATCAGTTCAAATTCATCCTTATACTCATTCCGTTGCATTTTCGGAATGAATTTCTGCAGCTCACGAATTGGTTTCGAAAAATAATCTGAACTGACATAGGCAATAATTATGGTCACGATTAACATAAAAATACTCATTAGTACTGAGCCAATAATCGTTGGTTTCATCGCTTCGGAAAACTCTGAATCATTTATTTTCGTTAAGTAAATCCATCCATTATATCCTGATTTTGCAAAGGCTACTTTATATTGCTCCTGTCCTTGTATATCAACTGGAATAACACTTGTCTGTCCTTGATGATCATTTGTTAGGTCAGTAATGATTTTTTGATTGATCGCCTTTTCTTCTGAATCACTTTGATAGATAAGTGTTCCATCTTGGCTGTAAATATAAATTGGACTAGATTCTGCTTGTTTATAAAGGAGACTTGTTAATGCCTTTAATGGGATATGAACAATGAGAACCCCATTCTTAGTTGACGAATAATAGGGGGTTTGTTTCACAAGCTTAATCTCATTTTTCACCTTCTCTTCCTTTAACCATGTGGAGGGGTGCTGGAGAGACAAGTAGTGTGATGTGATGTATTCCTTCTCCGACTTAGTAAGTACCTTTAATCCGTTTTGGTTGATGACCCAATTCCCTTTTAAGCTCACTAAATCGATTGTTGTCTGACTAGGTCCAAAGGAAGAGATATAGTTTAGTTGTTTATCAATGGATTGATACGTGTCAAAATTTTTGACCGTTAACGTCTCGTTAATAGACCTTCTGAATCCGGAATCATGGACATAGGAATTAAGAGCATAATCTAATGTTTGTAATTTCTGCTCGAATGCATTCATTGTTTGAACCACATTTTCCTGCTTTTCTAAGGTGATTTTCTCTTCAAATGAAGATTTTGTAAAAAGATAAGCAAAACCATTAAATAAGATCATGGCAAGAGTTCCTACTAAAACAAAAGGTAAAAAAATACGATAAAAATACTTTGGTTTATGTTTCATTGCTAATCAACCCTTCCCATCCCCTATTAAAACGATTACATCTAAAATATTATATGACTCTCTTATTTTACCTGTCAATATACGACAAACGTACCCATTATATTTCCCAGACAATATTGTCTTTTAAGATGATGAAGAAACTCTACTAAAAAGAGAAGCGAACGCTCCTGCGAATGCTCCTCTTTATTATAATGGTAAGCTCACTTCACTCTTACTTACGTATATCTCCTATTAAAGAAATGGCAGAGAAAACTGCTGTATTATAATGATTAATGGCACTTGTATTTTTAGCAGCATCTACAGCAAAACCAATGTATACCTTTTCTCCCATCTTAATTTCTTTGCTTCCAACCTCAATCCAATTTTCACCGTCTTCAGAGTCATATCCAGTTAGGACATCTCCTTTTCTCGTGATTTTCAACCAGTAAGGAAGTGTTGTTCCCTTTAAGGAAGGGATACCAATTTCCTCTGGACGATCATGTTCACCTAGAGCTAAAATAGTTTGCCAGTTTGGCCAGGGCTGACGATGCGCTTCATGACCTTTTCATGTGTCGATGGACCTGGCTTGTAGTAATTATTAATGATATTATTTTCTTGGTCATTTCCACCATATGTTGAATTAAAGCCCCAATTATAGATCACATTGTTCACCATATCGGTACCCGATACAGGGTATAGTTTATTCCCTGTGTTGCCTAGTGCAGGAAGACGGCTGTATGGCTGGCAATTAAATTATTAGCAAAGGTCGCATTCTCACCGCCCCAAATTCCGCCATAACCATGTCTTCCCTTTGCATGTCCAGAAATATACAGGCTCTCACTAATAATACTCCACTGTAAGGTCGTATTTTCATTTCGATAAAAAGAGAGCGTCTCATCTACAGACCAGCTTGTAGAGATATGATCAATCATGGCATTTTTGACATCACGGCCGCCAAAAGCATCAGGCTCTGTTTCCAGATTGGCACTGCCTGGTCTAAATCTCATGTAACGAATGATAATGTTTTCAGAACCAGAGATATCAGTGCCAAAATCGGCAACAGTAATGCCATCACCAGGTGCAGTTTGCCCGGCTATTGTAAGATTCTTTTGTTCAATTTTTAATTGCTGCTTAAGATGGATCGTCCCTGATACTCTGAACACAATCGTTCGATTTCCTTGACTCACTGCATCTCTTAAGGATCCTTTTATTGGCGTTTCGGAAGCACCATAATCCTCCAAGGTTGTCACCTCATAGACGTCATAGCCGCGTCCTCCGCTTGTATACATTCCACCTCCTTCAGCACCAGGAAAGGCTAAGACTTTGTTGTCCCCTTCTGCAGCATCACCTTTTTGAGTAATGAAAGAAAACTCACCTAATCCAAAACATAAAATGACTGCGGTAAGAACTAGAAAAACCTTTTTCCAATCCAACTCCTTAAAAGATTTATTATTTTAATAGCGCTTACATTTTTGTTTACCTTTTTACAAAAATAAAGCGATATTTATTTTTCATCAAAGATCGGCCATTATAGAAAGAAAAAAGACGAGGAATATAATAGAATCTTAGCTTACAATGATATGTAACGGCTATAATCATAACGTTAGGAGAGGATAAACGCGGGCCTTTTCAACTGATATCTGAAGGAATGAGCAACTTCAAAACGAAATGATTATCTACAGAAGGAAAAGCAAAAGAAAAAAGAGCCCTATTTGTGGACTCTTTTTAACCAAATGTGAAGCAAGGATGATCATGTGAATCAATCTTATGGCTGATCAATTAAGCTAGTACTGAAAGTCTTTCCTTCACTTGTTCTTCTGTTAAACCATGTTCTGCTACATATCTGTTTCTTGGGTGAACCCGGCATTCATGGCTGCAAGCACGCATATATTTATGCTCATTTTCTTCTGAGCAGAGGATTTGTTTATTGCATTCAGGATTCGCACAATTTACATAACGTTCACAAGGCTCGTTTGTAAAGTAGTCCTTTCCAACAACGACAGGGTTTACCCGATTGACAGGTACACTTATTCTTTCGTCAAATACATAGCACTGTCCATCCCAAAGCTCACCCTGCACTTCCGGGTCTTTCCCATAGGTGACGATCCCGCCATGAAGCTGGGCAACATCTTCAAAGCCTTCTTTACGTAACCAACCGGAGAATTTTTCACAACGTACGCCGCCTGTACAGTATGTTAAAATCTTTTTCCCCTCAAATTGTTCACGGTTCTCACGAATCCAGTCAGGCAGATCTTTGAACGTTTTAATATCCGGCTTAATCGCATTGCGGAAATGCCCTAAATCATATTCATAATCATTTCTGGCATCAATAACCACAGTATCTTCCTGCTGCATTGCTTCATAAAATTCCTTTGGACTATAATATTTGCCCGTTAACTCAAGCGGGTTCACATCTTCTTCTAATCGAAGCGTAACAAGTTCTGGTCGATGGCGCACATGCATTTTTTTAAAGGCATGGCCATCTGCCGCATCTATTTTATAAACCATATCTTTAAAGCGCGGATCCTCTTTCATATATGCCATATATTGATCCGTTTGCTCAACTGTACCAGATACAGTACCATTAATCCCTTCATGGGCAATTAAAATTCTGCCTTTCAAGCCAATGCTTTTACAAAATTCTAAATGCTGTTGTGTATATTCTTCAGGGTTTTCTATTGTTACATAGTGATAATATAATAAAACACGATATTCTTTATTCTCCATAAAAATTCCACCTTCTATATTTATATTTGCAAGATATAACGTACAGAGATGTTTACTTGCTTGTTACTTTTTTACGATAGGAGATCTTTTGTATAAAAAGTAACATCTAATTAAAACAAAAATATTAAATAAATGCAACCTTTTGGCACTGGTTTATGTAACCAATTAGGCAAACATTACTCATACTCGGATATAAAATACAGTTGCATATGTATTCAGCAGCCTAATTACCATTAATAAGTAATATAAAAAGAAGCTGTCTCAGGAAGGGTTAGCCCCCTCTTGAAACAACTTCTTTATTTCTTCCCCTAAAGGGGTTCATCACAATAAAACGAATTATCTTGTTAAACCTAAGGTAAACTCGATTTTTTCTGCGTATTGCGGGAAATCGATTAATGGATTTCTATTTTTTTGAATTTCATAAATTGCCATATTTCGGTGTTTTTCATAGATTGTGACCGGGTCATCTTGATGCCATTTCACCAGCATTTCGATGTCTTCATTGCGATATTGGCTAATTTCTCCTGGGTATCTTAATAGAAAATATAAGGTGGCACGGGCAACCTCGCCTTTGCCGCTTTCCGGCTCAAATTTATTTCCCTCATATTTTCCGCAATTTGTTTTGATCGCTCTTATTTGCATTTCCGGGTTATAATCAGTGAAGTCAAAGTAAGGTAAATTCGATCTTGTTGAATTGCATTTAATTTCACAGGTGAATAAATGATGCAAGTCGCCTCTCATTGGGTTATCCTTCTCAAACCATGATTGTGGAACGACATGCTCACAATTGTACATATTTTCACTTTCAATCAAGGCGATTTTTTCCAGAATCGTTTTGTCGTTCTCCGTTTTAACCATCATTAAATTTTGAAAAGCTTTATTTCTTTTCCGTTCTGCTTCATAATCCTCTTTGATCACTTGTTCAGGATCTTTCTTCTCACCTGAATAAATGCTCTTCAACTTTCCGTCTTCTTGAAGATCAACCCATGAATAAAGATGGTTTCTTGTCTCGGAATTATACGGAAGCTTATTTTCATGTGTATTGGTTACTAAACGATTTAATTGAGAATACAGATCCTCTGCCTGGAAATTAATGTCTTGGTAATACGCATTGATTGTATTCAAATCCTTCTCTTGATCATAATATTCTCGCTCATTCTTAATTCGCTCTATATTTTGCTCCAATGTAATTAATGCCGCTTTTACATCTGAAGTTTCATTTATAGCTCCGATTCTACTCTTCTCCAACTCACTCACCTCTCTAGTTCATTATTGCTAAGGCGATGATTTACTTAATCTTACAAAATTAATTCTGATTATCCGTTACATGAAATCGGGCAACATTGATAATCTCATAGATTTTTTCTACTAAATTAAGCAAGAGGAACCCATTTCCTTCAGAGCTTTTCCGATTTCCCAATGGTAATGTGCGTCTTATGAGCTGTGCATAGATTTCCGCTTCAATGAGAGAGCGATCAAACTGTTTTTCACATAAATTAATAAGCAAAGCTATTGCACCGGCTACATGAGGAGTTGCCATCGAAGTTCCGGAAAGTGCTGCATATTTATGATCCAGATAAGCCGATACGACTTCGACACCGGGAGCAACAAGGTCTACTTCCGTATTCGTATTTGTAAATGGAGCAAGGGTTAAATCATTGCTCACTGCTCCTACTTGTATAACCTCGTTATAGCTTCCAGGATAAGAATATTCAAAGGTATCCTCTCTGTCGTCCCCTTCATTTCCAGCGGCAACAACGACCGATACATCCTTATTAACCGCATTTTGTATCGCTTTATGCAATTCAGGCACATCCTCTGGACCGCCAAGTGACATTGAAATGACCCGAACTCGTTGATTTTGCGGACCACGCCAATCAACCGCATAGTTTATCGCATCTATAATCCAATCATAATTACCAGAGCCTTCTCCTGTTAATACCTTTAAACATAACAGTTTCGCTTTTGGTGCAACGCCAACAACGCCATTTTTATTCAAACTAGCGGCAATGGTACCAGATACGTGAGTACCATGCCCATTATTATCCTCAAATGCGTCGGGGTCACCATTATAGTCAGTTGTAAAATTTCGTCCACCAATAATCTGATCTTTAAGATCTGGATGATCAATGTTAACACCAGTATCAATAACAGCTATGACAATGTCTTCACCTTGGTTGCTTTCTTCCCAAATCACAGGTGCCTGTATTAAACTAACACCCTTTGGAGTTTCGTTCGCCTGATCAATGATCGAATTGATCGTATAAGGAACCAATTTCATTTGTAACGGTGTTTTTTTCATTCTTCTCCTCCTAGCAGATGGAATTTTTTTCTGACCTACTCTATGTATACCAAATTATGGCTGTAATTCAAATAGAAAGAAAGAATCATTCATCTCTCATTACAAAGCATCATATCTTTTTTCATACACTAGAATGTATAAGATTTTATGGATGATAGTATAAGAAAAACTAAGGCTTTCGCCATTAGGACTTGGCAATAAGGCACGTTTTCTAATGACTGAAGTCTTAGAAAACATTGAAAATATAAAGCTCTTTTCTAAAAAGATTAATCATATCTTTGAAACAAAAGAAGACTATCTTAAAAGGCACTGACCCTTTTGATAGTCTCTTCTAGTTTCTTATAAAGTAATCACTCCGATAAGTAGTGCTAGTGCAATCATGACAAAACATGATCCTAACGCCCATTTAAAGATAAATTTTTGATGATCGCCAAATTCAACACCTGCCATCCCAACAAGTAAATAGGCAGAGGCCATTAAAGGACTCATAGCATGAACCGGCTGCCCTAATATCGATGCACGAGCAATTTCGACCGGGTCTACCCCATAAGCCGCAGCTGTTTTTGCCAAAATCGGCAAAACGCCGAAATAATAAGGGTCATTTGCCATAAAATACGTAAATGGAATACTTGTAACTGCTGTAATGAGCGCAAAATTCGAACCCCATGATTCTGGAATAACGGCAACTAAACTGTTCGCCATAGCGTCAACCATTTCCGTTCCAGATAAGATGCCTGTAAAGATCCCTGAAGCGAACACTAACCCGACAACAGCCAAAACATTTCCGGCATGATTAGTTATTCTCTCTTTCTGGTCATCTAATTTTGGGTAATTAATCATAAGGGCAACAACAAACGCTATCATAAATAAAATAGGCAGTGGTAATACAGATAATATTAAACAAACAAGCAATGTAACCGTTAGGAGTAAATTAATCCATAACAATTTGGGCCGCTTGTAGTCCTCATATTCTAATGCAGCACTGTGTTCGCTTAAAGCAAGAGTTTCATAATTTGAATAATGGATCTTTGCAATGCCTAATCTTTTACGTTCCTTCCGTCCCAGGATGAACGCGGTAAATAGAGTCCATAAAGCTCCGCCAAGCATTACAGGGATAAGCGGAGTAAATACATCAGCTATATCAAGCTGCAGCGCACTAACAGCTCTTGCTGTAGGACCGCCCCAAGGTGTCATATTCATAAAACCAAAGGAAAGCATCGCAATACATGTTAAGATAAGCGGGTTCATTCCAATACGTTTATAAAGCGGAAGCATGGCTGATACAGTAATCATATAGGTTGTTGTCCCATCACCATCCAGCGCAACCAACATGGAAAGAACAGCTGTCCCTACTACAATTTTTAACGGATCTCCCTTAACAATCCTTAAAATATTTGAAACAAGCGGATCAAACAAACCGGCATCAATCATAATTCCAAAATATAGAATAGCAAACATTAACATGACACCCGTCGGCGCAACTTGTTTGACCCCTTCAAGCATCATTTCACCTATTCCATTCCCAAAACCTCCCGCTAAGGCGAACAAGATTGGAATAATAATTAACGCAACTATTGCAGACATGCGCTTCGTAATAATTAAAAACATAAATACACCGATCATTAAAAATCCTAAAATGGCTAACATTTTAATTTCCCCCTCGCTTTCACTCCATACTAAATGGCAAATATTCAATCGTTTTCAATTTAGTAGTTTCATTTTAATTGAGCGAGAAAGATCTGTAACCGTTTCCAAATTATTGTTTGTTAAATTTTTTTTGTAGGTTTTGTTCATTTTATACATGAGTAAGCCTGATCTTCATATATTTGTTAGAGTAAGCAGAACGGCTCTAAATGGATTGTCGTTCTTTATTTAATTAAAAAGAAAAAGGCAGTCTCAAAACAGGAACAAACCCGTTTGCGACAGCCTCGCTACTTTATTTGGAAAAAGCAACATGTTATTTTTAACAATTAGTTAGGTATATCTTTTATGAAAGGGAGAGTGTTATTGTCATTATGTTAATCTCCCATACTGTGAGTGTTAGTTAGCGGCAGCTGTGTGATGATTCTGTGTTGGGGAGATGATACCAGATGCTAAATTCAAAATCCCATTACCTTGAAAACGCCGGCTATATTCCAATGAAACGGTTCTTTTAATAAGCTGTGCATAAATTTCAGGCTCTGTCAGCAGTCTCTCAAACTCTTTTTCGCATTGTTGAATAATAAGCGCTGCAGCTGCTGAAACATGAGGAGTTGCCATAGAGGTTCCGGATAAGACAGCAAACTTATTATTCAAATAGGTTGAGAGTATGTCTTCCCCAGGTGCAACAAGATCGATTTCTTTGTTGGTATTGCTAAATTCGGAAATCTCCTTTTGCAAATTTACCGCCCCAACTTGGACGACTTCAGGATATGCACCTGGGTAGGCGTGTTCATCTGTCTCATTTTTCCCATCACCATCATTTCCTGCTGCACAAACAACGAGAATATGCTGATCGACCGCTTCTTTGATTGCTTGATGGAGATCAGGGTTATTGTCTTTGCCTCCTAAAGACATTGAGATGACGCGGACACGTTCACCATTAGGCCCTCTCCAATTTGTCGCATAGCGGATCCCTTCTATCACCCATTTTGTATCACCGTAACCTTGGCCCGCCAACACTTTCAAAACAAGAACCTTTGCGTTTGGTGCTACTCCGATAACCCCCTCGTCATTTTCTTCAGCACAAATGGTTCCACAAACATGTGTACCATGTCCGTTATAATCAATAAACTTTTTTGGATCCCCATGATCGTCTGTCGTAAAATTATAGCCATCAATGATTTGATTTTTTAGCTCTGCATGGTTAGAATCACAACCTGTATCAAGAACTGCTATGACAATGCCATCTCCTTTAAATCCGTGCTCCCAAGCAGCAGGAGCACCGATTAACTCAATACCCGGTGGAATAACATTTGTGTCTTTTACGATTGTTTGAATGGTAAAAGGAATTAAACCTACTTTACTCATGTGATCCCTCCTAAAAAGTTTATTTAAAAAGTGACATAATTCCATATATCCTTAAGTACCATGATAAAAAATTGCAATTTTTTTAAATTTTCCCTCATATTTTGTTTAGTTTTGTATTATAATTTACTCGTAGCACATTCTTTTGACGATTCCCTTAGGGGCATCGTCTTTTCTTTTTTGATTTTCTTCTTAAATCATCGATATTTTTTAATCCTAGTGTGATGGAAGAGAAAAGTGTGGCAGCAGCAACTAACAATTTGATAAGAAGCTCTAACCACTCCAACACAATTATCACCTCCTCATTACAAAAATAGCCCTACACAGTAATGGGTTGACTGGTAAGGCTAGTAAATATGAAACAAACAATATCCTTTAGGTACTATAAGGATAATTATGGAATATATGTCAATTTCATTGTACCATGTCCAAAAGATTTCAGCATTAATATTATCAATTTTCATACAATTATACCGCATATTGGCTGCTT
Organism: uncultured Metabacillus sp.; assembly: GCF_947503125.1. Taxonomy (GTDB): domain Bacteria; phylum Bacillota; class Bacilli; order Bacillales; family Bacillaceae; genus Metabacillus. The sequence goes on from NZ_CANNCR010000046.1 coordinate 24,472, forward strand.
CACGATTAGCTACCACTTACTTAATTCCTATATTAAAAAAGTAGATTAGGTATTTATTCATATTTGTTTTTTCACAGTCTTAAATTGTAATACTTTATGTTACCTTTTAACCCCCATAAAATAAGATGTTTTTTATAAATAGTGTATTAGATATAGATAGTCATCGACTATAGTACAAAACGAATAAGCTGCTAAGGAGAGGTACAATTGAATTCATATGTTAAAGATGCTTTGTTAGAATGGAAGGAAGAAATGCTGCAGCAAAAACGTGAAATTGATGAGGAATACGAAAAGATTAAATGTGACCTTCAGCTCTACTCCTATAAGTCCGGGATCACCAAACAAGTCATTCAATCCACTATTAATGATGAAATTATTAATAATATTAAAACGGCCTATCAAATTCCTTTTGTAGAAAAATATGAAGAACTGAAACAATATATAAAGGAATTAGAAGAAAAACGGAAGGTCTATCAAATGTTTGTTGAAAAGATTGAAAAAGTGAGCGAAACTGAGGAGAATGAAGCTTAATTCTTATTGATTTATTGGTTTATTTTTTGATTCTCTCTCCCATACTTGTTACTATGAATACAAATCATTTCCATTGATAGGGAGAGAAACAATGTATAAAATGTGCATTTTGCTTATACCATTGCTATTGATTACTGGCTGTTCATTAGACAACACTCAAAAAAAGACAGAACAAGAGCAAAAAGTAAATCAAGAGGTTGAAGAAGCCGTTGCAGCTTCCACAGAAATCATCGCAACAAATTTAACGATCCCTTGGACAATCGCAAAACAGGATGACATGTTCTACATAACTCAACGAGAAGGCAAATTAATCGCAATCAATCAAGAGACAGGAAATGTTACCCCACAGAAGCTAACGCTCACAAAAGCAGTCCTTCATGAAGGTGAAGGCGGACTTCTCGGCTTTGTGCTGGCCCCTGATTTTGAAACAACCCAGCAAGCTTTTGCTTACCATACATATACACAAGCTGGACAGATGAAAAATCGTGTTGTGGTTCTTCAAAAGAATGAAGATACGTGGACGGAAATAAAGACACTATTGGAATTGATCCCTGGCGGACGTATTCATAATGGCGGGAGAATGAGGATTGGCCCAGATGGTATGCTTTATGTGACAACTGGAGATTCCGGTGAACCAGAGCTCTCACAAAATAAAAACAGTTTAGCAGGAAAAATCCTTCGCATGAATCTAGATGGGACAGTACCCGAAGATAATCCGATTCAAAACTCTTATATATACTCATATGGGCACCGAAATCCACAAGGTCTCGCTTGGGATAACGAGGGAAATTTATATAGCTCTGAACATGGTCAAAGCGCCCATGATGAAATTAACCTTATTAAACCTGGCAGCAACTATGGCTGGCCTGTAATTCAAGGCGACGAAGAGGCACCTGGCATGGTGAAACCGATTTATCATACTGGAAACATTACATGGGCACCATCTGGAATTGACTATCATGATGGGAAACTTTATATCGCAACCTTAAGAGATTCGAAAATTCGCAAGCTTGATCTTACGAATAAATCAGTCAGCATTTTACATGATAAGAGCGGAAGAATGCGCGATGTATATGTTGAGGACACTCATTTATATTCGATAACGAGTAATCGTGATGGCCGGGGCAACCCTCAGGAAGATGATGATAAATTAATAAAAATTGAACTTTCATCTCAAGAGTAATGAAAGATGAAAAAAATGAGGAATCGCATAAATGATTCCTCATTTTTTCATCTAGTTTTAAACTGTTATTGGACTTAACAATACATCAACTAACCGATCCATGCCCAATTTTATCTTTTCAGGGGTAGAATGACTAAAGTTTAATCGGAACGTATTGTACTTAGGCTGGTCTACATAGAATGGAGCCCCAGGTACAAAAGCAACACCTTTTTCCACTGCAATTTTGAGCAAGGTTGGTGTATTTAAATGCTCCTGCCCCTCTACCCATAAAAACATTCCACCCTTAGGCTCTTTCCATGTAAAAATACCTGGCTCCAATTTATTCAAATAATCCTTCATAATGATCATTCGATTGTAATATTCCGTTCTCAATGTTTGAATATGACCTTCCAAGTTAAAATCACGTAATAAGTAGTATAATGCTTGCTGATCAAGTGAACTTGAGTGCAGGTCTGCCATTTGTTTTGCTTGTGTCATCATTTTAATAATCGGAGAAGGACCTGTAACCCAACCTGTACGTAAAGCAGGAACAACCGATTTGGAAAATGTGCTTGTGTAAACCACATGGCTTTGCTCATGATCAAATGATGCGACAGAAGGATATTCTTCACCTTCATGAAATTGGATATCACCATAAGGATCGTCCTCAAGAACAAGTACCCCGTATTCATAACAGAGGTTCAAAAGCTGCTTCCTCCGTTCTGTACTCCAAACCTTTCCGTCAGGATTAGAGAAGGTCGGAATAATATAAATAAATTTTGGATGGTAGGCTTTAATCTTCGCTTCTAAATCATCATACTCCATTCCATGTTCATCACTAGTTACTGCCACTACCTTAGCCCCATAGGAGCGAAAAACCTGCAGGGCTGATAAATAAGTAGGATCTTCCGTTAAGACAACATCCCCTATGGATAAGATAACCCTTGAAAATAAATCAATTGCTTGTTGTGATCCAGTCGTGATCAGCATGTTTTCAAGATCCGTATTCATTCCTTTTCCAGCCATCCTTGCTTGAATCGCCTCTCTAAGCGGTTTAAATCCTTCTGTTAAACCATACTGCAAACTTGATGTTCCTGAGGCAAATACCTTATCATAAGCGATTTGAACATCAGCTAATGGAAATAAATCTTCAGATGGCAATCCGCCTGCAAAGGAAATAACGTTCCCTTGCTGAATAACAGCCAGAATATCCCTAACTGCTGATGATTTATAATTCTTCGTTTGTTCAGAAAATGAGTATTCCATAAGAAAATCCCTTCCTCTTTATCTAAGTAATAACATGATTCGAAACATATGAGTTCAAAAAATTCTAACTATTTATAATACAGAAACACGTAATCCTGCCATATCATCATTTACATATCATATACCACACACTATGTATCTATCAAGTGTTTAAACGAAATATTCAGAAAACTTTAACACCTTTTTTCAAAGTGTATAGTCATTTAAGTTCAAATGGTTGAAGGTAAGAAAAGAATCATTGTTTATCCCCCCTTTAACCCTGGAATAACATAACAAAGCTTACATACATGAAAAGAGAGACCAGCTCACAATTGAAGCCAGTCTCTCTACCTCACTTTAAGTGTTATTTTCTAGGATCAACATAATCAGGATAATCGGTAATAATAGCGTCTACTCCCATTTCAAAAAGGAAATCAGCTGCCTCTTGGTTTCGAACAGTCCAAGATGAAATTTTCATTCCAAGTGAGTGTACTTGATTAACTAAATCTTTTGTCACAATTCCATAGTGTGGATTAAAGTAATCAGCATAGGTAGAAAACTCCTCTAATGCTTCCTTAGTTGTATGCAATTTTGAAGATGTTAAAACACCGATCGGAACTTTAGGCAGTAGTTTATTCGTAAGTTTCATTGATTCAAAGTTAAACGATTGAATAATAATTTTTTCATTTTGCGGTTTATCTAGATTTCGTTCTTTTAATTCCTGAGCGACACTCGCTTCAATTCCCGGGTAAAGCTCTGGAGCCTTTAACTCGATTAAAATGCCGATCTTACCATGATAGCGATCAAGAATTTCAGCAAATGTCGGGATTTTTTCACCAGTAAATTCCTCACCCTTCCAGCTTCCCGCATCAAGGCTTCTCAGCTGCTCAAATGTTAAATCACCTACTTTTCCTGTACCATCAGTTGTGCGATCGACAGTCGTATCATGGATAAGCACCAATTCGCCATCCTTGCTCCGTTGAACGTCAATTTCGATGTAATCGGCTTTCATTTCTACTGCTTTATCAAACGCAGCAATTGTGTTTTCCGGCGCATATGCTGAGGCACCGCGGTGTGCTACATTATCAACCTTTTTTGCATCCCCTGTTGAATCGTTTGCAAATGATTGGTGCAACGGACTAAATAATAACGTAAATGCAATCGAAGCACCTGCTAATAATTTTCTGTTCATGTTTTACATCTCCTATCTAAATTGAATGAGTACAAATTCATTTTAGTTAAGAAATATTGATCCAATATGTAGTTTTAGTTACAGCAAATTATTGTTATTGTGAAAAAAAGTAGGATGAAGCTCTTATTTTCATTTACAACTTACCACCATACTACTTTAACGCATAACTGCATACCTTCCGGGATAAAAAGACCATATTTTTATTAATGATATATAGGTGTTTAGCCAGATCACTATTGGATAAATAAGGTAAATCATCACATATTGAAATGGGATTTTTAATATACAAATTTCTAATGAACTAATCAGCTTTAAAAAATTTCCTATTTGCAAATCAATTTTTCATTAAAACAGCTGATGGTAAAATTGACTTATTGTGGATATAAATCCTATAATTTAGCTTCTATTGGATCGATTGGTTATTAATGGTTGAGTTTGTAACGTTTCTATTACATAATTGTAATAACGTAATGTAACTGTTAGGTGCTTGTCCTTTTTAAAGCAGCTTTTCATGTTAAGATAGGACTCATTGATTAGCATAAAGTCAGCTAACAAGGAGGACATATAACATGAAAAAAGGCATTGTATCCTTAATCACAACGGCTCTATTTTCAGCAGGATTTGCCGTAAACGCATCTGCTGAAGAAATAAAAGTAAAAGAGGGAGACACTCTTTCCGAAATCGCGAAGCAAAAAGAGGTGTCTGTTGATGATCTAAAGGAATGGAACGATTTAACTGGGGATATTATTCACCCTAATGATACATTAGAGCTTCCAGAGTATTATGAAATTGTGAAAGGAGATTCTCTTTGGGAGATTGCCCAGGAGAATAACTTAACTGTTGATAAGTTAAAAGACCTTAATGATATAGATTCACATATCATCCACCCGGGTGACGAATTAATTCTTGATGGTGTGGATGCTGCTAATGTAAAAGCAGCAACAACTAATGCAAAACCAACAGAAAAAAAAGTTGCTTCTAAGCTCGAAAAAGCTCCAGTAAAACAAGCTAAACCATCAGTTGAAAAAGAGTTAACGGTCACAGCAACTGCTTATACGGCAAACTGTGAAGGATGTTCTGGAATTACAAGTACCGGTATCGACTTAAATGCAAATCCAGATCAAAAGGTTATTGCTGTTGATCCAGACGTCATTCCACTAGGTACAAAAGTTCATGTAGAAGGATATGGCACAGCGATTGCAGGAGATATTGGCGGTGCAATAAAGGGCAACAGAATTGATGTCTTTATCCCTTCAAAAGCAGAAGCAAAAGAATGGGGCCGAAAACAAGTAGAAGTGAAAATTTTAAATTAATACTCTAAAATATAAGGGTCAGACACCTCAAACATTTGTGATTAGATTGCATGAGGGTCAGACCCTTTTAGTTTAATCAATATTCTTTAAAATTCCTTCGAAGAAAAAGGCAAGAAAAATTTCACGCCGCGCTTGTTAAATGGAAGTATTTTCAAATCAGCAAGTAAATGACTGATATAGCCTAAAAGACATGCTAGAAAAACACCTTGGCTTTCAAGTGAAACCTCTAAGTAATAAGCAATAATGCCAACATAACCAATTCCTAAAAGCGAGTGAGTATAGCTGCGATGTGGAACAAAAGAAGCGAAGATCACAAAGATTCCTAAAAGGCTTAACCACATTTCTTGTAATAGCAATCCCCCTCCCAGAACACCTATTCCTGTAACTGTCAGCATATGCCGCTGCTTAATAAAAGAAGAAATAATCATAATAGCAGCTCCAATACATATCCCCAGCCACTTATTTGTCCCTGTTTCTTCAAGAAGAATATAACCGATCATCAACAAGCCGATAAATTGTGCAATAGAGCGAATTAAGGTATGAGAAAATGTAATTTTATTGCTTAATTTTCCATCTATATCTAAATCGGGCATTAACCCTGCCACAGTGCCGATGCCAATTAATAGCAGCATTCCACCTGGATCAGCCTGTACCGATTGAGCAGTGATAAACCCAACACCAGCTCCAATTGTTGCATGTGCAGTTCCGTTCATGACAACCACCTTTTTTCTATGTATTTTTTCATGCAGAATAATAGTATACATGAAAGTTAAAAGAAAAAAGTAAAGAATTTTTTACAAATAACCATTCTATGTTACCCTAGTGGTTAAAGACATGAAAATGTGATTGATAGAAAGAGGTTATCGCCATGCTTTCCTTTACAGAAAGAGTCATTAAGATTATTCAAAAGATTCCTCCAGGAAAAGTGATGACATATGGACAAATTGCCAGTTTAGCCGACAGTCCAAGAGGTGCAAGACAAGTGGTGAGAATCCTTCATTCCATGAGTGCCAAATATCAGCTTCCATGGCATAGAGTCATCAATGCTAAAGGGGAAATTGCCTTCCATGACGAGGAAATGTTTTTATCGCAAAAGGAATTTCTTGAGGATGAAGGAGTTATGTTTAAACATAATCATATTGTTGATTTAAAGAAATATCAATTTCACCCTTTACTAGATGATGAAATAAATGATTTAAAATAAAACAGGCTGTCTCGAAAGGGTTAAACCCTTTTGAGACAGCCTCTTACAATTGATTATTCGTCCTTGTTATTTTGATCCCCAAGATCTTCCGCGTCTTCTACTGGATCTTCAGGATCTGGAGCTGCATCATTTTCATCATCTTTATTCATCGTATCATTTTGATCAACACCAGGAATATTTTCTTCACCCTCGATTGCATCATCAAGGTTATTGTTGTTGTCATTATTGTCTGTCCCATTTTCATTGACACCATTGTTATCTTCCGGAGGCGCTGGGTCCGGGTCGACATTACAGCCAACTGAAACGATTACAGCTAATAAAATACTTGTAAGCATGAGTAACCACTTTTTATTCATGATCAAGCCCCTTTCATATTGTTTATGTAAATCATTGTTATCTTCCCCTGAAGAACTAGTAATATGCATAAAAAACTAAAAACTTCTAACTAATGTCAGAAGTTTTTATAATCAATTTATTCGTTATTTTTCTCCCATTCGGAATATAAGCCTGTTCCATTGCATGTGTGACAATCAAATGTATTCGCCGTGTATGGACTTGGTATTGTCGTAAATCCGCTTCCGTGACAAACAGGACATTTCCCAAGTTCTTTCATCTGTGCTACATGTTTTTCCTTATAAGCATGATACCAGCCTTTGATAAGTTTAACGATCTTCACTTGCATCACCTTAAGTTGTTTTCTTCAGTATATTCAGCAACTGGGGACAAGGTGAATGTAATTTTTTGGATATTACTTCAGATGTAAATCAGTCCTTCATTGGTTATACACATGAAATTTTTAAAAAAACATAAAAAAAGTTCGACAAATTCATTAAAATTTAAGTGAAATTCTACAAGATCGCCATTAAATTACATGCTATTTTCCAATGATTACCTCTGTTTTGTCGAGACTCATCTAAAATAGGCGTAATATTTTGATTATTTTCACACTTGAATTTTGTTAACATAAAACCTGTTAATTCCTATTAATCAGGACAACTAAGAGGAGGATTCCAATGGAAAACATTGTTAATTTAATAAAACATGATGAGGAACATAATCAAGTTTCTATCGATGACGAAGAGCTTGAATACTTTTATAAGTTATGGGAGGAAGACCGCTTATAAAAGCTTAAAATCAATAGAATAGCCTTTTATTACCATGATCTCAGGAAGAGAAGAAAAATAACTCCTTCTATTCCTGGGTTACAAAGCATAAGTAGAAAAGGAATCATTTATTTTAAAAAAGAAAATGATATCAGGAGGAACAATTTTGAAGAAACAATGTATTGCCATGCTTTTAGCTGGTGGAAGAGGAACTAGATTAAAAAACCTTACAGAAAATTTAGCAAAGCCTGCAGTTCACTTTGGTGGTAAATATCGAATCATTGATTTTACCTTAAGCAATTGCAGAAATTCAGGTATTGATACAGTCGGTGTTTTAACGCAGTATCACCCTCATGTTCTACAAAGCTATATTGGCGATGGCAAGGAATGGGACTTAAGCCGAAGAGACAGTGGTTTAAGCATTCTCCCTCCATATCAGTGTGAAAAAGGTGAAAGATGGTATGAAGGAACAGCACATGCCATTTATCAAAATCGACACATCATTGAACAATATGACCCAGAGCATATCCTTGTTATATCAGGCGATCATATCTATAAAATGGATTACAGCAAAATGCTAAGGGAACATATCACCTCTTCAGCAGATGCCACAATATCAGTCATTGAAGTCCCATGGAACGAAGCAAGCAGATTTGGTGTGATGAAAACGGAAGCAAAGACAGGAAGAATTCTCGATTTTGAAGAAAAACCTAAAAATCCATCATCAAATTTAGCTTCAATGGGAGTCTATATTTTTAAATGGAAGACATTAAAATATTATTTAGAGCAAGAAGAAAGAAATCCATTTTCCTCTAAGGATTTTGGGAAGGATATCATCCCGGCAATGCTTCGAAATAACCTTAAGCTTGTAGCCTATACATTTAACGGGTATTGAAAGATGTCGGAACCATTGATAGTTTTTGGGAAGCAAATATGGATTTGCTAAAAAAAGAAACAAATATACTCCTGCATGACAAGGATTGGAAAATTTACACGGTTGAACAAACTCATCCCCCTCAATATCTTGATGCTGCTGCTAAAGTATCACAATCGCTTATTAGTGAAGGCTGCGAAATCTATGGAACAGTTGAAAACTCTGTTCTATTTAGTGGTGTAAAGGTAGCGAAAGGTGCTATCATCAAGAATTCTGTTATCTTACAAAATGCAGTTATCGGAAAAAATGCACATATTGAAAAAGTTGTCGTTTGTACAGGTATACATATAGGAGATGAAGTTACCGTAGCAGCTAATAATGCTGCAAACGGGATTAGCTTAGTTGGAGAAAATCTCGTATCACAAAACAATGAGCGTGTATTATCAAGTGTCATTTAATAAAAAAAGCGCAAGGCGCCTGCCTATCGGCGACAAGCATAAGGCGAACAGGAATAGAAGGTGTTCTTTACCTT